>NZ_WIVE01000003.1 GCF_009601025.1 Roseospira navarrensis | reverse complement strand
CCGGATCGCGGATCACGATGACAACGGGCAAAGACCCCATCCTGAGACGATCACACGATCCGGTGCGGGGCCCCGGGTGGCCACCCGGGGCCCCGCAACCCGGCATCTCCACAATGCCACAAATCAAACAGACAATCCTGAGGGAGCCCCCGCGACCATCGGTCCGATGGTCGCGCGCCTTTGCCGCGACGCGACGCGTCGCCGGGGGCGACCGAAGGACCTCGTGAGGCGGGTTTGACCCCATCAGTGTCACAGAACGGTCATCCGGGTTCGGAGCCCTGGGCAGCCGGCACACGCCCTTGCACCGTACACCTTTACTGCCGCAGAGGGCGTATTCGGACTGGGAGGCCGCCTTGTTTCGCAGGGCTTGTGCGCCCTGGACGGAGGGGGGGCTTCGACCCGCGAGGCCGGACGGGGCTGCAAGCCCCGTCCGGCACACCTCCGCCTGTGAGGTGCCAAGTCTTGTCTGGTGTGCCTCCGTCGGGCGCCGGGGGCGGATGAGTCATCCTCATCCGCCGCCGGTCTCACTCATAGTCCATCAGGATTTGCCCGACCTTGACGCCGTCGCCTTCCGCCACGCGCAGCGCCTTGACGGTGCCCGGATGGCCGGCGACCACGTTGGTTTCCATCTTCATGGCCTCCAGAACCATGATGAGCTCGTCCTGCTTGAGCGTCTGGCCGGGCTTGACGGCGATCCGGTTGACGACGCCGGAGAGCGGGCTGCGGGACACCTTGTCCTCGTCCACGGGCCCCTCGTCCGCCGGGCCCGAGGCGCCCCCGCCCTCACCGGCCGGCGCCGGCCCCTTCGAGGATCGCACCGTCATCGGCGGCGCGTGCGGCGGCAGATAGCCGGGCCGTTGCTCTGGCCGGTCTTCCTCCAGGACCTCCACATCAAGGTCATAGGTTTTTCCGTCGAGATCGATGCGCAGTTTCACGGTCGGAACTCCTGCGGAAGGCGGCGGACGGGCGGGCGCGGGGGGAGCCGCGGCCGGGCCGGTGGGCCGCTGTCATGCCAATGGCCGATGCGCGCCAGACGACGCATCGGCCCGTTGCGGGTCCGGGGCTCAGAGGCCCCGGGTCAGGCGGTGCGAGGCCTGGATGGCGGCGCGGCCGTGGCGGGCCCAGGCGGGTGCGCCGTCCGCGCCCGTCCGCACCCGGCGGGCGGACCGGATGCGCACCCGCTTGCCCAGGTAGGAGGTGACGGCGGCCGCCAGCATGACCAGGGTCTCGGGGTCCACCTCCGCGTCCCGCTCCCGTTCGGTCTCGTCCTGGCGGGCTTCCAGGGCCGCGATCCGGTCGCCGAGCGCGTCGATCTCGCCGCGCATGTCCGCGCGCAGGCTCTGGATCGCGGCCATGACATCGTCCAGGGTCAGTTCGCTCATGCCTTGTCGCTCCTGTCCCCCCGAGGGGGCGTTGTGCGGTCGGGGGGCGGGCTCACAGCGGGATCAGGCCGTGCTTCTTGGGCGGGCGCGTCTCGCGCTTGGTCCACAGGCTCTCCAGGGCCTGCCCCAGATAGCGTCGGGTTTCCGCGGGCTCGATGATGTCGTCCACCAGCCGACGGCCCGCCGCCACATAGGGATTGGCGAAGGCCTCGCGGTAGAGCTGGATCATCTCCGCCCGCTTGGCCGGCGTGTCCTCGGCCTCGGCGATGGCCTTGCGGAAGACGATCTCGGCCGCGCCCTCGGCGCCCATCACGGCGACCTCGGCCGACGGCCAGGCCACCACCCGGTCGGCCCCCAGGTCCTTGCCGCACATGGCGAGGTAGGCGCCGCCGTAGGCCTTGCGCAGGATCACCGTCACCTTCGGCACCGTGGTCGCGGAATAGGCGAACAGCATCTTGGCGCCGTGCCGGATGATGCCGCCGTATTCCTGCTCCACGCCGGGCAGGAAGCCGGGCACATCCACGAACGTCACCAGCGGGATGTTGAAGGCGTTGCAGAAGCGGATGAACCGGGCCGCCTTGTCCGAGGCATTGATATCCAGGGCGCCCGCCATCGCGCTGGGCTGGTTGGCCACCACGCCGATGGACCGGCCCTGAATGCGGGCGAAGCCGATCACCAGATTGGGCGCGAAGCCGGGCTGGATCTCCAGCAGGTCGCCATGATCGACGCAGCGGGTGATGACGTCGCGGACGTCGTAGCCGGTCTTGACGTCGGTCGGCACGATGTCGTTGAGGGCCGGATCCGACTCCAGCGCGTCGTCGAAGGGCAGCCGGGGCGGATCCTCCAGGTTGTTCGGCGGCAGGAAGCTGAGCAGCCGCCGGCACTGGTAGATGGCGTCCGCATCGTCGTCCGCCACCAGATGCACCACGCCGGAGCGGTTCATCTGGGCGTCCGGGCCGCCCAGCGCCTCGGCGGTCACGGTCTCGCCGGTCACCTGCTTGATGACCTGCGGCCCGGTGATGAACATCTGCGCCTGACGGGTCTGGATGATGAAGTCCGTCAGCGCCGGACTGTACGAGGCCCCGCCGGCGCACGGCCCGCAGATCAGCGAGATCTGCGGCACCGAGCCGGACAGCATCACGTTGCTGTAGAACACCCGGCCGTAGCCCGAGAGGCTGTCGATCCCCTCCTGAACGCGGGCCCCGCCGGAGTCGTTGATGAACACGAACGGCGAGCCGGTCTTGAGCGACAGCGCCATCATCTCGGCCACCTTGAGGCTGTGCGCCTCACCGGCGGCGCCACCGGAGACGGTGAAGTCCTGGCTCGCCAGATGCACCACCTTGCCGTCCACCTTGGCGCAGCCCGTCACCACGCCGTCGGCGGGCAGGTCGCGGTCCGCCATGCCGAAGGACGTGGCGCGGTGTTTGGCGAACAGCCCGAGTTCCTGAAAACTGCCCGGGTCGGCCAACTGATCGACCCGCTCGCGCGCCGTCATCTTGCCGGCGGCGTGCTGCTTTTCGATCTGGGCCGCGCCCCCGCCCTCCTGCACGCGCGTGCGGGCGGCGGCGAGGGCCGCGATCCTGTCCTCCATGCTCTGCTGCGCGGGCGGTGTGCCCCCCTTGTCCTCGGCCATCAGGCGTTCCTCTCCTGTGGATGGGTATCCGCGCCCCGGCCGACGGCGCGTCCGGAGCCGGTCCGGACACGCCCGCCAGGGTGGTCTGTCAGGGATGATGGATCAGGCGGCCGGAGACACCCGGACCTGATGTTCGCGGCCGTTCAGGGTGACCACGTAGGTGACCGGGTCCTTGCGCGCGGCGCCGCCCGCGCCGGCTGCGGGGGCCGGGGCCTCGGTGGTCTTGGAGGCCTCCGGGTCCTTGGCGAGACTCTTCGCGCCTTCGTGGCGGGTCTTGAAGAACTTGGTCGAGACCTGGGGGAACATGGCGTAGGTCAGCACGTCCTCGTCGCTGCCGTTGAAGCCCTCCAGCGCGGCGGCGGCGTCGCGGAGCTGGTCCCACTCCGGCTCCAGCAGGTCGGCCGGACGGCCGGTGATGGCCGGTTTCTGCTGCTGCGCCTCGGCCTGCTGCAGGACCTCGGCGTTCTTCTCGCCCTGCGTGGTGCCGTAGTAGCCCAGCATCAGGTCGGCGAACTCGCTGGTCATGGTCTTGTAGCGGCCCGTCAGCACGTTGAAGACAGCCTGGGTGCCCACGATCTGGCTGGATGGCGTGACCAGCGGCGGAAACCCGGAATCGGCGCGCACGCGCGGGACCTCTTCCATCACCTCGCGCACCCGGTCGCCCGCGCCCTGGCCCTTGAGCTGGTTCTCCATGTTGGAGAGCATGCCGCCGGGGATCTGGCTTTCGAAGATGTCGGTGTCGATCACCGTGAAGTCGCTCATGAAGTGGCGATAGCGCTTGCGCACCTCGGCGAAGTGATCGCGGACGGGGCGGATGCGCTTGAGATCCAGGCGCGTCTCGTATCCCGTGCCCTCCAGCATCTCCACCAGGGCCTCGGTCGGGTTGTGACCCGAGCCGAGCGACAGCGAGCTGACCGAGGTGTCCACCACGTCGCAGCCGGCCTCGATCGCCTTCATCAGCGAGACGAAGGTCACGCCGGTGGTGGCGTGGCAGTGCAGGTGAATGCGGGTATCCTCGCCACAGGTCTGCTTGATGCCGCGCACCAGGTCATAGGCGGGCTGGGGTTTCAGCAGCGCGGCCATGTCCTTGATGCAGATGGAATCGGCGCCCATGTCCTTGAGCTGCTGGGCCATCTCGATGAAGGCCTCGGTGGTGTGCACCGGCGAGACCGTGTAGCAGATGGTGCCCTGCGCCTCCTTGCCGGTGCGCTTCACCGCGTCGATGGCGGTCTTCAGGTTGCGCAGGTCGTTGAGGGCGTCGAAGATGCGGAAGACGTCCATGCCGTTCTTGGCCGCCTTGTCGCAGAAGCGCTCGACCACGCCGTCCTCGTAGTGGCGATAGCCCAGCAGGTTCTGCCCGCGCAGCAGCATCTGCAGCCGCGTCTTGGGCATCAGTTCGCGGAAGGTGCGCAGCCGCTCCCACGGATCCTCGTTCAGGTAGCGGATACAGGCGTCGTAGGTGGCCCCGCCCCAGCACTCCAGGGACCAGAAGCCGGCGTTGTCCAGGTCCTCGCAGACCGGGACCATGTCTTCCATGGCCATCCGCGTGGCCATCAGGCTTTGGTGGGCATCCCGCAGGATCAATTCAGTGACTTCGATCTGGCGTCCCATGGTCACGGTCCTCCCTTGTTGGCGCAGCCCGGACGGGCCAGACCGGCCGCGCGCGGGCCGGTGCCGAACAGGCGGATGAGTCACACTCACCCGCCGCTGGTATTCGTATTACGCCGGGGTTCTGCCGATTATTCGCCGATCTGCCCGCCAGATGCGGCGCGTCTCCCTTCACGTCGCTGGGCTCCGCGAATGATATGGGAAAGGAACGAGTTGAGACAAGTTCGCGGTTGCGCGTGGCAGGGCTCCGAATCCAGATGACGGGGGTGTCATGGTTCTTGCCCCATCACGAGATCCTTCGCGCCCGTCGGGCGCTCAGGATGACACTCTCTATTAAAGGTGTGTCTTCCTGAGGGAGCCCCCGCGACCATCGTTCCGATGGTCGTGCTTCTTTGCGGCGACGCGAAGCGTCGCCGGGGGCGACCGAAGGACCTCGTGAGGCGGGGTCGACCCCTGCAGAGTCACAGAACGGTGATCCGGGTTCGGCGCCCTGTACCGCATGGCGGCGATCAAACCGCAGGCGGTGCGACGGCAGCCGGAGGACCGCCGGTCGGGGCGGTCCGAGCGACCGAACCGCGCGTCGTCAGCGCACGGAGCGCAGCGCGCGCAGCAGCTCCCGTTCGGCTTCGGAGCGCTCGTCCTCGATGAAGAAGTCGTCCTCGTCGTCCGCGCGCTGGGGCTGTGCGCCGCCGCCGCCGCCGCCGCCGCCGCTGCCGCCATTGACGCGGGATCCGGCGCCGCGTCCGGGCACGGGCGGCGGGGCGGGGACGGTCTGACCCGCGCCCTCGGAGCGGCCGCTTCCGTAGCCGCCGTCCGGCCGGCCGGAGCGGTCCCGGGCCTCCGTCAGGGCGCGTTCCACGTCACCGCGCTGACCGGCGGAGGACGACCCGCCGCCGCTGCGGGCCGCACGGGGGCTGGCCCGCGTGCCGTCTTCCAGCTTGCCCAGGGTGGTCTCGGCCCGGTCCACCATGAAGGCCAGGTCGTCGCGCAGGATCTGCGCCTTCTCGACCCGGTCGGCGAGCGCCCGGCCGGCATCGTCGGCCGCCTTGCGCAGCTTGGGAATGCCCGCCTCGGCGCGGTGGGTCGCCTCGTTGAAGCTGCCGATCAGCCGGGCCAGCTCGTCGCGATTGCGTCGCAGATCGGCCAGCCGACTGTTGAGCACCCACGCGAACAGGATGGTGGGCACCAGCAGCACGACGATGACGATGTCCAGGATCAGGCTCAGCTCCATGTCGGCCTCACGAGGCGTTGGCATCCGGCCGGAAGGGCCGGGCAGGCGGCGGGATGCGCACTCATCAGGTCGCCGACTTGTTCTGACGGACCTTTCGGTCCACGCGGATGGCGATATTGGCGCCGCGCCGCCCCATACGGCCGGCGAACATGGGGACGTCGCCGCAGCGCAGCATCACGGTCGAGTCCGGGGTGGCGTTGAACATGATCTGCGAGCCGACCTCCAGGTTGAGAATGTGGCGCAGCGGCATGTCCACCTCGTCCAGGATCGCTTCCATCTCCACTTCGGTGAACCACATCTCCTCGGCCAGGTGGGTTTCCCAGATGGAATCGCGGCCGAACTTTTCGCCCATGAACATCTGGAGCAGCAGCTCGCGGACCGGCTCCAGGGTGGCGTAGGGAATCAGCAGCTCCAGGCGGCCGCCGCGATCCTCCATGTCGATGCGCAGCTTGGCCACGATGGCGGCGTTGGCGGGCCGCGAGATGGTGGCGAAGCGCGGGTTGGTCTCCAGGCGCTCGAACCGGAACGTCACCGGCGACAGCGGATCGAACGCGGCCGACAGGTCGGCCAGCACCACATGCACCAGGCGTTCGACCAGATTGCGTTCGATGGTCGTATAGGGCCGGCCTTCGATCCGCATGGCCGCCGTGCCGCGACGGCCGCCCAGCAGCACGTCCACGATGGAATAGATCATCGAGGAATCGATGGTCAGCAGGCCGGAGTTGTCCCACTCCTCCGCCTTGAACACCGACAGCATGGCGGGCAGCGGAATCGAGTTCAGGTAGTCGCCGAAGCGCAGCGACAGAATGTTGTCCAGTGAGACCTCGACGTTGTCCGACGTGAAGTTGCGCAGGGACGTGGACATCATGCGCACCAGCCGGTCGAACACCACCTCCAGCATGGGCAGGCGTTCATAGGACACCAGCGCGCTGTTCAGGATGGCCTGAATGCCGGACTTGTCGGTGTTGATCTCCTCGGTCTCGTCGAAGCCGAGCAGGCTGTCGATTTCGTCCTGGTTCAGGACGCGGGTGCTCTCCCGGCCGCCGCCGCCGCCGTCGTCGTCGCCGCCCTCTTCCTCGCCGAGCATGGCTTCCCATTCGGCGGCGATGGAATCGGCATCGCCCTCGCCCTCGCCGCCGCCGGCCGCGCCAGCCTCGCCCTCGTCGTCGTCCACCATGGCGGCCCATTCGGCCATCATGGCTTCCTCGTCTTCCTTGCTGACCTCGCGGCCGGGTTCGTCGGCTGGCGTCATCTCTGGCCCTGTCCTCGATCTTGTCTCGGGAATCCTGTCTCGGGGATCCCGTCTCGGGGGTGGCCGCCGGGGAGCGGCGCGCCGTCTCTACTGCACCAGCATTTCCTTGAACAGGACGGCGTTCACGCGGGCCGGCCGCACCGCGTTGCCGACCCGGCGGAGCAACTCCTCGCGCACCCGATAGATGCCGGCGGCGCCCTGCAGATCCTCCACCCGCAGCTCGCGCAGGAAGACCTGGAAGTTGTCGATCACGCGCGGCATGACCTCCTCGACGCGGGCCACGTCGTTCGGGTTGGCCAGTTCCAGGCTGACCCGCACCTTCAGGAAGTGGGGCTTGCGCGATCCCGTGTTTAGGTCCACGACCATTTCCGGCAGGTCGTAGAACACGGTGCCGCCCAGCGTGCCGCCGCCGCCGTGGCCGTCGTCGTCGCCCTGGCCGCCACCACCGCCGTGACCGTCATCCCCCGCGCTGGGGCTGCCGTGCGCGGCGTCGTCACCGCCGCCGCCGAGCAGCGGGTCCAGCATGCCGGTGAAGAACGCGCCGGCGCCACCCGCCAGGATGAGCAGGAGCACGGGCAGCAGGATCAGCAGCAGCTTCTTCTTGCCGCCGGATCGTTTTCCGTCCTCCTCGAAATCGTCGCCGTCGGAGTCGTCGTAGTCTTCTTCCAGATCGTCGGCCATGGGTCCTGGCAATCCCTGGGGTGGTTGCGGGGTGACCGTGCGAGCGGGCGGGGGCGGGCGGCGAAGCGACCCGGATCCCCGGGGCCCGAGCACCCGGCCGATCCCCAGTCCGGAAAAGGGGCGCCGCGCACGGGCGCACCTGTCCGACGCCGCATCGTGCCGGTGGGAGAAGGGTAGGCGTCAGACCTTAAGAAAGGGTTCAGCGCCCGGGCCGGGGCGGCAAGAACTGCCCGGCAACCCGCGCCGGGGGACGCTTCCGGCTTGGGCGGCGGGGCGGCTCCGCGCGCCCGAGGGCCGCCGGAGGGGCCGGTCCGGGCGGCTCGGGAAAACTGGCATGAAGTCTGCTTGGCAGAGCGCGACCCTTGCGGCCGCCGACCCAGGCCGGCCCCCACAGGACAGACACAGGCCCGACCGACCATGCAGACGCCATCCTACATCGCCCTGTCCCGGCAGACCGCCCTGTGGCGGCAGATGGACGTGGTGGCGAACAACATCGCCAACATGAACACGCCCGGCTTCAAGAGCCAGGATCTCATGTTCTCGGAGTATCTGGCCCCGTCGAAAGGCGCCGACAGCGCCTTTCCGGACATGCTGTCCTATACCTATGACTTCGGGACCAAGCGCGACGTGGGCCTGGGTCCGCTGTCCCAGACCGGCAATCCGCTGGACGTGGCCATCAACGGCCCCGGCTATTTCGAGGTCGAGACCGACTTCGGCCGCTTCTACACCCGCAACGGCCGGTTCATGCTCGACGCCGACGGCATGATGGTGACCGGCAGCGGCCACCCGGTGCTGAGCACCGACGGCACGCCGTTCTTCATCGCGCCCAACGAAAGCCGCATCACGGTCGCCAAGGACGGCACCGTCTCGACCGAGAACGGCAACATCGGGCGCATGAACATCGTCTCGTTCGAGGACGAGCAGGCCCTGTTGCGGGTCCAGGCCGGGTTGTACGACGCCGGCGAGCAGGAGCCGGAGGAGGCCACGGGCATGGCCCTGGAACAGGGCATGCTGGAAGGGTCGAACGTCGAGGCGACCGCGCAGATCACCAAGCTCATTCAGGTCCAGCGGGCCTACGAGCAGGTGCAGAAGATGATCGAGGATGAATCCGAGCGTCAGGGCCGGGCCATCAAGGTCCTGTCCGGCGCCCAGGACGTGTGACCGAGGGGCGGAGGATACCATGCGCTCGCTGAACATCGGGGCCACGGGCATGCTGGCCCAGCAGCAGAACGTGGAAGTGATTTCGAACAACATCGCCAACATGAACACGACGGCGTATACGCGCCGGCGCACGGAATTCCACGACCTGCTGTATCAGAGCCTGCGGCGCGCGGGCTCGGCCTCGGCGGACACGGGCAACATCGTGCCGGCGGGGGTGCAACTCGGTCTGGGTGTGAAGACGGCCGCCGTCTACCGCATCACCGAACAGGGCAGCATGCTCAGCACCAACAACAGCCTGGACCTGGCGATCGAGGGCAAGGGCTATTTCCAGATCGATCTGCCCTCGGGCGAGACCGGCTACACCCGCGACGGCTCGTTCCAGCTCAGCCCCGACGGCGAGGTGGTCACCCACGACGGGTTCAAGGTGCAGGGCGTGCAGGCCGTCCCGAACGAGGCGGTCAGCATCACCGTCAACCAGTCCGGCGAAGTGCTCTACAAGCTGGACGGCCAGAACGCGATGCAGAGCGCCGGCCAGATTCAGCTTGCCATCTTCCCCAACGAGGCCGGCCTGAACCCCGAGGGCGACAACCTGTTTACCCAGACCGAGGCCTCGGGCAACCCAAGTTCCAACAACCCGGGTCAGCCGGGGTACGGGACCGTGCTGCAGGGCTTCCTTGAGTCCTCGAATGTCAACGTGGTCGCCGAGATCACCGAACTCATCAGCGCCCAGCGGGCCTACGAGATGAACTCGAAGACCATCACGACCTCGGACGAGATGATGTCCACCGTCTCGCGGATGAAGTAACCGGGCCGCGCCGCGACCGCCCACCCCCTGACGCCAGCCCCTGACGCCAGCCCCTGACGGAGGCTTCCGATGACCACCACACCCCGCATCGCACGGCTTCGCTCCGCCGCTCCGGCCCGCCGGGTCGGCCCCGGCCTGTGCGCCGTCGTCCTGGCCCTCGGGCTGGGCGCGGGGACGCCCGGTGTCGCCGCGGCCAACGAGGTGGTGGTGCCTCAGGCCCCGCAGGGGACCACGGCGGGCGCGGTCACGGGGCTGTCCTCGCACGCCACCGGCGGGCAGACGCCGCCGCCGTCCCGCTGGCACCCGGATATCGTGGCGCTGGCCGATGCCCTGTCGGACGAGTCCACCCGGCGCGCCGTGCTGGATGCGCCGCCGACCCCGGCGCGGGGCGACGCCTATTCCCTGCGGGCCGCGCTGCGCCCTGAAGTGACCATCGAGCGCGCGCTCATCCAGCTTGGCGACGTATTCGGCGGGCTGCCGCCGGAGGTGGCGGCCATCCCCATCGGCCATGCCCCGCAGCCGGGCGAGCGGCTGGTGCTGGGGGCCGACTACCTCAACAACCTTGCGGTCGAGTACGGCGTGGACTGGTCGCCGGCCAGCCGCTACGTCCAGACGGTGGTGAACCGGCGCAGCTACACCATCGGCCGCGACCACATCATTGACGCCCTGCGCGAGCGCCTGCTGGCGGAGGGAATCCCCTTCGATGCCGAGGTGGACATCACCGCCCACAACATCCGCGCCGCCGTGGGGTCGCCGGATGAGATGCGGGTGGCGGTGCGCGACCTGTACTACGACGACCGCACCGGCCGCTTCAACGCCATGGTCCAGGTGCCGGCGGAGGGGCCGTCGGCCCGACTGATCCGGCTGGCCGGCTCGGTCCATCAGGCGATCGACGTGCCCGTGCTGGTGCGTCCGATCCGGCGCGGCATGGTCATCACCGAAGCCGACGTGCGCTGGGAAACCCTGCGCGGCGGCGATGTCGGGCCGAACACGCTGCTTGAGATCGACGACCTGATCGGTCAGGCCGCGCGCCAGGGCATCCAGGCGGGCCAGCCGGTGCGCGTCAATCAGGTCCGCATGCCGGAGCTGGTCCAGCGCAACGGCTTGGTCACGATGGTCCTGGAAACGCCCTTCATGACCCTGACCGCGCGCGGCCGCGCTCTGGAAGCCGGCGCCAAGGGCGAGACCGTGCGGGTGGCCAACATGGCCTCGGGCAAGGAGATCCTGGCCGTGGTGACCGGGCAGAACACCGTCCGCGTCGCGCCGAACATGGTGACCGTGTCGAATTGAGGCCGTGGGCCTCTGCCGAGGACCGTTGGAGCCCGTGGCCGGCCTCCGGTCCGTGGCGCCGAATGTCATGGGGCCGGTCCGGTTGCGGCCCCGCCGTCCCGCCAGGGACATCAAGCCCGTTTCGTGGGAGAGATCCGATGACCTCCGTTCCGCTTCGCCAGCCCCGTTTCGCTCCCTTCGCGCCCATGGGCCGTCGCGCGGCCCGGGGCCTGTGCATCCTGCTCGCCGTCGGCCTGCTGGGCGGCTCGCTGGGCGGGTGCAAGACGCTGCAGCGCCTGGCCGAGGTCGGTGACGCCCCCGGCATGAGCGAGGTGGAGAATCCCACCCTGCGGCGGGACTACAAGCCGGTCTCCATGCCCATGCCGACGCCGGAGGTCGCCACCCCCAACCCGAACAGCCTGTGGCGGCCGGGGGCGCGCGCCTTCTTCAAGGACCAGCGGGCCAGCGAGGTGGGCGACATCCTGACCGTGGTCGTGGATATCGAGAACGAGCAGGCCACGCTCGCCAACTCCCTGACCCAGGCGCGCGGCGGCGGCGAGACCGCCGGGCTCAACAGCTTCCTGGGCTACGAGGCCGGGCTGGCCAGTTTCTTCCCGGAAGCGATCAGTCCGCCCGACCTGGTGGACTTCGGCTCCACCAGCGACCACGACGGCACCGGGGCCATGACCCGCGCCGAGACCATCAACATCCGTCTCGCCGCCGTGGTGCTGCAGGTGCTGCCCAACGGCAACCTTGTGATCTCCGGCCGCCAGGAAGTGCGGGTCAACGGAGAGTTGCGCGAACTGACGGTGTCGGGCGTGATCCGGTCGATGGATGTCGCCTCCGACAACACGGTGGACTGGGACAAGATCGCCGAGGCGCGCATCTCCTACGGCGGCCGCGGCACGGTCACCGATCTGACCGAACCGCGCTACGGCCGGCAGATTTACGACATCCTGTTCCCGTTCTGAGCCGGTGCGGTTGCGCTGACACAGACGCTGACGGCAGACCCGGTCGGCCGCTCCCACGGGGGGCGGGTCGGCCGGGCTTTTGTATATTCAGGGGCAGACGCCGCAACCGGAGATTGATCCGGCGATCCCCCATCCGGGGTTTTGCATTCCGGCGGCGATCCTGTACCGTTCTCTTGCGGACCACGGATTTCGTCAGGAACCGACAGGGATGAGCGCGCGCGAGAGGGACCCGATGCTTCCCGGAGGGAGGGGGGCGGAGCCGATGGACCTGTCCGAATGCGAGGCGGAGCCGATCCACCTGATCGATCGGATTCAGCCGCACGGCTGCCTTCTGGTGATCGGTGGAGAAGCGGACCGGGTCACCCATGCGAGCGCCAACGTCAAGACGGTGCTGGGCCGGCCTCCCGATGCGGTGCTCGGCGCGCCGCTGGCCGAGAGCCTGCCGCCCGGCCTGCTGGCCCTTGTCCAGCCGCTGATCGCGGCGGTCCGGGCGGCCCGGGATCCGGAGACGCGCTCGGCGCATTGCCCGCCGGAGCAGGCCCCGGATGGGCGGGCCTGCCATGTCACCGTGCATCGCTACGCCGGACGGGTGATCGTCGAGATCGAGCCGGACGGGACGCCCGTGCCGCGCGCCTCTCCCGATCCACGCACGCGCGTGACCGAGCAGGCCGGTCCCGGCTCGCCTGACGTGGGCGCGCTGCACCGGATCGCCGACGAGACCGCGCGCATGGTCGCCGACCTGACCGGCTATGACCGCGTCATGATGTACAGGTTCCATCCAGACTGGAGCGGCGAGGTGATCGCGGAGCTGCGTCAGGAGGGCATGGAGCCTTACGTGGGACTGCGCTATCCGGCGTCCGACATCCCCTCCCAGGCCCGCGCGCTGTACACCCTCAACCTTCTGCGCGTCATCGCGGACGTGGCCGCCGACCCGGTGCCGGTGCTGGCGGCCGGGGCGGAGACGGACCCGGGCGCGGAGCCGCTCGATCTCAGCCTGTCCGTGCTGAGAAGTGTCTCAAACTACCATATCGTCTATCTGCGCAACATGGGGGTGCGGGCCACCCTGGTCGCCTCGGTCATGGTGGACGGCGTGCTGTGGGGCATGATCGCGTGCCATCACCGGCAGCCGCGCTGGGTGAGCCCCTCGGTCCGGCAGGCCGTGATCCAGGCCGCGGAGGCGTTCGCGGATCGGGTGCGCGCCCACCGGCTCTATATCGAGACCCGCCGCAACCAGATCGTGGATCATGGGGTCGCCCACTTGGAAAGCCGTCTGGCGGCGGGCGAGGACCCTGTCGCCGTGCTGATGACCGGGTCCGAGCGCCTGCAGGACATCCTGGAGTCCGATGGGGCCGTGCTGGCCATGGGTGATGCCCTGGCCACGGGCGGGGTGGCGCCGTCCCCGGCGGCCACGCGGCGCGCCCTGGCCGCCGCCCTGGCCGCCGACGATGATGGCTCGGGCGTTGTCTTCGTGCCGGACCTTCGTCGGGTCACCGCGACCGGCGATGATCCGGAGCCGCGCGGTGCGCCCGTTCCGTCCGGGTTCGCGGCCATGATCCTGTCGCGCGCGCCGCTGATCGTCCTGGGCGCGTTCCGCGTCGCCGAGGTGCGGGAGGTCTTCTGGGCCGGCGACCCGGCCCGTCCGGCCGTCCGCACCGGCGACACGATCAGCCCGCGCGAATCCTTCGCGGCGTGGAAAGAGACGCACGAGGACCTGGCGCGGGACTGGGAACCCTGGGTCCGCGACGCCCTGGTGCGGTGCGGCGAGGTGTTGCGCCGGGTGCTGGACCCGCGGAACCTCTCGCCATCCTTGCCGGAAGCGACGGATGCCCTCGGCAGCCGTCTGGAGGCCATGGCGGAGGTGTCCGGCGGTCTGATGAGCATCGGGGGCGAGTCCGGCGGCCTGGTGGTGCGCGAGCGGGACGGCACGCGGCGTCTGGCGAGCATCACCCATGGCTTCCGGGACCTGTTCGATGTCGTCAGCACCGGCGATGACGGGGAAAGCCTGATGGCGGACCATCAGGCGGCCGTGAACAGTTCCCAGTTGCTCGACAGAATTCTGGACCGGGCCTTCGGCGCGCCGGTGGCCTGCGAGTTCTGGTCGCGGGCGCGCGGGCGCCGCATGATCGAGGTCGTCGCAAGGACCCTGCTGACGCTGGACGACCCGGGCGGCACCCGGCGCTGGGACATGATCTCTCTGCGCGACATCACGGGGGCTCACCGCAGCCACGAAGCCATGACGATCGCCCGCCAGCGGGCCGAGGCGGCGTCCGATCTCAAGACCGAGTTCCTGGCCAAAATCAGCCACGATCTGAAGACGCCGCTCAACGCCATCGTCGGCTTCGCGGACATGATCGGGTCCGGGGTGGCGGGGCCGGCGGACGACAAGGTCCGCGAATACGCGGGGATCATCGGCGGCGCCGGTCAGCACCTGATGAAGCTGATCGAGGATCTGCTGGATCTGTCCCGGTTCGATTCGGGCCGCAACCCGCCGCGCGACGAGGTGCTGGACCTGGCGACCATCCTGCGCGAGTGCGGGGCCTGGATCACCGTGCAGCCCAAGGCGGATCGGCTGGCGTGGTCCTTCGACGTGCCGGACCCGCCGGTGTGGATCCGGGGCGAGCGCATGGCCCTGAAGCGCGCCATTCTCAACCTGCTCGGCAACGCGCTCAAGTTCACGCCCCCGGACGGCGCGGTGCATCTGGAACTGACGCGCCTTGACGATGGCGCGGTGGCGGTTTCGGTGACCGATTCCGGCCTGGGCATCCCGCAGGAGGAACTGGGGGACATCTTCCTGCCGTTCCGGCGCGGGCGCTCCCCCAGCATTGCATCGCGCGACGGGGCCGGGCTTGGCCTGGCCATGGTCCGGGCCACGGTGGAATCCCATGGCGGCCGCGTGGATGTGCTCAGCACGCCGGGCCAGGGCAGCACCTTCCGCATGGTGCTGCCGGCCGGCCGGGTCTATCCGGCGGGCACGCACCCGGACTGACCTATTCTCCGACGGCCACCCCCTCGCGGCGGGGATCGGCCGCGCCGATCAGTTGGCCGTCGCGGATCAGAATGGCGTGCAGCCCGGATTCGAGCGGCCGCGCGGTCACCTCGTGGCCCAGCGCAAGCAACTGGTCGGCATATGCCTGCGCCGGCGTGCCCTGTTCCACCTCGGTCGGGCCGTTTCGGTTCACCACATGGCCCATGGAGACGGCCACCTGCGGGTCCATGTCCCAGTCCAGGATGCCGACCACGGCGTTGGCCACGTAATTGATGATCCGTGATCCCCCGGGGGAGCCGATCAGCAGCACCGGCGCGCCGTCCCGCAGCACGATGGTGGGCGACATGGAGGACCGGGGGCGTTTGCCGCCCTCGACCCGGTTGGCGATGGGCCGGCCGTCCTCGGCCGCGGGGGCCCGGGAGAAGTCGGTCAGTTCGTTGTTGAGCAGGAAGCCCCGGGTCATCACCCGGCTGCCGAAGCCGGTCTCGATGGTGGTGGTCATCGACAGCATGTTGCCGGCCTGATCCACGATGACGAAATGGCTGGTGCCGGGGCGCTCCGGCTGGGTGTCGGGGGCCCACAGCGCGGCCTCGTCGCGCGGCGGTTCGCCGGGTTCGGCGGTGTCCATGGCCCGATCGGGGTCGATGAGGGCCGCGCGGTCGGTCAGGTAGTCGGGGTCGATCAGGCCCGCCGTGGGCATGGGCACATAGTCGGAGTCGGCCATGTACAGGCCCCGGTCGGCGTAGGCCAGCTTGGCGGCCTCGACATACAGGTGCCAAGCCTCGGCGGACGGACCCATGGCCGGCAGGTCGAATGTCTCCAGCAGGCCCAGGATCTGCCCGACGGTCAGCCCGCCCGAGGTGGGCGGTCCCATGCCGCACACCCGGTCGCCCCGATAGTCCACGCAGACCGGATCACGCTCCTTGACCTCATAGGCCGCAAGGTCCTCCCGCGTGAGAATCCCCGGGTTGATGTCCGTGCGCACGGCCCCGAAGATGTCGGCGGCGATGTCGCCGGTATAGAAGGGCGCGGAGCCCTCGGCCGCGATCCGCTGCAGGGTGTCGGCGAACGCCGGGTTCTTCAGGATGGTGCCGGCGGTCTTCGGGCTGCCGTCAGGGTTGAAGAAGTAGGCCCGGGTGGTTTCGAAGCGGGCCAGCTCCCGGTCCTGCGCGGCGGCGATGGACGCGGCCAGACGCGGCGAGATCGCAAAGCCCGCTTCGGCGGTGTCGATGGCGGGTTGCCACAGGTCGGGCCACGGCAGCGACCCGAACCGGCCGTGCAGGGTCTCCAGCAGCTTCAGCGTGCCGGGCACGCCCACGGACCGGCCGCCGACCACGGCCTCCCACCAGCCCACGGGTTCGCCGTCCGGGCCCAGCCAGTAGGTTTCGTCCGCCGCCATCGGGGCCGTCTCCCGACCGTCCAGCGTCACCAGTTCCTGCTGGGCGGCGTCCCAATAGAGCACGAAGGCGCCGCCGCCGATGCCGCTGGACTGCGGCTCGACCAGATTGAGCATGGCCTGCACCGCGACCGCCGCATCGGCCGCCGTGCCGCCGGCGGCGAGCACGGAACGCCCGGCCTCGGCGGCGAGCGGATTGGCCGCCGCGACCATGAAGTCGCGGGCGATGACGCTGCCGCCCTCGGTGCGGGTGGGGTCCTCCGCCACGCTCGGCGCCGGCGGCGGGGTCCGGTCACCGCCCGCCTGCGTGAACACCAGCGCCCCGAGCACGATCAGGACGGCGAGAACCAGAATCGGGGCGCGATTGCCAGGGGTCATGCGGGCTCCTCGGGGCACGCAGCCCCATGTGCGGGGACGCGGGGGCGCGGGGCGACGGCCCCTCTCAGATCGGCAGGCCGCCGCTCGTGACAGCCATCAGGATCTTGGCCACCAGGGCGGTGCCGAGCACGATGTAACCGAAGGGGGTCATGGTATCCATGGCGATGCGCCTCCTGACCAGGGCAATCCTGACGTGGGTCCGACGGCCGCTGACGAGGGCCGTTGGAGTGCGTGGCCGGCTGAAGCCGAGAAGGCGGGTGACGCCCATTCACCCACCGTTCCTCTCACGGTATCGCGGGTCGCGCCGTCATGCCAGTCCGGATCGAAGGCGACCCGGCTAGAGCCCGAAATACCAGGGCGCGACCAGACTGTAGGTGACCCACAGCAGCAGCAGCAGCGGCAGCCCGGCCCGGGTGTAGTCGCTGAACGTGTAGTGGCCCGGGCCCATGATGAGCAGGTTCGTCTGGTAGCCCACGGGCGAGGCGAATGAGCAGTTCGAGGCCAGCAGGGTGGTGATCGCGAAGATGTGCGGGTCCACGCCCAACTGGGTCGCCAGCCCGATGCCGACCGGGGTGAACAGCACGGCGGTGGCGTTGTTCGTCAGGACGTTGGTGAACCCGGCCACGATCAGGAAGAACATGGACAGGATGGCCGCCGGCCCAAGGTCCGCGAACACGCCGACCACCGAGGTGGCGACGAAGGTCGCGGCGCCGGTCGCCTCCAGGGCCTGCCCCAGCGCCAGCGCCGCGACCACGACCATCAGGATCTTGCGGTCCAGCGCGCGGGTCGCCTGCCGCAGATTCACGGCCTGGATGGCGATCATCAGCGTCGCGGCGACGATGGCGGCGACCACGATGGGGACCAGCCCGACCGCCGCCAGCCCCACCGCGGCGGCGAAGATGCCGGCGGCCAGCCCGGCATGATGGCGGCGGGGCAGGGTGCCCGTGGTGCCGGACAACACCACCAGGTCGCGTTCGCGGCTGAGGGCTTCGATGTCGGCCTGGCGCCCCATGATGAGCAGGGTGTCGCCGGCCTCCAGCCGGATCTGGGTCATGCTGGTGCGGATCATGCGGGCGCGCCGCTGAATGCCGATGACCAGACACCGATAGCGCTGGCGGAAGGCAAGCTGCTGAAGGTTGGGCCCGATCAGACGGGACGAGGGCGTAATCATGGCCTCCACCATGACCTGCTCGGTCTGCTCCGGCCGGTCCTTTTCCACCCCGTTGCCGTTGGACCCGCCGCCGTCGCGGCGGATGGTGTCGGTCTCCTCCTCGCCGCCGTCGCGCAGACGGTCGCGGGTGCGGTCCTCCTCGCCCGGGCGGCGCGGCGGGTGCAGCAGGCCGGGGTGACGCGCGGCGAGTTCGGTGAGGGCGTCGCGCGTCGCCGCGATCACCAGGGTGTCGCCGGGTCGGATGGCGTAGTCGTCGAACGGCGGCAGTTCAGCATGCTCGCCCCGCTGGATCACCCGGACCGTGACGTTGGGCAGGGACTTGAAGGCGCCGGCGACCGCCTTCTGGCCCACCAGATGGGAGTCGGAGGGCACCACGATCTGCGAGATGAACTGCTTGCCGTGCCGGGTCATCTGGCTGGCCATGCCGGCGCGCTCTGGCAGCAGGCGCGGCATCACTAGCGCAACATAGCCGAATCCGACCGCCGCCAGCACCAGGCCCAGGCCGGTGATCTCGAAAAAGCCCAGCCCGGGCTGCCCCATGTCCATCAGGGTGCTGGCCACCAGCAGGTTGGTCGAGGAGCCGATCAGCGTGGTCATGCCCCCCAGGATCGCCACATAGCTGAGCGGCATCATGACCCGGCTGGGGTTGACCTTCAGCCGGTTGGCCATGGCCTGCAGGATCGGGATGAAGATCACGACCACCGGCGTGTTGTTCAGAAAGGCGGACAGGCCCAGCACGATGACCAGCATCAGGATCAGCGATGTGGCCGCCGACAGCTTGTAGCTGAAGGCCCAGTGGGCCACGCTGTCCAGCGCGCCGGTGCGGATCAGCCCTTCGCCCACCACCAGCAGCGCCATCACGGTCAGCAGCGCCGGGTTCGAGAACCCGGACAGCAGGTCCTGCGGCGTGAGCACGCGGGCGCCGTCCGGACCGATGGCGGGGAACACGGTGAAAACGACCAGAAGCAGCGCCAGCGTGCCCAGCGACGTCAGTTCCAGCGACACCCACTCCGTCACGTAGAACGTGACAGCGACAGCGGTCAGGGCGAGCGACACCCACATGAGAACGTCAAGGGGAAGCGCCAAGTGTCAGCGGTCCTTCTCTCGGGGGAACGCGGCAGGCGGGCCGGCGACACGGCGGGCCGTCATGCGTTGGCGGGCACACCGGGTGGGTTCGGGAGACCCGGGCCGCTCGGGCCGCCGATGATAGGCAGCATGGCCATGCTCTGCCAAGGGCCGGTGAACGGCGGCCGGGGCGACGGGCTCAGGTTAACGGGATCGCTCTTCCAGGTCTTTGCAGGGGGTCGGAGACCTGCGCTCGAGGTCCTTCAGCCGCTTCGCGGCTTCAGGATCACATCCTATCGTTTTAGTCTGTCATCCCGAGTGAGCGAAGCGAGACGAGGGATCTCGAGAGGCCTGCTCAGGCGGCGCGGAACAGGCCGTCATGTTAACCTGAACCCGTTGCCGTGGAACGGCGACTCAGCCGCCGAACAGATACCCCTGGCCGAGCGGGCATCCTTCCGCCTTCAGGAAGTCGCGCTGGGCGGCGGTCTCGATACCCTCGGCCACCACCTGGAGGTCCAGGGTTTCCGCCAGCGTCAGGATCGAGCGCACGATGGCCACGGCCACCGGGTCGTCCGGCAGGCCGGCGACGAAACTGCGGTCGATCTTCAGAATGTCGGCGGGCAGCCGGTGCAGGGCGGTCAACGAGGCATAGCCGGTGCCGAAGTCGTCGATGGCGATGCGGATGCCCAGGTCGCGCAACTGGGTGAGCACGCGGTGGGCCGCCTCCGGGCGGGTGCGCATGACGGCTTCGGTCACTTCCAGAACGATCTGCTCCGGTTGCGCGCCGGTCTCCTGCAGGATTCCGAACACCAGGCCCAGCAGCCCGTCCGCTTCCACGTGGCGGGCGCAGATGTTGATGGAGACCTGTTCCGGGCGGGGGCCGCCGCCGAGACCCGCCTCGGCCTGCGCCCGGCTCTGGGCCAGCGCACGGCAGGCGGTGCGCAGCACCCAGGCGTCGAGCAGCGCGTACAGGCCGCCCCGGTCCAGCATGTGGATGAAGGCATCGGCCCGCAGGTCGCCTTGCTCCGGGTGGTGCCAACGGACCAGGGCTTCGTGGGACACGATGGGTCCGTCTTTCAGGTCCACCACCGGCTGGAACACCAGGAACAACTGATCGCTGGCCATCGCCTCGCGCAGGGTCTGATCCAGGTCGAGCAGGTGGGCGGTGTCGTGCTGGCGTTCGGCGGTGTGCAGCCGCGCGCGGTGTCCGCCCTCGCTCTTGGCCGCGTACATGGCGGAGTCGGCCCGCGCGACAAGCGCTTCCAGGGTGTCTCCGTCGTCCGGATAGGTGGCGATTCCGATGCTGGCGGCGGTAAACACGCCGGCCTCTCCAACCTGGAAGGGCAGGGCCATGCGGGCCAGGATGCGGTCCGCCAGATCCGAGAGGGTCTGTTCGGTGGGCAGGTCATGCAGCACGATCACGAACTCGTCGCCGCCGAACCGGGCCACGGTGTCCGAGTCGCGCACCATGGCGTGCAGTTCGGTGGCGACCGAGCGCAGCAGCGCATCACCGACGGAATGGCCGCGCGTGTCGTTGATGCTCTTGAAGTCGTCCAGGTCCAGGAAAAGGATCGCCGCGCGCTGGTTCGCCCGTCGCGCGAACCGGAGGATCTGGTCCGCCCGGTCCGTGAACAGGCGCCGGTTGGGCAGCCCGGTGACGGTGTCGAAATAGGCGAGTTGGGCGATGCGGGCCTGCATGTGATTGAAGGCATTGGCCAGCGTACCCAACTCGTCGCGCCGGGCGAGGGTCATCGTTCGGGTCAGATCGCCGGTCTCGGCCACGGTCTGGATGTGGTGCGTCAGTCGCTTCAACGGACCGAGAACCAGATGCTGCTGGCTCCACAGCACGGCGCCGATCAACACCAGGCCCGCGATGGCGACCAGGGCGACGGCGGTGGACAGGGCGGTGTGCCCGGCGGCGACGATGCGCCGCTCCAGGCGCGCGCCGGCGACCATGACGGGCTCGCCGAACACGTTCTGGAAGCCCAGGTAAAGCGCGATGGTCTCCGCTCCGGCGATCCGGATCACCGGCGGCCCGGCGCCGCCGCGGGTCAGGGCTTCGCGGGCCCCCTCCGGCATGTCCCGGTCATCGGCCGACCAGAGCGTCAGGGGCTCGCCCACCGCCGCCTCCAGGCCGCCGAGCAGGGATCCGCCCAGCAGCCGACCCATCACCATGGTGCCGCGCGGCGGTCCTTCGTCCTGGCTGGTCAGGATGGGGCGGGCGGCCACCAGCATGATGCCCGCGTCGGTTTCGACGAGGCCCCGAACCCCGCCGGGGCGGACCCGGGCCAACTGATGGATCTGTCGGATGTTCAGACCGCCGCCCTGCATCGAGGGCAGCGTCATGAAGTCATCGCCCTCCAGGTCGTAGGCCCGGTTCCACAGTTCGCGCCCCGCCGTGTCGAGGATGGCGATCAGAGTGAGATGGGCGCCGGAGAAGGTCTCGGCGAGCAGGTTGCTCGCTTCAAAGGCCGGTGACCGCGTGGCGGCATAGGCGTAGGTGTCGTCCCAGGCCGACCAGTCATGGACCAGCAGGTCGAGCGATTCGATCTCCCGGTTCAGCGTGGTGGTGATGCGTTGGGCGTGACCGCGGGCGTGCGCCTCCTCCAGCGCCAGGAAACTGGGGCGGATGACCCCCAGCATCACGCCCAGGGCCAGCGCCAGCAACGCACCGAGCAGAAGGGCGGAGACGGCAAGGACCTTGAAACGGACGGATGCCAGAAGGCGCATGGCTCTTGCCTGTCTCCGGAACGACCCGCGCGGCCGCGGCGGCTCGGGGGGCGTCCTGCCCGTGACGTGTCCAGGGCCGGCCGGGGGGGGGCGGTGGTTCCGGGAACACTACCCGAACGAGGGGGCGCGTCCCGCAGAGCGCAGGGTAGCGGGGAAATCGGAGGGGGTCACCCTTCTTATGGGTGCCCAAGCCCTCAGGAAATGCACCTGAAAGTAGCTGATTTTTTCCGGGTCCCGCGAAACGGAGGGCCGCCGGCGACACCTGCGTCGCTAAGCGGGCCGCACCTGCATCATGGTCGCCTGCATCAGGGCGACGGATTTCTCGCGCCCGTCCGGCTGCTCGGCCGTCACCGTCGCCTGCACGACCACGATCTGTTTGCCGGCGCGCAGCACCTGACCCCGGGCGTGGAACCGGGCGCCGATGGCGGGGGACAGCAGGTTGTGCTTGAACTCGATGCTCAGCACGTTGCTGTCCGGCGCCATGACCGTATAGGCCGCATAGCCGGCCGCGCTGTCCGCCAGCGCCGCCGTAACGCCGGCGTGGAGGAATCCGTTCTGCTGGGTCAGGTCCTCGCGGTAGGGCATGACCAGCGTGACCGTGCCCGGCGCGACCTCCGCGACGCTCGCCCCCAGGGTGCGCATGAACGCCTGTTCGCGGAAGCTGTCGTGGACCCGCTGGACATACTCGGGGCATCCGGGCGAGAAGGTCGGGGGATGGGCCGGCAGGGCTTCGGTCATTGCGGGCGGGGTCCGGGTGTGGTTTGATTTATACGCTAGCGTATGGAGGCGGGGCGGCCCCGTCAAGGCGCGCGATGGCCAGGGGAGAGGGACCGCTGCGGGAAGCCAAGACTCAACGGGATGCCTGGCTTGAGACCGGGTTCGCGATGCTCGCCGAGGGCGGCGCGGAGAACGTGCGGATCGAGCCCCTGGCCCGGCGCCTGTCGGTGACCAAGGGCGGGTTCTACTGGCATTTCAAGGACCGCGCCGATCTGCTGGCGGCCATGCTGGAGCGCTGGCGCGACGGCCGCGTGACCGTGATCGCGCGCCATGTGACCCCTGATGGGGACGAGACCGCCGAGGGTGTGCTGCGCCGATTGCTGTCGCGCTATCTGGACCAGCCGAACCCGCGCGGCATGGCCATCGAGATGGCGGTGCGGGACTGGGCGCGCCACGACGCGCGGGTGGCCGAGGCGGTGGCCACCGTGGACGCGGCGCGTCTCGCCCATGTGGCCCCGCTGTTCGAGGCGCTGGGCCTGCCGCCCGACGAGGCGGCCGCGCGGGCGCGGCTGTTCTATGCCTACGTGTTCGGGCAGAACCTGCTGGCGCCCACCGTCGATCCGGCCGAGGCCGCGGGCCAACAGGACCGCATCGCGGCGATCCTGATCGGCGCGGGCGGCGGGTAACCCGTCCCGGCTAGTCCTGCTGAGGATCATCGAAGTGCCCGAACGTGGCGAAGGCGCCGCCGTGGGTGGCGATCTCCGGCGCGCCGGGGGCGAAGGGCGGTTTTTCGGCTTCCACCTTCGCCCGCCAGGCCTCGGCGTTGTCTTCCGGCCGGAAGCCGATATGCGCGGCGTAGCGGTTGTCATAGGGCGCATGCGTGTTGGCGGAGACCCCGTAGATGATCGTGTGGTCCGGGCGTGTGCAGGTCAGCGCGGCGGCCACCAGCCGCTTCAGGTCGGCATAGCTCAGCCATGTGGACAGCATGCGCCGGTCCGCCGGCTCGGGGAAGCATGAGCAGATGCGCATGGACACCGATTCGATGCCGTACTTGTCCCAGTAGTACTGCGCCAGCCCCTCGCCGTAGGCCTTGGCGGTGCCGTAGTTGGTGTCCGGGCGCGGCGGCGTGCGGCTGTCGAGCACCTGGCTGAACGGATAGAACCCGACGGCGTGAATGGAACTGGCCCAGATCACCCGGCGCACACCGTTCTTCCGCGCGCCCTCGAACACGTTGTACAGGCCCAGCATGTGGCCGCGCAGGATCTCGTCGAAGGGCGCTTCCATGCCCTTGCCGGCGACGTAGACCACGGCGTCCACGTCCCGCGTCATGGCCAGCACGGGCACCGGGTCGGCGAGATCGGCCTGGATGACCTCCTCGTCCGCGCCCGGCGGATCCATGTCCGCGATGTCGGTGACCCGCAGGTGGGCGCAGTGGCCGGCGAGGAACGGGCGCAACTGGCGGCCCAGGGCGCCGGCGGCGCCGGCCAGGAGAATCCGGTTGATGGGGCGCATGGGGCGGTCCTCTGCTGTGGGCGATGGGCCGCAGGGTAGGCCGTCCCGCCCCCCGGTTTCCACCCCGCGCGGACCCGGACGGCCTCGGGCGGTTCCCCTGCGGCGGGCCTCGCCCTATCATCGGTCGCAACCAACAAGCCGAAGCGCCAGATCGACAGACAGGGAGGATCGCCATGACCGGACCCCGAATCCCTCGACTCCATCGCCGCCCGGGACGTCGGATGCTGGTGGCGCTGGGCGCGCTCGGCGCGGCGCTCGCGGCTGCCGTGCCCGCCCGCGCGGAGACCCTGCGCATCGCCTGCTCGGCGCTGGGCCAGGAACGCACCCTGTGCGAGCAGGGCGCGCAGGCCTGGGCGGAGGAAACCGGCCACACCGTGGATCTGGTCGCCATCCCCAACTCGGCGACGGAGCGGCTGGGGCTCTACCAGCAGCTCCTTGCGGCCGGGGCAGGCGACATCGACGTGCTGCAGATCGACGTGGTCTGGCCCGGCCTGCTGGCGGACCATCTGGTGGACCTGGGGCCGGCCATGGGCGAGGATGCCCGCGAGCACCTGCCCGTCCTGATCGAGAACAACACCGTGGACGGCCGCATGGTCGCCATGCCGTGGTTCATCGACGCAGGGTTGCTGTACTACCGCACGGACCTGCTGGAGACGCACGGAGTCGCGGTGCCCGAGACCTGGGCGGCGCTGACCGAGGCGGCCGAGGCCATCCAGGCGGCCGAGCGCGCCGCCGGGGCCGAGGACCTGTGGGGCTATGTCTGGCAGGGCCGCGCCTACGAGGGCCTGACCTGCAACGCGCTGGAGTGGGTCGCCAGCCACGGCGGCGGTACCGTGGTCGCGCCCAACGGCACGATCTCCATCGACACCCCCGAGGCCGCCGCCGCCCTCGACCGCGCGGCCGGCTGGGTCGGCACCATCTCGCCGCCGGGGGTGCTGAACCACGCCGAGGAGGAGGCGCGCGGCCTGTTCCAGTCCGGCCGGGCCGTGTTCATGCGCAACTGGCCCTACGCCTGGTCGCTGGCCCAGGGCGAGGACAGCCCGGTGGCGGGCAAGGTGGGTGTGGCCCCGCTGCCGGCCGGGCCGGAGGGGCAGTCGGCCGCCACCCTGGGCGGGGCGCATCTGGCGGTCTCCCGCTATTCCGAGAACCCGGATGCGGCCATCGAGCTGGTGCGCCATCTGACCGGGGCGGCCGAGCAGACGCGCCGCGCCATCGAGGGATCGTTCAACCCCTCGCGTCCGGACCTCTACAGCGATCCGGCGATCCTGGAGGCCACCCCCTTCATCGCCGACATGGCGGAGGTCATCGACGGCCTCGTGGCCCGGCCGTCCACGGTGACCGCCGACCGCTACAATCAGGTTAGCACGGCGTTCTTCAATGGCGTGCATGGTGTGCTGAGCGGCCAGGCCGAGCCGTCGGCGGCTGTCTCGGACATGGCCGATCGGATTCGGCGCATCAAGCGCGGCGGCTGGTAGGCCGTGATGGCCGGGGCCGGCAGGGCGCCCCTGCACGCCCGGCGGGTGCGGGAGGCCTGGGCGCTGATCGCGCCCATGGCCCTGGTGCTGCTGTGCGTCGCCGCCTGGCCGCTGGGCCGCACCATCTGGCTGGGGTTCACCGACGCCTCGCTGGCCGGGGCGGGCGCGGGGGCCGACTTCGTCGGCTGGGAGAACTACTACGCCGTCTTCGGCGGGCAGGCCTTCGGCGTGCTGGTCGATCCCCAGTGGTGGCGCTCGGTCGGCAATACGCTGGTCTTCGCGGGCGTCTCCGTCAGCCTGGAGACCGTGCTGGGGGTGATGGTCGCGCTGGTCCTGCACCGACGCTTTCCCGGCCGCGCCTGGGTGCGCGCCTCCGTGCTGGTGCCCTGGGCCATCCCCACCGTGGTTTCGGCCAAGATGTGGGCCTGGATGCTCAACGACCAGTTCGGCGTCGTGAACGCGGTGCTGCTGGACCTGGGCCTGATCGCCCAACCGCTGGCCTGGACCGCCGATCCGGTGCTGTCCATGGTCTCGGTGATCCTGGTGGACGTCTGGAAGACCACGCCGTTCATGGCCCTTCTGGTGCTGGCCGCGCTGGAGATGCTGCCCCGCGACATCTACGAAGCCGCCCGCGTGGACGGCATCCACCCCGTGCGGGTGTTTGTCCGGGTCACGCTGCCGCTGATCCGGCCGGCGCTGGTGGTGGCGGTGGTGTTCCGGACGCTGGATGCGCTGCGCGTGTTCGATCTGGTCTATGTGCTGACCGCCAACAGCCCCGCAACCATGACCATGTCGGTCTATGCCCGGCGGGAGTTGATCGACTTCCAGTCCGCCGGCACCGGCTCGGCGGCGGCGACGCTGGTGGTGCTGGTGATCGCCCTGGTGGCGGTCATGGTGCTGACCGCCGGGCGCGCCCGTATGGCGGAGGCCCGGCCATGACCGCCCCGCGACCGGGATCGGTGGGATTTGCTGCGGTGGTGGCCCTGATCGTGGCGGTCTCGGTCGGGCCGCTGCTGTACGCGGTCATGACCAGCCTGGAGGGTGGCGGCGGCCTGTTCACGCCCGGCCTGTGGCCCGACGAAGCGGCCCTTGCGAATTACGCGGCCGTGTTCCGGGACCAGCCCTTCGCCCGCAACATCGCGAATTCCATCGCCGTCGCCGGGGCCGTGGTCGCCGTCTCGCTGGCGCTGGCGGTCACGGCCGCGTTCGCGCTCGCCCGCGTGTCGTTCCGAGGCCGGGGCCTGCTGCTTGGGACGGTGCTGTCGGTCTCCATGTTCCCGCAGGTGGCCGTCCTGTCGGGCATGTTCCTGCTGATCCGCTCCCTGGGCCTTTACAACTCGCTCGCCGGGCTGGGGCTGAGCTATCTGATGCTCACGCTGCCGTTCACGGTGTGGATGCTGACCACCTTCCTGCGCCAGATCCCGAAGGAGCTGGAAGAGGCCGCCCTGATGGACGGCTGCGGCCCCCTGACCGTCATCGGCCGGGTGTTCCTGCCGCTGTTGTGGCCGGCCCTGGTGAGCACGGGCCTGCTTGCGTTCATTGTGGCCTGGAACGAGTTCCTGTTCGCCCTCACATTCACCCTGACGGCCGAGACGCGCACCGTGCCGGTGGCCATCGCGCTGATCTCGGGCGCCAGCCAGCACGAGTTGCCCTGGGGGCGGATCATGGCGGCCTCGGTGATCGTGACCGTGCCCATGATCGTGCTGGTGCTGGCGTTCCAGCGCTGGATCGTCTCGGGCCTGACGGCGGGCGCGGTGAAGGGATGAGGCGCGCGCCCACGCGCAAGTCCCCCCCCCCCGCGCCCCAGTGATGCCCCATTCCTTGGGCATCAAGGATCGACTACACTCCCGGCCGGGATGACCCGCCCCGGTGCCATCTTTCAGGGACACGAGGTCCAAGCCATGCGTTCCGTTCGCCCCCGTCTTCGTCCGGTTTCCCCGCGTCTTGCCGCCGCGCTGACGATGGTCGCCACGGTCCTGGTGGCCCTGGCCCTGCTGCTGCCCCACGGGCCGGCGGCGGCCCAGGTGCGGATCGACATCACCGGCGGCCGCCAGGACCCGTTGCCCATCGCCATCCCCGACTTCCCGGGACGCGACCCCGCAGGCGCCCAGCGCGGCCGGGAGGTGGCGGCGGTCATCACCAACGACCTGCGCGGCTCCGGGCTGTTCCGCCCGCTCGATCCGGCGGCCTTCATCCAGAGCCTGCCGACGCTGGACACCCGGCCCCGGTTCGAGGACTGGCGCGCCCTGAACGCCCAGGCGCTGGTGCAGGGGCAGACGCAGGTCCTGCCGGACGGCCGGCTTCAGGTCGGCTTCCGGCTGTGGGACGTGTTCGCGGGCCAGCAGCTCGTGGGCTCGCAGATCGTCACCGAGCCCGCCAACTGGCGCCGCGCGGCCCACATGGTGGCCGACGAGATCTACAAGGCGCTGACCGGCGAGGAAGGGTACTTCGACACCCGCATCGTCTACATCGCCGAGACCGGGCCGGCCACGGACCGCACCAAGCGTCTGGCCATCATGGACCAGGACGGGGCCAACAACCGCTACCTGACCGACGGGCAGGCGCTGGTCCTGACGCCGCGCTTCTCGCCCACGGCGCAGGAAATCACCTACATGTCCTACTATCAGGGCGTGCCCCGGGTGTACCTGTTCAACATCGACACCGGCCGGCGCGAGCTGCTCGGCGACTTCCCCGGCATGACCTTCGCGCCGCGCTTCTCGCCCGACGGCAACCGGGTGGTCATGAGCATGGCCGACGGCGGCAACACCGACCTGTACATCATGGACCTGCGCACCCGGCAGTCCCAGCAGTTGACCGCAAACCCGGCCATCGACACGTCGCCGTCGTTCTCGCCCGACGGCTCCCAGATCACGTTCAACAGCGACCGGGGCGGCGCGCAGCAGATCTATGTGATGAGCGCTTCCGGTGGTCCCGCCAACCGGATCAGCTTCGGCGACGGCCGATATGCAACGCCGGTGTGGTCGCCGCGCGGCGACCTGATCGCCTTCACCAAGATGAAGGGCGGGCGGTTCTTCATCGGCGTCATGAAGCCGGACGGCAACGGGGAACGGATTCTGGCCGAGGGCTATCTGGTGGAGGGGCCGACCTGGGCGCCCAACGGCCGCGTGCTCATGTTCTTCCGCGAGCAGCCCGGGGGCGGCGGGGCCCGGCTGTACAGCGTGGACCTGACGGGCTTCAACGAGCGGGCCGTGCAGACCCCCACGGCGGCCTCGGACCCGGCGTGGTCGCCGCTGCTGCCGTAGTCCGGAGCCGCAGGGCGCGCGCTGTCGTCAAACCGTCATTTGCGGTCCGGGGATCGGGCCCTTAGGTAGATGAGAGGATCGGGACGTCTCACCGGGCCGACGGGCGGTGTCGGCGGACGGCGTCGGGGCCGGTCGGGCCCGGGGTCGACGCCCGTGACCACCCATCATCGAGAGCCTGTTGAGGAGCCTGAGGTGATCGCGCTGCTTTGGGACAGTCTGACCCGGTATGGCAGCCTGATCGGCGCGGCTTGGCGGCCGCCCCCCGGGCGCCGGGCGCCCTCCGTGCGTCGCGTCGCGGTGCTGCTGGCGCTGCTGCCCCTGTTCACCGCCGTCCAGGCGGTGCACGGCCTCTGCCTCGCCCTCGATCATCTGCTGTTCCCGCGGTTCCGGCGCGTGCCCGTGCGGGCCCCCGTGTTCATCCTGGGCGTGCCGCGCAGCGGCACCACCCTGGCGCATCGCACCCTGGCCCGGGACCCGGCGCTGACCACCTTTTCGACCTGGGAATGCCTGCTGGCCCCGTCGATCCTGCAACGCCGGATCGTGCGCGGACTGGCGGCGGCGGACCGGCGCATCGGGCGCCCCCTGGGCCGCCTGCTGGGCGTGGTCGAGCGCCGGCTGTTCGGGGCGCTTGATGCCGTCCACGCCACTGCGCTGGACGCCCCGGAAGAGGACTACCTTGCCCTCCTGCCGGTGATGGCCTGCTTCATCCTGGTGGTGCCGGTTCCGGGGGCCGAACCGATCTGGCAGCTTGCAACGGCCGACCGTGACATGCCGCCGGCGCGGCGCCGCCGTCTGATGGCGGCGTATCGCGCCCTGCTGCAACGTCACCTGTACGTGCATGGGCTGGACCGCCGTCTGCTCTCCAAGAACGCGGCCTTCGCCGGTCTGGCCGGCGCGCTGCGGGAGACCTTCCCCGACGCCCGGTTCATCCGCTGTCACAGGGCGCCCGAGCAGGTCGTGCCCTCGCAACTGTCCTCGATCCAGGGCGGTGTGCGGCTGTTCGACAGCGATCCGGACGGCCGGGTCTTCCCGGCCCGCATGACCGATGTGCTGGCGTTCTACTACGCCAATCTGGACCGCGTTCTGCCGGCCCCGGGCGGCCCGGACCACGTGGTGCTGGACATGCGGGCCCTCAAGACCGATCTGCAAGGCTCGGTGGAGACCGCCTATCGGACGCTGGGTCTGCCGCTGGCCCCTGAGTTCGCGCGGGGTCTTGAGGCGGCGGCCCGGGAGGCCCGGGCCTATCGTTCCGGGCACCGCTATGATGCGCGCGATTTCGGCCTGGACGCCAAGACCGTGGCGGCGGTCGCCGACGGATACGGGAGCGCCTGACCATGCCCGACATCTCTGGTCCCCTGGGGCCCTGGCCGGCGGACAGGCTCCGCGTCGCGATCGTGTCCGACGCCGAGCCTGAGCGCAACGGGGTCGGCGCGTACTATGCCGACCTCGCGGAGCACCTGCGCGACCATGTGGCCGCGCTGGAAGTGCTGGGACCCGGCAAGGGACACACCCTGCGGGGGGGCACGTTCCCGCTGCCCGGCGATTCCACCCAGACCCTGCAGCTTCCCAACCCGCTCACCGTGCGGCGCCGGATTCAGGACCTGCGGCCCCACGCCATCATCGTGCCGACGCCGGGACCGTGGGGCCTGCTCGGCGCTCGCCTCGCCGGGGGGCTGGGGGCGCGGCTGGTGGTCGGGTTCCATACCCACTACGAGCGGCTCGCCGATCTGTACTGGCGCACGGCGCTGGGCGTGATTCCGCGCTCCTACATGCGCATGGCCAACCGCTTCCTGTTCGAGCGGGGCGACGTGATCCTGGCCAACTCGCACGCGATGGCGGATGCGGCGAAGGATATGGGCGCGGCGACCGTGGGGCTGATGGGGACCCCGATCCCTCGGGTGTTCATCGATCCACCCGTAACCCCGGTTTCGGGGCCGATCTGCCGGGTGCTGTTCGCGGGTCGCCTCGCGCCCGAGAAGAACGTGGACGCGGTCATGGACGCCGCCCGCGCGCTGCCGGACATCGCCTTCACCATCGTCGGCGACGGCCCGGAGCGGGCGCGGCTGGAGGCCCAGGCGGCGGGGCTGCCCAACGTCACCCTGCCGGGCTGGGCGCCGCGCGGCGACCTGCCGGGGGTGATGGACGCCCATGATGTCCTGGTACTGCCATCGCACGTGGAATCGCTCGGCACGATCGCGCTGGAGGCCCTGGCCCGGGGCCGGACCGTTCTGGTCTCCACCCATTGCGGGATCACGGAATGGCCGCTGCTCGACCGGGCGCTGTTCCGCATCGGCGACGGCGAGACGGTGGCCGAGGCCCTGGCCCGGGTGGCGAGCCTGGACAGCGCCATCCGCCACCGCAAGGCGGTCCTGGGCGCCGAAGGGGCCCGCGAGATGAACGCCTCCGCCCTGCGGGGCTGGCTGGATGTGCTGGGTGCGCCCACGCCCGCGACCCGCCATGGCTGAGCGGGCCGCTTTTCCGATCCTGTCCATTCACGACGTCATGCCGGGCACCCTGGAGCCCGTGGGCGACCTGCTGGCGGTGCTGGATCGCCATGGGGCGGGGCCGGTGGATCTGCTGGTCGTGCCGGGGCTGGACTGGCGGCCGGACCAGATCCGCACGCTCCAGGGCTGGGCGGACGCCGGCCATCGCTTGGCCGGGCACGGCTGGCGCCATCGCGTGGATCGCGTGCGGGGGCTGAAGCACCGCCTGCACAGCCTGCTGCTCTCGCGCGACGTGGCCGAGCATCTGGCGCTGGACGCGGACGGGATCGCGGACCTGATCGACCGCTGCCATGCGTGGTTCGGGGCGCACGACCTGCCGGTGTCGGACCTCTACGTGCCGCCCGCCTGGGCGCTGGGCGCGATTCCCCGCCGGGATCTGGCGGCGCTGCCGTTCGCCCGCTACGAGGTGTTCACGGGTTTCATCGATGGCCGCTCGGGCCGCTGGCATCCGGTCCCCATGATCGGGTTCGAGGCCGACACCGTCTGGCGCGCGGGCCCCGTGCGGGTCTGGAACACGCTGAACCGGGAGCACGCCCGGTTCTGTAGGACGCCGCTGCGTGTGGCCATCCACCCGCACGACCTGTCCTACCGGCTGGGCGGGACTCTCCGCCGCCTGATCGAGACGGGAGTCGTGTGATCCTTGGTCTCGATTTGCGTGTATCGAACGCGCAGGATGTCTCTTTCGTCTATGCCTTTCGGCAAGGGGGGGGCTATTGCCGATGCGCGCCTCCGTGTCTGCCGTCGTTATGGTAGCATCCAGGATATGTCGAGGGATCGGGCGGACACCAGGATGGATCAGGGCAAGGGGCCATGTCTTCAGTCATCAGGATTTCAGTGGGCGATGCGGTGCGCGCGGTGGAACGGACCGGCCGCGCCGCGGAATACTGCGCACAGCTCGGCCGAGGGGCCATTCGGCGTGAGGAGGCTGACACCGTCTACAGCGGATGCCCGCCGCACGTGCTGGCCGTGATCGTCGGAACGGAAGGCAAGCGGCCGTCGGAGGCGTGGGATCAGGACATGCCGACCGGCGAGATCTTCGCGCGCATTCGCGAGGCCCTGTCCGAGCAGGGTTACGCGCTGCCGTGTGAGTGATCGCGGATGGCCTGTTCGCCCCGAGGCGTGATCGGGACGCTGGGGCGGTTCAGCAGGCCCTCAAGCAGGGCCGCGGCGGAGATCAGGGCCGCCTCGGCCCGGGGGCGGGCCATCAGTTGCAGGCCCACCGGCAATCCGACGGCCGTGGTCCCGACCGGGATCGACAGCACCGGGCAGCCGGTCAGGGTCAGGGTGTAGGTGATCCCCAGCCAGTCCACGTAGTTGGCGAACCGATTATCGCCCACAGCCTCCACGAAACGCTGTTCGACGGGGAACGGCGGCACGCTGGTGGTGGGGCAGGCGAGCAGGTCGTAGGTCTCGAAGAACGCGGCGACCCGGGCCGTCAGCGCCGCGCGGCCGCGCCACGCCGCCGCCAGATCCGCCTGGGTCTGGGCCATGCCCCGTTCGATGTTCCAGATCACGTCGGGCTTGAGTTGGTCGCGGACCGTCTCCAGCAGCGGCCCCAGTCTGGCCACGAACGCGCCCGCGCGCAGGGCGTGGAACACGTCGAGCGCGCCGGTGAAATCGGGGCCGGCGGCCTCGACGACCGTGCCGGCGTCCTCGAACCGGCGCACGGCGGCCTCGCACACGGCGCGGATTTCGGGATCGACGGGCCATAGCCCCAGGTCCGGGCTCCAGCCCACCCGCGCGGGCGCCTGCGGGCGCTCGGCGGCGGCGAGGAAGGGCAGGGCGGGGCCCTCCAGCGCCAGCGGATCGCCGGCGGCCGCCCCGGTCTGGGCGTCCAGCAACAGGGCGCAGTCCGCCACGTCGCGGGCCATGGGGCCTTCCACCGACAGCGGACACCAGGGGTCGGGCACCGGCCCGCGCGCCACCCGTCCGGGGCTGGGGCGCAGGCCCACCACCCCGCAGAACGCCGCCGGAATGCGCAGCGACCCGCCCATATCCGAGCCCGTCGCCAGCCACGCCATGCCGGTCGCCAGCGCCACGGCGGCCCCGCCGGACGAGCCGCCGCAGGTCAGGCGGGTGTCGTGCGGATTGCGGGTGGCGCCGAACACGGGGTTGAAGGTGTTGGCGCCGGCGCCGAACTCCGGTGTGTTGGTCTTGCCGAGCACGATGGCGCCGCGCCGCTCCAGGGTCTCCACCGACAGGTCCGAGCGGTCCGGCACATGATCGGCGAACAGCGGCGAGCCCTGGGTGGAGCGCACCCCGGCCACGTCCACCAGATCCTTGATGAGCACGGGCAGCCCGGCCAGCCAGCCGGGCGCGGAGACATCCAGGCCGCCCGGATCGTCCATCAGGCGGCGGGCGGCGGCGCGGGCGCGCTCCGGGCACAGGGTGGGCACGGCGTTGACCGCGCCATCGACGGCGGCGTGCCGGGCCAGCGCGGCGTCGATCAGGTCGAGCGGAGAGACCGTACCCCGGCGCAGCAGGCGGACCACGTCGCGGGCGGGCAGGCGGATCAGGTCTTCGGTCATGGGATCAGGCGCGGCAAAGGGGGGACTCGGAGGGTCATCCGGTCGGCATCCGGTCCGGATTGCGGGCGACGACCTCGGCGTTCATCAGCGCGACCAGATCGTCGGCCTTCAGTTCGAAGCGCAGCGCGATGGGCACGTTGAACACCATCGCGCCCGGATCCTCAAGCACGGCGGCGCGCATGCGCTCCAGGGCCTCGCCCATCTGGCGCTGCATGCCGGTGCCGGCATCCATCAGCGCCAGCAGCCCGTGCAGGCCCCACTGCATGGCGCCGCCCTTGCGGGAGTGCGAGAGCTTCATGGAGATCGTGAACAGGAAGCGGCCGATGCCGTCCATCCGTGTCATGTGGTCGCGGGCGTTGCGGACCACGAAGCAGACGTCGGTGAGCGCCATCCCGCGCACGCGCACGGGATGGCTCCAGGCCGGGCCGATGTCGGACCAGGGCAGCACGACGCCAATGTGGGACATGAAGATGCCGTCCCGTGAAATCTCCACGGTCCCACGCCGCGCGCCGCGCAGCAGGGCCACCAGCATGATGACGAAGGTGGTGCCGAAGAACAGCAGCCCGAACAGGCCGATGAAGGCCTCGAAGTCGCCGCCCTCTTCCAGGGCCAGCAGGGAGCCGGTCAGCAGGAAGGCATGACCGCCCCACAGCATGAGATGGAACATGCAGCCCGGCCGGATGCGGATGGGCTCGCGCAGGCCGAACTGCCTGTACTGGTCAACCGGCGTCATGGCCCCCCTCCATGCAAACCGGCGGGAGGTGCTGCGGTCTCCTCCTAGACCGAGAAGCTCTCGCCGCAGCCGCAGCGGTTCTTCTCGTTCGGATTGCGGAAGACGAAGCCGCTTTGCATCTTCGTCTCCTCGTAGTCCATTTCGGAGCCCAGCAGGTACATCACCGCCATCGGGTCAATGTAGACCCGAACGCCCTTGGACTCCAACACGTCTTCAAACGGGCGGGCTTCCTCGACGTACTCAACCTGGTACTGCATGCCGGAGCAGCCGGCTTTCTTGACGCCCACGCGGATGCCCAGCACGGGCTTGCCGGCGCGCGCCATCAGGTCCTTCACCCGCCGGGCGGCCGCGTCGGTCAGCGAGATCGGCGGCGGCGGCGCGGGGCGGGCGTCGGTCGGTTCGGCGGTGGCGGTGGTCATGGCGGGACCTCCAGAGAAGATTCGGCGGAAAACGGAGACGACGCACGATCAGGGTGCGGAAAACGGCTGGATCCTTGCCTCGCGTCAGATGTGGCGGCGAACCATCGGATGTCTTCTCTCGAGATCCTTCGCCGCCTCTGGCGGCTCAGGATGACGTTTGTTTTTTGTTTTCTTGAAAACAGTGCGTCATCCCGAGCGAGCGAAGCGAGCCGAGGGATCTCGGGCGGTTGGGCATCTTGGATCCGTCAATGCAGCCGGCCGGTGAGTGTTTGGGGAGGCTGCTAGTACATGTCCAGTTGGACCTGGGCGATTTCCGACATGTTGGCCGGGGTCCACGGCGGGTCCCAGGTCAGGGTGACGGTGACTTCGCCCACGCCCTCGGTGGCGGCGACGGTCTCGGCCACCTGGCCCGGCAACTCGCCGGCCACCGGACAGGCCGGCGCGGTCAGGGTCATGACGATGTCCCAGTTGCCGCGCCCTTTCGGCTCGACCTCGTAGATCAGTCCCAGGTCATAGATGTTGACCGGGATTTCCGGGTCGTAGACGGAGCGCAGGGCGACAATCACCGCGTCCTCGTCGGCCGACGTGACGTCGTCCGCCAGCGGCGATCCGGCCGTCGCCGAGAACCCTTCCTCGGGCGGCGGCTCGGTGGAGGCGGGCATGGAATAGGGCGGCATCATGGTTCTGCATTCCCTCAACAAGACATCGGACTGGTCATGGTCAGGACAGGTCCCGCATGACGGCAGGGTTACGCCAGGATCTCCCGCGCCCGGTCCAGCGCGGACACCAGCGCATCCACGTCGGCGCGGGTGTTGTAGAGCCCGAACGACGCCCGGGTGGTCCCGGTCACGCCCAGGATCTCCATCAGGGGTTGGGCGCAGTGATGGCCGGCGCGCAGGCACAGGCCGGAGCGGTCCAGCAGCATGGACAGGTCCTGCGGGTGGATGCCCGCCATGCTGAAGGAGATCACGGCGGCCTTCGGTGTCGCGGTGCCGTGGATGGTCAGGCCCTCCACCGAGGACAGCCGCTGCATGGCGTAGCGCAGCAGGTCGCCCTCGTGCGCCGCGATGGCGTCCATGCCCAGGCCGCGCATGTACGCGATGGCGGCGGCCAGCCCGATCGCCTCGACGATCGGGGGCGTGCCGGCCTCGAACCGGGCCGGCGGGGCGGCATAGACGGTCTTGTCGAAGCTGACCGACTCGATCATGTCGCCGCCGCCCTTCCAGGGCGGCATGGCCTCCAGCAGGTCCAGCTTGCCGTACAGCACGCCGATCCCGGTCGGGCCATAGAGCTTGTGGCCGGTGAAGGCGTAGAAGTCGCAGTCGATGTCGCGCACGTCCACCGGCCCGTGCACCACGGCCTGGCTGCCGTCGATCAGCACGCGCGCGCCGACGGCGTGGGCGCGCCGGGTGATCTCCGCCACCGGCTGGATGGTGCCCAGCACGTTGGAGCAGTGCGAGACCGCGACCAGCTTGACCGTCTCATCCAGCAGCCGGTCGAAGGCGGCCATGTCGAGCGCGCCGTCTTCGGTGACGGGCACCACGCGCAGCTCGCAGCCGACGGCGTCGCGCAGCATCTGCCAGGGCACGATGTTGGCGTGGTGCTCCAGTTCGGTGATGAGCACGGCATCCCCGGCGCCGATGTTGGCCCGCGCCCAGGTCTGCGCCACCAGATTGATCCCGTCCGTCGCGTTGGCGGTGAACACCACCTCGCGCTCGCTGCCGGCGTTGATGAACGCCTGCACGGTTTCGCGCGCGGCCTCGTACAGGCGCGTGCTTTCGGCCGAGAACAGATAGGTGCCCCGGTGGACGTTGGCGTAGGCCTGAGTCTGCAGGCGCTCCATGGCGTCCAGCACCTGCCGGGGCTTCTGGGCCGAAGCGCCGGTGTCCAGATAGACCACCGGCTTGCCGTGAACCGTCTCCCCCAGAATGGGGAAGTCGCGGCGCACCGCCTCCACGTCGTAGGGGGCCGGCGGGGCGGTCGGGGGCGGCGCCGTGTCGGGCGTCAGGGTCGCGGTGTCCATGGTCATGATGTCTCCCAGGTGGTCGCGTGGCGGCGCGCCTGCCACGCCCGCACGCGGCCGAGGAACGCCTCGCGCAGCGGACCCTCGGGCACCGCTTCCACCACGTCGTCCAGGAAGGCTTCCACCAGCAGCGCCCGGGCGTCCGCCTCGGGGATGCCGCGCGCCATCAGGTAGAAGAGCTGGTTCAGGTCCAGTTCGCCCACCGTGGCGCCGTGGGAGCACGTGACGTCGTCGGCGTAAATCTCCAGTTCGGGCTTGGTGTAGACCTCGGCATCCCGCGCGAGCAACATAGCCTTGTGCAACTGGTTGCCGTCGGTGCGCTGGGCATCCTTGCGCACGATGATCTTGCCCTGGAACACGGCCTTGCCGCCCGCGTCCACCACGCCCTTGAACACCTGATCCGAGGTGGCGTCGGGCACCGCGTGATCCACCACCAGCGTGGTGTCGAAGTGCTGGCCCGCGCGTGCGCCGTAGGCACCCTTGAGCGCGGTCGAGGCGCCGCCGCCGCGCAGGCGCACGCGGGCCTCGTTGCGCACCAGCCGCCCGCCGAGCGTCAGCGTGAAGGTGTCGTAGGTCGCCCCCTCGCCAAGCGTGGCTTCGGTCAGGTCCAGGTCCACGGCGGTATCCGCCCGCTCCACGTGGCGCAGGTGCGACAGGCGGGCCTCCCGGCCCAGCGCGATCTCGGTGACCGCGTTGCACAGGCTGTCCGCCGCGCCCGGCGCGGAGACGCGGCTTTCCACCAGCGTCGCCCGGGCCCCGTCGCCCAGCACGATCAGGTGGCGCGGATGGCCGTGACGCGCCTGACCGTCCGGTGTGTTGCTGACGGAGACCACATGAAGCGGGCGCTCCAGCACCGTGCCCGGCGCCACCAGCACCACCAGCCCGTCCGCCATCAGCGCCGCGTTCAGGGCGCCCATGGGGGCGTCGGCCAGATCGGCGATCCGGCCCAGATGGGGTTCCACCACGGACGGTTCGGTGGCCAGCAGGTGGGCGAGGCTGGCGATGCGCACCCCGGCCGGCAGGTCGGCCGGCACACCCGCGAGGCGGCCGTTGACCAGGGTCACGCGCAGCGCATCGTCCGGCCCCAGGGCCAGCGCATCGGAGTCGCCGCCGTCGGGCAGGCGGGCGCGGCCGTCGTCCAGGACGAAGGGGATCTTCTTCAGGCCCGCAAGGCTGGTGTACTTCCACGCCTCCACCTTCACCGTGGGCAGGCCCCGTTCGGTGTAGACCGACAGGCCGGCGCGGCGCAGATCGGCCAGCCATGCCGGTTCGTCGGCCGCGCCGGGCGCGATGCCGTCGGAGATCAGGGGGATCGTCGGGGCAAGGTCCGTCATGCTCGGGCTGTCCTCTTTCGCAGTGTGTCGCCCGCTCAGGCGGCCGCGCCGGTGAACTCGGCGTAGCCCTTCGCTTCCAGTTCCAGCGCCAGCGACTTGTCGCCGCTCTTCACGATGCGGCCGTCGGCGAGGACGTGGACCACGTCCGGCACGATGTAGTCGAGAAGCCGCTGGTAGTGCGTGATGACCAGCATGCCCCGCTCCGGCGTCCGCAGCGCGTTCACGCCGTCGGCGACCACGCGCAGGGCGTCGATATCCAGGCCCGAATCGGTCTCGTCCAGCACGCACAGGCGCGGTTCCAGCATGGCCATCTGGAGCACCTCGGCGCGCTTCTTCTCGCCGCCCGAGAAGCCCACGTTGACCGGCCGCTTCAGCATGCTGTCGGCCACACCCAGCTTCTTCGCGTTGGCCTTCATCATCTTGAGGAAGTCCACGGCCTCGATCTCGGGTTCGCCGTTGGCCTTGCGCCGTGCGTTGATGGCGGTCTTCAGGAACGTGCCGGTGGCCACGCCCGGGATCTCCACCGGGTACTGGAAGGCCAGGAAGATGCCGGCGCGGGCGCGCTCGTCGGCTTCCATCTCCAGCAGGTCCTGCCCATCGTAGGTGACGGTGCCGCCGGTCACGGTGTAGCCGGGGCGGCCGGAAATCACGTTCGACAGCGTGCTTTTGCCGGCGCCGTTCGGCCCCATGACGGCGTGAATCTCGCCCGGGTTGATGGTCAGGCTGATCCCCTTGAGGATCGGCTTGGGATTGCCGTCGTCATCCTCGACGGTGGCGTGCAGGTCCTTGATTTCAAGCAGGGCCATGGTCGGATCCGTTCTTGTCATGCGGGTGCGGGTCGAATGCCGTTCGGCGCGAGGGAAGGCGCGGGGCGACGGATCAGCCCACGCTGCCCTCCAGACTGATGCCGACGAGCTTCTGGGCCTCGACCGCGAATTCCATGGGCAGCGTCTGCAAGACCTCCTTGCAGAAGCCGTTGACGATGAGCGCGACCGCGTCTTCTTCCGGGATGCCCCGCTGGAGGCAGTAGAAAAGCTGGTCGTCGCTGATGCGGCTGGTGGTCGCCTCGTGCTCCACCTGGGCGGTGGGGTTGCGGCTCTCGATATAGGGTACGGTGTGCGCGCCGCACTGATCGCCGATCAGCAGGCTGTCGCACTGGGTGTGGTTCCGCGCCCCCTCGGCCTTCGGCAGCATGCGCACCAAGCCCCGATAGGTCTGGTCGGCGCGGCCGGCCGAGATGCCCTTGGAGATGATCCGCGAGCGCGTGTTCTTGCCGATGTGGATCATCTTGGTGCCGGTGTCGGCCTGCTGGGCGTTGTTGGTGATGGCGACGGAATAGAACTCGCCCACCGAGTTGTCGCCCTGCAGGATGCACGACGGGTACTTCCAGGTCACGGCCGAGCCGGTCTCCACCTGCGTCCAGGAGATCTTGGAGTTCTTGCCCCGGCAGGCGCCGCGCTTGGTGACGAAGTTGTAGATGCCGCCCTTGCCCTCCGAATCGCCCGGGTACCAGTTCTGCACCGTCGAGTACTTGATCTCGGCGTCGTCCATCGTGATCAACTCGACGACGGCGGCATGCAACTGGTTATCGTCGCGCTGGGGAGCGGTGCAGCCCTCCAGATAGCTGACGTAGCTGCCCTCGTCGGCGATGATGAGCGTACGCTCGAACTGGCCCGTGTTCTGCTCGTTGATGCGGAAGTACGTGGACAGCTCCATGGGGCAGCGCAGCCCCTTGGGCACGTAGACGAACGAGCCGTCGGTGAACACGGCGCAGTTCAGCGTGGCGAAGAAGTTGTCGGAGTAGGGCACGACCGAACCCAGATACTTCTGCACCAGCTCGGGGAAGCGGTGGACCGCCTCCGAGATCGGGCAGAAGATGACGCCCATCTCCTCCAGCTTCTTCTTGTAGGTCGTGGCGACCGACACGCTGTCGAACACCGCGTCCACGGCCACACCGGCGAGCATCTCCTGTTCCTTCAGGGGGATGCCCAGCTTCTCGTAGGTGCGCAGCAACTCGGGATCGACCTCGTCCAGGCTCTTGGGGGCGTCGTCCTTGCTTTTGGGCGCGGCGTAATAGTAGGCGTCCTGGTAGTCGATGGGCGGATAGCCCACCTTCTGCCAGTCCGGCTCCTTCATGGTCAGCCAGTGCCGATAGGCCTTCAGGCGCCAATCCAGCATCCACGCGGGCTCGTCCTTCTTGGCCGAGATGAAGCGGATGGTGTCCTCGTTCAGGCCTTTCGGCGCCTTGTCCGATTCGATGTCGGTCACGAAGCCGTACTTGTACGTGCCCGAGGCTTCCGCGATCCGGTCGATCGTGTCCTGTGTGGCCGCCATCGTTCTTTCACTCCGCTGTCTCGGTCCACTGGTCCGGGCGCGGTCCGGGGAGCGCGCCCAGGGGAGCCGTCTTACACGTTGGGTTCCATCGGCGCCGGGGCCGTCTGCGCGCCCGTGCCGGCGCCGGACCGTCGGGGGACCACCGGGGTCATCCAAGCGGGCGGCATGGCATCCTTGGCCATGTCGGCCAGGGTGATGCCGTCCAGGGCCGTGCGCACCGCCACGTTGACCCGGTTCCAGTGCCCCGCCATGGGGCAATAGGCCTCGCGCTCGCAGCAGTCCTCGGCGCTGTCCACGCAGGCGGTCATGGCGATCGGGCCTTCCAGGGCTTCGATCATGTCCGAGACCGCGATCCGCTCCGCCGGGCGGGCCAGGCCGTAACCGCCGCTCGCCCCGCGCGTGGAGCGCACCAGGCCACCCCTCACCAGCGCCTTCATGACCTTGGCCACGGTCGGGGCGGGGACGCCGGTCTCGGCCGCGATGTCGTGGGCCGCGCGGACCCGGCTGGTGCGCGCCATGTCCACCAGCAGCACCACGGCGTAATCGGTCAGTTTGTTGATCCGGAACATGAACCTGCCTTACCTGCCGAGAAAGCCGATCTGACCAAACCCGACGCCGCGGCCGTCCGGCCATCAATCGGGACCAAATCAGTCCCGATTTAATAATCAACGCTTCCGGTGATTTCAAGGGATCAATGGCGGGGGCGATGCGGTTTCGTCGCGGTTCGCCCCCGGGCCGCCGGCGGTCGCGCGGCGCGCGCCACTGTGACCGAAACGCCATACCGGGCCGGCCCCGAAACCGAGGCGCGAGCGCTCCGCATTCTGGCGTTGCATTGACCACGCCGTGACGGGATAAGACTCCCCGTATCGATGAAGTGCATGCCACGGGGCGGCGGACTGCACTCTTTGGTCCGGAACGCCGCACGTCGGCCTGTCCAGGCCGGTGCCGCCCTGGCATCGTGTCCCGGTGCCTCATCTTGATCGTGTTGGATCGCGGGTGCCCGCGAGGCGCCCTTGGCGGATGGGGCCATCTCCGTCGCCAATTGAACCCAGTCCCGGTGCGTCCAACGTCCCCCCGTCGGACGCATCCCTTCGTCCCCCCGAAGAGCCACGAGGCAAGTCCATGCAGCATGATGTCGAGGAACGGATCCGGCACCGCGCGTATCTGATCTGGCTGGAAGAAGGCAAGCCGCACGGCCGCGACGCCGAACATTGGGCGCGCGCGCAGGCCGAGGTGACGGCGGACACCGGCGCGCCGGCCCCGGCGGCCATGGATCCGGTCGAGGTCGCCGAGGAAAAGCCGAAGCGCCGCACCACCCGCAAGAAGGTGGAGACATCGGCCGACGGCGAGGCCGCGCCCGCCAAGGCGCCCCGCAAGCGGACCACCAAGGCCGCCGCGGCGGCGGAGGGGGGCGACGCCCCCAAGCCCAAACGCACGACCCGGCGCAAAAAGACCGAAGACGTCTGACGGCGCGCCGGTGCGTCGGGGCCGCCGGCTGGGCGACCTCCGGTTCCCCGATGGTGCGCGCGCCGCGTCCCTTGACGGATGTCCTGGAACGCCCCACCCTCAAACGGATGGGGGGCGCCCCGTTGTCGTGGCTCCGTGGCTGTGGGTTGGGGCGCCGCGCCCGCCGCAGACTGCCGGGCCCGATGTCCGCCGGGACGGCGGGCCGGGATCGCGTCCGCGCCTCATGCGTTGGCCGGTCAGGTGATGGCGCCTGGACGGTCGCGCCCCGCCCTGCCAGCCCCGCACTTTTTGCAAAGGCCTGACGGACAGGCCACCATGTCAGTCTCGCGTCGTCCCGCGCGGTTTTGTCTCCCCGTCCCCGGGGGCCATCCCGAGGTCTGACGTCGTTCGCTGGCCCGACCTGATCCGGGGCCGCACGCCGCCCCCATCCGGCTCGAACAACCAGGAGACCGTGTTCCCATGCTGACCAGTCCCATTGCCGAGCCCGTCCGTGCCATCGTCGAGGCGCGTCACGGGGACCCGTTCGCGTTCCTCGGCCAACACGCGGGGTGCGCCGACGGCGCCGAGGCCAAGGGGCGGTGCGTGCGCGCGCTGTTGCCCTGGGCGACGGCCGTCTCCGTCATCGATCCTAACAGCGGCTCGGTGCTTGCGGACGCGTCGCGCATCCACGAAGCCGGTCTGTTCGTCGCGGACTTTCCCAAGGCCACCGAGCCGTTCCCGTACAAGCTGCGCGTCACCGGCGCGGACCAGACCGTCGACCTGTGGGACCCGTACAGCTTCCCGCCGGTGCTGGGCGAACTGGACACCTACTTCATCGGCGAAGGCACCCACCTGAAGCTGTACGAGAAGATGGGCGCGCACATGGCGACCCACGACGGCGTGCGCGGCGTCGCCTTCACGGTCTGGGCCCCGAACGCGCGCCGGGTGAGCGTGGTGGGCGACTTCAACGGCTGGGACGGCCGCCAGCACACCATGCGCAAGCATCCCAACTGCGGCGTGTGGGAAATCTTCCTGCCGGAGGTGCCGGAGGGCACGCGCTACAAGTACGAGATCCTGGGTGCGGACGGCAATCTGATGCCGCTGAAGGCGGACCCCTATGCCTTCTATGCCGAGGTGCCGCCGGCCACGGCGTCGGTGGTCTGGGACCTGGGTGACTACGCCTGGACCGACCAGGACTGGATGGACCGCCGCGCCCAGGCCGTGGACCGTCAGGCGCCGATCTCGGTCTACGAGGTCCACATCGGCTCGTGGAAGCACGTCATCGACGCCGAGACCGGCCAATCCCGCCCCATGACCTACCGCGAACTGGCCGAGGTTCTGCCGGCCTACGTCAAGCGCATGGGCTTCACCCACATCGAGCTGCTGCCGGTCAACGAACACCCGTTCGACGGCTCGTGGGGCTATCAGCCCATCGGCCTGTTCGCGCCCACCAGCCGGTTCGGCACGCCGGACGACTTCCGCCATTTCGTGGACCGCTGCCACGCGCAGGGCATCGGTATCATCGTGGACTGGGTCGCCGGCCACTTCCCGGAGGACGCGCACGGTCTGGTCTGGTTCGACGGCACGCACCTGTACGAGCACGCCGACCCGCGCCAGGGCCGCCACCAGGACTGGGGCACGCTGATCTACAACTACGGCCGCACCGAGGTGCGCAACTTCCTGCTGGCCAACGCCCTGTTCTGGCTGGACAAGTTCCACATCGACGGGCTGCGCGTCGATGCCGTGGCGTCCATGCTCTACCTGGACTACAGCCGCGAGGCCGACGACTGGATCCCCAACAAGTTCGGCGGGCGCGAGAACCTGGAGGCCATCGACTTCCTGCGCCGCATGAACGAACTGGTCTACGGCCACTTCCCCGGCGCCATCACCATGGCGGAGGAAAGCACGGCCTGGCCGATGGTCTCGCGGCCCACGTATCTGGGCGGGCTGGGATTCGGCTACAAGTGGAACATGGGCTGGATGAACGACACCCTGCGCTACATCGGCGAGGACCCGATTCATCGTCAGTACCATCACAACGAACTGACGTTCAGCCTGATCTATGCCTTCAACGAGAACTTCGTGCTGCCGCTGTCCCATGACGAGGTGGTGCACGGCAAGCGCTCCGTCCTGGGCCGGATGCCGGGCGACTGCTGGCAGCAGTTCGCCAACATGCGGGCCTATCTGACCTACATGTGGACCCACCCCGGCAAGAAGCTGATGTTCATGGGCACCGAGTTCGCCCAGGGGCGGGAGTGGAACTATCAGACAAGCCTGGACTGGCACCTGCTCGACATCGACTATCACCGGCAGATGCAGGACCTGGTTGCCGCCCTCAACGCCCTGTATCAGGACGCGCCGGCGCTGCACCGTCACGACTGCGAGAGCGATGGCTTCTACTGGATCGACTGCACCGACTACCAGAACAGCGTCGTGGCCTATGTCCGGCGGGAGAGTGCGGAGCCGGATGCGGACTTCGTGCTGGTGGTCTGCAACCTGACGCCCATGGTGCGCGAGGACTACCGCATCGGCGCGCCCCAGCCCGGCTGGTACGAGGAGATTCTGAACTCCGACGATGCCCGCTTCGGCGGCTCCGGCGTGACCAACGATCGCGCGGTGGCCCTGCCGCAGGAAGCGCACGGGTTCCCCCAGAGCCTGCTGCTGACTCTGCCGCCGCTGGCGACCGTGATCCTGAAGCCGACCGGGGAGGGCTGAGCGGATGGCCGCCCGGCGCCGCCGCACGGTCGGGTCGGTCACGCCGTGGCGGCCCGGCGCCCTGGGGGCGACGGTGGACCGCGCGGGCATCGCCTTCGCGGTCCCCGCCCCGGACGCCACCGCCGTCGAGGTGTGCCTGTTCGACGCGCCGGACGGGGCCGAGGTGGCCCGCATTCCCCTGCCGGCGCGGGATCCGCGCGGCATCTGGCACGGCCACGTGGCCGGGCTGAAGGACGGGCAACTGTATGGGGTGCGCGTCCACGGCCCCTATGAGCCGGCGCGGGGTCACCGCCACAACCCCCACAAGCTGCTGGTCGATCCCTGGGCGCGGGAGGTGGTCGGGGCCGTCGCCCTGGACGACGCCACCTTCGGCTTCCGGCGCGGCGCGCCGGGGGCCGACATGACCTTTGATGAGCGGGACAGCGCGCCGTTCGTCCCCAAGGCCGTGGCCCGGAAGCCGGCGAAGGCGCCCCCGCCCGGGCCGGGCACGCCCTGGACCGAGACCATCCTGTACGAGGCCCACGTCAAGGGCCTGACCATGCTGCATCCGGATATCCCGCCCGACGACCGGGGCAAGGTGCGCGGCGTGGCGCATCCCGCCATCATCGACCACCTGAAAGACCTGGGTGTGACGGCGCTGGAGCTGCTGCCGGTGTTCGCGTTCTCGGACGAGCGCCACCTGCCGCCGCTCGGGCTGACGAACTACTGGGGCTACAACCCGTATGCCTTCCTGGCCCTGGACCCGCGCTACGGCACGCCCGACGACTTCCGCGCCATGGTCGCCGCCCTGCATGACGCCGGGATCGAGGTGATCCTGGACGTGGTCTACAACCACACCGCCGAGAGCGACGAGGAAGGCCAGACGCTCAGCCTGCGCGGGCTGGGCAACCGCACCTTCTATCGCACCCGGGACGGCGGCCGGCGCTACGTCAACGACAGCGGCTGCGGCAACACGCTGCGGCTGGAGGACCCGCTCTGCCTGCGGCTGGTCATGGACAGCCTGCGCCACTGGGTCACCGAGATGGGGGTGGACGGCTTCCGCTTCGATCTGGCGCCCACGCCGGCGCGGCACCACGGCCCGTTCGATCCCACCGGGCCGTTCCTGGCGGCCATCGCCCAGGACCCGGTCCTGTCGGGCGTCAAGCTGATCGCCGAACCCTGGGACATCGGTGATGACGGCCACCAGACCGGCGCCTTCCCCGCGCCCTGGGTCGAGTGGAACGATCATTTCCGCGATGCCGTGCGGTCGTTTTTCGCCGGCACCGGCTCCGCCGGCGATCTGGCGGGAGTGCTGGCGGGGTCCAGCGCGGCGTTCGCGGCCTCGGGCCGCCCACCCCAGGCCAGCGTCAATTTCGTGACCGCCCACGACGGCTTCACGCTGCGCGACCTGGTGAGCTACGACAGAAAGCACAACGAGGCCAACGCCGAGGGCAACCGCGACGGCACGGGACACAATCTGTCGTGGAACGAGGGTGTCGAGGGTGACAGCGACGACCCGGCCATCGTGGCGGGCCGCGACGCCCGCCGCACCGGCATGATGACCGCGCTCATGGCTGCGCTGGGTGTGCCGATGATCCTGGCCGGCGACGAACTGGGCCACACCCAGCGCGGCAACAACAACGCCTATTGCCAGGACGGGCCGCTGTCCTGGATCGACTGGGGCAAGGCTGACCGGGCGTTCCTCGCCGTGGTCAGGGACCTGATCGCGTGGCGCAAGGCCACGCCCGCCGTGCGCCGGACCGCCTTCTTCACCGGCGCAGAGGACCCCGAGACGGGACGGCGGGACGTCACCTGGCTGGACGGCGCCGGTCGGCCGCGCCTCAGCGGCGAGGACTGGGACCGGGACCGTGATGTGCTCGGAGTCGCGCTGGGCGAGGCCCCCGCCGACGCCCCGCCGCTGCTGTTCCGCGCGCCCCGTCGCGACCAGTAGGGCGGGTTCGCGCCGACGGCGCAATCCGCCGCAGGCGGCGGGGATGATCGGGGCGCGTCCGCTTCATCGCCGATCAGATCGGCACCAGCGATCCTCACGCCGCGCGGCGGCTCAGCGCCAGCCAGAGGCCACCGCCGATCAGGAAGGAGCCCGAGACGCGCTCCAGGATCCGCACGTTGTGGCGCGACAGCAGCGCCCCGGTGGTGCCCGCCGCCAACGCGTAGGCGCCGTCCAGGACCAGCGCCACGGCCATGAAGGTGAGCCCCAGCAGCACCACCTGCAGGGCGGCGTTGCCCGACGGATCGACGAACTGCGGGATCAGCGCGCCGAAGAACAGCAGCGCCTTGGGATTCGACCAGATCACCAGGAACCCCTGCCAGGCATAGTGCCCATGCGAGCGGCGCGCGCCCGCCGCAGCCTGACCGAGGCGGCCGTCGGAGCGCCACATCTTCACCCCCAGCCAGATCAGATAGGCCGCGCCCAGCAGGCGCAGGACATCGAACACCGCCCCGGCCTGCGTCACGATGGTGTCCAGCCCCAGAGCCAGCACGCCGACCATCAGCAACAGGCCGACCTGGGTGCCGGCGACGTTCATCAGGCCGGCGGACGGTCCGGCGCGCAGGCTGTTGGCGATGATGACCGTGACCGTTGGGCCGGGCACGATCACCAGCAGCGTGCAGGCGGCTAGGTAGGCGAACCAAGTGGTGAGGTCGAACATGAGGAACTCTCCGGCTGTGGAGGGAACATGGCGGGGTCGCGTCAGTTCCTACTTGCCCGGCGGGCGGCGGGGTGTCACCTATTTCGCACATGCGAGAGTCTCTTTCGTGACACGGCGGATTTCCGTTGCGCGCGTCCGCCGTCGCTTGTAATTTCATTGCGCAATTTTCGTGTGTCCTGAGTGGGTTCTGCCAGCGCATGCAACGTGTCAAACTGGACCATGTCGATCGGTCCATTCTCGCCGATCTCCAGGCCGATGGCCGCATGACCAACGTCGAGTTGGCCAAGCGGGCCGGCATCTCCGCGCCCCCCTGCCTGCGCCGTGTGCGCGCGCTGGAGGATGCCGGCTTCATCAAGGGCTATCACGCGGAGGTCGATGCGCTGGCGCTCGGCTATCACGTGACGGTGTTCGCCCAGGTGGGCCTGAACAGCCAGGCGGAGGTGGACCTCAAGGCCTTCGAGGCCCTGGTCAACGACTGGCCGGAGGTGCGCGAGTGCCACATGCTGGCCGGTGAAACGGATTTCCTGCTCAAGATCGTGGCCCACGACTGGGACCATTATCAGCAGTTCCTGACGACCAAGCTGACGGCCGCGCCCAACGTGGCGCACGTCAAGTCGGCGCTGGCCATCCGCTCGGCCAAGATGGAACCGGGTGTGCCGGTGGAGCGCGACCCGGTCGAGGTGTGATTCCGGCGCGGCCGGCCCGGGACTTGACCGGACGCCCAGATCGGCGACCCCTTGCGCCGCCGCCCCCAAACCCTTGATTCCCGAACCCCGTCCGGCGCATTGTCGCGGCCATGACCACCGGCACCAAGACCCCGCCTCCGCCGCCGCCCTCCGGCGGTGAGGAAATCCGCGAGACCGCGCTGGCCGACGCCCTCGGCGAGCGCTACTTGGCCTATGCCCTGTCCACCATCGTGGCGCGTTCGCTGCCCGATGTGCGCGACGGCCTGAAGCCCGTCCACCGTCGTCTGCTCTTTGCCATGCGGCAGTTGAAGCTGGATCCGACCGGCGGCTTCAAGAAGTGCGCCCGCGTGGTCGGCGACGTCATCGGTAAGTACCACCCGCACGGCGACACGGCGGTCTATGACGCCATGGTGCGCCTGGCGCAGGACTTTGCCGTGCGCTGGCCGCTGGTCGAGGGGCAGGGCAACTTCGGCAACATCGACGGCGATAACGCGGCCGCCATGCGCTACACGGAAGCGCGCCTGACCGCCGTCGCCCAGGCCATGATGGAGGGCCTGGACGAGAACACCGTGGATTTCGGCCCCACCTACGACGGCGAGGAGGACGAGCCCCGGGTGATGCCCGCGGCCTTCCCGAATCTGCTGGCCAACGGGGCCCAGGGCATCGCGGTGGGCATGGCCACCAGCATCCCGCCGCACAATGTGGGCGAGATCTGCGATGCGCTGGCCCTGCTCATCGACTCCCGCGAAACGCCGATCCCCGATCTTGTGGCCCGGATGCCCGGCCCGGACTTTCCCACCGGCGGCGTGCTGGTGGAGACCCCGGCGGCCATCCGCGAGGCCTATGAGACGGGGCGGGGGGCGTTCCGCCTGCGGGCGCGCTGGACGGTCGAGAAGCTGGGCCACGGCCTGTTCCAGATCGTCGTGACCGAGATCCCCTATCAGGTCCAGAAGGCCAAGCTGATCGAGCGCATCGCCGCCCTGCTGACCGACCGCAAGCTTCCCCTGCTGGGCGACGTGCGCGACGAATCGGCCGAGGACGTGCGCATCGTGCTGGAGCCGCGCGCCCGCACCGTGGACCCCGACACCCTGATGGAACAGCTCTTCCGGCAGACGGAGCTGGAAACCCGCGCCAGCCTGAACATGAACGTGCTGGACGCCGAGGGCGTGCCCCGGGTCATGGATCTGCGCGAGGTGCTGCTGGCGTTCCTGGATCACCGCCATGACGTGCTTGTCCGGCGCACCCGCCACCGGCTGGACAAGATCGCGCATCGGCTGGAGGTGCTGGGCGGCTATCTGATCGCCTACCTCAACCTGGACGAGGTGATCCGCATCATCCGCGAGGAGGATCACCCCAAGCCGGTGCTGATCGACACCTTCGACCTGACCGACGTGCAGGCCGAGGCCATCCTGAACATGCGGCTGCGGTCCCTGCGCAAGCTGGAGGAGATGGAGATCCGCAAGGAGCACGACGCGCTCTCGGCGGAGCAGGCGGACCTGCAGGATCTGTTGGGCGATTCCGGCCGCCGCTGGGCGCGCATCGGCGAGCAGGTGGCTAAGATCCGCGAGGACTTCGGGCCCCACACCGACCTGGGCCGGCGTCGCACCGAGCTGGGATCGGCGCCCAACGTCGTGGACGTGCCCATCGAGGCCATGGTGGAGCGTGAGCCGATCACCGTGATCCTGTCCCGCATGGGCTGGATCCGGGCTCTGAAGGGCCACCCCGAGGACATCGGCGATCCGCGCTTCAAGGACGGCGACAGCCTGCACACCGTGGTGCGCGCCCAGACCACGGACAAGCTGCTGCTGTTCGCCTCCAACGGGCGGTACTACACCATCGCCGGCGACCGGGTGCCGCGCGGGCGCGGCTTCGGCGAGCCGGTGCGGCTGATCGTGGATGTGCCCAACGATGCCGCCCTGGTGGACCTGCATGTCCACCGGCCGGGGGCGAAGCGCCTGCTGGCGGCCTCCGACGGGCGCGGCTTCGTGGTGGAGGAGGGCGAGTGCGTCGGCCAGACCAAGGCCGGCAAACAGGTGCTCACCCCGGGCAAGGGGGCGGTGGCCCTGGCCAGCCGTCCGCTCGATCCGGGCGGTGTGGAGGGCGACCACGTCGCCTGTGTGGGGGCCAACCGCAAGCTGCTGGTGTTCCCGCTGGATCAGGTGGCGACCCTGACCAAGGGGCGCGGCGTGACCCTGATGCGGCTGAAGGACGCGGCGCTGTCCGATCTGATCGTGATCCGGCTCGCCGACGGCCTGAACTGGCCCAGCGGCGGGCGCACCCGCACCGAGAAAGACCTCACCCCCTGGCTGGGCAACCGCGCCACGGCGGGCCGGCTGCCGCCGCGTGGGTTCCCGCGCGACAACACGTTTACAGGCGGGGCGTGATCGGGCCCCAGGGGACGCGCGTAAACAAAACGAACGCCCGGCAAGGGTATCCGGTGGATGAACCGGATGCCTGTCTACCTTCGACATGTTTTCCGGGTGACGCTCCGTTGACGGCGATGGATATATCTTTCTCCAGGGTCGTTTCGGGGCCATGAAATTCCCTGTTTCCATTGTGTTTTTTTGCTAGACTGCGGGGCGGCGCGCTGTCCTGCACGCCAGATCACTTGCGCCGCAGGCGGAGGAAGAACCGATGCGTGTCAATGAACCCGTGACGCAAAAGGAAATCGATTATCCTGCCGATCGATGCCTGGTCTCCCGCACCGATCTGAAGGGAAAAATCCGGTTTCTGAACGATGATTTCATCACGGTGTCCGGATTCACCCGTGACGAACTCATGGGCAAGCCGCACAACATGATCCGGCATCCGGACATGCCGCCGGCGGCCTTCAAGGACATGTGGGCGACCATCAAACAGGGTCTGCCGTGGGAAGGTTTGGTGAAGAACCGGGCCAAGAACGGTGATCACTACTGGGTTCGGGCGAACGTCACGCCCGAAATGGAAGACGGCAAGGCCATCGGCTACATTTCGGTCCGCACCAAGCCCAGCCGCGCCGACATCGACGGCACGGCCGCGCTCTATCGGGCGATGAACGCCGGGACGGCGGGGCACACCACGATCCGCGAAGGTCAGGTCATTGACGACTCGCTGCGCGGCCGCGTCGTCCGTCTGACTCGCAGCGTGCAGAACCGGGCCATTGCCGGCTTCGCCGTGGTCGTGGCCCTGATGATCGGCCAGCTTGTGGCGGTGCTGTTGGCCGGCGCGGGGGGCGCCCTGCCGCTGGTGTCGGTGCTGCTGCTCGCCGCCACGATCGCCGTGGCGGTGGTCGCAGTCACGGGGGTGTCCATCGGGATGCGCCGGCCCCTGTCGGATATCGAAGCGGATCTGGACCGCTTCGCGGTGCAGGACTTCGACACCGTGGTGCGGCCGTCGTCGATCAAGGAATTCACGCGCATCACCTTTCTGTTGAATGCGGTGCGGGCGCACCTGGCGTTTGCCCGGCAAGAGCAGGAGGAGTTGCAGCTTCTGGCCCGGCGCCAGCGCGAGGACGCGCTGCGGGGGATGGCGGAAAGCGTGGAATCCGAGTCACGGGCGGCCGTGGACAACGTGGCCCGGCATACCGACTCCATGCGGGGCGATGCCGAGGCCATGGCGGCCGGGGCGCAGACCGTGTCCGAGAACGCGGCCAACGTCGCGGCGGCGTCCAACCAAGCCCTTGCCAGCGCCCAGACGGTGGCCGCCGCCGGCGAGGAACTGAACGCCTCGATCGCGGAGATCACCTCACAGGTGACGCGCGCGGCCGATGTCACCCGGACCGCGGTGGACCAGGGCGGCCAGACCAGCACCATCCTGGAGTCCATGACCAGCGAGGTGGCCCAGATCGGCGAGATCGCCGACCTGATCCAGGAGATCGCGTCCAAGACCAACCTGCTGGCCCTGAACGCCAGCATCGAGGCCGCCCGGGCCGGCGATGCCGGCAAGGGGTTCGCGGTGGTGGCGGAAGAGGTCAAGGGCCTCGCCAATCAGACGGCGGCCTCGACCCAGCGGATCACGCAGCAGATCCAGTCGGTCAGCAGCGTGACGGGACAGGCCGTCGAGGCCGTGCGTCAGATGGTCGAGAAGGTGGGCGAGATCGATACGGTCGCCGCCTCGATCGCCGACGCCATGCACAGCCAGGCGGAGGCCACCGGCGAGATCAGCCGCAGCGTCATCGAGACATCGGATGCCGCTCAGGAGGTGGCCCGGCAGATCGAGATGGTGTCGGGCGAAGCGCGCTCAACGGAGGAAAAGTCCCGTCACCTGATGGCGGCGTCCGCGGATGTGGCGGACGCGGTGGCCAGCCTGAAGAAGGCCGTGGTGCAGGCCGTCCGGACATCCACCGAGGAAACCAATCGGCGCATGCACGAACGCTTCGAGGTTTCCGCCCGGGTGACGGTGCGCGAAACCGGCAATGCCTATGATACCGAGTTGCTGGACATCTCCGCCGGCGGTGCCCGCCTCAGGGCCATCGACTCCATCCGGGTGGGCGCACGGCTGTCGATCATGGCGCAGTCGGCGAACGCGGCGTGGGAGGGTCGTGTCGTGGACATTTCGCCGGCCGGTGTTCATGTGCAGTTCGACCGGGAGTACGATATCGACTTGGCCCAACTGCGTCGGCAGTCGCTTCGGGCCGTCTCCTGATCGCCTCGGACCGGCCCTGTCCGACAGGGGATTCTGTCAGACGGGCCGGCCGTCGGGCGTTCAGTTCGGGACGTAATCATCCAGGTGCGGCAGCATCTCGCCCATGAACACGCTGAGGCGCTGCTCCGCGTCTTCAAGGGACTCGTTGGCCGCGACGGGGGTGACGAGGCGGATCAGGGCGCCGTCCGTCCGGCCCAGGGTCAGCGCATCCCACACATTGGCCAGCTTGATGCTGTATTCGTGGGTCATGCGCCGGTGCCGCAGCTCGAACCAGTAATACACGAGCTGACGGCTGGTCCCCTGGGCAATGACGCTCCGGTTGACCTCCAGACTGTCGTCCAAGCCCGTGGGCTGCACCGTCGTCGTGGTGAAGTTGGTGACCTCCCAGCCACCGGCGGGGATGCAGACCGCCGGGGAATGGATCGCCGCCCGCCGGTCCTGGGCATCGTACCAGGCGATGTACAGGTTGACGTCGCGCGGCGCCGCGGGGCTCGCGTAATCGGCCACGAGATAATCGTCCACCTGCAGGATATCGATCTGTGACGGCAGGATACTCTGCTCGACCCCCGTCCACTGGTCGATCTGCAGCGGGAAGGTCGCCAGGGGCTTGCGCGGCGGCACGGAGCGGGCGCCTTCCGGAAGGGCCACCAAGGCGACCACACCGGCCAGGAGGACCGCCGACGCCACCCCCAGCGGCCATGTGGCGCGCGACGTCGGCGCGGCCGGACGGCCCCGGGCGGGCATGATCATGTCCAGGTCGATGCGGTTGGTCAGCAGTTCGCGGCTGCCCGAAACCAGGATCAGCCCTTGCTGCACCAGGAACAGCAGCACCAGGCCGATCACGAAGATGACCCAGCCCTCGAAGGCGTGCATGAACCCTTCGGCCGCCGAGACGCCGTTGCTGTTGACCAGGATGCCTGTAAAGGCGATGCGGGCGCTGTTGATGACGATGGTGATCGGCACCGTGAACAGAAACAGCACCACCTTGTGCCACGTCGGTCCCTTGTAGAGATAGCCGATAAGAAAGGCGAAGCTGGCGAGCGGGAACAGGTAGCGCAGGCCGTTGCAGGCCTCGGCGACCTGAAGCTGATAGGGTCCCAGATCGATGATATTGCCGCTCAGATAGACGGAATAGTTCATCGCCTTCAGGATCTCGGTCCCCAGCACCGACGAGATGTACTGCATGGTCGTCGAGACCTTGATGTACAGTGTGTTCGGCAGGGGCAGGGCGAAGAACAGGTAGAACAACGGGAAGAACAGGTGCCGCAGACCGTGCCAGCCGTACAGCACCATCGCCAGCCCCATCAGCGCCAGGATGAACCCGTAGTAGCTGAAGACGGGCATGCCGCCCACCTTGGCCAGGACCCCGGAGAGGACGGCGAGAATGATGACCGCGGCGCCGGCCCACACCCCACCGGACGGCTTGGGGGTCATGGTCCGCAGGGCGTGCCAGACCATGAGGACGGTCAGCGGCGGCACGATGTAGCCGTAGCTGAATTCCTCGCGCTCCCACTGGACCGCCGCGTGCGCCAACCCATTCCAGAAGAACAGCGCGATCAGGCCGGTGCACACCAGGGCGACCCCCAGCATGGGCACATCGCGGCTGTGCGACATCCCGGCCTGGCCGCCGGTGACGGTCTGTTGAACGGACATTCAAGCCCTCCGGTTCCTGTCTGGCGCTCCAGGCGCCCCTTGCTGACGGTCGGTCTGCCACTCGGCAACCGGCCCCGACCGACTCTCGCCCCCTGATATGGGGATGGTTGCGGCATCCTGCCCACGGCTCACCCACGCGCTCAAGGGCAACGCGCGTTCCAGCAAGGCGTCAGAACGTGATGTTCCCGCCGATGAGCAGGGAGTTCTCGGTATACTCGTCCGCGGCGCTGTCACTCATCTTCTCGACGCGCGAAACGGTGCCGAACACGGTCACGTCATTGGTCAGGCTGTAGTTGAGCCGGCCACTCATGGATAGCGTGACCGAGGACGGCTCCTGATCGCCTTCCGTGTGGCTGATCTGCATGGACAGGGTCGAGGACAATTCCGGCGTCAGCGCCCGGGCCCAACTGGCGTTGGCCGCGATGGTGGTGGATTCGCCCGTGCGCCCGTCATCTTCAAGCGGTTCCTCGTCCAGATAGGTGGCGCCCAGGCTGAACGTGTTGCGGCCGTAGAGCCCCGTGAGGCCCAGGCGGCCCTGGTAGGTCAGGGACGGCCCCTGGTCGATGTCGGTGCCCACCTGGGTGATGTCGGGCAGGATGCTGCTGCCGGTGCCGCGCTCTTCGCCCAGCGCCCGCGTGAAGCGCAGCAGGGGGGTGTCCAGGTTGCGGCTCAACTCGCCCTCGACCCGCAGGCGCGGCGTGAGGGCGTACTCCAGACTGGCCCCGATCACCGGATCGTCGTAGCGGTTGCCGTAGGTCAGCAGCAGCGACCCCCGCACGCCGGTCAACTGGACGCCCACGTCCCAGAACGGGCCGCTCAGGTCGGTGGAGCCGTTCAGGTCAACGTAAGAGTAGCCGCCCCGGACAAGCGTGGTGACCCAGCGGTTGACCGCGTAGCGGGCCGTCACGCCGGCGGATCGTTCCTCGAACCACGAGCCGTCCTCGTCCCGGCGGTCCTCGTCGGTGGTGCGGCGCTCCAGATCGACTCCGAATCCGATGCGGCGGAACTCGCGTCGGGTGTCGATGGACAGGGTCTGTTCGGTGTCGGTCTCGCGGGTCGTGCTGCCCGGCGAGGGGTCGTCCGTGATGAAGGTCTCGCGGTGGGTGGCCCGGAACACCGCCTCGGTGTCGTCGCTGAACACGTAGCGAAACAGCGGGCTGACCTCGAAGACGTTGACGGTGGCGGTCTCGTCATCCGTGTTGGCCCGCCCCGTGGAGGTATCGGCGGTGGCGTCGATCAGGGCCCGGGTGCTGGACGCGGCCGCATCCAGAAAGATGTAGTGGTCGATGATCTCCAGCGAGCCGTTGGCCCGCACGTTCTGGTCCAGGGTCGGATCGGTGCCGTTGGTCAGCTCGACACCGACATCCGAGACCAGCGAGGCATTCAGGCGCGGCCCGGTCAGCGTGTAGACGCTGCTCCAGTCGGCGCGGTTGATGATGGCCGCCTCGGCCTGATCGTCCGGCGCGCGGTCCACGTTGTCGGTGAAGATCACCGACGTGCCGGCGGTCGAGTCCAGACGCAGGTCCGCCGCCGACGCCGGGCCGAGCGCCAGGGCCATCGCGCCCCCAAGACTCACTCCGACTGCGGTCAGCGTTCTCTTCATGACGTGGACGGTCTCTGGCAAGGGCCGCAAAGGGGAACGCGATGCGAACGCCCAGGCGGCGGCGCGGGGGCGCCGCCTGATCCCGGACGGGCCGGCAGGCGCCTCAGAGGAGCGCCTCCGGCACCATGATGATGTCGCCCGGCAGGACGGCAACGTTGGCGTCGATATCGCTGTCCTTCAGCAGATCGTCGAGCCGCACGCGGTAGGTCTTGCGGGCCTCGCCCTCGCCGCGGATCAGGATGGCGGCGTTGCCGTCGGCGAACTCGGTCAGGCCGCCCACGTCCAGCATCACATCCAGCACGGTCAGGTCGCGGCGATAGGGCAGGTCGGTGGGGGCGTTGACCGCGCCGACGATGCGGACCTGACGGTCCACCGGGCCGCTGAACCCGTTCACGATCACCGTGACCAGGGGTTCCTGGATGTAGGGGGTCAGCGCGTCCGCGAGATCGTCGGACAGTTCGGACGGCGTCTTGCCGGCGGCCAGCATGTCCTGGATCAGCGGTGTGGACAGGCGCCCGTCCGGCCGCACGATCACCTGACGGGACAGTTCGGTATCGCCCCAGACGAAAATCTCAAGCTGGTCGAGGGGACCGATGATGTAGATGTCGTCCCCGCCGGCGGGCTCGGCCGGCGCATCGGGGTAGGTCGTGCACGCCACCATGGCCAGGCCCATGACGGCAACAACACAGTTCCGCCAGAGGGTTCGAGCGATAGACATCCGTTTGTCCTCTTCAGGCATAGACGCAGAACACCGCAAGCAAGACGCAGGGCCGGACCCCGGAGACGGTCGGCCCCTCTCGCCGGGTCCCGCACGAGCACCGGAGCCGGGACGCAAAGCCCCTGACTTCGAAACCCTTATACACGATCACCGCCGGCTCGCCACCCTCCCGCGCCACGGTTTCGTCACGAGTGTGGCCCGGGGGACAGGGGCGTTGCGCGCCGGCCTCACCCCCGCTTCCAGGTGGTGCCCTGCGGGCCGTCCTCCAGGATGATGCCCTGCGCGGCCAGGTCGTCGCGGATGGCGTCGGCCCGGGCGAAGTCCCTGGCCTTGCGGGCGGCCTTGCGCTCGGCGATCAGCGAGTCGATGGCGTCGGCGGTCGGCCCGTTGGTGCCTTCGGCGGGACCCTGGAACCACGCCTCCGGGTCCGTCGCCAGCAGGCCCAGCAGCGCGCCGCCGCCCAGCAGTTCGCCCTTCAACCGCGCCCGTTCGGCCGCATCGGTGGCCTTGTTGAGCGCCCCCGCCGTCTCGTGCAGCAGGGCGATGGCGCGGGGCGTGTTCAGGTCGTCGCACAGCGTGGCCAGCATGGCGTCCGAGGGCGCTGGGGCACCCTTCAGGGCCACATCGGCCGCGCCGCGCAAGGCGGTGTAGAGCCGATCCAGCGCCGTCCTGGCCTGCTTCAGCCCGGCTTCGGTCCAGTCCAGCGGCTGGTGATAGTGCGTGGACAGCATGCACAGGCGGACGGCCTCGCCAGGCGCGCGGTCCAGCAGGTCGTGCACCGTGATGAAGTTGCCCAGCGACTTGGCCATCTTCTGGCCTTCGACCATCAGGAAGCCGTTGTGCATCCAGTAGCGCGCGAAGGTGCCCGTGCCGTGGCAGCAGGTGCTTTGCGCGATCTCGTTTTCATGATGCGGGAAGATCAGGTCCAGGCCGCCGCCGTGAATGTCGAAGCTGGGGCCGAGGTGCTCCGCGCTCATGGCTGAGCACTCGATGTGCCAGCCGGGCCGGCCGCGTCCCCAGGGACTGTCCCAGCCGGGCAGATCGTCGGTGGAGGGCTTCCAGAGCACGAAGTCGGCCGGGTCGCGCTTGAAGGGCGCGACCTCGACCCTGGCGCCGGAGATCATCTCGTCGCGGCTGCGGCCGGACAGGCGGCCGTAGTCGCTCATCGAGCCCACGGCGAACAGCACGTGGCCCTCGGCCTCGTAGGCATGGCCGGCGGCGATCAGCCGTTCGATCATGGCGATCATCTGGCCGATATGCTGGGTCGCGCGCGGCTCGACCGTGGGGGGCAGGGCGCCCAGGGCCGCCATGTCGGCGTGGAACTGCCGGGTGGTCTCGGCCGTGATCTCGCCGATGGTGCGCCCGCTGTCCTTCGCGCGGGCGTTGATCTTGTCGTCCACGTCCGTGATGTTGCGGGCGTAGGTGACGCGCGGGTACAGCCGCTGCAGCAGACGGAACAGCACGTCGAACACCAGCACCGGCCGCGCGTTGCCGATATGGGCGCGGTCGTAGACCGTCGGTCCGCAGACGTACATCCGCACGTGCGCCGGGTCGATGGGCACGAAGGGCGTCTTGGCGCGGGTCAGGGTGTCCTGGATGTGCAGGGTCGGCGTGGCGGACATGATGGCGGGCTCGTCAGGCGCGAGGAGGGGAGCGGAATGCTCCGGTCATACCCGCCCACGCGCCCGGTCGCAACAGGGGGGCACGGCGGCGGTGGCAAAGGCCGTCGTGTTAGGAACCCGGGCGCCGCACACGCGTGCCCGGCGCGCCCTAGGAGGTGGGGCGGGACAGGTCCGCCAGCATGAACAGCGCCAGGGCAAGGCCGAGGCCCAGAAGGCTCAGGGCGACCACGATGCCAAGACCCGAAATATAGGGGCTGTCCAGATAAATGGCGTAGCCGCAGAAGGGCATGGCGACGGCATTGGCGAAGCCGATGACCCGGGCGAGGACAGCGGTCTGCGTCCTGGCGCGGAACGCTGCGGGACGGTTTGATGGGTCCGCGTGTTTCACTGTGCGTCCAGACCTCGTTGCTGCCACCTTGGCCAAGGGTTTGCTGCCGATCGCAGGATCGTGCTGTGGACTCGGTCGCCGCAATCATGACAGTGCCAAGCAACCCCCCCGACTGGAACACTGCCATGCGGCGTCCGGGAGTCAACCCATAGGGTGTAGTGTCCAGGGCTCCGAATCCAGATAACAGGGGTGTCATGGGTCGTGCCTCATCACGAGATCCTTCGCGCCCTTAGGGCGCTCAGGATGACACTCTCTATTAAAAGTGTTTCATCCTGAGGGATTGAAGCGACCGAAGGACCTCGTAAGGCGGGTTCGACCCCATCCGTGTCGCAGAACGGTCATCCGGGTTCGGAGCCCTGGTGGCGTGCCGGACCCGGCTGTGCCAGCATCGCCGACGTCATGCCGGGCCGGTCCTGGACGGGGGAAGATGCACCGCCAGCCACAGGCAGGGCGGATCGGCCGAGGTGTGGACCACCCGATGCGGCGTGCCGGCCGGGATCAGGCGGTGGTCGCCCGCGCGCAGGGTCACGGTCTCGCCCGCGATCCACAGGTCCGCGTCGCCCTGCACAAGGCAGACCCACTCGTCGTGCGGCTGGTCGTAGAGCACCGGGTCGGGCCGGTCGCTGCTGACGATGCGCTCGATGTGAACGCCGCCCCGGCGCAGCAGGGTCTCGAACGCCTCGCCGTCGGCCGGGGGAGCGGCGCCCGCGAACAGGTTGCCGGGGGGCGCGGAGTCGCCGTCCCTCTTGTCCGCCGCGCTCATTTCGTGCCGAACAGGCGGTCGCCCGCGTCGCCCAGGCCCGGCACGATATAGGCGTGGTCGTTCAGGCCGTCGTCCAGGGCGGCGGTGTAGATCGGCACGGTGGGATGCGACTCCTGCACGACGCGCACGCCCTCCGGCGCCGCCACCAGCACCATCACCCGGATCCGGGAATCGGGCACGCCGTGGGCGTTCAGCACATCCAGGGCATGGGCGGTGGAATATCCGGTCGCGAGCATGGGATCGGTCACCAGGAACAGCCGACCGTCCACCGGCGGCAGCTTGACGAGGTACTCGACCGGGCGGTGGGTCTCCGGGTCACGGTAAAGGCCGATGTGCCCGATCCGCGCCGACGGCATCAGGTCCAGCAGCCCGTCGGCCATGCCGGTGCCGGCCCGCAGGATGGGCACCACCGCGACCTTCTTGCCCGCGATCACCGGCGCGGCCGGCATGGTGGTGACCGGCGTTTCGACGGCGATGTGGTCCAGCGGCAGATCGCGGGTGATCTCGTAGCCCATCAGGAGCGCGATCTCCCGCAGCAGATCGCGGAACGTGCGGGTGGACGTCTCGCGAAGCCGCATCAGGGTCAGTTTGTGCTGGATCAGGGGGTGATCCAGGATCGACAGGCTGGGAAAGGCGGGGTCGGTGTTCATGCTCTGCCTCCCGGATCTAGGCGAGGGACGATGGGTCCGCCGCCGCGCGCCGCAAGCGGTCGGCCGCGCGCGCCCGGCCCATCAGGGGCAGCAGGGCGGCCATCTCCGGTCCTTTCGCCTGCCCGGTCAGGGCGAGGCGCAGCGGCATGAACAGCCCCTTGCCCTTGCGGCCCGTGGCGGCCTTGAGGGCTCCGGTCCAGGCGGCCCAGGTCTGGCCGTCCCAGGGCGCATCGGGCGTCTCCTCGGGCAGGGCCTCCAGCGCCGTGCGCAGAAACCCTGCGTCCTCCGGCGCGCCCAGCCGGGGCACGATGTCCCCGAACGCCACCGCGTGCCACTCGGCGGCATCGGCGAAGCGCTCCAGGTTGCCGCGCACGGCGTCCCAGAAGGCGGCCCCGCCGTCGGCCTTCAGCGCCGTCAGGCGCGGCCGGGCGGTCTCATAGGGCATGCCGTGCAGCACCCGCGCGTTCAGGCGCGACAGGTCGGCGGGGTCGAACTTTGGCGCGGCCCGGCCGAAGTGGGACAGGTCGAAGCCCGCAACCAGGGCGTCCAGGGACTCCACGGCCTGGATGTCGTCCGATGTGCCCAGGCGCGCGAGCAGGGCGGAGACGGCCAGCGGCTCCAGACCCTCGTCGCGCAGGTCGCCGACCGACAGGCTGCCCAGCCGCTTGGACAGCCCGCCGCCGCCCGCGTCCGTCATCAGCGACAGGTGGGCGAAGGTGGGCGGCGTGCCGCCCAGCACCCGGCAAAGCTGGATCTGCACCGCCGTGTTGACCACGTGGTCCTCGCCCCGGATGACATGCGAAATGCCCATGTCGATGTCGTCCACGACCGAGGGCAGGGTGTAGAGCAGGGTGCCGTCTTCGCGCACCAGCACGGGGTCGGACAGGTGGGCGGCGTCGTAGTGGCAGGGACCGCGCACCAGGTCATCCCAGCGGATGTCGGCATGGTCCAGCTTCAGGCGCCAGTGCGGGCGGCGGCCCTCGGCCTCCAGGCTCGCTCGCTCGTCGTCGGAGAGCGCCAGCCCGGCGCGGTCGTAGATCGGTGGCAGCCCCCGCGCCCGCTGGCGGCGACGCTTGTATTCCAGCTCGTCCGGGGTCTCGTAACAGGCGTACAGCCGTCCGTCGGCCTTCAGGCTTGCGACCACCTCGGCATGGCGGGCCGCGCGGGCGGACTGGAACGCCTCCTCGTCCCAGGCGAGACCCAGCCAGCGCAGGTCCGCGCGGATGGCCTCGACGTACTCGGGGCGGGAGCGCTCGGCGTCGGTGTCGTCGAATCGCAGCAGGAAAGAGCCGCCGTAGGCGCGGGCGAACAGCCAGTTGACCAGGGCGGTGCGCACGTTGCCGACATGCAGGCGGCCGGTGGGGCTGGGGGCGAAGCGGACACGGACGGGGCGGACAGGGGCGGGGCGGACACTGGCGGGGCGGACACTGGCGGGCGGCATGGGGGTCCTCTGGGCGGCGGGTCGCGACGGTCCGCTTTGTCGCATGCCCGGCGGCGCGAGGCCAGAGGCAGGCGGGTGGAGCGGCGCCTACACCTTCCAGAACACGAACACGGCCCAGGTGATGGCGATGGCCAGTCCGCCCCACAGAGGCGTGCCGTAGAACGCCAGCCAGCCCAGGAAGATGAACGCGCTGCCCACCAGGGTGATGAACAGGCGGTCGCCCCGGGTGGTGTCCAGGCCGAACACCCCGCGCCGGGGGCCGCCGCCCGGCTCGAATACCTCCCAGATGCCCATGGTCGCGATGGCGGCGGCGATGAACAGAAAGAAGGCGGCGGTCGGCCATGTCCAGGCCATCCAGCTCAGTCCCATTGCGGTGTCTCCCCTGGCATGATCGTCCCGCTCACACCCGCCCCAGCGCGAAGCCCTTGGCGATGTAGTTGCGCACGAAGTAGATGACGAACGCTCCCGGCACGATGGTCAGCGTCCCGGCGGCGGCCAGCAGCCCCAGTTCGTAGCCGCTGGCCGAGGCCGTCCGCGTCATGGTGGCCGCGATCGGCTTGGCCTCGACGGCGGTCAGCGTCTTCGCCAGCAGCAGTTCGACCCACGAGAACATGAAGCAGAAGAAGCAGGCCACCCCGATGCCCGCCGCGATGGTCGGCAGGAAGATGCGGATGAAGAAGCGGGGGAACGAATAGCCGTCCACATAGGCCGTCTCGTCGAGCTGCTTCGGCACCCCGGACATGAAGCCTTCCAGGATCCACACCGCCAGCGGGATGTTGAACAGGGTGTGCGCCAGGGCGACGGCCAGATGGGTGTCGAACAGGTTGACGGCCGAATAGAGCTGGAAGAACGGCAGCGCGAACACGGCGGCCGGCGCCATGCGGTTGGTCAGCAGCCAGAAGAACAGGTGCTTGTCGCCCAGGAAGCGATACCGCGAGAACGCATAGGCCGCCGGCAGCGCCACCGTGACCGAGATGACGGTGTTCAGGCTGACGTAGATCAACGAGTTGACGTAGCCCATGTACCACGTCGGGTCGGTGAAGATGGTGATATAGTTCTCGAAGGTGAATTCCCGGGGCCACAGGGTGAAGTCGCCGAGGATCTCGTTGGTCGTCTTGAACGACATGTTCAAGAGCCAATAGATCGGCAGCAGCATGAACACAATGTAGAGGGCGGGCACCAACGGCGTCAGGCGTTTCATGATCCGGGCTCCCTCACTGGTCTTCGTTGCGCATCATCAGGGTGTAGAAGAGCCAACTCATCGCCAGGATGATGAGGAAGTAGATCAGCGACATGGCCGCCGCCGGCCCCAGGTCGAACTGACCCAGCGCCACCTTCACCAGATCGATGGACAGCAGCGTGGTGGAGTTGCCCGGCCCGCCCCCGGTCAGCACGGATGGCTCGGTGTAGATGTTGAAGCTGTCCATGAAGCGCAGCAGCACGGCGATGGTCAGCACGCGCTTCATCTTGGGCAACTGGATGTAGCGGAAGATGGCCCAACTGCTCGCCCCGTCGATGCGGGCGGCCTGATAGAAGGCGTCGGGGATCGAGACCAGTCCGGCATAGGCCAGCAGCACCACCAGCGACGTCCAGTGCCACACGTCCATGGCGATCAGGGTAAACCACGCATCGCCGGGCTGGCGGGTGAAGTTGTAGTCGAAGCCCAGGCCGTTCAGCGTGCGGCCCAGAAGGCCGATGTCCGGCAGCGCGAAGATGTTCCAGATCGCGCCGACCACGTTCCAGGGGATCAGCAGCGGCAGCGCCATGGTCACCAGACACACCGGCACCCAGATGCCGCGCCGGGGCATGCACAGCGCGATGGCCACGCCGAGCGGGATTTCGATGGCCAGGATGGTGAATGTGAAGGTGAGCTGACGGCCCAGGGCGGCGTGGAAGCGCTCGGAATGCAGCACGTCCTGGAACCAGATCACCCCGGCCCAGAAGAACGTGTTGTCGCCGAAGGTCTCCTGGACCGAGTAGTTCACCACCGTCATCAGCGGGATGAAGGCGTTGAAGGCGACCAGCAGAAGCACCGGCAGCACGAAGAACCAGGCCTTCTGGTTGACGGTCTTGTTCATGCGACGTCTCCCTGTCCGGCATCCCCCCGCCCGGCGTCCCGGCCCGCGCCGATCATCCAGCCGTCGGCATACAGCCGCGTGTTGTCGGTCCGCAGGACGATGCGCGCGCCGTCGGCGGGGATCTCGGTGCCCTCGTCCACCAGCACCTTGACGCTGTGATCGCCCAGGCGGGTGTCCACGATGCGGAACCGGCCGGCGTCGCTGACCTTGACGATGTCCACCGGCAGCCCGCCGGGGTCGAAGGCGATGAACTCCGGCCGCACACCCATTTCGATCCGGCCGCGCACGTCCCCGGCGGCGACGGGATTGGCGACCGGGATGGTGTGGCCGGCGACGGTCGCCTGTCCGCCCGCGATGCCGCAGGGCACCACATTCATGCCCGGCGAGCCGATGAAGTGGCCGACGAACGTGTGTTGGGGCCGCTCGAACAGGTCCACGGGGGTGCCGATCTGGACCACCTCGCCCATGTTCATCACCACCACCTGATCGGCGAAGGTCAGGGCCTCCGTCTGGTCGTGGGTGACATAGATCATGGTCCGCCGCACGCGCTGGTGCAGCTCCTTCAGCTTGGAGCGGAGCTGCCATTTCAGGTGCGGGTCGATCACCGTCAGCGGCTCGTCGAACATGATGACGTTGACGTCCTCGCGCACCAGCCCGCGCCCCAGCGAGATCTTCTGCTTGCCGTCTGCCGTCAGGTTCTTGGCGCGCTTGTCCAGCATGCCGGACAGTTCCAGCATCTCGCCGATCTCGGCCACGCGCGCCTTTACCGTGGCCTCGTCCACACCCCGGTTGCGTAGGGGAAAGGCCAGATTCTGGCCCACGGTCATGGTGTCGTAGATCACCGGGAACTGGAACACCTGGGCGATGTGACGCTGGTCGGGCGGCAGGTCGGTCACGTCCCGGTCGTCGAACAGCACGCGCCCATGGCTGGGCCGCAACAGGCCGGAAATGATGTTGAGCAGCGTCGTCTTGCCGCAGCCCGACGGCCCGAGCAGCGCGTAGGCGCCGCCGTCCCGCCATTCGACGTCCAGGTGCTTCAGCGCCCAGTCGTCATCCCGGATCGGGCGGGCTGCGTACGAGTGCCGCAGGTCGGACAACGTGATCTTTGCCATGAACCCCCCGAAAGCGGTGTCATCTGGTTGGCGGGTGAGTGAGACTCACCCGCCTCTTCGGCACCGGCCCTCTCCCCCACCCGGCCACCCAACGCGAGTATCCCCAAGATAAGAATGGGGGGTGGCCGGGTGGGGGAGAGGGCCGGCCACGGAGTCCAACGGTCCTCGTCAGAGGCCGTTGGGTTCAAAACCCGATCCGTTCGCCGGATCGGTCGAAGTACAGGCCCTGGGCGACATCCATGTGCAGCCCGGCGACCTCGCCCACCGGGACCGCGTGAATGCCGTGCGACTGGGACACCCAGGTCTCGGCGCGGTGGCGGAAATGAATGACGGTTTCCGAGCCGCTCAACTCCGAGACCAGAACCATGCCCTCGATGGCCACCGGGTGCGCGCCCGTCGGCGTCAGGGTGACGTGGTGGGGCCGGATGCCGAACACGTACTCGCCGTCGGCCAGCGTGGCCCCGGCGGCGGACGCAGGCCATTCCGTCCCGTCGTACAGCCGGAAGGTGTCGCCCTCTTTGACGATGGGTGCGGTGTTCATCGGCGGTTCCGAGAACACCTGGGCGCTGGTGATCGTGCGGGGGCGGCGGTAGACCTCGCCCGTGGGGCCGAACTGGGCCACGTGGCCTTCATGCAGGGTGGCGGTGTTGCCGGCGAACAGCAGGGCCTCGACCGGCTCGGTGGTGGCGTAGACCACCACGCAGCGGCGGTCCGCGAACAGGCGCGGCAGCTCGTCGCGCAGCTCTTCGCGCAGCTTGAAATCCAGGTTGGCCAGCGGCTCGTCGAGCAAAACGAGGCTGGCGTCCTTGACCAGGGCGCGCGCCATGGCGCAGCGCTGCTGCTGGCCGCCGGACAGCTCGACCGGGCGTCGGCCCAGCATGGGGGTCAGCTTCATCAGATCGGCCATGCGCTCGACCCGCGCGGTGATCTCGCCCTTCGACAGGCGGGCGACGCGCAGCGGGGAGGCGATGTTCTCATACACCGACATGTTCGGGTAGTTGATGAACTGCTGGTGGACCATCGAAACGTTGCGCTTCTGCACCGCCATGCCGGTGACATCGGCGCCGTCGAACCAGACTTCGCCCTCGGTGGGGCGTTCCAGGCCGGCCATCAACTGCATCAGGGTCGTCTTGCCGGACCCGGTGGTGCCCAGCAGGATATTGAACACGCCGTGCTCAAGCGTGAGGTCGGTCGGGTGGATGTGCGTCTCCGCGCCCACCCGCTTGGTCACGCCCTTCAACTCAAGTGACATGGTTCCGGTGACCCTATGCGGTCCGTGCGCCCCGCAGTCCCTCCGCGATGCGCGGGGAGGGCGGGAGAGGGGGCCGGGGGCGCGCACCCGTCGCGAGGACGGGCGCGCGCTCCCGGGGTCAGGCAGGCATCCGGGCGATTACTGCTCGGCCCAGCGCTTGACGAGTTCGTCGTAGCGGATGGTTTCGCCCTGCGGTTTCTCGTTCTCCAGCGCCGGCTTGGCGCCGCCCTGGCCGATCCACTCGGACGGATCCTTGGGCTCGTTCAGGCGCGGGCCGCAGCCCCCGTAGGTGTTGTTGGCCTCGTCGGCGCGCTCCATGCGGGCCATCACCTGGTCCATCTCGCTGGCGAGGCGGTTCATGGCTTCCTGCGGGGTGAAGGCGCCGGAGTTCACGTCACCGATCTGCTGCCACCAAAGCTGGGCCAGCTTCGGATAGTCCGGCACGTTGACGCCGGTGGGGGTCCACAGCACCCGGTCGGGCGAGCGGTAGAACTCAACCAGACCGCCCAGGTTGGGGGCGCGCTCGGTAAAGCTCTCGTCACGGATGGTGCTGTCGCGGATGAAGGTCAGACCGACGTGACTCTTCTTGGTGTCCACCGTCTTGGACACGACGAACTGGGCGTACAGCCAGGCGGCCTTGCGGCGCTCCTCCGGGGTGGACTTCAGGAACGTCCAGGAACCGGCGTCCTGGTAGCCCAGCTTCATGCCCTCTTCCCAGTACGGGCCGTGCGGCGAGGGGGCCATGCGCCACAGCGGCTTGCCCTCTTCATCCACGGTGTTGTTGCCCTCGCTCTGGGGGGCGACCATGGAGGCCGTGAAGGCGGTGTACCAGAAGATCTGCTGGGCCACGTTGCCCTGCGACAGCGCCGGCAGCGACTGGTAGAAGTCGTAGTCGGCGGCGGCCGGCGGCGCATACTGGCGCAGCCATTCGTCCCACTTGCGGATCGCGTAGACGGCGGCCGCGCCGTTGGTGGCGCCGCCTCGTTCGACCGACGCGCCGGAGGGATTGCACGAGCCTTCCTCCATGCGGATGCCCCACTCGTCGATGGGACGACCGTTGGGCAGGCCCTTGGACCCCGCGCCCGCCATGGACAGCCACGCGTCCGTCATGCGCCAGCCCAGGTCGGGCGCGCGCTTGCCGTAGTCCATGTGGCCGTAGACCCGGACGCCGTCGATCTCCTTGACGTGCTCGGTGAAGAACTCGGCGATGTCCTCATAGGCCGACCAGTTGACGGGCACGCCCAGTTCGTAGCCGTACAGGTCCTTGAACTGCGCCTGCAGATCCTCGCGGTCGAACCAGTCCTTGCGGAACCAGTACAGGTTGGCGAACTGCTGGTCGGGTAGCTGATACAGCTTGCCATCCGGCCCGGTGGTGAACGGCCGGCCGATGAAGTCGTCCAGGTCGAGCATCGGGTTGGTGACGTCCGCGCCTTCGCCGGCCATCCAGTCGGTCAGGTTCACGGCGAGTTGCAGCCGGGAGTGGGTGCCGATCAGGTCTGAGTCGTTGACGTAGGCGTCATACAGGTTGCGGTTCGTCTGCATCTGCGTCTGAACCGCCTGCACCACCTCGCCCTCGCCGAGGAGCTGGTGGTTGACCTTGATGCCGGTGATTTCCTCGAACGCCTTCGTCAGGACCTTCGACTCGTACTCGTGGGTCGGGATCGTCTCGGACAGGACGTTGATTTCCATGCCCTGGAAGGGTTCCGCCGCCTTGATGAACCATTCCATCTCGGCCCGCTGTTCCTCGCGCGTCAGGGACGACGGCTGGAACTCCTCGTCGATCCACGTTTCCGCCTCTTCCATGCCGGCCCAGGCGGGCATGGCAACCGCCGCAATCGCGCCCAGCGCGACGGCGGTCATCAGCTTTCCTTTCATCCCGTTCCTCCCGAAGGTTTTCTGTTATGGGACAGCAACGGATCATCAAGCGAAACCAAACGAACGTCAAGGCGACATTTTCATTGTCCACCGCAAATTTTTCCGCAACAATCTGACCCATGCGCGCCGATGCGAGTCCAAATCGGCGGGCAAGTGAAAGCGGATGGTGATCGAAGCGCGGGATTCCGCGCCGCGGGATGCGCCCGCGGCCACCGTCCGCCCTTGACCGAAAGTCCCCAGCGGAGCCGTCGTCGTGCGCGATCTGGACATCACTTCGCCGAGACAGTCGGGCATCCTGGACATCGCGCGGCGCGAAGGGCGCGTGACGGTGGATGACCTCTCCGGCCGATTCGGCGTGACCCCCCAGACCATTCGCAAGGACCTGAACGAGCTGTGCGACCGCCAGCTTCTGAAGCGCATTCACGGCGGCGCCATGTTCCCCACCGGGGCCTCGAACCTGCGGTACGATGCGCGGCGCGGCATGGCCGCCGACGCCAAGCGCCGCATCGGCCTTCGGGTCGGCGCGCTGATTCCGAACAACAGCTCCGCTATCCTGAACATCGGCACCACCACCGAGCAGGTGGCGATGGCGCTGCGCGCCCACGACGGCCTGATGGTCGTGACCAACAACCTGAACGTGGTCAACATCCTGCGCGACGCGCCGGGGGTCCGCGTGATGATCGCCGGCGGCACGCTGCGGGCCTTCGACGGCGGCATTGTCGGGGACGCCACGGTCGAGTTTCTGTCCGGCTTCAAGGTGGACTACGCCGTCATCGGGGCCTCGGCCATCGACCCGGAGGACGGCACGGTGCTGGACTACGACCACGCCGAGGTCCACGCCGCGCGCACCATCCTGACGCACGCCCGCCGGACCATCCTGGTCGCCGATGCCATGAAGTTCGAGCGCACGGCCCCGGTGCGGATCGCCCGGTTGACGGACGTGGACATCTTCGTCACCGACCGGCCCCCGCCGGACGCCGTCCTGGACCTGTGCGCCGACAGCGGCGTGCGGGTGGAGGTCGCCGACACCGAGGAGGACCCGACGCCATGACCGACCCATCAGCCGATTTCGATGTCTTCATCATCGGCGGCGGCATCAACGGCGCCGGCATCGCCCGCGACGCCGTGGGGCGCGGGTATTCCGTCGGGCTGTGCGAAATGAACGATCTGGCCAGCGGCACGTCGTCGTGGTCCACCAAGCTGATTCACGGCGGACTGCGCTATCTGGAGCACTACGAGTTCCGGCTGGTGCGCGAGGCCCTGTTGGAACGCGAGGTGCTGTGGCGCGCGGCCCCGCACATCATCTGGCCGCTGCGGTTCGTGCTGCCCCATTCGCGCGGCATGCGGCCGAAGTGGCTGCTGCGCCTGGGGCTGGTCCTGTACGACAACCTGGGCGGCCGCCAGCAACTGCCGGGCACGCGCACGCTCAATCTGCGCAAGGACCCGGCCGGGACCCCCCTGCGAGACGATCTGGTGACGGCGTTCGAGTATTCCGACTGCTGGGTGCAGGACGCTCGGCTGACGGTCCTGAACGCCCGCGATGCGGCCGACCGGGGGGCCGCGATCATGGTGCGGACCGCGTGCGTCGGACTCGCGCGCGAGGGCGGGCGCTGGACCATCCGCCTGCGCGACCGCGAGGCGGGGAGCGACCGGACCGTGACCGCGCGGCTGGTGGTGAACGCCGCCGGTCCCTGGGTGGACGGTGTGCTGCGCGGGCCGCTCGGGCGCAACGACGCCCACAACGTCCGGCTGGTGCAGGGCAGCCACATCGTGGTGCCGCGCCTGTTCGACCACGACCGCTGCTACATCTTCCAGAACCCGGATCAACGCATCATCTTCGCCATTCCCTACGAGCAGGACTTCACCCTGATCGGGACCACCGACCAGGAGTACACCGGCGACCCCGGGGCCGCGCACATCTCGGCGGCGGAGATCGCCTATCTGTGCGAGGCGGCCGGGGCGTACTTCAAGGCGCCGGTCAGGCCCGATCAGGTGGTCTGGAGCTATTCGGGGGTCCGCCCGCTGTTCGACGACGGCGCCGGCAAGGCGCAGGAGGCGACGCGCGATTACGTGCTGAAGGCCGACCCCGGCGCCGGGCCGGCGCTGCTCAACATCTTCGGCGGCAAGATCACCACGTATCGTCGGCTCGCCGAATCCATGCTGTCGGAGATCGAGGCCCGGCTGGACAAGCGTGGCGGTCCCTGGACCCGCGAGCAGCCGCTGCCGGGTGGGGCCTTCCCCATGGACGGGTTCGAGGCGCTGGTTCTCGCCCTGTCCGGCGCCTATCCCGACCTGCCCGAGACGCTGGTGCGCCGCCTCGCCCGCAACTACGGCACCATGACCCCCGGGATCCTGCGTCAGGCCCGGGTGGTGGAGGATCTGGGCCGCTGGTTCGGGGCCGATCTGTACGAGGCCGAGGTGCGCCACCTGATCGACCGGGAATGGGCGCGCACGGCCGAGGACGTGCTGTGGCGGCGCTCCAAGCTGGGCCTGCGGCTGTCCTCCGGTCAGGCGGCGGCGCTGGATGACTGGATGCGGCAGATGCGGCAGAGTGACCCGGCGGGGGGCGCCGCCGCGCCCTGATGCCAATGGCCTCTACCGAGGACCAAAGACACCCGTGGCCGGCCCTCTCCCCGACCCGGCCACCCAACGCCAGTAACCTGTGGGTGGCCGGGTGGGGGAGAGGGGCGGCGCCGCATGGAAAAAAGTCACACAGGGGAGAGCGTCATGAGCGGCTACGTGCTGGCGATCGACCAGGGAACCACCTCGACCCGGTCGATCGTGTTCAATGATCGATATGCCGTCGTCGGGGTCGGGCAGCAGGAGTTCACGCAGCACTTCCCGCGCTCCGGCTGGGTGGAGCACGAACCGGCCGACCTGTGGACCACGACGGTGGAGACCATGCGCCTCGCGCTGGCCGACGCGGGGCTGTCCGCCGGCGACATCGCGGGCATCGGCATCACCAACCAGCGCGAGACCACGCTGATCTGGGACCGGGAGACCGGCCAGCCGATCCATCGGGCGCTGGTCTGGCAGGACCGCCGCACCGCCGATCTGTGCGCGCGCTACGACGCCGAGGGGCTGGAACACCTTATCACCGAGCGGACCGGGCTCATCATCGATCCCTACTTCTCGGGCAGCAAGATCGCGTGGCTGCTCGACACGGTGGAGGGCGCGCGGGCAAAGGCCGAGGCCGGACACCTGGCCTTCGGCACGGTGGATTCCTGGCTGATCTGGAACCTGACCGGCGGCCGCCGCCATGTCACGGACGCCACCAACGCGTCGCGCTCCATGCTGTACGACATCGCGCGCGGCGACTGGGACGACGACCTCTTGCGCGCGCTCGATATCCCGCGTGCGCTGCTGCCGGAGGTGCTGGACTGCGCCGCCGACTTCGGCACCACCGATCCCGCCATCCTGGGCACCGGCGTGCCGATCCTGGGTGTGGCCGGGGACCAGCAGGCGGCCGTGGTCGGGCAGGCCTGTTTCAGCCCGGGCATGATCAAATCCACCTACGGCACCGGCTGTTTCGCGCTCATCAACACGGGCACGGACCGGGTGGCCTCGACCAATCGCCTGTTGACCACCATCGGCTATCGGCTGAACGGCACCACCACCTACGCCCTGGAAGGGGCCATCTTCATCGCCGGGGCGGCGGTGCAGTGGCTGCGTGACGGGCTCGGCCTGATCGAGCGGGCCGACCAGTCCGGCCCCCTGGCGGCCGAGGCCGACCCCGAGCAGGCGGTCTATCTGGTGCCCGCCTTCACCGGCCTGGGCGCGCCGCACTGGGATCCGCATGCGCGGGGGGCGATGTTCGGCCTCAGTCGGGCCACGGGGCCGCGCGAGCTGGCCCGCGCCGCGCTGGAGTCCGTGTGTTTCCAGACCGCCGATCTGCTGGAGGCCATGCACAAGGACTGGTCCGTGGAGGGCGAGCGCACCGTGCTGCGCGTGGACGGCGGCATGGTGGCCAGCGACTGGACCATGCAGCGCCTTGCCGATCTTCTGGGCGCGCCGGTGGACCGGCCCATGGTGCTGGAAACCACGGCGCTGGGGGCGGCGTGGCTGGCCGGGCACAAGGCCGGGGTCTGGCCGGACATGGAGGGATTCGCCGCCGGATGGCGGCCGGATCGCCGGTTCGAGGCCGCCATGTCCGAGGAAGAGCGGGCGCGACGGCTGGCGGGGTGGCGCGACGCGGTGCGGCGCACGCTCACCCGCTGAACGGACCCGCTGACCTGGGCGGCGCGGGGGCGGATCAGGACGCCCGGCCTCCGGCGGCCCGCTGGCTTTCGGGCACGTCGTGGTCGGGGTAGAGGTCCCGGAGCAGGCGCTGTTTCAGCATCTCGGGCGTGTCGCCCTCCGGCAGATGCCGATAGGCGCTGAGGCCGCTCGCCAGGCGGGCATCGGCGACCTCGAAGACGGTTTCGAAGGTGACCGTCTCCTCGTCGTCGCTGAAGGCATAGACCAGTGAAAAGTCGCAGAGCTGGTTGATGAGCCGCGGCGTGCCCTGGGAGAAGTAGTACACGGCCGCGCAGGCCAGATCGTTGAAGATGTCGCGCTCCGCCCCCGCCATCCGCAGGCGATGGCGGATGTAGGCCATGGTCTCGGGCAGGTCCAGGTTGTCCAGGTGGTGGCTGATGCCGATGCGCTGCACCAACTGGGTCAGTTCCGGCCGCTTCAGCATGTCGAGAAGCTGCGGCTGGCCGACCAGGATCACCTGCAGCACGAAGTGATCGCCGGTGTTGATGTTCAGCAGCATGCGCATCTCTTCCAGGGTGTCGATCGACAGGTTCTGGGCCTCGTCGATCACCAGGACGGCGCGCTTGCCGCTGGCGTGGACCTCGTCCACGTGCGCCACGAAATCCTCGTAGAGGGTCGGATTGTCCTTGTCGCCGCAGGTCACGCCGAACGCCCCGGCGATGGAGCGCATGATGTGGCCGAAGTTGGCGTGGGTGTGGTTGACGATGCCGATTTCCACATCGGCCAGGATGTTGCGCATCAGGTACTGGATGAGAGTGGTCTTGCCCGCCCCGATCTCGCCCGTGACGACCGTCAGCGAGGTTTCCTCCAGCAGCCCGTATTGCAGCAGGTGAAACGCCAGCTTGTGCCGACGCCCCAGGTACATGAAGGAAGCATCAGGCTGCAACGAGAACGGTTTCCGCTGCAGTCCGAAAAACGAAGCGTACATCAGTCCACCTTTCTGGCTCTCCCGACGGCGGCGGTGGCGCCCTGCGATCCGGTCCGCGCCGCGTCCCCCCGCCGTTTTCCCCCCTGGGTCCCGATGCACCCGACGGCGCGCGCCGGGCCTAGCGGGTGGCCCGGCTCTTCTTGACGTGCTTTGCGGTCTCCGTGGACCGATTCATGACGGTGCCGATCAGCTTGTGCCCCTTGAGCAGGCTGACCGCCTGTTTCAGCTCGTTCTCGGTGGTCCGCCCCTCGCTGGCCACCATCAGGCAGCAGTCGATGTGGTGCATGAAGGCCAGGGCGTCGTCCGTGTGCAGCAGGGGGGCCAGATCATAGATGATGACGCGATCCCGATAGGTCTCCCGCAACTCCTTGGCCAGGCCGGTCATGCGGGGCATGGTCAGCAGTTCGGCCGAGTTGATGGCCGGCCGGCCGTTGGGCAGCAGCACCAGCCGGTCGATGCCCGGGTTGACAAGGCAGTCCGACAACGCGCGCCCTTCGCGCAGATAGCCCATCAGGCCCGGTTCGGGTGAGACGCCGAAGTAGGTGTGGATGCTGGGCGCGCGCAGGTCAAGGTCCACCAGCAGGACGGTGCGGGTCAGGATGTTGGCCAGGCTGATGGCCAGGTTGCTGGCGACAAGGCTCTTGCCTTCCTGGCCGACGGAACTCAGCACCCCGATCGTCCGGTATCCGTTCTGCTCCATGCGCTGCAGGACGCGGGTGCGCAGGATGCGGAAGGTATCGGCATAGGCATGCTGCGGCAGGCCGGCGATCAGGCGTCGTTTTTCCAGGCCCTTGGGCGTGATCGGATTGACGCGCGTCTGGGTGTAGGAAATGTCGGCGATCTGGTCGGTTTCGTCGGCCGCCGGGACCGGCATCGGCGAGCGGGTCGGCCCGGTGCGGACCGGCTGCTGGACGGTCGGGCTCGGCGCGGAGCCCTGACGTGTCGCGGGAACGCCGTTCACGGGCGGGGACGGCCGGGCCGGGGCCGATCCCTCCCGCCGCTGCGCCGCCTGGTCCCTGTCGCGCTCCAACCACGATTTTTCGAGCGCCTTCTGGATCTTGTCCATGGAAGCCTTCCTGGCTGAAGCCGGGGTCCGTGCCGCTGACCAAGCCCCCTCTCCGGGGGGGGCGCGGGGCACGGAGGTCCCGTCAGTCCGTCCTGGTGGTCCCGGGGCCGCTAGAGCCCCAGAGCGTTGATCTGTGTTTCGATCTTCCGTTCAAGGATGATGATGAGAATATCCAGCGGCTTGACCTGGGTATGCACATACCACAATCCACCGATCGTCGCTGTGAGGATGGACACCATCACGGCGATCCGGATGGTCCACCTCAGGATGCGCTCCCGTCGGGTCCGGATTTCCGGGATCACGATCAACGGCGCCGCGCCGACGATCTCCTCCACTTTCCTGGTGCTGCGCAACCGCTTGTCAAGGAACTCGGCCCCCGCCATGCTGCCGACGCCCAGCCCGCCGGAGGCGACGATGCCGCCGAGCGCAATGAGCAACGGCGGTAGCCCTTCCCGCTGGCTCGGCAACTGCGGGGGCTCGATGAGCGTAAAGCGCTCCGCTTTCTGGTTGATCTCCAGCGAGGCGCCCATGTCGGCGGCCATCTGCTTGCGGCGCAGGACATTGAAGTCCTCGACGGCGCTCTGGTGGGCGCGCACCAGCGCCTGATAGGAATCGGCGACCTTGGCGCTTTCCTCAAGCTGTTGCTCCGCCTCCTGGATCTCCGCCTCGATCACGGCAATGGAGCGCTCGGTCAGGCGGATGCTCCGATCCATGGCTTCCAGCCGGAGTTCCATCTCCTCGATCCGGGCGCCCGGATTGGCGCCGGACGACGCGCCCGCCACGGCGGCGGCGGGCAGCCGGGACAACTGGGACTGGATTTCCGCGATCTGGCGGTCCAGGCGGGCCATATCCGGGTGCCTGTCGGTGTAGGTGGTGGACAGCGCCACCCGGCGGCTCCGCAAGTCGGTCAGCAGCGTGTTCAGACGAGCGGCCTCGACCGCGCCAGCACTGGGGCCCGACGATGCATTGGCGACGTCGCCCCGCATCGCTTCCAGTTTGGCCTCCAGCGAGGTCTTCTCGCCCTGAAGCGCTTCAAGCCGGAACGTGGCGTCCCGCAGGTTCAGTCGCTTGGCGTTCAACTGCTCCAGGATCATGGGCTGCTGGGCGGGCAGCCGGTCCCGGTTCGCCGCCCGCCAATTGGCGAGTTCGTTCGCCAGGCGGTCCACCTCCTGCTCGGCCGCGCGCGTTTCCTGTTCCAGGAACGAGGCCGTCTCCTGCGCCCGCTCCTGGCGGGTGCGGGCGTTCTCGCTCAGGTACCAGGAGACCAGCGCATCGGCGACCGCCTTGGCCTTCGCGGGCGACCTGTAGGAGAACCCCACGCTGAACGCGACAGTGTAAGTTTCGCGACCGGACTTCTGCTGGATCAACTGGACGCTGATATCGTCCCGCATGGTGCTGGCGATCTGGGTGAGTGTTTCGGTCTCGCGCCGCCACGGGTAGAGATCGTGCTCCCGGATCAGGCGCACCAGGTTGTCAGTCGCGATGAACCGCTGCCGGATCAGCTCGATCCGCTCGGCGGCGATGCTCGTGACGGTCGAATTGATGAGGTCCGCCGGCACGTTCGGCTGCTCGATGGCGATGGTCGCCTTCGACATGTAGGAGGGCGGCAGAAGCTTGGCGGCCACCAGGGCAATGCTTCCGAAGAACAGTGTCGGCAGCACGAAAAACCAGAAACGGCGCCGGGCGACACGCCAGATCAGCCCCAGATCGAACTCAAACGGCTTTTCGTCGTCTTCGTAGGATTGCATGTTCATGGCAGGCCTTGTTTCGCTTCATGCGGCGGCGTGCGGTGGGGTCCACTGAGTCCGCCCGACGCCCTGCGTTGGATCAGGAGATGGCGGATCTCGGCCCCTGTAAAGGGCGGGACCCAACATCCCACCCGATCCGGACGCCTCTCCAAATCAGTGCGACCCACCGGCGGGCGCCCCCAAAGGTCTCCCGCGTGGTTTCACACAACACATCGCCCGCAATCCTGCCGGACCCGGGAGGGGAAGGCTCCAAACTTTTCTCCAGGAAGTATGGGGAAAGGAATCTCGAAACGCAACCTGCCTAAAAGTCGGGCTCCGGTGTGCGCTGTGTTGCGTGCAGGGCGGCGCGGGGGCCGTTTCGATCAGGGCGCGCCTTGGTCGCCGACCGAAACACGCAACAGGACCGGCGGCGGGGCCAGGCCGGCGAGCAGATCGAGCAGGTCGGGCCGGGGCAGGGCCACGCATCCGGCGGTCGGGCTGAACCCGTGCGGGCCGGCCGGGTCCGGCCGCGCGCAATGCAGGAAGATGGCGCTGCCCTGCCCGGGAACCGGCGGATCGTCGTTGTGGCCGAGCACCACAATGACATCGTAAAGACCGTCGTCGCGCCACAGGGTCTCGTGCCCGGCCGGATGGGGCAGGGCGATCAGTCGGTTGTAGTCGGCATGGGTGGGGTCGTCGCACCACCCCATGCCCGACGTGAGGGGATCGACCGGCAACCGGGAACGGCCCACGTCGGGGGGCGTCGGCAGGCGGTCCGGCCGATAGAACACGCGACGGAGGGGCCACGCACCAAGGGGGGTGGCGCCGTCGCCCTCGCGCTTGTCGGCGGTCACGCCGGCGCGGCCCAGGGCGCAGGCCCGGGGCGCACTGTTGCCGACACGCAGCCAGCCGTCCGCGGAGACGTCGAGCGTGCCCGCCTCGTTCATCACGTGGCGGGCGCCCGGCCGTCGTCGCGGGTCGCGTCATAGCGGCGCATGGCGTCCATCACGCGATCCGAGAACCAGGGCTGCGCGGCCACCGGCCGTCCGGACGCGGGTGCCATCGGCGTCGTGGCGGCGGTGGCGGCGGTGGCGGGCCTTGCCGGACGCTCGGAGGCCAGCGGCATGGCCCGGAAGTCCAGGTCCCCGGCGCCGTGGACCGGCGGCTGGACGCTGGCGGTGGTGCGCTCGCCCTGGCGGGCCACTGCCGTGGCCAGGGTCTCGCCGCGCTCCATCAGGCCGGCCATGGTGGCGGCATCGGGCAGCACGCCCGAGACGGCGCGGCCGCCGCCGGCGGGCGCCGTGGTCCCGAACGGGCGGGGCTGGCCCTCGGCGCGCCGGTTCGGGTTGGCGCGGTAGTCGGCAAGGGTCATGCCGGTCCGGCGGCTGTCGGTGGGCGCGGGAGCGCCGCCCGCCTGCCCGGCCATCTGGGGCACCATCTGACCGGCGAGGGCGCCGGCGGCCTCCGGCGCGCCCATGGCGGCGCGGGCCTCGGCGAGCAGGGCCTGATGGGCCTCGCGGCCCCGCTGGATCTCCGGCGGCATGGCGAGGGCGGCCGCCTGTTGGCGGGTGTCGCGGTCGTCAGGGCGATCGGAGAAGTCGGGATTCTGGTGCATGTCCTGGCTCTGGCCATCCGGGCTGCTGGAGGGGGAGGGGGCGGCGGCAAGGCCGGGCCGGGCGACCCCATCGGGTCCCGCGGCGGCCGCCGCGGCGGTCGTGCCGGCGGTCCGGCCGGCGGGGTCGGCGCCGCGCGCGCCGCCGCTCTGCTGGGCGACGAAGGCGGCCAAGGCCGACGCCTGGGCGGTGTTGAGCGTCAGCACGTCACCCCCGACCGCTTCGGGGCGGGGTGTGGTCCCGGCCACCGCCGCCGGGCCCGTGAGCATGTCGCCGGCCAGCGGGCCGTTGGGCAGGCCGCCGCCCGCGGTCTGTCCCGGCAGGTCCGGCGCGCGCGCCAGCGACGCCATCAGGAGGGAGCCCGGCGCGAAACGGCCGCCGCCGGCCGATGCGCCGCCGCCCGGCGTGCCGTCGGTGAGGAGGGATCCGCCCAACGGGGCGGCGGCCAGCGTCGTCGCGCCGGCCGCGTCGGTGCCGATGGCCGGGCCGGACGCGGGCGGGTCGTCTCCGAACACCGTATCGAACGCGCCTCTGGCGATCTGGGCCGGTCCGCCGTCGGTGATGGCATCGAAGGCCATGTTGGCGACGCCCACGGCCGCGCCGATCGCGCCGCCGCCATACAGGGCGCCGCCTGCGATGCGGGCGAAGCCGCCGATCTCGTCGCCGGTCAGTTCGCGATAGAGGGTGCTGACGAGCGGGATGTGCTGCAGCGGGTTGAAGATGTCCAGCACGTCCCAGAAGCTGAAGCTCTCCACCACATCGTCAAACGTATAGTATGGCTGCCCCTCGTACATGGGGCGCGGCGCCTCTCTCAGGGCCGGCGCGGCGTGATCTGAGCCGACGGCGTCTATCGACATGGGCGGACCCTCCTCGCGCCCGACGCAGCAAACCATGTGCCACCCATCCGGCCGGAGTTTCTGGCGCGGTTCGGGTCCCCTCGTCCGGCGCGGCGGGCAGGAATGGCCTGCACGGCTGCCCACGGCGGCAAGACTTGCCGGGCGGACCCCCTCTTTTTCGCGCCACAATCAGACGCTAGTGTCTGATACCGTCCGGCGTATGGCTCTTGTCCTGACGAGACAGGACAAGAGCCGGCCAGTATGACCCGTCCCGCCGTTCGTTCGAGGAGCCCCCATGGTCCGCCTGTTCCGTTCCCTCCGCCGGAGTTCCCTGCTGGCCGTGGCGGCCGCAATCCTGGCCGCCGGCTGGGTGACCGCCCCGGCCGAGGTGCATGCGCAGCGTCCGCAGCCCTATCTGATGACCACCGAAGAGGCGGTGCTGCTCAAGCAGGCCGCCCAGACCCTCAATGCCATCCAGACCATGCGGGCCCGGTTCGCCCAGACCTCGTCGCGCGGCAACTATGCCGAGGGGACGGTCTATCTGCAGCGGCCCGGGCGCCTGCGCATCGAGTACGATCCGCCGGCGGACATTCTGGTGGTCGCCAACGGCAACTACGTCATCTTCGAGGACGGCGAACTGGATCAGGTCAGCTACATCGGGCTGAACGATACGCCGCTGGGCATCCTGCTGCGCGAGCGGGTCGAGTTCACCGATCCCGACATCACCGTGACCGGGATGCGCAAAGGCGGCGGCCTGCTTGAGATCGACCTGGTGCAGACCGACGACCCGGGGCAGGGCGTTTTGACCCTGGTGTTCGCCCTGTCGCCCATGGAACTGCGCCAATGGCGCGTGCGCGACGCGCAGAACATCGAGGTGACGGTCACCCTGTTCACGCCGCGCTTCGGCGTCGATCTGGACTCCGACCTGTTCAAGTATCAGGAAAAGCCCGGCTACAGCCGGCAATAGGCGGCGCCGCCGGTTCGGTCTTTACCCAACGCAAAATGGACACATTCCAAAGCGAGCATCGGCTCCCACATCCACAGGGACTCCCGGGACGCCTCGCCCCCGTGTCTTGCTCAGGAGAGGACCGAGACCCATGCTCTTCCGCTTTCGATCGTCCACAGACCCGCGTCCGTCCGAGATCACGCCGGAGGCCGTCTATCTGAACCGCCGCCGCCTGATGCAGGGGGCCGGTGTGGCCGCCCTGTCCGGGTTGGCCGGAAGCATGCTCGGCCTGACCGCCCGGTCCGCCGGAGCCGCCGAGATGGAGGACTTCCGCCAACTGCCGGACGTCGCGCCCAGCCGGTTCTCGACCGACGAGGACCTGAACGCCTTCGACCAGATCACGACCTACAACAACTTCTATGAGTTCGGGACCTCCAAGGAGGATCCGGCCCGCTACGCGCCCGATCTGAAGACCTCGCCCTGGGACATCCGGGTGGACGGGGAATGCGCAAAGCCGGGCGTTCTCGGGGCCGAGGAGTTGATGGCCAGCCACCAGTTGGAGGAGCGCATCTATCGTCTGCGCTGCGTCGAGGCGTGGTCGATGGTCATCCCCTGGGTGGGCATCCCGCTGGCCAAGGTGCTGGCGCGCTTCGAGCCCACCGGCAACGCGAAATACGTGGCCTTCGAGACCCTGGAGGACCCGACCCAGATGCCCGGCCAGCGCAGCCGGGTGCTCGACTGGCCCTACCGCGAGGGGCTGCGCATGGACGAGGCCATGAATCCCCTCACCATCCTGGGCGTCGGTCTGTACGGGCGCGTCATGCCGAAGCAGAACGGCGCGCCGGTGCGTCTGGTGGTGCCCTGGAAGTACGGCTTCAAGTCCATCAAGTCGATCGTCCGAATCTCGTTCACGGTAACCGAGCCGGCCACGAGCTGGAACATGTCCCAGCCCTACGAGTATGGCTTCTATGCCAATGTGAACCCCGAGGTCAGCCACCCCCGCTGGAGCCAGGCGCGCGAGCGCCGCATCGGCGAATGGGGCCGGCGTCCGACCCTCATGTTCAACGGGTACGGGGAGCAGGTGGCCTCGCTGTATGCCGGCATGGACCTGTCCAAGCAGTTCTAGCCGATGCGGGGGTGTGACCGGCCATGACGACAGCCGTTTCCGCGCACCCCGCCGGGTCCATGGCGGACCGGACCGGCAAGGCCGCGCCGCGAGGGCGCGAGCGTCGGCGCGCCCCCGTGAAGGACCGCGTGTGGTGGTGGGCCGTCTTCGGCGCCTGCGGCGCGCCGCTGGCGGCCCTCGGCCTGTGGGCGGCGACCGGCGACCTGGGCGTCAATCCGGTGGAGACCATCGTCCGCCACCTGGGGGACTGGGCGCTGCGACTGCTGGTCGCGACCCTGGCCATCTCGCCGCTGCGCTACCTGACCGGCTCGACGCGGCCCATCCGCTATCGCCGCATGGTGGGCCTGTGGTCCTTTGCCTATGCGGTGCTGCATGTCACCGCCTATGCGGTGGTGGACATCGGGCTGCACGGACCCACCATGATCTCGGACCTGACCGAGCGGCCATACATCATGGTGGGCATGGCGGGCTTGTTGACTCTGATCCCGCTGGCCGCCACCTCGCCGCAGGCCATGGTCCGGCGGCTGGGCGGGCGGCGCTGGAAGCGGCTCCACCGCCTGGTGTATGTGGCCGGCGCTCTGGGGGCCGCCCATTACCTGATGATGGTCAAGGCGGATATCACGGAGCCGATGATTTACATCGCCCTCCTGGTGCTGCTGTACGGGATCCGTCTGGGGCGCTGGATCGTCGGCCGATCGGTTTGAGGGGGACCTCAACCGGACGGCTGGCCGGGCGCGACGCCCAGGCGGATGACGCCCTTGACCGCGCCCGGATCGGAAACCGGCTTGCCCTTGCGGTAGATTCCGATGCGCCCGTCTTTCGCCAGCGCGATCGCCGTGGCGCGCACCGACCGCAGCCACGGGCGCCAGTCCGGTCCGTCGCCGGCCAGGGTGCGCGCGACCTCGGACGGGCAGAGCGTCTTGCCGGGGCCCCGCTCTGTCACGGCGGTCAGGATGGCGTCGGCGATGCGGTCATGATCCATGGGGTCGAGGGCCTCGTGTTGCGGGGGGCTGAGGGGGCGGAGCGGTGGGCGAGTCCGGTGATCGGGCCGGACGGCCCGGGCTTTCGGCAACGGACCCGACCAAGAAATGACCGGGGCCGTTCAAAACGAGCGATCCGCTCCCGAGGGCGTCGCGCCAAGACCCGATACCGTCGAGACCGGCCGCGCCGTGCGCCGGGCTGGGGGGCGGACTTTGCGCCCCGCAAGACGGCAACTGGCGCGGGTCCTGGAGCACGCCCGAGGTCCGGCCGCCGCGCGTGGTCGTGACTTCGGGAATAGTGACCAATGGACACTGTAGTTTGGAGAGATTGACTCTTCATGGGAGCATTCTAAAATACATGTCTCCACTGAGGCTGGCGCGCGGACGACACGCTGCGGTTTGTGGCGGAATTGGCACACCCGTCGTTGTGCTGTACAATTTGACGGGTGTTTTGCTTTTATCGCCGTCGGGAAAGGCTCAGCATGGTGGTCGGGATGATCCGTCCGGGGGCGGCGAGAAACGGTTCGCGGCCCACGGCTTTTTTGGGGGAGCGGCTTCCCGACGCGCGGTCGCGCACCGTACCATGGCGTTTCGGCCTCGTCGCCGAAAGAAGGGCCGGGGCGAGACGTAGACGTGAGATCAGGGGGCCAGCGTGCATCACAACCCTGCGATGACAAAGAATGAACGAGATAGCGCCTTGAGCGATGCGAAGCCGTTCGACTCGCATTACCTCATGGAATTGGCCCGGCAGCGTTCTCAGGAATCCCGGGCGGCGCTGGCGTCGTTCATGATCGACCTGCTGGGCGATAGGCCCGGTGCGCTGACGGACACCGAACGAACCCTGCTGAGCGACATCCTGCGGACGCTGATCTTCAAGCTGGAGCGCTCCATCCGGGACCGGCTGGTGCAACTGCTGGCCGATACCGGCGACTGCCCGCATGACCTGATCTGGTTCCTGGCGAACGAACCCATCGAAATCGCCTATCCGATCCTGCTGCGCAGCCGGGTGCTGCGCGACGAAGACCTGATCGAACTGGTCCGCCACAAGGCGATCGAACACCGCATGACGATCGCCAAGCGTCCGCATCTGTCGGAAACGGTGTCCGACATCATCGCGCGCGTGGGCGAATCCGACGTGATCGTGGAGTTGCTGCGCAACGACACCGCCGCCATTGCCGAGGCCACCCTGGCCTATCTGGTGGAGCGGGCTCGCACCGAGCGCCGGTTCCATGAGCCGCTGGTCAAACGCGCCGAGCTGACGCCGGAACTGGCGCGCAAGCTGTGCCACTGGGTCTCGGCTGCGTTGCGTCAGTACATCCTGACCAACTGGGACATCTCGGCGAACACCCTGGACGAGAACCTGGACAGCGTGCTGCGGGATGTCGAGATCGCGGCCGGCGACGACGGTCTGGAAGGCAAGGCGGATGCGCTGGCGGACTCGATCGCGTCCGACAAGGAAAGACTTAAACGTCTGGTGATCTCCGCCATGGCGGCCGGGGACGTCCGGCTGGTCGTCGCCCTCATCAGCAAGGGGCTGGGCCTGCGCAAGGTGCTGGTGCGGCGCATCCTGTTCGAGCCGACCAGCGAGGCGCTGGCCATCGTCTGCACGGCCCTCGGGATGACCGTCAAGGAGTTCCTGGATTTCGTCGCCGTCACCGCGGGCATGAAGGTCGAAGTGGCCGGCGGCGGGGTCGAGGACCCGGCCGTGGCCGCCGACTTCTTCAATCGGGTGTCGGAAGAGACGGCCTTGACCGTCATTTCCCACTGGGGCCGTCGCCCCGGTTTCCTCGGCGCCTTGCGCGACCTGGAGACGTTGCAGGATGAATGAGACCCTCATCGGACCGGACAGTGGGCGCGGCGCCCCGTCCGGCCAGTACGATGTCCGATATCTGGCGCTGACCACCCTGCTGCCGTGGGTGGTCTGGGAGACCGACCAGAACGGCCGCTTCCGGTTCGTCTCCAGTCTCGTGCTGGAGCTGTTCGGTCGCCATCCGCAGGAACTGATTGGTGAGCCCTTCGACAGCGTGTTCGAGGACCGCTCCTGGACCCTCAACGCGCAACTGCGGCCGGCCGGGCAGGTGCCCACGGCCGACGGCACGTGGGGGTCCATGTTCCTGGCGCGGACCTATCGCGGCAAGCCGCTGTTCGGCCGGGTGGAGGGGCGGCGCTGCTTTGATCCGGCCTCGGGCCAGTTCATCGGGACCATCGGAATCGCCGAATTCGTGCCCCAGGACAGCATGCGCCAGTCCGCCGCCGCCGCCCTCGCCGAGGTGTTGGCGCGCGGCATGCTGGGCGTCTGTCTGGTGGACGAGCAGGGAACGATCACGTTCGCGAATTCCGTCTTCCGTCGGGCCGTGGGCAGTCCGGACACCGAGATGGTGGGCGATCGTCTGAGCCAGCACCTGCAGATTCCGGCGCCGTGCAGCCCGTCGGAGCGCGGGGCGGGTGTGTGGCAGGACATGCGAGCGGTCAAGCAGGACGGCCAGGGCCGCCCTCTGGCGGCCGTGTTCGGGGCGCTCCAGGGGCCCCGGAACCAACAGCTCGTCATCGTGATCGACGAATCCGCCCGCCGTCTGGCCGGGTCGCTTCTGCGGGACGCCGGCCGTGCGGATGCCCTGCTGACCCGCTACGCCGAAGTGCTGATGTCGGGCTTCCACGACCTGTCGCCGGTGGTGCTGTCCGCCCTTGACGCGTGGTCGCAGACCGGAGCCGGCCAGACGGACGCGGAGCCGGTCGCGGACGAGGTGCTCAAGGACCTGCGCGGCTCCACCCTGGCCACGCTGACCCAGCGCCAGACCCAGGTGCTGGAGTTGCTGGCCAGCGGCAAGACCAACAAGGAAATCGGGCGGACGCTCGGCATTTCCGAAGCCACGGTCAAGACGCACGTCCGGTCGCTGAAGGACGCCCTGGGCGCGGGCAACCGCACGTCCACGGCGGCGATCGCGGCCCGTCTGTTCCCCACAGGCCCCTGATCCCGGCGCGCGGCCCGGGGGTGGCCCCTGGCTGGGGTCACCGGGCCGGGGCGGTCTCGCGGGCAGAGTCGGCGCCGTCGGGCGACGCTTCCGTGCCGTCGGTCAGGGGCAGCGCAACGTGGAACGTGGTGCCGCGCCCCTGCTCGGAATCCAGCCAGATCCGGCCGCCGTGGCTTTCGCAGATGTTCTGGCAGATGCTCAGCCCGACACCCGTGCCCGGGTAGCGGTGGGCGGCGTGCAGCCGCTGGAAGATTTGGAAGATGCGGGCGTGGAACGCCGGATCGATGCCCAGGCCGTTGTCGGCCACATCCACCACCGCCTCGCCGTCGCGGATGCCGCCGCGCACCCGGATGTCCGGCGTGCGGTCGGGGTTGCGGTACTTGATGGCGTTTTCAAGCAGGTTCTGGAACAGGCTGATGAGCATGGGCCGCCGCCCGCGCACGGTCGGCAGGGCCGAGGCGATCTGCACCCGGGCATCGGTTTCGCGGATGCTGGCGGTCAGGTTCTGCACCGCCTGGGCGCAGACCTCGTTCAGGTCCACGGCCTCGAACGGGGTGGCGGACCGCTTGATGCGCGAATACTCCAGCAGGTCGCCGATCATGTCGTGCATCCGCTGGGCGCCCTCGGTGACGAAGTCGATGAAGGTGTCCGCGTCGGCATCCAACTGCCCGTGATAGCGCCGCCGCAACAGGCCCACATAGCTGGAGACGATGCGCAGCGGCTCCCGCAGATCATGGGACGCCACATAGGCGAACCGCTCCAGTTCGGCGTTGGAGCGCTCCAGTTTGCGGGACTGTTGCTCAAGGGCCCGTTCGGCGGCGTCGCGGCGCTCCACCATGCCGTGGATGGCGATGGCGAGGCGGTGGGATTCGGCGTGGCGCAGCGCATCGGCCTGCAGCCGGTCCGGATTGCGCCCGTCCTCGGCCAGGGCGGCTTCCAGGCGCGCGAAGTCGCGGCCCACCCGGCGCGCGCTGCGCAGGGCGATCCAGGAGCTGGCGGCGGCCAGCAGGGCGACGAGCAGACTACCCAGGACCAGACTGCGCAGGGCGTCGGACCGGATCTCGCGGCGCACATCGGCAATGGTGGCGTTGATGTCGTCGATGGAGACGCCGGCGCCCACGTACCACTCCCACTCCGGCACCGGCAGCACGTAGCTCAGCCGCTCGGACCTGGGATAGCCTTCCTGCAGGTTGGGACGGACATAGCGCACGAAGCCGCCGCCGGCGCGAGCCGCGCCCACCAGTTCCTGCACGACCTTGACGCCGTTGGGGTCCGTGACCGCCCACATGTCGCGGCCCCTGGCGGGCTCGATCAGGCTGATTCCGTCCCAGGTGCCGGCGAAGATGTAGCCATCGTCGCCGAACCGCATGGCTTCAAGCTGGGCCAGGGTCTCGGCCTTCACCGTGGCGGTCATGTCCTCCAGGTAGTCGCCGACGGCGATGCCGAGGTTCAGGGGTTCGAACAGCACGCCATAGGCGATCTTGGCGTGGTTTTTCCCAGGGCGATTCGGGTGCTCCCAGACATAATTGTAGAATCCCTCTCCGTGCTCCCGAAGGTAATCGATCAAGGAGGGGACGATCGGGCGACCTTCCAGGTCACGCACGACGCGGAGGTCCGTGCCTTCCAGGTCCGGACTGTCGGCATGCAGGATGGTTTCGCCGGTATCCATGATAAAGGCATAGTAATAGCCGCGCCCGCCATCGAACCGGATCGGGCGCAACGTCTCCCGAATCTGCTCCAGGACCTGGCGGCGCGTCGCGTCCTCGGGCCGTGTTTCCCAGATGTGGCGGGCGATGGCCTGGGCGCGCTGGCCACGCTCGCGCAGCACCTGGCGGGCGCGGGCGTTGACGGTTCGGCGCTGATGGTCCGCCCCGTTGACGGCGGTTTCGACCAGGGCGCGGATGTAGGTGCGCCGCTCTTCGAGGAGGGTTTCGGCGCGGTACGCCGCCTCCTCGGTCATGGTCTGGTAGACGCCGTAGCTCCAGTAGGCGTAAAGACCCACGAAGGCGACCGCGGACGCCGCGAACAGACGCAGCGACAAGGCGCGGACGATCCCCGGCCGCCCCCCGCGCCGGGACGGCGGCAGCGTTCCCTCGCGCACCGCGGCGCGTGCTGCGTCCTGACCAGACGGCTGGTCCATGGTGGCGCCCTTCAAAGGCGAGCCTGCTCCCCCTTTGGGCAGTCTATCCGACTGGCTGAAGCTTGCACAGGCAGGTTTCCGGCGCCGGGGCTCAGCTTCCGGCGCGGATCTGGCTCAGCGTGCGGGCCGGCGTGATCGCCTCCGGGTCCAGATGGATGTCCAGCAGCGCCGGTCCCGTGCGCGTTTCCAGATGGGCGAGCGCGCGCGCCAACGCATCCGGGAAGGCGGCGGTCTCGGTCACGGCCTCGCCGAACGCCCCATAGGCCTGCGCCAGCCGCGCGAAATCCGGATTGACCAGATCGGTGCCGGAGATCCGCCCGGGATAACTGCGCTCCTGGTGCATGCGGATGGTGCCGTAGATGCCGTTGTTGACGACCAGGATCAGGATCGGCAGGCGGTGCTGGGTCATCGTGCCCACCTCCTGCATGGTCATCTGGAAGTCGCCGTCCCCCGTGACACACACCACCAGGCGGTCCGGGTGCGACAACTGCGCGCCGAGCGCGGCCGGCAGGCCGTAGCCCATGGACCCGGAGGTGGGGGCGACCTGGGTGGCGTAGCCGCGGAAGCGGTGGAAGCGATGCACCCAGGTGGCGAAGTTGCCGGCGCCGTTGGTGATGATCGCGCTGTCCGGCAGCACGGTTTCCAGATGGCTGACGATGGGTCCCATGTGGACCGCGCCGGGGCCGGTCTCGGGCGGCGTGGACCACAGGCGGTAGGCCTGGCGGGCCGCCCGCGCCACACTCTCGTCCGGGCGCCGCAGGGGCGGGGAGACGTTCGACAGTGCGCCGCAGAAGGCGCGCGGCGTTGCGTTGATGGCCAGCGCCGGGCGGTACACCCGCCCCAGTTCCTGCGGGTCGGCGTGCACATGAACGAGGGTCTGGCGGGGGCGCGGAATGTCCAGCAGCGCATAGCCCTGCGAGGTGACGTCGCCCAGCCGGGTGCCCACGGCCAGGATCACGTCCGCCTCGCGCACCCGCTTGACCAGCGCCGGGTTGGCGCCCAGTCCCAGATCTCCGGCGTAGTTCTCGTGGCTGTGGTCGAACAGCATCTGGCGGCGGAAGGCGCAGGCGACGGGCAGGCCCCGGGATTCCGCGAACCGGGTGAAGGCGGCGACGGCGGCGGCGTCCCAGCGGCTGCCGCCGACGATGGCGAGCGGCCGCTCCGCCCCGTCCACCAGGGCGGCCATGCGAACCATGTCCTGCGCGGCCGGATGGATCTCGACCGGCGTGAAGCCCGCCGGCAGCGGCAGGTTGGTGGCGTCGTCGCGCAGCATGTCCTCGGGCAGGCCCAGCACCACCGGGCCGGGGCGTCCGGAGGCGGCGATGTGGAAGGCGCGTGAGACCATCTCCGGCACGCGCTCGGCCCGGTCGATGTCGGCCGCCCACTTGGCCGTGTCGGCGAACATGCGCGCGGTGTCGATCTCCTGGAACGCCTCGCGGTGGCGCACGTCCCGGGCGATCTGGCCCACGAACAGGACCAGCGGCGTGGAATCCTGGCTGGCCACGTGCAAGCCCGCGACCGCGTTGGATGCCCCGGGGCCGCGCGTCACGAACGCGATGCCGGGTTGGCCCGTCAGCTTGGCCTCGGCTTCGGCCGCCATCGCCGCGCCGCCCTCGTGCCGGCAGCCGATAAAGCTGATGGGGGACTCGTGAAGCGCATCCAGCACCGGCAGGAAGCTCTCGCCGGGGACGCCGTAAACCCGACGGACGCCGAGCCGGTCGAGGCAGCCCACGATCCATTCGCCGCCGGTCGCCGTGATTCGTTCCATGGGTCCGCATCCTCCGTCTTGGTCGTCGCCGGGTCTCGCGCCCGCCTGCTCATGCAGCAGCGTGTACGGTCTGTGACAGGGGGGAGTCCAGACGATAACGGACCCTGTGCGTGTCGCGGGGGCGATGACCGTCACAGGAGGTCGCGCGCCATCCACCGGACGGCGGCGGCCAGATCGAACACCGGCGCGCCGGCCTCCGCGCGGATGCGGGGCAGGAAGGGGGCGAGGTTGGTGCACTCCAGCACGACCGCGTCCAGGGTGCCGCCGGCCCGCGCGCGCAGGCGCTGGGCGGCGAGCGCGATCTCGCCCTCGGCCGTGGCGGCATCGAGGGCAGGGCGGTCCTCGGCGATGACGGCGTGGAACTCCCGTGACAGCTCCAGGCCCTCCAGCACCACGTCCGGTCCCCAGGCGCCGCCGAAGTGCGAGGCCGTCAGCGCGCGGGTGTCGAAGGTCAGGACCCCGATCCGGGCGTGCGGGCCGCACCCCGCCCGCAGCAGGGGCAGCAGCACCAGTGCGCTGGACACCACCGGCACGGACACCGCCGCGCGCAGGCGCTCCTGCATGGTGCTCAGGAAGCCGCAGCTTGTGGTGATGATGGCGGCGCCCCGGCGCTCCAGATCCCGGGCCGCGTCCAGGAGGGCGTTCGCCAGCGGCTCGGACATCAGGCCGGGCTTGACCACGGCGGCAACGCGGGCGTCGGTCACGCGGTGGTACAGCACATGGCCCTCGAAGGTGTCCGGGTGGCCCACGTCGCCGGGCAGGCGCGGGAAGTGCGTGTTCAGCATGATGACGCCGACCGGCCCGTAATCGGGGCGCGGCGCTTCGCCTGAGGCGGCACGGGGCGAGGGGCGGGGATCATCGGCCATGGCACACCACCGGAGCAAAAAACCTTGGTGGGGCCGAGGCCCCGTGCAGGGGCGCCACCCTGCGCCGAACCCCACCCCGGAGCAAGGATTTCGTGCCCGTCAAACGCCCGTCCCCCGCGCGGAGGCTTTGACCGGACCGGGAATGCTCGCTAACACTTGAAGGCCCAAAGCCGACCGGCCCGTTCGGTCGGCGCCGCACCGCTCCGGAAAGGCGGGCTCGACACCAAGGGGAGTTTCACGACCATGCCTCATGCGACCACCAGCCGGCGGAGCCTGTTCCGGGCCGCCACCTTCGGCGCCGCCGCCGCCCTGACCCTCGGGCTGGGCGCCCCGGCCGCCCAGGCCGAGACCTGGGACATGCCGATGGCCTATGCGGCCTCCAACTACCACTCGGAGAACAACACCGCCTTTGCCGAGGCCGTCACCGAGCGCACCGGCGGCGCCCTGGAGATCAAGACCCATGCCGGCGGCTCGCTGGTGCCCGGCGGCGAGATCTTCGGCGCCGTGCGTCGTGGCATCGCCCCCATCGGCGAGCGGCTGATGTCGGCCCTCGGCAACGAGCACCCGATCTTCGAGATCGACGCCGTGCCGTTCCTCGCCACCAGCTTCGAGGACGCCCGCAAGCTGTACGAGGCCAGCAAGCCGGCCACGGAAGAGGTGCTGGCCGACAAGGGCCTGAAGCTGCTCTATGCGGTGCCCTGGCCGCCGCAGGGGCTGTACGCGGTCAAGCCGATCGAGAGCATCTCCGACATGGAGGGCCTGAAGTTCCGCGCCTACAACCCGGCAACGTCGCAGTTGGCCGAGATGATGGGGGCCATCCCCACCAGCATCGAAACCGCCGAGCTGTCGCAGGCGTTCGCCACCGGGGTTGCCGAAAGCATGATCTCGTCCGGATCCACCGGCTATGACCGCAAGATCTGGGAGTTCGTGGACTACTGGTACGACGTCCAGGCCTGGCTGCCCAAGAACATGGTGATCGTCAACCAGGACGCCTGGGACGCCCTGGACGAGGAGACCCAGGCCATCGTTCTGGACGAGGCCGCCAAGGCCGAGGCCGCCGGCTGGGAAGAGGCGCAGCGCCTCGCCGACTGGTACAAGGAACAGCTCGCCGCCAATGGTATGACGGTCGCTCCGCCCTCGGACACGTTGAAGAGCGAGTTCCAGGACTTGGGGGCGAAGATGACCGAGGACTGGACGGAGCGTGCCGGCGAAATGGGCGCGGAGGTCCTGGAGTCCTATGAGTCCATGTAATACTGATCGGCGATGAATCGGACTCGTCCGTTTTATCGCCTCCGCCGCTTCGCGGCGCCGGCCCAGTCGGGCCGGTATAAGACGGATCGGACCGGGCGGGCGGGCGTGTGCCGCCCGTCCGGTCTCGGTTTTCAGTGCAGGCGCATCGCCGGTTCGAGGGTCCCCGCATGACTGACCTGTTCATGGGCCTGGCCAGGGGCCTGGACCGCTTCTATCTCGCCTGCGGGGTGGTCGCCGCCCTGATGCTGGTGACCCTGACCGGACTCATCCTGGCCAGCATCGTCTCGCGCCTGCTGGGGGTCTACCTGGGCGGCGTGAACGAGTTCGCCGGCTATGCGATGGCGGCGGGCTCGTTCTTCGGCATGCCCTACGCCTTCCGTGCCGGGGCGCATATCCGCGTCAGCCTGCTGATCTCCAATCTGTCGGGCGCGGTGCGCTGGGGCTTCGAGCTGTGGGCGCGCGGCATCATCGCGCTCGCGGCCGGCTATCTGGCGTTCTACTTCGTGCGTCTGAGCTACATCTCCCATGACTTCGGCGACATCAGCCAAGGCGCCGACGCCATGCCGCTGTGGATCCCGCAGGCCGTGATGGCCGCCGGCGCGGTCTGTTTCGCGATCTCGACCGTGGATTCCTTCATCCGGGCCATCGTGGAGGGGCAGGACTGCCTGACCGCGCCCGAAGCCGACGGAGGGCGCGAGTGATGGCCGAAGGTGTGCTGATCGCGATGTTCGTGCTCTCGCTGTTTCTGCTGCTGGGCTCCGGCGTATGGGTGGGGGCGAGCCTGCTGGTCTGCGCCTGGATCGGCATGGAGCTGTTCACCACCCGCCCCACGGGCGATTCCATGGCGATGATCCTGTGGGGATCGCAGTCGTCCTGGACGCTGACCGCGTTGCCCATGTTCATCTGGATGGGCGAGATCCTGTTCCGCTCGCGCCTGTCCGAGGTGCTGTTCAAGGGCCTGACGCCCTGGCTGGGGCGGCTGCCCGGCGGTCTTCTGCATGTGAATGTCGCCGGCTGCGCCATCTTCGCGGCCATTTCCGGCTCGTCGGCCGCCACCGTGGCCACGGTCGGCAAGATGTCCATTCCCGAGTTGCGCCGCCGTCAGTACCCCGAGCGCATGGTCGTCGGCACCCTGGCGGGTGCGGGCACGCTGGGCCTTCTGATTCCGCCGTCGATCTCGCTCATCATCTACGGGGTGTCGGTGAACGAGAGCATCGCCAAGCTGTTCATCGCCGGCATTCTGCCCGGGGCCTGCCTCGCGCTGATGTTCATGACCTACGTCGCGGCCTGGGGCCTGATCTCGAAGAGTGTCAGCGCCGACATGGTGGTCCATTCCATGCGCGAGAAGATCGTGGCGCTCAAGGATCTGGCGCCGGTGCTGCTGCTGATCCTGGGCGTGATCGGCTCGATCTACACCGGGGTGGCGACCGCGACCGAAGCCGCTGTGCTGGGCGTGATCGGCTCGCTCGCGCTGTCGGGGCTGCAGGGCAGCCTGACCTGGACCACGTTCCGGGAGTCCCTGTTCGGGGCGGTGCGGACCTCGGCCATGATCGCGTTCATCCTGGCCGGCTCCACGTTCCTGTCGCTGGCGATGGGCTTCACCGGCATTCCGCGCGCGCTGGCTGAGGGCATCGGCGGGCTGAACCTGAGCCCGCTGGAACTCATCGCCATGCTGACGGTGTTCTATATCATCCTGGGCATGTTCCTGGATGGCATCTCGTCCATCGTGCTGACGATGGCGGTGATCGAGCCCCTGGTGCGTCAGGCCGGGTTCGACATGATCTGGTTCGGCATCTACCTGATGATCGTGGTGGAGATGGCCCAGATCACCCCGCCCATCGGCTTCAACCTGTTCGTCCTGCAGGGCATGACCGGCCACGATATGGGGTTCATCTCGCGGGCCAGCATCCCGATGTTCCTGATTATGTGCCTGGCCATCGTGGGGCTGGTGCTGGTGCCCGATGTCGCCCTGGTGCTGCCGAACAATATGTGAGACCGGCCGACGGAAGGGTTCATCCTTTGCGTCGGCCAGGATCGATCCCGTCGGTGGCCGGTCCAGGGCAATGGGCGCGGGTCAACATGACGGCCCGTTCCGCGCCGTCGGAGCAGGCCTCTCGAGATCCCTCGTTTCGCTTCGCTCACTCGGGATGACAGACAAAAACGATAGGATGTCATCCTGAAGCCGCGAAGCGGCTGAAGGATCTCGAGCCTGGGTCTCCGACCCGCCGGAAAGACCTGCAGAAGGCGATCACGTGACCCAGAGCCCGTTGCCCTGCGGTCGGTCGACCCAAATTCGGCCCGCCCTATAGCCGGTGGATGATGCCCCAGGTCTTGATGCTGCCCTTGGCGCCGGGCTTGTAGGGGCTGGTCTGGCCCTTGTGCTCGCCCCAGAAATCGACCGCGAAGCCGCCCTCGTCGGCCTTGTAGATGAAGGGCTTGCTGCTGCTGATTTCCTGGATGTGCACGTTGGCGTCCCAGGGGTCGCAGATGGTGGCGTAGTTGGTGCCGAAGAAGCCGCGCACCGTGTCCACGACGGCCCAGTGGGCGCCGCCGGAATCCCAGTCCACGCCGATGATGATCGGATTGACGGTCAGGGTGGGGCCGGGGGCCGCCGTCACGCCCACCAGATCGATGATCTTCTTCGAGGCCGCGGCCGCGCTCGCGTTGGTCCACGTCCATTTGCCGCACTTCAGGCTGTTGAGCACGGTCACGAGGTGCGTGGGGTGTGTGCCCACCTTCTCAGGCTGGTACTTGCCGCCCGAGGCCTTGGAGTAGGCGTCGTAGATGTCCTTGTTGACGTGGACGGCATCCACGCCCGGCTTGATCTTGTTGATCTTGAACACGCACATCAGGACACTGGCGATGCCGCAGGACATGTTGGCTTCCTGGCCGAACACGAGATGCACGTCGCCGAACCGGGTAAAACGACTGAACCAGGCCATGCGCGGTCCTCCCTTTTGAAGGGGTCGGCGGCGTCAGGCCACCGCTCGCGGCCGGCCCGCCCTGCGGTCGCGGCCACCATTGGATCGGACCGCAGGCGCGGCGCGGACCCCATTGATGGTGAGAGACGGTACGGGCATAGGACGCAGGACCCTCCCGATCCTCCGGGGCGTCCGGTCAGGGGACAGGGTGCGGATGTGCTGGAGTCTTTCCACAGAGGATGATGCGTCAGTTCCGCGCGGGCGACAAACCAAAAAACGCCGGTCGGGTATTCAATCGGGGCGCGCAAAACCTGTGACGCTGCGGCCGAGAAAGGGTCAGGCGTCGTAATCCAGGCCCCATTCCGCGTAGTGTCGCCGGTCGTCCCACAAACGATCGTGGACCTTGACGAACAGGAACAGGTGAACGGTCCGCTCCAGCAGGGTGGACATCTCCTGGCGGGCCGCCGTGCTGATGGCGCGGATGCGGCTGCCGCCCTTGCCCAGCACGATGGCGCGCTGGCTGTCCCGCTGGACGTAGATCACCTGATCGATGCGCACCGATCCGTCGGCCCGCTCCTGCCAGGACTCGCTTTCCACCAGGGCGGCGTAGGGCAACTCCTGGTGGAGTTGCCGAAAGACCTGCTCCCGGGTGATCTCCGCCGCCCACAGGCGCTGGGGCAAGTCGGAGACCTCGTCCTCCGGGAACATCCAGGGGCCGGGCAGCGCCTCGCGGGCCAGCGCGGCCAGCAGATCGCCGGTGCCGTCGGCCTTCAGCGCCGAGATCATGAACACGGTCCGGAACACGCCCTCGGCGTCCAGGGCGGCGGCCAGGGCGAGCAGCGAGTCGCGCCGGACGGTGTCGATCTTGTTCAGCGCCAGCAGGCAGTCCGTCCGGCCCTGACCCCGCAGGCCGGTGATGATGGAGCGCGTGTCGTCGTCCAGGCCGCGGTTGGCGTCCACCACCACAAGCACCTGATCCGCGTCCGCAGCACCCTCCCACGCCGCGGCGACCATGGACCGCTCCAGACGCCGCTGGGGCTTGAAAACGCCCGGGGTGTCGATGAACACGATCTGCGCCGGGCCATGCAGGGCGACACCGCGCACGCGGGTGCGGGTCGTCTGCACCTTGGGGCTGACGATGCTGACCTTGGTCCCGACCAGGGTGTTGACCAGCGTGGACTTGCCGGCGTTGGGCGCGCCCATGACGGCGACGAAGCCGCACCGGCTGTCGCCGTCCCGCGCCTCCCCGGCGGGCAGGTCGGGGGCGGTCTCCTGGTCGCGGTCGGGGTCGCGGTCGGTGTCGGTCATTCGGGGGGCAGTCTTTCCATCAGCAGGGCGGCGGCGCGCTGTTCCGCCTGTCGTTTTGACGAGCCGTCGGCGCTGGCGGGCTCGTGGCCCTCCACCTTGGCGGCCACGGTGAAGGTGGGGGCGTGCGCCGGCCCGGTGGAGGAGACGGTCTCGTAGGTGGGCAGGGGCAGGCCCTGGCCCTGCGCCCATTCCTGCAGCGCGGTCTTGGCGTCCTTGGGCGGGGCCAGGTTCTCGTCCATCAGCGGCGCCCAGGTCTCGCACACGAAGCGCGCGGTGGCGTCGTAGCCGCCCTCCAGATAGAGCGCGCCCAGCACGGCCTCGCACACATCGCACAGCAAGGCCGGGTTATCGCGCCCGCCCAGGTCGGCCTCGCCCCGGGACAGCCGCATCAGCTCGGGCAGGCCCAGGTCCCGGGCCACGCGGGCCAGGGTCTCGCTGCGCACCAGCGCGGTATGTCGGCGCGCGAGAGCGCCCTCCGGCTCGGCCGGGAAGCGCTCGTAGAGCATGTGGGCGACGATCAGGCTGACCACCCGGTCGCCCAGGAACTCCAGCCGCTCGTAACTGCGCGGTCCGCCCCCGGCGCTGCCGTGGGTCAGGGCCTGTTCCAGCAGGGTCCGGTCGCGGAACTGGTGGCCCAGCCGGGCTTCCAGCGCGGCCGGATCCAGGGACGGATCGCGGGCGGGGCGACGACGGATGGCCATGGCGCCGTGCATCCTAGTCAACGGTGTTGAAGATCCGGTCGAACCGGATCGCCCAGGGCCACTTCCAGACCTCCCACAGGGCCGCTGAGCCGTCGTTGGAGAAGAAAATGATCTCCGCCCGGCCCACCAGGTTTTCGAACGGTACGAAGCCCACGTCGGCCCGGCTGTCGGCCGAGTTGTCGCGGTTGTCGCCCATCATGAAGAAGTGACCGTCGGGCACCACGAACTCGCGGGTCTGGTCGAACGGTCCGGTGTCGCGGCGATCCTCCAGGATCACATGGGTGACTCCGTTGGGCAGCGTTTCCAGATAGCGGGGCGAGCGGTGCACGTTGCCGCCCTGGTCGCGCCACACGGCGTCCTCGATCCGCTCGCGCCGCACCGGCTTGCCGTTGATGTGCAAGACGCCCTGGACCATCTGGATGCGGTCGCCGGGCAGGCCGATCACTCGCTTGATATAGTCCACCGCCGGATCGGCGGGCAGCTTGAAGACGGCCACGTCCCCACGCTCCGGCTGGGTGGCGAGGATGCGCCCCGGGAACGGCGGGAAGCTGAACGGCAGCGAGTGCTTGCTGTAGCCGTACGAGAACTTGGAGACGAACAGATAGTCCCCGATCTCCAGCGTCGGCACCATGGAGGCCGACGGAATGTTGAACGGCTCGTAGGCCACGGTCCGGATGACGATGGCAATCAGGACAGCGTAGATCACGGTCCGGATCGTTTCGCCGAACCCACCCGTTTTTTTCTTCTGCATCAAGCCGCTCGCGCACCCCTCGGAATCCAGGACGGGGCGGGGCCGCTCGCCCCGCCGGTCCGACGTGCGGGGATCAAGCCAGCCCGCCCCCGCAAAGTCAAGGTTGCCCGGCCGCCGCCAGCCCGACGGCGGGCTCCGGGCGGGCCTCGTCCATCAGGGCCCGCATGCGGCGGATGGAGGCCTCCAGGCCGACAAAGATGGCCTCGCCGATCAGGAAGTGCCCGATGTTCAGTTCGCGGATCATGGGAATGGCCGCCACGTCCCGCACGGTGTCATAGGTCAGGCCGTGGCCGGCGTGGGTCTCGATGCCGTGGTCCGCGCCCAGGCGCGCGGCCGCCTGCAGCCGCTCCAGCTCGGCCGCCCGGGCCGCGCCCATGGTGTCGCAATAGGTGCCGGTGTGCAGCTCGACCACGGGCGCGCCCAGGGCAACGGCGGCCTCGATCTGGCGCGGGTCGGGCTCGATGAACAGCGAAACGCGCACGCCCGCCTCACCCAGGGTGGAGACGAACCGGGCCAGATGCTCGCGCTGGCCGGCGGCGTCCAGGCCACCTTCGGTGGTGCGCTCCTCGCGGCGCTCCGGCACGATGCAGGCGGCGTGCGGGCGGTGGCGCAGGGCGATGTCCAGCATCTCGTCGGTGGCCGCCATCTCCAGGTTCAGCGGCAGGTCGATCTCGCGGCTCAGCCGCACGATGTCGTGATCCGAGATGTGGCGCCGGTCCTCGCGCAGGTGGGCGGTGATGCCGTCGGCGCCGGCCTCGGCCGCGATCTGGGCGGCGCGCAGGGGATCTGGCGCCAGACCGCCCCGGGCGTTCCGGATGGTGGCGACGTGGTCGATGTTGATGCCCAGGCGGAGGGAGCGGGGGCTCGGGGTGCGGCGGGTCATGCGGGACCTCATTGGGGGGGGTGGCCTTCTTGGTCTTGAGGGGACGACCCGCCCGATATGGAGCACGGCGCGTCCCAGATCAACTCACCGCTTCGCGCGCTCGACCGAGTTGACGGCGTTGGAGGCCCGCAGGGCGGCGATGATGTTGGTCAGGTGGCGGACGTCGCGGACCTCGACGTCAATAATCATGTCGAAGAAGTCCGAGGCCCGTTCGGTGATCTTCAGGTTGGTGATGTTGCCCATGTTCTTGGCGATCACCGTGGACAGCTCGGACAGGGTGCCGATCTGGTTGCTGGCGACCACGCTCAGGCGGCCGGTGTGGACGTCCACCGCCGCGTCGTCCTCCCAGCTCAGGTCGAGCCAGCGTTCCGGCGTGTCGTGGTACTGTTCCAACTGGTCGCAGTCGATGGTGTGGATCGTCACCCCGCGCCCGGTGTTGACGATGCCCACGATGCGGTCGCCGGGCAGGGGGTGGCAGCACCGGGCGTAGTGGATCGCCATGCCCGGGATCAGGCCCTTGATGGGGATCGCCGACTTGTCGGCGCTGGGGCGCGAGCGGCTCCAGCTCTTGCCGAAGGGCGGGATGACACGCGACAGCCGGGGGGCGGTCTTGATGCCGGGGTAGACGGCGAGCACGACCTCCTTGGCCGTCACGGTGCCGGCGCCCACCTCGGCGCACAGGTCCTCGACCGTGGGCGCGCGGAAGCGGTTCAGCACGCCGTCCAGGCCCTTCTCGGTGAAGGCGTAGCCGGCGCGGCCGAACTCCTTGACCAGCATCTGCCGGCCCAGGTCCTGGTACTGCTCGCGCTGGCGCATGCGCACGAAGCGGCGGATCTGGGCGCGCGCCTTGCCCGAGACGACGAAGTGTTCCCAGTCCGGCGAGGGGGTCTGGGTCTTGCTGGTGGCGATTTCCACCTGATCGCCGTTGTTCAGCACGTGGCGCAGCGGCACGAGGCGGCCGTTCACCTTCGCGCCGGCGCAGCGGTTGCCCACGTCGGTGTGGACGGCATAGGCGAAGTCCACCGGGGTGGAGCCGGCCGGCAGGTTGATGACGTCGCCCTTGGGCGTGAAGCAGAACACCTGATCCTGGTACATGGCCAGCTTGGTGTGCTCCAGGAACTCGTCCGGATTGCTGGTGTGTTCCAGGATCTCGATCAGCTCGCGCAGCCAGCGATACTGGGTGCCGTCCAGCGGCTGGCGCTGGCCCTGCTTGTAGGACCAGTGGGCAGCCACGCCCCGTTCGGCGACCTGATGCATGTCGTGGGTGCGGATCTGCACCTCGATGCGCTGGTTGCGCGGCCCCATCACGGCCGTATGGATGGACTGATAGCCGTTGGCCTTCGGTGTCGAGATGTAGTCCTTGAAGCGGTCCGGCACCATCCGGTAATGCCCATGAATGACGCCCAGGGCGCGGTAGCAGTCCTCCATGGACTCGACCAGGATGCGGAACGCCATGATGTCGGCCAACTGCTCGAATGCCACATCCTTGTCCTGCATCTTCTTCCAGATCGAGTACGCGCTTTTTTCGCGGCCGGAGATCTGCGCCTGCAGGCCCTGTTCGCCGATGACGTTGCGCAGTTCCTCCAGGATCATGGGCGCCAGCTCGCCGCCGTGCTCGCGCAGGTAGGTCAGGCGCGCCAGGATCGAATCCCGCGCTTCCGGATGGAGCTGCTTGAAGGCCAGGTCCTGCAGCTCGTCCTTGATCTCGTGCATGCCGATGCGTTCGGCGAGCGGCGCGAAGATCTCCATGGTCTCCAGTGCGATGCGCTGGCGCTTTTCGGGCTTCTTGACGAAATGCAGCGTGCGCATGTTGTGCAGCCGGTCGGCCAGCTTCACCAGCAGCACGCGGATGTCGTTGGACATGGCAAGCACGAGGCGGCGGAAGTTCTCCGCCTCGCGGGTGGTGCCGTCGCTGGCCAGCTTGATCTTGGCCAGCTTGGTGACGCCGTCCACGAGGGTGGCGACCTCGACACCGAAATTGCGCTCGACGTCCTCGATGGTGGAGACCGTGTCCTCGACCACGTCGTGCAGCAGCGCCGTGATGATGGAGGCGCTGTCGAGCTTGTAGTTGGTCAGGATGCCGGCCACTTCGACCGGGTGGGAGAAATAGGGGTCTCCGGATTCGCGCAACTGCGAGCCGTGCATCTTGACGGCGTAGACGTAGGCCTTGTTGAGAACGCCTTCGTCCGCGTTCGGGTCGTAGGCCTTGACCCGTTCCACAAGCTCGAACTGCCGCATCATGGGCCATGGCCCTCCGATGCGGCGGACGCGCAGAAACCGGCGCCCGTCGCCGGGACCCGACCGACACAGCGGCAGCGTTGCTCCGGGTGTCCGGGGCCGGAACCGCCGTGTCTGTCAGGCCCTCGGGGGCGCTCGAGTCGTGTCATCCTGTCCAGTGCCGTGCGCACCTGCGCGTCGTGAAAACCGGGGGGCGGGGAGCCGGGAGCCGCTGCGCGTCCGCGGCCCCGGGCGGGATCAGTATCCCTCCGCCGGGCCGCGCTCGTCCGTGTCGCTGTCCTCGACGGACACCGCCTGTTCGGGTGTGGCGTCTTCCGCCTCGCCGCCGTCGCCGTGCACGGTCAGGCCGTCGGCGAAGACCTCCTCGGCCTCGTTGGCCGCGTCCCGGGCGTCCGTGGAAAGCTGGCGCTGAACGGCCAGGGCGTCGAAGTCGTCCTCTTCCGGCTCGTCGGTCTCCACATGCTTCTGAAGGCCGTGGATCAGGCCTTCCGTCAACTCGTCCGGGCGGGCATGCTGCTCGGCGATCTCGCGCAGGGCGACGACCGGGTTCTTGTCGTTGTCCCGCTCGACGGACATCGGGCTGCCGGCGGTGATGTCGCGGGCGCGTTGGGCGGCCAGCAGCACCAGTTCGAAACGGTTCGGAATGCGTTCAATGCAGTCTTCGACGGTGACGCGCGCCATCGTGGTCTCCCCGAGGAAAAATCAGTTGAACCAAGCTATATAGAGTCTCGTGTGCGCTGCCGCAAGCATGCGGTGGCGGGTTTCGCGCGGACCGCGCTTGCGCCGGGCCGGGGAAGCGGCTACCCCAGGGGCCATGAAGGACGACCGCCCAGACCCGACCCCGCCCCATCCCGGCGCCATGAGCCGGCTGCTGGGCATCATGGCCCGCCTGCGCGATCCCGAGGGCGGCTGCCCCTGGGACGTGGAGCAGACGTTCGCCACCATCGCGCCGCACACCCTGGAGGAGGCCTACGAGGTCGCCGACGCCATCGAGCGCGGCGACATGGCCGACCTGAAGGATGAACTGGGTGATCTGCTGTTGCAGGTCGTGTTCCATGCGCGCATCGCCGAGGAAGCCGGCCACTTCGCCTTTCCCGATGTCGTGGCGGCCATCGCCGACAAGCTGGAGCGCCGGCACCCGCACGTGTTCGGGGACGCCATCGTGGAGGACGCCGCCGCCCAGACCGACGCATGGGAAACCCTGAAGCGCGAGGAGCGGGCCGCCAAGGCCCATCACGGCGTGCTGGACGGGCTGACCGTCGGGCTGCCGGCGACGGTGCGGGCGCAGAAGATCGGCAACCGGGTGGCTCGGGTGGGCTTCGACTGGTCCGATCCGAACCGCCTGCTCGACAAGGTGCAGGAAGAGCTGGACGAGGTCCGGGTCGAGGTCAACGCCGGGGCCGGCGCCGACCGCCTGACCGACGAGGTGGGCGACCTGATGTTTACCTGCGTCCAACTCGCCCGTAAGCTGTCCGTGGATGCCGAATCGGCGCTGCGGCACACCAACACCAAGTTCGAGCGCCGGTTCCGCCATCTGGAATCCCGGCTGGCCGAGACCGGGCGCGGCCCCGCCGATGCCGCGCTGGAGGAGATGGAAGCGCTATGGCAAGAGGCCAAGGGCGAGGTTGGGTGAGAGCGGACGACGGAAAGGTTCATCCTTTTCGTCGTCCGGCCGGTGCGACCGCACCGGCGCCGCGAAGCGGCGGAGCCGCGCGCCCCGAGGGGGCGCCGCGGCGACACATCCAAAGACTCATCGTCACCGGCCGTCGTCGCGACCGTGTTTCGGAAGAGTCAGTCTCATCGTCGTTCGGGCTGAGACCCTTTGTGCGAGTCCTGGCGGCCGTGCTGCTGCTGGTGCCGCTGGTGGCCAGTTGTTACGTGCCCGACGATTTCCTGGTGGAGGTCCGCATCAACCGCGAGGGCGATTTCGGCCTGACCTACAAGGGCACGCTGACCTGGGCGCCGCTGTGGACGGACATCGCCCAAGGCACACTCTCCGAAGACGAGATCGCCGAGAAGGTGGAGAACATCCGCAGCGACCTGGTGCGCTATTCCGGCTTCAAACAGGTCGAGCACGAAGGGGCGGGCCGCTTCCGCGTGTTCTACGAGGCCACGGGCCACGTCGAGGGCGACGAGAGCTACTATTTCCTGCGCAGCAATGCGCGCGTGATCGCCATCATCTCGCGCGCCGACGGCCTGATGATCGTGCGCACCCACGGCATCACCGACGACAACAAGGCCCGCCTGCTGGCCGCCGGGATGGACACGCGCGGCAAGATGCGGGTCGCGACCAACGCCAACGTCTTGCAGCACAACGCGCAGGACCGGCAGACCGGGCCGGGCGGCTTCACGTACTACGACTGGACGGTGAGGAGCGTCACCGACGACGCCCCCCGGATCGTGATGGCGCGGTAGGGGGTTACACCCCCCGGTCCAGCAGGCCGGCCTCGTCCAGGATGGTCCGCAGGGGCGCGAGCTGGTCGGCGTAGCGCCGCCAGCGGCCCACCGAGCCCGTGAACACGGGTTGGCGGACCTGCCACTTGCTGGCGGTGTAGACGGCCCGGTCGGTTTCGTGGAAGCGCAACACCGCATCGTCCCAGGGCAGGCCCAGGAAGTCGATCAGGCGCCGCCCTTCGCCCTCCAGGTCCGTGACCAGGGTTTCGTAGTCAACCGTCAGCATCCACAGCGGCAGCACCGCCTTCCAGTGCGCCATGATGCGGTCATGCAGGATAGTGGCGCGGCCGATGGTCTCCAGCGCGTTGGCGAACGGCACGCTGTCGGCGAAGTTCTGCTGGTAGAGCGACAGGCCGGTGTCCAGCGGGTCGCGGCGGCAGACGATGACCCGCGCCTTGGGGAAGAGCAGCGCGATCAGCCCCAGCCGCATGGCGTTGTCGGGCAGCTTGTCGGTGACGCGCAGGGCGTCCGGCTTGCCGGCCTGCCCGGCGGCCGTGTCCAGCACAGACAGGACCCGCCCGGCGGCTGTGCGCACCTCCTCTTGGGCGAGGCCGGCGAGCCCCTCGGCCGTCGCGAGACGATCCCCCAGCCGCCGCTCCTCGTCCGGCATGACGCCCAGTTCCCCGGCGCCCACGGCGGCCGGATGGCTGGCGATCATCTGTTCCACCAGCGACGTGCCGGAGCGGGGCAGGCCGACGATGAACACCGGCCGCTCGCTGTCATGCCCGAGTGGGGCCAGGGTCTCGAACAGGTCGGGCGTGAACAGGTCCAGCGCGCGTTCCACCTGGGCGGTGCGCGGACCGATGTCGTCCGGACGGCCGCGGCTTTGCAGGGCGTTGGCCTGATGCAGGGCGGCAAAGACTTCGCCCGGATCGGCGCGGGCGTCGTCCAGGGCCTTGGCGAGCGCGAACAGCGCCTCGGTGCGGGCCGCCGGGGCAAGATCCCTGGTCGCCGCCGTCCGCAGGCTGTCCAGGACCGGGTCGCCGGTCTCGACGCGGCCCGACTTCACCAGACCGCGCAGAGCGATGACGTTGCCGGGGTCCTGCTCCAACGCGGCGGAGAAGGCGGCGCGGGCAGCCTCGAACCGGCCCTGGCGCTGCAGCACGTCGCCCAGGGTCAGATGCGCGCCCACGTGGTCCGGCGCGCGCGCCAGCAGGTCCCGCACCACCGTCTCGGCCCCGGTCGCGCGCTGCGTGGAAAGCAGGGCCGCCGCCAAATTGAGCCCGATCTCGATGGCGCCGCGCCCCGGTCCGGCGGCCTCCGCGGCCCGGCGCAGGGTGGCGATCGCGTCTTCCGCGCGTCCGGCCGCCGATAGGGCCAGCCCCAGATCGCTCAGCAGGCCGGGGTCTTTCGGCGCGCCCTGAGCCGCCGCCTCCAGCGCCGGCACCGCGTCGGCGGGGCGACCGGCGCGCAGCCGCACGCGGCCCAGCAGGGCGCGGGCCTCGGAGTCCGGTCCCTTCAAGGCGAGGGCCGCCCGGGCCTCCGCCTCCGCGTCGTCCAGATGCCCCGAGTCCATCAGCGCCGCGCCCAGGGCCAGCCGGGCGCGATGGTCGCGGTTGTGTCGCCGGGCGGTCTCGCGCAGGACGCCAAGGGCGCGCTCCCGCTGGCCGAGCCGCCACAGGGCCGAGCCCGCGTTGACGCCGTGATCCGGCGCGCCCGGCTGGGCCTCGGCGGCCTTCAGGAACAGGGTCGCGGCGGGCTCCAGGTGGCCGGACTGCGCGGCCACCAAGCCGAGGCCGGACAGCGCCGCCGGCTCGTGGCCGTCCAGGGCGAGGGCCTCGCGGAACAGCCGTTCGGCCCCACGCGCGTCGCCCCTGGCGAGGAGACGATGCCCCTCGGCGGCGAGGCGGCGCGGGTCCCCCGTCGGTTTCGGGGTCGGGCCGGAGCGTCCGGCCGTGGGCGCGGTCGGACCGGCCTTCGGGACCAGATGCCCCAGGGTGCCGCCGGCGGGGCGTGCGGGTCCGGGGCCGCCGGAGCGGCGGGGGGGCGGCGCCTTCGATTTCCTGCTCATCACGACTTCCGCAAGGGGGGACTGTCCGCCATCAAAAAGGGGGACCGGCGACCGCCGCAACCCCTTTTCTGGAGGCCGCCCGCCGCCGGCCCGGTCAGAACCGGAGCGTGCCGCCCAGGCTGAAGATGTTGATGCCGTTCGAGTAGTTGCCGACCAGGGTGCCCTGCGAGGAGGTTTCGTTGATCGATGCGTCGTTGACGAAGACGTGGGCATAGCCCGCGTCCACGCTCAGCCAGTCCTCGAAGTGATAGGACGCGCCGCCGGACAGCCAGTAGCGGTCCTCGCCGGGAATGCGGGCGGTGCGGTACGTGTCGGGGATGGGCGACATGTCGTAGGCGACGCCGCCCCGGAACGACCAGTGCTCGTTGGGCGTCCAGATCGCGCCGATCGAGGCGAACACGGTGTCGTGCCAGTTCTCGCGGGTCAGACCGTCCGGCCCCACGTCGGTCTTGGTCTTCAACTCGTTGAACACCGACCAGCGGGTCCAGGCCACGTCGGCGACCACGGCCCATTCCGGATTGAAGGCGTGATAGGCGCCGATGCTGAGGACGTCGGGCGTGGTCAACTCCGCCGTGGCGTCGCTGTCCACCATGTTGCGCAGGGCCACAAGCTGGGGCGCCACATCGGAATAGTTGACCCGGCCGCGCAGGATGTGGTGGATCTGGGATCGGTAATTGAGGCCGATGCGGGAGGACTCGTTGAACTCCCACAACAGGCCCAGATTGCCGCCGAAGCCGAAGGCGTCGCCGGTCAGCTTCTGTTCGCCGTCGATACCGGAGAAGGCCAGATTGTTGATGGCGGAGGTCAGGCGGGCCTCGGTGTACTGCATGACCGGCCCCAGCGAGACCGACAGATTGTCGTTCACGCGCCAGGCGATGCTGGGCATCACGCTGGTGACCTGCAGATAGGAATCCACCGCCTGATAGCGCCCCACCCAGTCGTCGGCGTAGGAGGTGCTCATGCCGAACGGCACGTTGATCGCGAGCCCGAACGTCAGGTCGTCGGTCAGCGGATAGACGCCGTAGATCGAGGGCAGGAAGGCGTCCTCGGCGGCATCCCCGCCGCCGCCGCCGCTGATGGCGGCGCCCGTCGCCGAGGAGGTGGCGGACCCGCTGAAGTAGGCGGTGGGCGACACCAGGGCCCCGGACATCTGGCCCTGAATGCCCTTCAGCCGCGTCATGCCGGCCGGGTTGTAGAAGGCCGTGCTGGGATCGTACGCCTTCGCCGTCGAGCCGGCATAGGCATTACCGAGGCCCTCGGCGCTTTGTTCCTTGAGTTGGAAGCCCGAGGCCTCGGCGACGGTGGCCCCCGTCGCGACACCTCCAAGGCAGCACAGGCCGGCAACGATCCGGCGGTATGAACGCCCACGCATCTGGTTTCCCCCAAAAATCTCAGCCAAAAAAACAGGCTTCAAGTGAGTGCCCGGTCATTCGACCGTTTTTGATGTGGGCGGCGGGTCATCGCCTTCGGCGCGTCGAGTCCCCGTGTGACCCGGGCGACCACCGCTTCAGTCTGTTCTATTTTCGTCACATTTCAACCAGTTTTTCCGGTTTGGCGGCCACGCGATTGACGTATAAGGGGTTGGAATCCCGATCAGAATTGGCGCCGGGGCGAATCGTTGCAGGCCGCGTGGTCCGGAGCGGCGCCAGTGTTGCGGGAGTGCCACATCGGCCCCTCATTTTGCTGCGGGGGTGCGATGGGCGGGGTGCCGGGTGCCCGCCCGCGACGGGCTCGCGCGGCGCGTGCACACGGCACCGTGTCCTTGGAACCGCCCATGATATCAATGCCTTAGGGTGGGGCATCTACAGGTCTGGAGGGGGTGGCGGCCATCCGGGCGCGGCAGGCGGGACGCGGATCCCGCTCCGGGGGGCGGCGCCTCGGGAGCCCGCCCCGCCCCGCGAGCGACCCCGGCGGGCGGGAAACGGGGCTCGCACCCCGACACGCTTCTCGTTAGGATGTGACCGTCGGAGTGCGGTGCGCCAGTCCTGTCGCGCGCCCGGGGTCCGGTGTTCGGTCAACGCGATCAAGAACGGTCTCGAATTTCAGGTGGGGCGGCGGTACGGCATGACACACGTGACAAGGAAAGACGCGCGGCGGGCTCTTGTGGGTCTGGCGACCGCGATGGTTGGAGTGAGCCTTCTCGGCGGATGTGCCGCCATGCGGGACGCGGACACCGTGCCCACGGCATCGGCGTCCACGGCTTCGGCGGGCGCGCCCTCCGCCACGCTGCAGGCCCAGGCCCCCACCGGGCAGGCGGGCGACCAGCTTGCGGCGCTGGCCCAGTCGGCCCCGGACATCGACAATCCGGATGCGGTGGAAGACACGCTGGTGTCGGACCCGTACGAGGACTGGAACCGCTACGTCTTCGACCTCAACACGCTCATCTACATGTTCCTGCAGCCGGTCATTGCGCCCTACGGCGTGCTGCCGGAAGAGCGTCAGGACAACGTGGACAACTTCCTGCACAACGTGTCCACGCCCGTGATCCTGCTGAACGACCTGCTGCAGGGTGAGGTGGACCGCGCCTGGGTGACCACCCAGCGCTTCGGCGTGAACTCCACCGTGGGCCTGCTGGGCTTCGTGGATGCGGCCGAGGAGATGGGTCTGCCCAAGCACTCCGAGGACTTCGGCCAGACCCTGGGCGTCTGGGGCCTCGGCGACAGCCCGTACATGGTCTATCCGCTGCTCGGCCCGGGCAACCCGCGCGACGGCGTCGGCCGCATGGTGGACATGGTCAGCGACCCCATGTTCTGGCTGACCGGCAACACCGGGCAGAACATGGCGCGGATGAAGACCTATGCGACGGTGTCCAGCCAGCTCGGCAGCAACACCAATCGTCTAGAGGAGCTGCGGTCCACGTCCATCGACTTCTACGCCGCCGTGCGCAGCCTGTACGTCCAGTCGCGGCGCGCCGCCATCGCCAACGACGAAGGCAACCCGGCCGCCAGCGCCCCCGCGATCTCGCGCGTGCGCACCGGCGACACCGTGCCGGAGCCGGCCGGGTCCGACGCCGTCGGCGGCTGAGACAGGCCCGCGCCGGCCGCCCCCGGCGCGTCACCCTCTCGACAGGGGCGCCCCTCGGGGCGCCCCTTCTCGCATGCGGCCGGGGCCTGAGGGGCGCCGCCGGTGTCCGTTCCGTCCGCTGCCCGAAACCGCTCCCGTCCGTGACTGACCGTGCCATGACCGATCCCGCCACCGGCGCTTTCCCCTCCGTGTCTCCATCCGCGCCGTCCCACGTCTTGGCGGAGGTTCCGCCGACGGCCCGCTTGCGCACGGCCCGCCGTCTGGTCATCAAGATCGGCTCGGCCCTGCTGGTGGACGACCGCACCGGCAAGACCCATCGGACCTGGCTGGACGCCCTGACCGACGAGGTGGCCCTGCTGCGCCGGCGGGGACAGGACGTGATCCTGGTGTCCTCGGGCGCGATCGCGGTGGGGCGCCGGGTGCTTGGTCTGACCGGCTCGGGCCGGGCCTTGCGCCTGGAGGAGAAGCAGGCCGCCGCCGCCGCCGGACAGATCCGCCTTGCCCACGCCTGGCAGGAGGCGCTCGCCCACCACGACATCACCGTGGCCCAGGTGCTGTTGACCCTGGACGACAGCGAGAACCGACGCCGCTATCTGAACGCCCGCAAGACACTGGACCAACTGCTGTCCCTGGGCGTGGTGCCGGTGGTGAACGAGAACGACACCGTGACCACGCAGGAGATCCGGTTCGGCGACAACGACCGGCTGGCCGCGCGGGTGGCGGCCATGGTCTCGGCGGATGCGCTGGTGTTGCTGTCGGACATCGATGGCCTGTACACGGCGGACCCGCGCGTGGACCCGTCCGCGCGGCGCCTGGACGAGGTGCGCGAGCTGACCCCGGAGATCGAGGCCATGGCGGGCGCGGCCGGCTCGTCCATGGGCACCGGCGGCATGGTCACCAAGCTGATCGCCGCCCGTGTCGCCATGGATGCGGGCTGCGCCATGGTGATCGCGCCCGGCAAGGGGCTGGGGCCGCTGGGCGCGCTGGAGGCCGGCGGTCCGTGCACCTGGTTCGTGCCCGCGCAGGAGCCGCGCGCCGCCCGCAAGCGCTGGATCGCCGGGGCGCTCAAGCCCGAGGGCACGCTCCGGCTGGATGCGGGTGCGGTGCGGGCGCTGATGGACGGCAAGAGCCTGCTGCCGGCCGGCGTGACGCGGGTCGATGGCGTCTTCCAGAAGGGCGCGCCGGTGCGCATCACCGACCCGGGCGGCCGGGTGCTCGGTGTCGGCCTGTGCAATTATCCGTCCGACGAGGCGCGCCGCCTCGCCGGGCACCGCACCGGGGACATCGAGGCGACGGTGGGCTACCGGGGGCCGGACGAACTGGTGCACCGGGATGATCTGGCCCTGACGGGATCGGGCGAGCCGCCCGGCTAGCCGGTCGCCATGTCATCGAGTCCGTGTTGCGGGGTCGGTGTGCACGGCTTGGGGTGGGGCACGGGCCCGCTCATGGAGTCCGGAGGATCGTTAGCCTGACCCCTTTTCAGTGGTCCAGGATTGGTGAAAACGGATGGTTCTGGCTGATCTTCTCTATTCCGCTTAAGGTTTTTCTTGAAGATTGCCTGCAAAGCGGTGAAAATGCGATGGAGCCTTAATGCCCGCGCCCCGCTGGGCATCCACGGCCACAGTTGACCAAAACACGGGGGCTGGAGTGTACGAGTCCTATTCGGCGATCGTCCAACTGGTTGAGCGGTTGCATCGCCATTTTCTCGACGTGCTGCGCACGGAACTGCGACGGGTCGGCAACGAGGACATCAATGCCGTTCAGGCCCTGTTGCTGTTCAACATCGGGCAGGAAGACGTGGTGATCCGCGATCTGCGGGACCGCGGCTACTACCACGGCTCCAACGTGTCGTACAACATCAAGAAGTTGACCGAGTTGGGATACCTGACCCAGGAACGCAGCCCGCATGATCGGCGCGCGACCCGGCTCAGCCTGACGGAGCAGGGCTTCAACATTTCGCGGGTGGTGTTCGAGTTGCAGCAGGCGCTGGTTGAAAACCTCAAGCGCCACAACGTGACGGACGAGAACCTGCGCACCGCGTTCGGCACCCTGGAACACCTGGAACGCACCTGGACGGACTATATCCGCTACGGGCGCGACTGAGCCCGAGATATAGGGCGCATCGCGGAGAACCCGGGTCGTGGTTTCCGGACGGTGGCATGCGCCCGCCACACCCCCTCCCCAGTCCTCCCCATTCGATGGGGAGGGCGTCCGGCTGGCGCCGGGTGGACCGGGACTTCTCCCCCATTCATGGGCGAGGTCGGGAGGGGGGGCCGGCGTGACACGCGACACCCGAGAGGGACCCGGACCACGCCATCAAAAGGCCACCAATAGCGCGGGACGGCCGCGGCGACGGCGCTACTGCAAGGCTCCGCCGCTTTCCGGCGTCGTGCCGGTGCCTTCGGCCGCCATCTCGGCCCGCAGGCGCTGGCGCAACAGGTCGATGGGCACCAGCCGCTCGGCGTCCGTGTCCTGCGTGCGCATGTGCCAGAAGGTCCAGCCGTTGCACGCCGGCGCGCCCTGCACGGCCGCACCCACCTGATGGATCGACCCGCGATGGTCCGCGCTGATGAGCGTGCCGTCGGCCCGCACCCGCGCCGACCAGCGGCCGGCGGCATCGGACAGCACCGTGCCCGGGGGCAGCAGGCCGCGCTCGACCACCGTGCCGAAGGGAATGCGCGGCTCCGACCGCTTGCGCGGCGTGGTCACCAGGGTGGGATCGTCCACCGGCGTGACGGCGGCGATGCGCGCGCGGGCGGCGGCGATGTAGTCCGGGTCCTGCTCGATGCCGATCCAGCGCCGGCCCAGCCGCTTGGCCACGGCCGCCGTGGTGCCGCTGCCCAGGAAGGGATCCAGGATCACGTCGCCGGGGTTGGAGCTGGCCAGGATGATCCGGTGCAGCAGCGCCTCGGGCTTCTGCGTGGGATGCACCTTCTCGCCGGTTTCGGTCTTCAGGCGCTCCGGCCCGGTGCACAGGGGCAGGCTCCAGTCCGAGCGCATCTGCAGCCCGTCATTGAGCGCCTTCATGGCCTCGTAGTTGAAGGTATAGCGCGCGTCCGGCCCCTTGGAGCACCACACCAGCGTTTCATGGGCGTTGGTGAAGCGCGTGCCCCGGAAGTTCGGCATGGGGTTGGTCTTGCGCCAGATGACGTCGTTCAGCACCCAGAACCCCAGATCCTGCAGCCGGGCCCCCACGCGGAAGATGTTGTGGTAGCTGCCGATCACCCACAGTGTGCCCGTGTCCTTCAACACCCGATGACAGGCGCGCAGCCAGGCTTCGGTGAAGGCGTCGTACTCCGCGAAGTCGCGGAAGCGGTCCCAGGCGTCGTCCACGCCATCCACCCGGCTGTTGTTGGGACGCAGCAACTCGCCGCCGAGTTGGAGGTTGTAGGGCGGGTCGGCGAACACCACATCCACGGATTTTTCCGGCAGGCGGTCCAGGATCTCGGCGCAGGCGCCCTGATAGATGCAGTCGGTCTTGAGCGAGGGCATGACGGGTCTCGACAGGTGGCGGCGGGCGGGGCGTGTCCCCGGACCCGTTGTACCCCTCCCGAGTCGCGAACGCAATCTTCGTTCTGAATCAGGACTCTAAAACATGTTGACGAAGCGATGCGGGAGACCGTCCGCCGAGTCGTGAGCCGTCAGCATGTGGGGGGCGGGTGACGCTCAGACACCAGGGATGGCGGGCTGCGCCGCCTCCAGAACGGCCCGCACGGGGGCGAACCCGCGCCGGTGGTGCGGCGTGGCGCCCAGGGTGCGCAGGGCCGCCAGATGCTCGGCGGTGCCGTAGCCCATGTTGCGCGCCCAGCCATAGCCGGGATGGCGGGCGTCCAGGGCCACCATGATCCGGTCCCGCGTCACCTTGGCGGCGATGGAGGCGGCGGCGATGGACAGGCTGCGGGCGTCGCCCTTGACCACGCATTGCACGGCGCAGGGCGGATCCGGGGCCAGGGTGGGCGGCCGGTTGCCGTCCACCAGCGCCAGGGTCGGCGGCGGCGCGCCCAGTCCGGCAACGGCCCGCGCCATGCCGGCCAGGGTGGCGCCCAGGATGTTGCGGCGCGCGATCTCGTCCACGTCCACCACCGCGACGGACAGGCGCACGGCGGCGCTGTTCTCCATGGCCGCGAGCAAATCTTCGCGCCGGGCGGGCTTCAGGGCCTTGGAATCGTCCAGGCCGTCCCGCAGGGACGCGGGCAGCCGGTCGCGGTCCAGCACGGCGGCGGCGGCGACCAGCGGGCCGGCGAGGGGGCCGCGTCCGGCCTCGTCCACACCGCAGACGAGCCCCGTGTGGGCGCATTCCAGGGAGAAGTCGGGCATGGCGGCAGTCTGCGCCGGTCCGCCCGGAAAGGGAAGGGGGTGGGGCGCGGGCCTCTATCAGGGATTGACCTGCCCGCCCGTCTTGGACACAAGGGAGGGCCGCGCGCGGGGTGCCTGGGAAGGGTGGCAGAGTGGTCGATTGCAGCGGTCTTGAAAACCGCCGTGCGGGCAACCGTACCGTGGGTTCGAATCCCACCCCTTCCGCCAGTTCTACTTTTAAACGCACTCTCCAAATGACCTTGCCCCGAAAAAGTGGACACCGGGTTATGCGGCGCGAAGCTCGGCCTGCTCGGGGGTGATGTAGCCGAGCGCCGAGTGCAGGCGCCGGCGATTGTAATAGCCTTCGATGTAGGCGAACAGGTCGCGTTTGGCCTCCTCGCGGGTTGCATATCGGCGTCCGTTGACCAGTTCGGTTTTGAGGGTGCCGAAGAAACTTTCCATGGGTGCGTTGTCCCAGCAGTTGGCCTTGCGGCTCATGGAGGGGGTCAGGCCACTGTTTTCCAACGCTTTTCTGTAGTCATGGGAGGCATACTGGCTGCCCCGGTCGGAATGGTGGATCAGGCTAGGCGGAGGCTTTTGGCGCTGGGTGGCCATCATCAAGGCCGCCAGCGGCAGTTCGGTGCGCATGTGGTCGCGCATCGCCCAGCCGACCACCTTGCGACTGAACAGGTCGAGGACCACGGCGAGGTACAGCCAGCCCTCGTCAGTTGGGATGTACGAGATGTCGGCAACCCAGGCTCGCCCCGGGGCGTCAGGCGAGAACTGCCGGTCCAGCAGGTTGGGCGCCACGGGCAGAGTGTGGTTGCTGTCCGTGGTACACGGCCGAAAGGCGCGGCGTTGTTTGGCCTGGACGCCATGGCGGCGCATCAGGCGCGCCACCCGCCCCCGGCTGACGGTCCAGCCCTCCTCGCCGAGAGCGATGTGGATGCGGGGCGAGCCGTACCGCCCTGAGTGCTCGTGATGAAGGCGCTGGATATCGCCAAGAAGACGGCGGTTCTCGGCCTTGCGTGGACTTTCGGGTCGGTCACGCCAAGCATAGTATTCGGAAGCCGAGACATCGAGCGCGCGGCAGATGACACGAACGGGATACTCCTCTCGACAGTCTTCAACGATGCGGAACTTCATTTCACTGGACCCGATATGATGGAGACAGTTTTTTTTAGAATATCCCGCTCCATGCGCAGGTGATCCACTTCACGTTTCAGGCGCGCGATTTCCTTCGCCTGTTCATCGCAGGCCAGGGGGGCCGCCGCCTGCCTTTGGGAGGGGCGCGGCGTCCCCCCTGGCCCTCCGAACCGTCGGCGCCAGTTCCTCAGCATGGAAGGCTGGATGCCCAGCTCGGACGCGATATGCGCCCCCACAAACTGATTGGGGCCCGGCCGCTGCTCTCCAACAACGCCACCGATTCCTGCTTGAACTCGTCCGTGAAGGTCCGTCGTGTCTTGCTCGTCATCGTCCACTTCTCCGCTCCCCAGGGAGCTTAACGGAGGTGTCCACCGTTTTGGAGCAGGGTCACCGGAGACTTACACCGCGTCGGATCATCCACCACACTGCGGAACGCCAGCGCAGTGATCGCCTGGACCGAGGCCTGAAGGACGACCGGGTCGCATGATGGTGCCCGCACCGTCAGCCTCCGGCACGGCGCCCGGGGGCGGGGGCGGGGCCATGGTGCGGGTCCGGCGCACACGCAACCAGCCCGTCGGCATCGAGACGCCAGACCCGGTCCGCGATGGACACGAGACTCGGGCTGTGCGTGGTGAACAGCACGGTGGCGGAGGAGCGCCGGATCAGGTCGGCGACCAGCGTTTCGCCGTCGGTGTCCAGGCCGGTCTCGGGCTCGTCGAGCAGCAGCACGCCGACCTCCGACAACGCGGCGCGAGCCAGCAGGAGTCGCTGCGCCTCGCCGCAGGACAGGTTGCGCCCGGCCTCGGCCAGGGTGCCGTCGAGCCCGCCGGGTCGCGCGACAACCGCCGACAGACCGTAGGTCTCGGCAACGGCCAGCACCCGGGCGTCGTCAGGGCGCGGGTTCAGGCCCAGGGTCAGGGCGCGCCGCAGGCTGCCGGCCAGAATCGGCGGCCGGGTGCTCAGCAGCATCAGCGCGCGGCGGCGCGCGGCGGCCCCCAGCGACGACACGGGCACGCCGTCCAGCAGCACGCGGCTGCTCCCGGCGTGCTCCAGCCCGGCGGCCAGATGCAACAGGGTGGTCTTGCCCGACCCGTTGCCGCCCAGGATGGCGATCTTCTCGCCCGCTTCGGCGGTCACGGTGATGGGCGCGTGGCCGCCCGGTCGCACGTCCTGGAAGCGGATCGACCGGGGCCGGGCCGGTTCCCCGTCCAGGCGGTTGCGCGGACCCGAGGCGAGGCGTCGGCGCGCCAGCAGTGTCTCGCACTTTTCGCGGGCGGCGCACCATGCCCGGCGGCGATCCCACACCCCGCCGAGATCTCGCATCGGCAGAACCATGAGGCTTACGACCGCTAGACCGGCGGCGATCTCCGGCGTCGGCAGGGTGTGCACCCATCCGGCCAGCAGCACGCCCGCCGCGGCCGTGCCGGCCACCGCATCCGGGATCGCGCGCAGCATCTCGGCGAGGCGCGTCCGGCGGACGGCCGCGTCCATGAGTGCGCGGCCGCGCTTGCGCAGATGATCCCGCTCGATGCCCTGTCGGCCCAGAAGACGCAGCTCCGGCGCATGGGGTAGGCGCTCGGTCATGCGGGCCGCCAGTCGGGCACGCCGCGCCCGCAGACGACGGTGCGCCAGGCCGAGCGGCCGCGCCGCCACCGTCATCAGGAGCAAGCCGGCCGCGATGGGGAGGGCGGCGGCCAGCGCCAGGGGCGGGCTGAGCAGGTAGAGAATGGCCGCGCTGGCCGGCAGCACGATGATTGCCGAGACCAGACGGGTGAGCCCCCGACTCAGCCAGTTCCGCACTGCCGCCAAGTCGCCGACGAACCGCATGCTGAGCGCGCCCGTGCGCAGCCGGGCGATATCTCCGGCCCCCATTCTGGACAGGTGGTCGAACAGCCGGACTCGCAGCGCCATCGCATAGTCCTGTCCCAGGCGCTCGGCGACGCTGCGTTCCGCGATGCGGGCGGCGGCGACCATCACTCCCGCGCCAGTGATCGCCAGCAGCGGCCACCAGGGAAGCGCGCTGTCCCCGGCCCGCAGGGCGGCGAAGGCATCGCGGGTGGCGAAGGCCGCGATCCCCGTGGCCACGGCCTGGGCTAGGGCGAGGGCGGCGACCACGCCGACCTGCCGGCCCCGGCCGTCTGCCAGAAGGTTCGGAAGGCGGCTCATGCGGCGATGTCCCGCCGGGGCATGGCGTCGGCCACGCGGGCCATCAGCGCCGTGGCGCAGGCCGGGTCGCGCAGGGCGTCGCGCGTCCAGACGGACAGACCGGTCGCCGCCGTCGCTTCGGCCGAGGCCAGCGGCGACTGGGTCAGCAGGCCGGTGACCGCCAGCGGTTCGAGTCCGATGGCGTCGAGGGTGCGGCAGGCGCCGGCGACCGACAGGGCATCCGGGGCGGCGAAGAGGATGCCACCGATGCGGGACCGAACCGCCTCGCTGCGCATCAGGGCGGCGGTCTCCTGCTGCAGGATACCGTCGGCGAATTCGGTCAGGATGACGTCGCAGCCCGCGTCCGTAGCCAGCCCCAGAAGCAGGTCGAAGGCGGCCTCGATCCGCGCGATGGGCTGGCGATAGGTGGACACCATACCGGCGTCGACGAAATCGGCGACGAAGTGGGCACCGGCGTCGAGATAGCTGTTGAAGTCGCCGAACGCGGCGGTACCCGTGATCTTCAACGTCGCGATCCGGTGGCCCGCCCGCCGCAGACCGTTGGTGAGCGAGGCGACGGCTGTCGTCTTGCCCGCGTTCATGGATGCGCCCGCCACCGCGAGCGTCGGAGGCATCGCGCCGTCAGCGCCGGGCGCAGCGGCGTAGTGCGACAGATTGACGGGGTGGTCGTGGGCGTTCAGCAGCAGGCCCATGGGCGTGATCCGGGTCGGCGGGCTGGTTCGGCCATTGCGCTCCCGCATCTCGCCGGCGACGCCCCCGCTGGCCAGAAGGTCCGCGGCGGTCGGCCCGATGCGGGCGATGCCCTCGAACTGGTCCGCCGCGTAGCGGTCACCGCAGGCGACCACCACCAGGTCCTGCGGGTAGAGCTCGGATGGGCGTCCGGACGCCAGTTGCAGGCGCCTGTGCGAACCGATGGAGTGGATGCGCGCGAGCACCAGATCGCCGGCGCGGGCTTCGGTGACGGCGCGGCTCAGGCCAGCAACATCAGCGCGGCGGACCCGGCGGGTGGAGAAGGCCCACTTGGCGGTCCCGATGGCGGTGCTCAGGGTGTTTTCGGTCTTCATGATCCTGGATCCCTTTGATGTAACATCAGGCCGTCGCAGCGCGGGCTGTCCCACCGTCGCCGGCGGACGGGTCGGGAAGAAGCCGTTCGAGCAGGGCCCCATTGCGGATGCAGTCGAGGAAGTCGTGACCGGCGCCGGGCAGGATCATCAGGTCCATCCGGGGTTCGATGCCGCGCGCGGTGGCGGCCTCGCGCACGGCCCCGTACCAGTGCCGCGCTCGCGCGAGCCGATGGGTCCCCTGCTGGCTGTCGATCAGGGGGCCGCGGCGGGTGTTCTCGTCGGGCTGGCCGTCGAGCGCGCCGACGTAAACCTGGATCGGCAGGCGCAGGAAGCTGGAGAGCCCGTCGGCCATGCGCGGCCCCCAATCCTCAGTTGGCGCCCGCCGCCGCCCGAGGCCGAGCGGAAACCGTTCCGTGTCGGGGACCGTGTACCAGCCGGCCGCGCCGAGGGTGAGGCGGCGGACCCGGTGCGGGTAGAGCATGGCGAAGCGGTGGGAGAACTGGGCACCGCCTGAATGCCCGTAAAGATCAAACACACCGCCGTCCCAAACGCCTTCGACATGCAGGTCCTCGAGCAGCGCCAGAAGCGCCAGATCGGCGCGGCCCTTGCGCACCACCTGCTGAAAGGCCGGCCACTCCGCCTCGCCGAAGAGCGGCGCGATCACGGTGCGGCCCAGGGCGGTTGCGCGCGCCATCAGGCATGCCGCCATGTCCCGGGCGCCGCGCTGGATGCCGTGCACGGCAACGAGCGGCGGCGCATCCGGTGCCGGATTGGCGGGCAGGGCCATCCAACAGGGCAGCGCGCGGGGTCTGCACCCGGTTCGGTACACCAGGCGCGATCCGCACGCGGGACGGGCCACGTCGATCTCGTAATCCCGGACCATCATCACGCCCCTCATGATGCCGCCCTTTCGCTCGGGGCGACCGCCTCGGTGGTCGAGGTGCTGCGGGCCGGGCGGCGATCGAAGATCAGGTGAATGCGATCCAAGTCGCCGTCGTTGACGGATTCGTGCTCCTGCTTGTTGTCGAACCACCAGAGCTCGCCTTCCGCCATGCAGACGCTCTCGTCACCCGCCCGCAGGAAGGAGCCTCGGGGCGATTGCAGGATCAGGTGATAGCGGTCGCGCGGGAGATAGTAGAGCCCCCGGTCAATGTGCGGGTAGCCCCGGTGGCCGGGCGGCAGGCAGACCAGCTTGGCGCGGCCCAGCGCCCCGTCCTGAGCGGACGCGAAGGTTTTGAGAAAGGCCCGGGTGTGCGGGAACGCGCGGGAAAGTGTGGTCCACCGGCTCTCCTGCACGTCCCGGGGCGGCACGTCGCCGGCGGCCGACATCCGGCGCCCGCGCAGTGGGATGGAGAGCGCCTCGCGTTGTACGCGAACCTTGCTCTGTCGCCCGGTCGCGCGGTCCCACGCGTTCTCCAGGGAGCCGATCTCGTCAAGAACGGGGGCGCAGTCGATTCCGCTGCGAAGTCTCGCGAAGTGTTTCATGGTGAGTCCCTACCTGCGGGTTCCTACCTGATCCGGATCCAGGATTCCTCGAGCGATCCGGACGCCGAGACTTGGGTGAACGCGACGGGGCCTTCGCCCGGGGCGTACCAAGTGGTCCGGACACGTTTGCCGTCGTTGCAGGCGACCACCCAGGCCGGGGTGTCCGGTCGGGCCGGTCGGACCACGGCTTCCGCGTCGGTAACACGGCAGATGGTCTCCCGAACGTAGCTGCGCCCGGTGTGTGATGTGGCCCGGCGCTCGTACCGACCCTCGGCGCCCAGGCGGAGGGGATACAGCGGGTCCTTCTGCCGCACCTGCGCCGAGGCGGTGTGCCAGTTCGTGGACTCGCCGCAGTTCGCCCAGCTGTCGGACGGCGAGAACCAGCCGCGCTGCCGGGTCCAGACACAGCCGTTGTCCTGGCGCACCCGGTAGCCGTTGCCGAAGGCGCTGACATCGAAGCGGCGCGTGTCGTCGTCCCGCAGGCTCCGGACGGCCATGTCGGCCAGCCGGACCGGCGAGCGGACCTCGGGCGGTGGGGCGGAAAGCGCGACGGTCTCTGGTTGATCGGGGTGGAACATGCTGGTGAGCGTGCCCGGCAGGCTGTTGCCGGTGGACACGCAGCCGCCCAGAAACAGGGCAAGCAGGACAGGTGTGTATTTCATGAGGGCTCCCGGTCTCAAAGGGCCTTGCGGCCGTCACATGTCGAGAACGGGGGCGGGACCGGCTCTATTCCCGGTCGGGGCAAAAATAATAAAATTGTGGATGCTTGTGGCCGTCTCGGTTTGCCGCCGTGACCGCGCCCTAATCGTCCAAAGGCCCTAGTCGCCGGTGCAGTCCGGTCGCGCCTGTAGCAGTCCATGCCCGAAAATATCATCGATGCCCCGGGGTCCCAGGTCCCGGGCGGTGCGTTCGAGTTGCGCGCGGACCTCCGCCCCGGTCAGACCAGTCCGCGTGATGAGGTCAGCGGCAGCGGCGGTGACGAACACGGAGGCGAACGAGGTGCCGCTGCGCGCGGTGTAGCCGCCGCCGGCTCCCGGCGCCCATATGCCGACGCCGGGGGCGGCGAGCGTCAGGTAGTCGCCTCTGTTGGCGGACCGATAGGGGCGCAGGTTGGCATCCACCGCAGTGACCGCGATGGTCTCCGGATAGGCCGCTGGGTAGACGGGGGCGGCGGCGGGGCCGTCGTTGCCGGCAGCGGCCACGACCAGGATGTCCCGCGACGACAGGGACCGGATCGCCTGGGCCAGCAACGGGTTCGCGGGGCCGGCGAGGCTCATGTTGATGACGGACGGATCCTCGCCCGCCAGCCAGTCCAGGGCATCAAGGATCGTCGTGGCCATAGCTGCCGGCGCGCCGCTTTCGTCCAGGAAGAAGACCTCTGCCACCGACAGGCTGGCCCGGGGCATCAACCCGGGCGTCGATCCACCGGCGGCACCGACCAGGAGCCCCGCGACCGCCGTGCCATGGTCCGGCGGCGCGCCGTGATGGTCCTCGCCGATGAAGCTGCGCACACGGATGTCCTGCGTCCTCAGCGCGTCGGTCTCGGGGTTGATGGCGGTGTCGATCATGCCGATCCGGACCCCGGGACCACAGGTGCCACCGCCGATCGTCGCCCAGCCGACCAGTCGGTGGGGGACGCAGGCCGCCGAGACGCAGCCGCGGTCGGCAAGCCGATAGGTCTGGTTGCGCGCGATGCCGCCGAAGCCCTGGTTGGCGAGGCGCCCCAGGGCCGTCTCCGGGGTCGTTCCTCGCACCGCGAAGCGCGTGACGGAAAATCCGAGGTTGTCGTACCGGGTGACGGTGCGGCGGGCCAGTCCGACTCCGTCCGCGGCGTCCACAAGGGCCGGAGACGCGTTGAGGGCGAGGATGTCGGTGACAGTGGGCGAGTCCGAATCATCGCCGCCCAGGAAGCCGAACAGGCCGGAAAAGAGCCCGTCCTCCTCCTCGTCCTCTCGCGCGTCTTCCTCGGTCTCGTCGCGATCATCGTCGTCGCGATCATCGTCGTCGCGGTCGTCATCGCCGTCGCGGTCGTCATCGCCGCGGTCGTCATCGCCGCGATCATCGTCATCGCGATCATCGTCATCGCGGTCGTCATCGCCGACGCTGCCACCGAATCCGTCACTATCCCCGCCACCGCCACCGCCACCGCCACCGCCACCGCCACCGCCACCGCCACCGCCACCGCCGTCGCTGTCCCCGCCGCCGCCGCTGTCGCTGTCCCCGCCGCCGCCGCTGTCGCTGTCCCCGCCGCCGCCGCTGTCGCTGTCCCCGCCGCCACTGTCGCTGTCCCCACCACCGTCATCCCCACCGCCGTCATCCCCGCCGTTATCCCCGCCGTCATCTCCGCCGTCATCATCGGCCTGGGCCGGCGGGGGCGCGAACGAGACGGGCGCAGAGATATCATTGGTCCATGACGGCGCACTCAGCACGAGGGCCAGTGTCAACGCGCTGACGCCGCTCAGGCGCAGGAGGCACAGGGACCGCGGGCGTTCGGCGGACGAAGCCGTGGGGTCGTCATAGACCGGGACTTCGGGCATAAACACCTCCGGCGTTTGGAATGCGTCAACAGTATCGGTCGCCACGATCACGCGACAGAGAATTTCGACGTCCGCACGCCGGACGCCGCCCGCGTGCGAAAAATCCTCACGGGCCGGGAATAGGGCGGTCGGTCGGTCCGTTGTCGGTCCGTCAGAAGAAACGCCGGGAGGGCCTCGAACGTGCGGGACGAAGGCTGTTCAGACGACAGCGCGGTGCGGGAGCAACTGGTCAGCCTGTTGCCGCGCCTGCGCCGCTTCGCGCTCGCCCTGTCCCGGTCCCAGGACCAGGCGGACGATTTGGTCCAGGCGGCCTGCGAACGCGCTCTCGGACGGCTGCACCAGTGGCGGCCCGACACGCGCCTTGACTCCTGGATGTTCCGGATCGTTCAGACGGTCTGGATCGACCGGTGCCGGGCCGAGCGGGTGCGACCCGCATCCGCGTCCCTTGACGACGCCGGCGAAGTCGCCGGCGACGACGGCGAGGCGACGGCCATGGGTCGCCTGGAGTTGGACCGCGTGCGGCGGCTGATCGCCGCGCTGCCGGACGACCAACGGGCCGTTCTCGCGCTGGTCTGCATCGAGGGATGCAGCTACCGCGAGGCCGCAGGCATCCTCGAGATTCCGATAGGAACAGTGATGAGCCGGCTGGCACGGGCACGCGGCGCCCTTGCCGATGCCCTCGGCTCCGAACTGACGCAGCAGAAGGGCTTGGACCGATGAAGGTACCGACCGGTCGCGACGACCCCACAGACCTGAAAGACGAAACCCTGGTCGCCTATGCCGACGGTGAACTGGGCGAGCGGGAGGCGGCAGCGGTCGAGGCCCGGCTGTGCGCGGACCCCGAGGCCGCGCGCCGTCTCCGGCTGCTGGTGGAAGCGGGAGAGTTGGCGCGCCGGGCTTTCGAACCGGTGCTGTCCGAGACGGTTCCGGAACACCTTGTCGAGGCGCTGCGCCGCCCTGCGCAGCGGGACAGGGACGGTGGCGGCGTGATCGACCTTGCATCGGACCGGCGCCGGCGGCGGGCCTATCCCCGCGTGACCTGGAAGCCGATGGCGGCCGCCGCCGGGCTGGCCCTGTGCGTCGCCGCGACCGTCGGCGTTGTCGTGCAGGACAGGGACGACCGCCGCATGGCGCAGCCGGGGCCGGAAATCCGGGAGATGCTCTCCGAGCAGCCCAGCTACGCCGGGGTCCCGACGGGCGACGGCACCGCCATGGTGCTGCAAAGCTTCCGCACGGCAGACCACCGGCTGTGCCGCGAGTTCGAGGTGATCGGGACCGGCTCCGTCCGACACGGCCTGGCCTGCACGCCGCGCCACCAGACCGACTGGCGGCTGGTCACGTGGCACGAGGACGCGGCGGACGCCGGGGCGTCCGCATACCGGCCCGCGAGCGGTGAGGCCGCCGATCCGATCACCTTGTCCATCGAGAACCTGCGCGCGGGACCGTTCCTCGATCCAGAGGAGGAACGGCGGGCGCTGGGCGATCTCGTGGACGGGACCTAGCCCGCCGTCACGGCACCGCCATGCGGCCCCGGACGGGCGCCCCGTGTCGGGACGTGTGGAGCGGCGTGGTGGTCGGCGCCGATCGGCGTGGTCAGGCCATTGGTTCTAAACGAAAGGCTCAGTTTGCGTTAGATATGCATGCTGGTTGTTTGGGCGAGATAAGTCCGGCGATGCATGCCAGGATTGCACGGG
>NZ_WIVE01000039.1 GCF_009601025.1 Roseospira navarrensis | reverse complement strand
GGCCCAGACCGCCCCGCTCCAGCGTCAGGAGGAAGAGGAAGAGGCCGCCCAGACCGCCCCGCTCCAGCGCCAGGAAGAGGAAGAGGCCGCCCAGACCGCCCCGCTCCAGCGCGAGGCCGAGGAGGAAGAAGAGCCCCTCCAGACCCAGGCCCGGACGCACCGCCGCGCCCGGGTCTCGCGCCGGTTCGAGTCCGACCTGGGTGTGCTGCGTCGCTCCGGCGGCGCGCCGCTGCCCGACCCGCTGCGCTCGTTCTTCGAACCCCGCTTCGGTCGCGACTTCGGGTCCGTGCGCGTCCACACCGGGCCGAAGGCGCACGCGCTGGCCTCCGCCGTCCGCGCGCGGGCGTTCACCGTCGGCCCGCACATCGTGTTCGGCCCCGGGCAGTTCCAGCCGGGCGGGGAGGCCGGGCGGCGTCTGATCGCCCACGAACTCACCCACGTGTTGCAACAGAAGGGCGGGCTGCACCGCGTCCAGCGGGAGATCGAGACGCACGCGGCCACCGCCACGGCGGCCGCGCGGGGCCTTCAGGACCGCCCGTCGCTCGACGCCCTGCTGGCCCGCTTCGGTCTGGATGGGCCGGAGGCGGCACCCCCCGCGATCCTGACCATCGTCACGGAGCTTCTGCGCCGCACCCTGCTGGACGGGCGGCAGGCGGCCGAACTGGCGGTGTTCGACGAGGACGCGGCGACGGCCGCCGCCCTGCGCCGGACCATCGAGACGCCCGAATACCGCCTCGTGCTGGAGGCGCGCCGGACCGGCGCGACCCAGGAAACGGCGTGGAGCCTGCATCGGGTCGCGCCCGAGCAGACCCTGTTCGCCCGCCGTCAGCGGGTGCCTGGGGGCGGCGCGCCCGATCCGTCTTTGCCGCCGCTGGACGAGGCCCGCCTTGCGCTCACCCTGCCCACGGGTGCCGCCTATGCCGAGGACCCGGCCGTCGCGCCGCCGCCGCCCGCCCCCACCGAGGCCGGCACCCGACCCGCCACCGACCGCGAGGCCGCCGGGGGAATGCTGGGCGCGGATCCGCCCGTGCGCGCGTCCGCGCCTTCCCCGACCCCGCCGGTGGAGAGCGAGGCCCTCGCCGCCGTGGATGCCGGGGCCGCCGAGGCCCAGGCGGATCAGGATACCGGCGCCGATGCGGCCTCAGGCGCCCGGGCGGGCAGCGACGACCCTCAGCAGGTTCGCCCGCCCATCGACGAGGCCCCGGGCACCGAGGCCGTGCCCGACGAGCCCGAACCCGACGCGCCCGCCGATGTGCAGCGCAAGGCCGAGGCGGGCGGCGCGGGGGGGACTCTCGCCCCCGGCCTTGCCCGCGAGGTGGCGGCCGTCACCGGCGGTGGCGGGCGTCCGCTGGCGCACCCCGTCCGGCGGTTCATGGAACAGCGCCTGGGCGCCGATCTGGGCCGGGTGCGCCTCCACGACGACGCCCGCGCCCACCAGCTCGCGCGGGCGCTCCGGGCGCGGGCCTTCACGCGCGGCGAGCACATCGTCTTGCGCCAGGACAACGACACCGATCCGCAGGCGGGCGGCGGCCTGCGGCTGCTCGCCCACGAACTCTCGCACTTGCTGCAACAGCGCCGGGACGCGCTGCGGCCCCAGGGCGACCGGATCCAGCGCCAGGACGAGGACTGCCCGCCGCCCGATCCCGTGCCCGAGGTGGAGGTCGCGCCCTCGCCCGCGTCGCCCGCCGAGGACCCCGCCTTCCGCCAGGCCAAGGGCCGGGTGAAAAACCGGGCCGCCGATCAGGCCCGCCATGGCGACGGCGCGGACAAGTCCGCCGTCGCCAACGCCGCCGCCGAGGTCACGGAGGCTGAAAACCGCCTGCACGGCCAGACCGATCAGGTCGGCACCATGGACGCCCAGGCGCAGAACCCGCCGGCGTTCGACAAGCAGGCGTTCGTTCAGAAGGTGCTGGACGAGGTGGCCAAGACCGCCCCGGCGACCATGGATGCCTTCCTGAAGTGGGCCAAACAGGGCAAGGCGGCGGGCGTCAAGTCGGCGGTGACCACCGAGGTGGGCACGGCCCAGGAGAAGAGCCAGGGGCCGTTGGCGGAGGCGGCGGAGGCCGATCCCGGCCCCGGCCAGTCCCCGCGCCAGCCCGGGACCCTGACCATCGAGCCGCCGGGACCGGAGCCGGGCAGCGTGCGCGCCGACCGCGCCATGCCGCCGCAGCGGACGGACTCCGAGATCGACATGCGGGCCGACACGGTGCGCACGCAGAACATCCTCAAGGAGGCGTGCGTTACCCGGGACTTCATGGACAAGCATGACGATCCGGAATTGAAGAGCGCGGCGTCCATGCAAGATTCGGTCGAGGAGTCCGCCGCCGCCTCGCCGCAGCAGTTCCGGACCGAGGAAAAGGACATCCTGGCCAAATCCCGCGCCGGGGCCTCGGCCAAGGGCCGGGAGGGTGTGACGGGCCTGTTCGCGGACCGGGACGCCAGCTTCGGCGCCGTCGGCGACACCCAGCTTCAGACCAAGGACGAGAACCAGGCCAAGCGCGACGCCGCATCCGCCAAGATCGACACCCTGTTCAAGGCCACGCAGACCAAGGTCACGACCCGCCTGACCAAGCTGGAAACGGACGTCAACACCGCCTTCGACACCGGCGCCAACGCCGCCGTCAAGAAGTTCGAGCGGGACATGGACGCCGAGGCCAAGCGTCACAAGAAGAGCTGGCTGGAGACCCTCGCGGACTGGCTGTTCGACCCGCCGCCCAAGGAACAGAAGGACTTCTACGAGGCCGGCCGCAAGGTCTTCATCGCCGATATGCGGCTGGTCATCGAGGACGTGGCCAAGATCGTCGAGACCGGCCTTGCCGACGCCCGCAAACTGGTCGAGACGGGCAAGACCGAGGTCCAGGCCTTCATCGACGGCCTGGGTAGCGAGCTGGAGGACTTCAAGCAGCAGCAGTCCGAACAGCTCAACGACAAGTTCCGCAGCCTTGAAAGCACCATCGACCAGAAGCAGGGCGCACTCGTCAAGGGCCTCGCCCAGCGCTACGTGAAGGCGCTGGAAGCCGCCCAGGCCGCCGAGCAGCGCATCCGCGAGGCCCACAAGAACCTGCTGGAGAAGGCCGCCGACGTCTACACCGCGGTCAAGGACGCGGTGGTCGGCTGGATCGCCCAACTCTCGGCGGTGGTCGGTGGGGCTGCCCGCAAGATCATCCACGATCCGGGCAAGTTCCTGCGCAATCTGGGGGCCGGCGTCGTCCAGGGCTTCACGATGTTCATGGAGAACATCGGCGAGAACATCAAGAACGGCGTCGTCTCCTGGCTGACCGGCAATCTGGGATCGGGCGGTATTCAGGTCCCCACGTCCTTCGACGCCAAGGGCCTGATCGGATTCCTGCTCGATCTGGTCGGGCTGGGCGTGGCCAACATCAAGACCATCGCCCGCAAGGTCTTCGGCCGCACCGTGGTCGCCGCCATCGAAAAGGGCATGGCCGGGGCCGAGAAGATCAAGGCCATCTTCGACATTCTCTCGGCCGAGGGCCCGTCCGGCCTGTTCAAGTACCTTCAGGGCGAGTTCGCCCGCATGAAGGACGAGGTGATGGGCGGCATCGGCAAGGCGCTGGCCGAAAGCCTGGTGGTCGCGGGCATCAAGAAGGTGCTGGGGATCGTCTCGGGGCTGGTCAGCGGCGGGGTCGGAACCGTCGTCACCATCGTCGCCACCATCGTGGATGTGGTCCTGTGGCTGCGCGACAACGCCGCCCAGATCGCCGAGCTGGTCGGCACCATCGCCAGCATGGCCAAGGCGGTGTTCGACGGCCAGGTGGCGGCGCTGGCCTCGGCCATCAACGGGGTGCTGATCCGCCTGTTGCCGCTGGTGCTGGGCTTCGTCGGCGCGCTGGTCGGGATCGCCGGGGCCATCCGCAAGATCCAGAAGATTTTCAAGGCCATCCGCAAGCCGGCGACGAAGGCGATCACGGCCCTGTTCCGCCGCTTCAAGGCGCTGGCCGACAAGCTGCTGAAAAAGCTGCGCAAGAAGAAAGGGAAGGGGAAGGGCAAGGACAAGAAGCTCAGCCCCACCGTCGTGCGGCGCAAGCTGGTCGAGGCTCTTGAAAAACCGTCCCGTCAGGAGGATCCGGCCAAGGCGCTGGCCGAGACGCGGCAACTGGCCGCCTCGCTCAAGGCGAAGTATCAGCCGCAACTCAAGAAGGGCACGATCCGGATCACCATCCAGGACAAGACGGCCGAGGCCGTGGCCCGGGACAACGACATCGACCTGGAGGTGGCGCTCAGCCCGGGCACCCATGTCGAACGCAAGACGAAGGTCAAGCTGGTCAGCCCGATGCCCGTGTCGGTCGTCCGGTTCCTGGACAAGAGCCACAAGAGCGCGTGGTATCAGGACGAGTACCATCGCCAGCTCCGCGACCAGGAGGCCGGGATCAACGCGATTCTGGTTGAGGACTGGAAAAAGAACCGGAAAGATTTCGATAATGGTGGGCGTGACTCAAGCTCGGCCACGGAACAACGCAAGTTCCGTGAGCAGTTCGAGAAGAAGATGCTCGGCGAGGAACTGAAGGCCGCCAAGAAGGAGTTGAAGGCCCAGGGGATCCCGGCCGATCAGATCCCCGACGAGGCCCTGAAGCTGGCCGAGCAAAGGACGGCGAAGTTCATGAAGGAGAACGTGGCGCTGCACGACCCCGATCAGGTGGCCGGCGGCTCCCCCGACGCCATCAAGCGCATGGGGCTGAAGCGCATCAACAGCTCCATCGGATCGCAATGGCGGACCCGCGTGGGGATACTCGACAAGGACACGGATCAATTCCTGAAACAGAACGGCGACCCGAAAACCAATATGAACGTCAAGCTGAAGGCGGGATGATCCGCACGGCGGTCCCACAAGCCCACCCGACCCCATCACCCAGGAGCCCCAGACCATGCCCGGCCTTGCCCGGTTCCGCGACCGCTTCGGTCCCCCGACCGCCGCCCGTCCGGCCGATCCGGCCGTGTGCGAGCGCTACGCCGCGCGCCTGCCCGCCGCCCTCATCGAGGAATGGCGGGAGTCGGGGTGGGCGGCCTATGCGGACGGGCGCCTGTGGCTGGTGAACCCGGATGATTACACCGAGGCGATGGACGAATGGCTGCCCGATCTGTGCGCCGATCCGGACACCCGGCCGCTGGTGTTCGCGCGCTCGGCGTTCGGGGACCTGCTGGTGGCCCACGACGCGGACAGCACCGGACAGCTCAACGTCCACTACGGGCGCTTTGTCGATCTGGTGGCGGAGCCGGATGACTTCCTGGACCTGCTGCTGGATCTGCCCTATCTGGCGGATGCGCTGGATGGCGATCTGGCGGCCCAGGCCGTGCTGCGGGCGGGGCCGCTGGCCGCCGACGAGATGTTCGCGTTCCAGCCCGCGCTCGCCCTGGGGGGCGCCCGGCACCTGGACCACGTGGTCAAGGTGAAGATGGAGCCGCACCTGGCCATCCTGGTGCAGTTGTTCGACGCGATCACGTTTGAGTGAGGGCGGCCGAAAAACCGGATCGTCATCCTGAGCGCCCGACGGGCGCGAAGGACCTCGGGCACGGACATGGTGCCCGTCCGCGTCACCCCGCTTCCCGAGATCCTTCGCCGCCTCCGGCGGCTCAGGATGACGCGGAAAATGCGGAGACGCTCTCCACACGACACGCTGTCACCCCGCGCGGGTGACGGTGTTACTCGTGATGAACGTCCCGGCGCCCGAATAGACCGGCACCGTATCCACTGAAGACGGGTTGGACGCCGGCGCGACCACCTGCATCCGGGCCTGGAACGTGCTGCCCTTCAATAGAACGGGCCGGCCCCCGGACGTGGACATCGTGGCGACCTGATCGGGCGCAAGCCCCGTGATGGTCAGGATGCCCGCCCCCGGCTGGGGAAACGTGGGCGTGGTATAGGCGGCGGTGACCACCACGCTGACCTCGTCGCCCTGCACGCAGACCGGCAGGCCGGACACGGTCGCGCTGCCGCTGCCGGTCAGCACGCCGGCCGGGGCGACCACGATGGCCGGCGCGAACCCGGGATTGAACACGGCCTGATCGCCGCTGGTCAGGACGAAATCCATGGCGAGGGGTCCTTATCCTGATCGGCGATAAAGTCGGGTCTTCCGACCCAGGGCGCGCGGCTCCGCGGCTTCGCCGCGGCGGCTCGGATCACTCGATTTCCATGCCCGCCATCAGGGGCTTTCGGGTCCGGTAGGTCAGTTGAACCACGCCGCTGGCGTGCTTCTGGGCCCGCACCAGGGACGGGCTCAGGCGCGGCGGCGCGGCCGGGAACAGCGGCAGCCCGCGCCCCAGCCAGATGGGCATGACGAACATGTCGATCTGGTCCACCGCCGCGTGCCGCAGGAACAGCCCGATGGTGGAGGCCCCGCCCACCACCCAGGTGTCGCCGGTGTCGTGGCCGCGCGCCCGGCGGATCAGCCCGCCCACATCGCCGGTCCAGGGGGCCACGCCGTCCGGCCTGGCCTCGCCCATGGGGGTGCTGGTGACGACGTAGCAGGGCTTGCCCTGATAGGGCCAGTCGCCGAAGGCCAGCGTCTGTTCGTAGGACACCCGGCCCATGATGAGCAGGCCGACGCGTTCAAAGAACGAGGCGTAGCCGAAATCCTGGTCGTCGAACGGCGCGAGCCATTCCACACTACCGTCGGGCGTGGCCAGGAATCCGTCGAGGCTGACGGCGACATAAAGGCGAACAGGGGCGACCATCGACGCGTCCTTGCGGGAGCCGATGGGTCATTGACCCCTTTTCCTGATGCCCCGTCAAGGCGTTCCGGCCCGATCTCCCACCTTTTTGTCCACTGTGGCGCGGGGGCCCGAACCGACTCGCCCGATGCCGCGAGGGAGGGCGACGCGCGGGACAGGTCCGGGTCATCGCCGATCCGTCAACCCGCCCGGCCCATGAAGTCACGCCATGGGCCGGGCGGCCGGTGCGACTGCACCGGCGCCGCGAAGCGGCGTATGGCCGTTGTCCTGACGAGTCAGGACAACGGTCGGAGAGAATTAGGCATTCAATTCGTCAGGCGCTCCATGATGGCGGGCAGGTGGACCTGATCGCCCTTGTAGTTCCCGGTCAGGGCATACAGCACCAGGTTCACGCCGAAGCGGTACGCCATCTCCCGCTGTCGGTTGCCGCCGGGCACCGTGGCGAACAGGGCGCGGCCGGCCTCGTCCGTGGCCCAGGCCCCGGCCCAGTCGTGATAGCCCACGACCACCGACGACACGTTGTCGTGCGTCACCGGGTCGGCCTCGACCCACACCGTGTCGCCGTCCGTGCGGCCGGGGAAGCGGTCCAGAAGATAGAAGCTGCGGGTCAGCACGTGGTCCTCGGGCAGCGGACGCAGGGCGGGCACATCCACGCCCTCCAGCGTGCGCCCCGGGTCGCCGCCCTCGCGCACATCCAGCAGGATCATGCCGCCCCGGCGCAGATAGGTGTTGAGCCGCCGCCGCTCGGCCGCCGTCACCGGGGGCTGGCCGGCGGTCACCGGCCAATAGAGCAGCGGGAACACCACCAGCGGATCGCGGCGCAGGTCCACGGCCATGGGCTCGGCCAGTTCCGCCGAGGTGCGTCGCGCGAGGATGCGGGTCAGTGCCGACAGGCCGGCGGCCGAGATGCGATCCACCTCGGGATCGCCGGTCTCGACCCAGGCGAGGCGGGTTTCCAGCGCGGCGGCCAGCGCCATCGGGTCCATGGGCGTATCCTGGGCGGCGGCCGGGCCGGGCGTGAGCAGCACGAGTCCGCCCGCCAGCAGCACGCCCCCCAGCGCGCCCGCCCCCGTCGCACGCCGCCCCGGGCGCGGGCGCCAGCCCTCGGGCGAGAGCAGCCCGCGCAGGGCGAGGCCCACGATCAGGTCGATCAGCGCCAGCACCAGGGCGGCGGTCAGCAGCAGGGGCTTGAGGTCGCGCTCGGCCGCCACGGTGTCCAGGCCGGCGTCCACCACCCCGCCGGGCAGGCCCGCGAGCAGACGGGGCGTGCCCAGCGCGGCCCCCAGGTTGTAGGCGCGCCACTGGCCGTCCGACCCGTACAGGCCGGGCGGATGGGCCGGGTCCACCACCGGCGACTCCAGCAGCGCCGGCGGCAGCGGCCGGGTGCCCGGGGCCGGATCGCCCAGGCGTCCCAGCCCGTCCAGCATCTGCCGGGGCGGCAGCCCGGCGGCGACAGCCGTGCCCTCGGCCGCCGCACCCTCGGCGCCGACCACGCCCCGGCTGCCCTCCACCAGACGCTGGAGCATGTCCACGAACAGCCCGGACAGCGCCAGCGAGGACCAGCGCGGATCGGCGGTCACGTGCACCAGCACCACCCGGCCCTGGCCCAGCGGCGCGCCCGTGACCAGCGGCGTGCCGTCGGACAGCCGCGCCCAGGTGCGGGCGGACAGGTCCGGCGCGGGCTCCGCCAGCACCTGGCGGCTGACCGTGACATCGGCGGGCGGGGTCAGGCCGGCGAACGGGCCGTCGTCGGGAAACGGCGCGAGGCGGGCCGGGTCGCTCCAGGACAGCGACCCGCCCATGGCGCGCTCACCCGGACGCAGCCGCACCGGCATCAGCGCGGGATCCAGCGGCTCCAGGCGCGGCCCGGCGAAGCGGACCAGCGTGCCGCCGCGCTCCACCCAGGCGACCAGGGCGCGCACCGCCGCATCGTCCGGGCGGGCGCCGTCGGTCATCAGCAGCACGGAGAGATCGCGTTGCAGCAGGTCGCCGGGCCCGCCCTCGCGCAGGTCGGAGACCGGGGCCAGCGCCTGACGGATGTAGTGCGTCTCGTCCAGCAGGGGCACGGGGGCGCGCGCGCCCGGGGCCTCCGACACCAGCCCGACCGGGCGGCGGCGCCAGCGGTCGTCCAGCAGCACCACCGCGCCCGCCCCGGCGTGATCGGCCACGTCCAGACGCACCAGATCGGGCGCCAGTTCGGCCGGGATGTCCAGCTCGACCCGCCGGGCGGTCTCGCCCCGGGGCAGAGTGACGGGCGCGGCCGCCGCGACCCGTCCTTCGCCGTCCAGCGCCCGGACCGTGACCGTGCGTTCGGAAAGGCCGGACTCCGCCGCCGGTCGGGCCACGGTCACCGCCAGCACGGCCGCCGCCGCTTCGGGCGGGCGCAGCATCAGGGGGCCGTCGCCGGGACCGGCGCGGCGCATCTCCAGGCGGCCCAGGCGCTGCAGCCGCTCGGCCAGGGTGTCGGTGCCGGGGGCCTGCAGCCCGTCATGAATCCAGACCGCGCCGCCGTCATCGGGCAGCACGCCATCCAGACGGGAGAGCGCGGCCTCAAGGTCCTTGTCCCAGGGGCGCGGCTCCAGGGTGCGCAGGGCCGTGGCCGCATCCTCGGCGGACAGCAGGGACGGCGGCGCGGGCGCGGCGCCCGGCGCGACGGCGGCGGTGGGGACCAACATGACCGGCCGGCCCTCGCGCCCGGCCCGCGTGGTCAGGTCCAGCAGCACGGCCCGCCGCTCGTCCCAGGTGGGCGCGGCGGCCCAGGTGTCGTCCACCACCAGGACCAGCGGACCGTCGCCCCGGGTGGCGGCGTCCGGGTACAGCAGGGGACCGCTCAGGCCCAGGATCACCAGCAGCGCCAGCACCATCCGCATCAGGATCAGCCACCACGGCGTTTTCACGGAGACGTGCTGATCCGCCCGCAGCCCGAACAGCAGGCGCACGGCGGGGAAGTCCAGGCGGCGCGGCGCGGGCGGCGTGGCCCGCATCAGCCACCACAGGGCCGGCAGGGCGGCGGCGGCGAGCAGCACCCAGGGCGCGGTCAGGGCGAGCGGGCCGAGGCTGAGCATGGGGCGGTGGTCTCCCTACGGGGGCGGATGGGGGGCGTGGGCTACCACGCGCGCGGCAGGCGGCCGCCCGCGAGCGTCTGATAGAGGGTCATCAGGACCGCCGTCGGCGGCTGGTCGGTGTGATGGGTCAACAGGCGCCAGTCGGCGGAGCGGACCAGCGCCTCCAGACCGGCGCGATGGTCGCGCAGGCGCTCCACATAGGCGGCGCGCAGGTCCTCGGCGCGGTCCAGCAGCAGGGTGCCTTCCGCCTCCAGGCCCGAGAAGCGGATGCGGCCCTGGAACGGAAAGGCTTCTTCCACCGGGTCCAGGATCTGCACCAGCACCCCCTTCGCACCCCGGTCCACCAGCCCGCGCACCAGGGCGGCGGTCTCCTCCAGCGGGACCAGAAAGTCGCCGAACAGCACGACGTGACCGTGGCGCGGCAGGGTGTTTCCGGGCGGAAAGCCGTCCAACGCCGGCGGGCGTTCCAGGGCGTCCGCCAGCCGGCGCAGGGCCAGCCGGGCGCTGCCGGGCGGCTGCAGGCGGTGCGGGTCGGCGTCCAGCAGGGCGAAGCGTTCGCCGCCCCGATCCAGGATCACGGCCAGGGCCAGGGTCAGCAGCGCCGCGCGCGCACCCTTTGTCGGCAGGGTTTTCGCGCTGGCGTAGTCCATGGAGCCGGAGGCGTCGGCCCACATCCAGACGGTCTGGGCGGCCTCCCACTCCAGTTCACGCACGAACACCGGGTCGGCCCGGGCGGAGCGCCGCCAGTCGATGGACTGGGGGCGGTCGCCGGCCTCGTAGCGGCGGTACTGCCAGAAGGTCTCGCCCGTGCCCGCGCGACGGCGGCCGTGCAGGCCCTGCGCCACGGTGGCGGCGACGTGCATGGCCTCCACCAGCAGCGGCGGCAGACCGCTCGCCAGCCGCTCGCCGCGCTCGGCCAGCGGTGCGGCGTCGTCCCGGCCCCGTGCCCCGAACGGGCCCGCCCGGCCCCGGTTCAGCAGCCCCATGCGCGGTGATCCCCTGTCTGTGTGCCCGTTCGGCGCCTGATCGCCTAGAGCATGTGGTTGCGCGCCCGTGCCCTGGGGAGTCCCACGACCGCGGCAGAGGCCATTTTCACGGCGCGGGCGGTTTCGCCGGCGCGCGAAGAGGGCTAGGGTGCGCGGCGCGTTTTTTTGTGTTCGGCCCTGACTCGGACACGTCCGGGTCTGGGCCTCCGCCGCATCGCGTCGCCCCCCATCAGTGACAAGGACCACCGCCCACCATGAGACCCTCAGGCCGCCGCCCCGACCAGCTCCGCCCCATCACCCTGGAGACCGTGGGCATCAACAAGCACGCCGAGGGCGCCTGTCTGGCCCGCTTCGGCGACACCCACGTGCTGTGCACCGCCTCCGTCGAGGAGCGGGTGCCGCCGTGGCTGCGCAACACCGGCAAGGGCTGGGTGACGGCGGAATACGGCATGCTGCCGCGCTCCACCAACACCCGCACCGACCGCGAGGCCGCGCGCGGCAAGCAGTCCGGCCGCACCCAGGAGATCCAGCGCCTGATCGGACGCAGCCTGCGCGCGGTCACGGACCTGGAGGCGCTGGGCGAAGTCCAGGTGCGCGTGGACTGCGACGTGATCCAGGCCGACGGCGGCACCCGCACCGCCGCCATCACCGGCGGCTTCGTCGCGCTGGCGCTGGCCTTCCGCCGGGTGCAGGCGCGCGGCCTGATCTCGACCATCCCGCTGATCGGCCAGGTGGCGGCGATCTCCTGCGGTCTGGTGGACGGCACGCCGGTGCTGGACCTGGACTATGTGGAGGATTCGGGGGCCCAGGCGGACGCCAACTTCGTGATGACCGACTCGGGCGGCATCGTGGAGATCCAGGGCACGGCCGAGACCACGCCCTTCGCCCAGGCCGAGTTCATGGCGCTGATGGAGCTGGCGCGGGCGGGCATCACCGACCTGTGCGCGGCCCAGGCCACGGCCCTGGCCGCGACGCCGGGATAATCCGCGCCGGGCGCCGGGTTACGGATCGCCCGGCCCGGCTGTCTCCGGTGGCGGCAGAACGCGCCCGCAGAAGGGCCGGCCGACCCGCCGGTCTTTCTCGAAGGACCAAATGCGTCCGCTCACCGTCCGCCATCGGTCTGACGCGCCGAAACGCGCCTCCAGGGCGGCCGGGTCGATCCCCATGGACAGCAGGGCATCAATGGCCGCGTCGATGTTGTGATGGACGACGGGCTCGGCGAGACGCGCCTCCAGCATCGCCCACAGCACATCCTCCACCGCCGGTCGCGCGACGGGTCCCAGGCGGCAGAACGCCAGGATGGCGCCGCGTTCCGCTTCGGCCGCAACCTTGAGCTCCAGGCTGCGCGCGACCGTCACCCTCTCCACCGGCCGGTCCCGCACCTCGCGCGCCACGGCCAGCACATCCAGCAGCAGCGGAAGGACCGTCGGGCCGCTGTCCGCCAGCCGGGACAGCGCCCGGCCCGCCTTTGGATAGGCCATCGGATCGCGGGCGATGGTTTCCAGTCGGTCGCGCGCCCCCTCCGCTTCGCCCGGCGGCAGGGCCACGAAGGCGTCGGCGATCTGGGGCGTCACATAGTCCACGCCGGGGGTCCGCACCAGCCGGTCGGCCATGGCCCGCACCAGCGACGGCGGCACTTGGTCGCGCATGTGGATGACCTCCGACAGACCCATGAAATTGTCCATGCGGTCGTCGTTGACCGCCAGTTCGATCAGGGCGAGATCGTCGTCCGTGGCCGGCGCGTCGGCGGGCCACAGGGAGTCCAGAAACTCGTTCATCAGGACGTGGGCGTGGGTCTTGTCCGGCCCAGGCCGGGGCAGGCCGGCGCGGATCGTGGCCCTGAGGTCCATGGGCTCGGGCGCGGACAGCCGGACCGCGTCGCCGAAGACCTGTTCGTCCGGGCGTTGGAAGCCATCCTCTTCGTCGAAGGTGTCATTGGCGGTTTCACGGCGGATCACGGCGAGGCCTTCGGGCAGGCTTGTGCCGCCAAAGTGGATCATGAAGGGCGTGCTCAGCCGTTTGGCGATGACGGCGGTGCGGCGGTACAGGCGCTCCGCCTCAGGCTCGAGGCCGCGTCGGATCTCGATGCGCTTCAGGCGGATGGCCTGCGCCCAGGGCCAGGACCGCCAGTCGTCGTCGTGGTCGAACACCCGCGTCCGCTCATAGACCAGGGTCGCCCGATCCACCGGGGTAGGAGCCTCGACCAGGCAGTCCCCGGCCGCGATGCGCGCCGCCACGGCGGGCAGCGCGCCGGGCACCGGCGGACAGGCCTCGCGCCGCTCGATGAAGAAGCCGGGCGCGGTCTCGTCCTCCCGGTCCGGCGGCAGCATCAGGACACGCGGCGCCGCGCCGCTGTACAGCAGGCGCTGGCACAGCGGCCCGCAGGGATGCTTGCGTCCCTGGGTGAAAACCGGCGCCAGCCGCACCAGAACGGGTCCATCCACCGCCACCGGCTCACCAGGGCGGACATCGCCGGCCGTCCAGGCCGCGACCGCGCGGTCCGTCTGCTGGTTGGCGGACCACGGCACGCCGAAGGCGACCGCCAGCGCCGCCAGCACCCCGATCCCCCAGCGCAAGCGGCCGAGCGGCCACGACACCAGAGCCCCCGCGAGGATGATGGCCACATAGAAGGCGATGACCGGCAGCAGGCCCCAGGCGGCAAACCACGCCATGCCCAGCGGGCCGAGAGCGAACCCCAGCAGCACCATCTCCGGCCAGATGGCCGCGACGATCCCCAGCAGGATCACGACCAGCAGCCCAACCATGCACCCGCTTTTACGTTTTGGTCTCATGCGGTCGCTTCAGTTCGGGCGGGCTGCGGATCAGAACTGCAGGCGCAGGCCGATGGCCATGCCGTGGTCGCCGGTGGACGCCTCGTCTCCCGAGGCCCCGCCGCCGGCGGCGCCCAGGCCCAGGGCCGCGCCGTGGTCCAGCGGGCCGTTGGCCTGCTGGCCGGTGTAGCGATAGGCGAAGCCCAGGCTGAGCCCGCCGCCCAGGGTCACATCCGATCCGGCGGTGGCCCCCCAGGTCATCCCGGTGCCGCTCATGGGGCTCACGGCGACGGCGCGGCCGGCCTCGTCGCGGCGCAGGCTGGCGGGCGTGTTCACGTGACCCACCGAGACATCGGCGCCCAGATACGGCCGCAGGCCCTTGATCCGCAGGCCCGTGGCCGCGTTCAGATCGACGAAGGCGGACAGGCTGCCGACGATGCGCTCGGTGCCCAGATAGGTCCCGGTGCCGGACCTGAGGGTGGCGCTGGACACACCCAGTCCGCTGCCGGCGGGGCGGGGGTCCGCCTCGATGGCGAGACCGGCGCCCAGGCTCAGCCAGCCCTCATGGCCGAAGCTCAGGCCCAAGGCAGGACGGGGGGCATGACGGGGGGCGGAGTCGGTGGCGCGGTCCAGCCCGCCGCCCCGACTGAGGCAGCCGATCAGCGGGCTTTCGCCGGCGCCGAGTCCCAGGCAGGGCGCCCGGACCGCTCCGGGTTCGGTGGCCGTGCCCGAGTCGAAGCCGGTGACCAGCCGCAGGCCGCCCGAAAGCGCCGGATCCGGGGCCGACTCCTCGGCCCGCGCCGGCAGGGCCACGGCCAGCGCCACCAAAAGAGTCGCGAGCGCCGCTCCCGAGGAAACGGGCCTGAAACGCCGCCTGAATCGCGTGTGTGTCGTCATGGGTCCGCCATCCGGTGGCCGACCGTCCGGACGCGCCCTGGCGGTCCGACGGTGCTGAAGCCCCCACCCATCTGAACTATAGGATGGTCCGCCCGCCGCAACAACGACGCCGCACACAAATCGTGATCGACACGGGCGCGGAACCGACTGTTTCGGGGGCGGCGAACACGCGACCGCCCCGGCCCTTGCACCGGGCCGGCCGGGTCGATATAAGAGCGCCTTCTCGCGCAGGAGACCGCACCATGAAAGCCGATATCCATCCCGAATACAAGGAACTGACCGTCGTGATGACCGACGGGACCGAGTTCACCACCCGCTCGACCTACCACGGCGGCAGCATCAAGCTGGACATCGACCCGAAGAGCCACCCGGCCTGGACCGGCGTGCAGCGCCTGGTTGATACCGGCGGCCAGGTGGCGAAGTTCAACAAGCGCTTCGCCGGCTTCGGCATCAAGTAGGCCGGGCGGCGTCCGCCGCCGGACCGGCGCCCGCTCATGCGCCCCGTCCGCCTGCTCGCCCTGACCTGCGCCCTGTTGGCCGCCCCGGAGACCATGCCGGGGCGGTCGCTGGCGTTTGCCCAGACGATGGACTCGCCGACGGCGGAGCCGCTGCCGGCCGGCGGGCGCGAGACCCTGGATTTCGACCCGCCGCCGGGCTGGGTCGAGGTGTTCCGCGATGACCGCCCCCGCAGCGGGGTGGTGCATCTGGTGCCGCCGGACCAGAGCGGCGCGGACTGGCGCGACATGGTCACCGTGCAGGTCCTCAAGACGCCCGAGCCGCCCGCGCTGGAGGCCCTGCATGCGCGTGCCCGCGCGCGCTACGAGGCCGCCTGCGACGCGGTGCGGGGCGGCGGGCTTCAGACCGGCGAGACCAACGGGCTGGACACCGGCTTCTGGACCCTGGCCTGCGGCACCAACCGCGACTCCGGGCTGGGCGAGACCGCGTTCTTCAAGGCCATGCGCGGGGTGGAGGGCGTCTATCTGGTGCAGCGCGCCTGGCGCACGGACCCCTTCGACCCGGACCAGGGCCCCGCGCTCACGGCCGAGCAGCAGCGCGCCGCCATCGACCGTCTGGCCACCGCCGTCGTCTGCGTGCCCGACAGCGCGGCGTATCCGTGCCCGTGAGCGTCACACCGGCCGACACAAAGGTTGATCTTTGTGTCGGCCGGCCGGCGCGACCGCGCCGGCGCGGCGAAGCCGCGGAGCCGCGCGCCCCGAAGGGGCGCTGCGGCGAAAAAACAACGACTCTCCGGTACCAGTTCTCCGCAGTGGCCCCGGGTCGGCCGAGTCACAACCAATCATCGGCCGGGCTCAGTCCTCGGGCTCCCGATCCCGGTCGAAACGCTGCGCGAGCGGAAACGGCGGCAGCCAGGATTCGCGGCGGATGGTCCACAGTTCGTAGGTCGCCTTGAACGGGTCGGGCGCGTCCAGGGCGCCCAGGTGCACCTCGATTTCGCCGCCGCCGTGGGCGAAGACCGACGACCCGCAGATCGGGCAGAAGCACCGCCCGTTGTAGTCGCGCGTCTCGCCCTCGATGGTCACCGCGTCCGGCGGGTACATCGCGGCGGCGTAGAACAGCGCCCCGTGGTGCTTACGGCAGTCCAGGCAGTGACACAGGCCGACGCTGTTCGGCGGGCCGACGGCCGTGAGCCGGACCGCGCCGCACAGACAGCCCCCGGTGACGTGGTCCATCGTGACGGTCTCCAGGCCGCGCGCCGGGACGATCACCCGGCCGTGCGGGCCGCCGTCTGGCGCGCGCGGGCGCGGGCCCAGGCGATCAGGGCGGCCGCCGACAGGTTCATCATCAGCGCGTACAGGATCGCGGGCACCACCATTTCCGGCAGGCCCAGCAGGGTGGTGGCGATGAAGATCGCCAGGGCCACGTTCTGCAGGCCCGCTTCCATGGAGATCGCCACCGTATCCGCCAGATCCAGCCGCAGCAGCCGCGCCGTCAGCAGGCCCAGCGCCATGGTGCCCAGGTTCAGCGCCAGCACATAGGGGCCCAGGTCCGCGACATGGGCCGCCATGGTTTCGCGCTGGCCGACGAAGGCCCCGATGACGATCAGGGCGAAAATGCCCGTGGCGAGCCCCCGCGCGGCGGGCCGCACGGCCTCGCTGAAGCGCGGGGCGACGCGGTTCAGCAGCATGCCCAGGGCGATCGGCACCCCGGTCACCCCGAACACCCCACCCAGGATCTGGCCCAGGGGGACGTGAACCGCCTCGGCCTCGCCCAGCAGCAGGCCCTGGCTCAGCCCCAGGATCAGGGGCACGCTGACGATACCCACCAGACTGGAGATCGCCGTCATGGAGATCGACAGCGCCGCCGTGCCGCCGCCCAGCACGGTCAGCAGGTTCGACGTGATGCCGCCCGGGCAGGCGGCCAGCGCCATGATGCCGAGCGCGAACACGGGCTCGCCGCTGTAGACGGCGACCAGCCCCGCCGCCACCAGCGGCAGCAGCACGAGCTGGTTGGCCAGCCCCGCGCCCAGCGCCAGCGGCTGGCGGAAGACACGGGTAAAGTCGGCCACGCGCAGCCCGAGGCCGATGGACAGCATGATGAAGGCCAGGCCAATCGGCAGCAGGGTATTGATCATCGGTCGGACGCCTTGCCTTTCTGGCGGGGAACACAGGGGGAGAGACCGGGCGCGCCGGGCGAACTCCGGTCAGGACGACAGGGTGTGCAGCGCCTCCCAGGCGGATCGGAGCCAGTGGGCGGACTCCGGATCGAAGCAGACGAAGCGGACCCGCTCGATGCGGTCATCCGTCTCCAGCGCGCGGGCCACGGACAGGATCGCGACCCGGGCGGCCCGGTCCTGCGGATAGCCGTAGGCGCCGGTGGAGATCGCCGGAAAGGCCACGGAGCGCGCGCCCGCCTCGGCGGCGGCGCGGAGAGAATTGACGTAGCAGGCCCCCAGCAGCCGGTCGGCGTCGTCCGGGTCCAGGGCGTCGTACACCGGGCCGACGGTATGCACCACCCAGCGGGCCGCCAGCTCGAACCCGCCGGTGACTTTGGCGTGGCCCGGCATGCAGCCGCCGAGCGCGCGGCAGGCCTCCAGCAGTTCCGGTCCGGCGGCGCGGTGAATGGCGCCGTCCACGCCGCCCCCGCCCAGCAGGGTCTCGTTGGCGGCATTCACGATGGCATCGGTCGTCTCGGCGGTGATGTCGCCCTCGACCACCTCCATCCGGTCCAGAATCGCCGGGTCCATGCCCCCTCCCTTGCGTTGTGTCATGTCTCAACGGCATCGGGCGATGCCCGTTGACGTCCGTGGCCGGCCCTCTCCCCCACCCGGCCACCCAACGCCAGTATCCTATGGGTGGCCGGGTGGGGGAGCGGGCCGGCGCCGCCGAAGGTTCAAGCCAACGGCATCGGACGACGACCGTTGACATCCGTGGCCGGCCACCATAGCGGGGATGGCGCGGCCGTCCAAGCGCGGCCGGGCGCCGACGTGGCAATTCCCCTCTTGCTTGGGGCGGGTATCCTGGCTATCCTTCATACATAGATAAAATAGCGCCTTGTAAACACCTGCCACACATAGATTTTGTTCCAACGGCATGCGACAGTGTCCGTTGACGTCCGTGACCGGGTGGGGATGCGGGCGGATCCAGTTTGGCGGACGGGTCGGATGCGTCCGCCGCTTGGTTCATGACAAGGACGCCGGACCGGCGGGGCCGGCAGACGCGGGGAGTCAGCGATGAGCCGGAGCACCGCCGCCGTGCAGCGGATGCCCTTTCTGCCCCCCGATGCCGCGATGGGTCTGGCGCGTCTGACGCGGCGGTCGGCGGGGCTCGCGGGGCTGTTCGTGACCGGGGCGCTGCTGGCCGCGCTGCTGACCTATCACGGGGCCGATCCCTCCTGGAACGTGGCCACCGCCGCGCAGCCGCTCAACATGATGGGGGTGCCGGGGGCCCTGCTGGCCGACCTGGTGTGGCAGACGCTGGGGCTGGCCGGCCTGCTGCCGCCCCTGGCCCTGGGCGTGCTGAGCCTGCGTCTGATGCACGGCGAGCCGCTGCGCCCGCGCGCCGGGCCGCCGCTGGCCGTGCTGGCGGCGCTGCCCCTGGTCGCGCTCGCGCTGACCGCGCTGACGCCCGCCGCCGCGTGGCCCGCCTCGGCCGGCCCGGGCGGCGTGACGGGGACCATCCTCGATGCCTGGAGCCTGCACCTGCTGGCGGCCATTGCGCCCCGGGGCGCCTGGGATCTGGTGCCCGGGGCGGTGGCCGGCGTGCTGGCCGGCTGGCTGGTGGTCGTCGGCCTGGGGCTGCGCTGGCGCCATGCGCAGGCGCTGCGCCAGGGCCTGACCGCGACCGTGCGCCAGACCCGCGCGGTCGGCCTGATCCTGGCGGGCGGCCTTGTCCGTGCGGTGCACGGCGCCGACCGCCTGAGCCGCCGCCTCGCCCCGATCGAGCGCGTGGAGCCCGGATTCGGCCCGGCCGCCGACACGCCCGAGGCGGAGCCCGCGGCCGAGGCCCCCGCCGCCCCGCGCGCCGCGCGCGCCACCCGCCGCGCCGTGGTCGAGGCCCCGGCCAAGCTGCCGCCCGCCCAGGTCGCCCGCGAGACCCTGCGCGCCCGGCAAGGCACCCTGTTCCCGGACGCCGACGGCACGGCCGCCGTGCTGCCGCCGCTGGACCTGCTCACGCCGCCGCGCACCACCGACCAGCAGCGCCGCATCAACGAAGAGGCCCTGGCCAACAACGCCCGCCTGCTGGAGGGCGTGCTGGGCGACTTCGGCATCAAGGGCGAGATCGTGCGCGTTCGCCCCGGCCCGGTCGTGACCCTGTACGAGCTGGAGCCCGCCCCCGGCATCAAGACCGCCCGCGTCATCGGGCTGGCCGACGACATCGCCCGCGCCATGAGCGCGGTGTCGGTGCGCATCGCGGTCATCCCGGGCAAGAGCGTCATCGGCATCGAACTGCCCAACGCCCGCCGCCAGGGCGTGAACCTGCGCGAGATGCTGGCCGCCGAGGCCTTCGCCGGCGGCGACCTGACCCTGACCCTGGCCCTGGGCCGGGACATCGGCGGCGGCCCCATCTTCGTGGATCTGGCGCGCATGCCGCACATGCTGATCGCGGGCACCACGGGCTCGGGCAAGTCGGTGGCGGTCAACGCCATGATCCTGTCGCTGCTGTACCGCCTGCCGCCGGAGCGCTGCCGCCTGATCCTGATCGACCCCAAGATGCTGGAGCTGTCGGCCTACGACGACATTCCGCACCTGCTGACCCCGGTGGTCACCGACCCGGGCAAGGCCGTGGTGGCGCTGAAGTGGGCGGTCAAGGAGATGGAGAACCGCTACCGCGCCATGAGCCAGCTCGGCGTGCGCAACATCCACGGCTTCAATCAGAAGGTCGAAAAGGCGCTGGCCGACGGCGGCCCCGTCACCCGCACGGTGCAGACCGGGTTCGACCCGGAGACCGGCGAGCCGGTCTACGAGCAACAGGAGATGGACCTGCAGCCGCTGCCGCACATCGTGATCGTGGTGGACGAGATGGCCGACCTGATGCTGGTCGCCGGCAAGGACGTGGAATCCGCCATCCAGCGTCTGGCCCAGATGGCGCGCGCCGCCGGCCTGCACCTCATCATGGCCACGCAGCGGCCGTCGGTGGACGTCATCACCGGCACCATCAAGGCCAACTTCCCCACCCGCATCAGCTTCCAGGTGACCAGCAAGATCGACAGCCGCACCGTGCTGGGCGAACAGGGCGCCGAGCAGCTTCTCGGCCAGGGCGACATGCTCTACATGGCCGCCGGCGGGCGCATCACCCGCGTGCACGGGCCGTTCGTCTCTGACGAGGAGGTGGAGCGCGTCTGCGATCATCTGCGCGGGCTGGCCGCCCCGGCCTACATCGAGTCCGTCACCGTGGACGACGAGGAGGACGAAGGCGCCGACGCCGGGGCCAGCGCGGCCGCCGCCGCGGATCCGCTGTTCGACAAGGCCGTGGACCTGGTGGCGCGCGAGCGCAAGGCCTCCACCAGCTTCGTGCAGCGGCACCTGCAGATCGGCTACAACCGCGCCGCCCGCATCATCGAGCGCATGGAAAAGGACGGCATGGTCAGCCGCGCCAACGCCACCGGCAAGCGCGAGGTGCTGCTGCCGCCGGTCGCCGCCGCGTCCTGAGGCGGAGGCCACCCTGCGGGCTCCGGGCCGACCCCTGAGCGCAGGGCTCCGAACCCGGATTGCCGTTCTGTGACACTGATGGGGTCGACCCCGCCTCACGAGGTCCTTCGGTCGCCCCCGGCGACGCGTCGCGTCGCCGCAAAGGCGTGCGACCATCGGAACGATGGTCGCGGGGGCTCCCTCAGGATGACATCCAATAATTTTATTTCGTCATCCCGAGCGAGCGAAGCGAGACGAGGGATCTCGAAAGGCGTGCTCTGACGGCGCGGAACGCGCCGTCATGATCACCTGCGTTCGTTGCCCTGACCCTTGAGCGGAAGACCGTTGACGGGCAAATGGAATCGGGTTCCACTTGACTTCAAGTCTCAGGTCTCTTTCCCGATCCATCACCTGCACGAAAGGATGGCCCATGCGGATCCTCTTGGTCTCGGTGCTTGTCTGGGGTGGTCTGGTCGGTGCGGCCCATGCGCAGGAAGACTGCAGGTCGATCGAAAACGATATCGCTCGTCTTGCCTGTTACGATGACGCATTCGGGCGCGGGTCCGCGACCACAGAACCGTCGCCGGCCCTGTCCCGCGACGACATCTATCTGACCCTGCAAAACGCCCTGCGGTCGGTGTATTCCCCGCCGAACGGCCTTCCGATCGTTGTGGACTCGGAGTTCCTTTCGGACCAATGCCGACTCTTCATCGGCCGCTTCAGCGCCAACAGCCAGGACCTGACCCGCAACCTGAACACCATCATCACCGTCGATCTGGCGAACCTGGACTCCGTCACCTCCGGGTACGGAGGGGCCCGGTTCCAGATGAAACGCGGCCACACGGCCACCTTCAACGAGTTTTCCGGGCATGTGCCCCAGATGCGCTACGATGCGCAAAGACTGAGCATGATTGCCGGCAACATGTTTCGGCTCTTCGCCGAAAATGGACCGGCCGGCGGATACCAGAAGGTAGAACCCTCGGTGACATTGGAGATCACCACGCCCGAATCCCAGGTGGACGCGGACACCATTCTGTCCGGGCTGCGGGATCTCGCGGCCGCCTGCGGCGCGGGCTAGCGGGCGCGGACCTCGGGTCGGCGTCTAGCGCGCCGTAGGGCGGCTTCGCGCCGCAGGCGCAAGCCGCCAAAGGCAGGGGATGCCCCCGCCTCGGGCGAGCGGCTGCGCCACACGCCCCTTGCGGATCGCGGGCGGAAGGGGCCAACTCTGGGGCGGACCACTAACCGGATACGGAGGACCCTCCCCATGCTGAACGGCAAGACCGCCCTGGTCACCGGCTCCACCAGCGGCATCGGCCTGGGCATCGCCCGCGCCATGGCGAAGAACGGCGCCGATATCGTGATGAACGGATTCGGCGACGCCGACGAGATCGAGGCCCTCCGCGCCGGTCTGGAGAGCGATTTCGGTGTGCGCGCCGTGTTCCTTCACGCCGACCTGTCCAACCCGGACGAGGCCGTCGGTCTGGTGAAAAAGGCCGAGGAGGCGCTCGGCAAGGTGGACATCCTGGTCAACAACGCCGGCATCCAGCACACCGACCGCATCGAGGACTTCCCGCCCGAGAAGTGGGACGCGGTGATCGCCATCAACCTGTCGGCCTGCTTCCACACCACGCGCGCCGCCCTGCCCGGGATGCAGCAGCGCGACTGGGGCCGGATCATCAACATCGCCTCGGCCCACGGGCTGGTGGGCAGTCCGTTCAAGGCGGCCTACATCGCCGCCAAGCACGGTCTGGTGGGGCTGACCAAGGTCACGGCGCTGGAAAACGCCAAGCAGCACATCACGGCCAACGCCATCTGCCCGGGCTGGGTCAAGACGCCGCTGGTGGTCAAGCAGATCGAGGCCCGCGCCGAGGCCGAGGGCATGCCCATGGACGACGCCACCCGCAAGCTGCTGGGCGAGCGTCAGCCGACCGAGCGGTTCGTGACGCCGGAGCAACTGGGCGAACTGGCCGTGTTCCTGGCCAGCGAGGCGGCCGACACCACCACGGGCGCGGCCTTCCCCATGGATGGGGCCTTCACGGTCTGGTGATCCCACCGGCATCTGACGATGACCGTTGGTGGCGCGGGCCGGTGCCGTTGGGCGGGTGAGTCAAACTCACCCGCCCCCGCGTCCGGGATCAGTTCGGCAGGGTCACCTGACCCGCCTCGCCGAAGACGTAGGGCATGGCGCTGACGCCGAACAGGATGTGGTGCGCCAGGATCATGACCACCGTCACGCCCAGGCCGATCGCCACCACGGTGTAGTCCCGCGCGCGGGGCTGCGGATCGGGGCGCGTCGGCTGCGGGCGGGCCACCTGCCCGACCAGATTGAACGCCGCATACAGGGCGAAGCTGCCGAACAGCAGGCCGGAGGCGGCATAGGGACTCGCCACCAGATGCGAGCCCGCCCACAGCAGAATGCCGAGGGTCATCGGGTGGCGCGTCACCCGCTTGATGTTGCACGGCACGTAGGCGGCGATCACCAGGATGAACGACAGCGGCATGGCGATCAGCGGCAGATAGACGCCCCAGGCCGGCATGTCGTAGCCCGGCACGTGCGGCGCCTGACCGAAGCCGTAGATGATGAGCGCCACGCCGGCCACCGAGACCAGCGAGAACACGGCCTTGTAGGTCATTGCTCCCATGCCGTTCGCGATGCGATTCCGCAGCACGGGCATGGTGGGGATGAGGTGCGTCAGCAGAAAGAGCAGAATGCCGATGGCCAGAAGCGTCATGGGTCCAATCCAGTCATGCGGGAAGGCAGGGCGCCGAAACGGCGCCGGGAGTGTAGGGCCATTGGCCCCTCGGGCTCAATCGCTTCCGGTGCGTGACCCAAGTCCCCAGGGCTCCGACTCCGGATGACCGTTCTGTGACACGGATGGGGTTTAACCCGCCTCGCGAGGTCCTTCGGTCGCCCCCGGCGACGCGTCGCGTCGCCGCAAAGCAGCGCGACCATCGGACCGATGGTCGCGGGAGCTCCCTCAGGATGATGCACCATGAGTGGTGTTTGTCATCCTGAGCGTCCGAAGGGCGCGAAGGATCTCGTGATGGGGCACGAACCATGACACCCCTGTCATTTGGGTTCGGAGCCCTGCCCAAGTCTCCAGGGCGGCGGGCTCAGGTTAACGGGATCGCTCTTCCAGGTCTTTGCAGGGGGTGGGAGACCTGCGCTCGAGATCCTTCAGCCGCTTCGCGGCTTCAGGATGACATCCTATAATTTCAGTGCGTCATCCCGAGTGAGCGAAGCGAGACCAGGGATCTCGAGAGGCCCGCTCCGACAGCTCGGAACAGGCCGTCATGTTAACCTGAACCCGTTGCCCTGCCCAAGTCTCGACCGGCGTTGCCCTCCGCCGCGCGAGTCTCTATGGTTTCCTCCGCATTCCCCCACCTGTCTTGCCATCCGGATCGTATTGATGACCGCCGCCGAACTGGCCGCCCTTCTGAACGCCACCCTGCACGGGGACGGCACCCGACCCGCCGTGCGCCCCTGCCACCCCCGCGAGGCCCGCGCCGCCGACGATATCGCCGTGGCGATGGACCCGGACCTGCTGCCGCTGCTGGCCGACTGCCGGGCGCGGGTGGCGGTGGTGGCCGCCGACGCCGTGGACCGGGTGCCCGAGGGCGCGGTAGACGCCGTCCTGGCCGTGGGCCGACCCCGGCTCGCCATGGCCGGGCTGACGGCCGCCTTCGCCGGACCGCCGCCGGTGGGTCCGGGGATCCACCCCACCGCCGTGATCGAGGACGGCGCGGTGTTGGGCGCGGATGTCGCCGTCGGTCCCTTCGCGGTCATCGCGGCCGGCGCGGAGATCGGCGAGGGCACCGTGATCGGCGCCCACGTCACCATCGGCGCCGGGGTCAGGATCGGCCCTCGCGGGCTGCTCCATGCCGGGGTGCGCATCGGATCGGGCTGCACCATCGGGTCCGACGTTATCCTCCACCACAACGCCAGTCTGGCCGCCGACGGCTTCAGCTTCGTCACGCCCGAGAAGGGCAGCGTCGAGAGCGCCAAGGAAAGCGGCCGGGTCGAGGCCACCAACACCGGCCTCGTCCGCATCCACTCGCTGGCCGCCGTCACCCTGGGCGACCACGTGGAGATCGGCGCCAACGCCTGTCTGGACCGGGGCACGCTCAGCGATACCCGCGTCGGTGACCACACGAAGATCGACGACCTCGTGCTGATCGGGCATAACGTCCAGGTGGGGTCCCACTGCATGATCTGCGGTCAGGTGGGCATCGCCGGCAGCGCCGTCATCGGCGACCGGGTGGTGCTGGCCGGACGGGTCGGTGTCGCCGACCACGTCACCATCGGCGACGACGCCGTGGTGGCCGCCGGCAGCGGCGTGGGCAACTCGCTGAAGGGGCGCGCCGTGTACTACGGCACCCCCGCGGTGGAGCGGGAACGGGCCTTCGAGGCCTACATGCTGACGGGGCGCCTGAAGGGGCTGTTCCGCGACGTCAAGGCGCTGAAGGCCGACATGAAGGCCCTGCGCCGGGACGGCGGGCCGTCGCACGGGTGAGACCAGGGGCGCAATCAAGAGCCGGAAACGAGGCGGATCAGGACCATGAGTGATCTGGAACAGAAGATCTTCGACATCGTCGTGGACAAGACGGAGCTGACGCACGACCGGCTGAGCCGCGAGGCCCGCATCAGCGACCTGGAAATTTCGTCGCTCGACTTCGTGGAAATCGTGTTCGCGGTCGAGGAGGAGTTCGATATCGAAGTCCCCTACAACGCCAACACCATGGACGCGGACTTCGAAACGCTGGGCGACATCATCGACGCCGTCGCGGCCGAGATCGCCAAGCAGCAGTGAGCCGGCCCCGCCGCCGGCTCGTCGTTCGTCTCCTCTTCCACGGGATCCCCGCCGCATGACCCGCGTCGCCATCACCGGCATGGGTGTCGTCTCCGCCATCGGAAACGACATCGAAACCTTCCGTCGCGCCCTGCACGACACCACCGGCGGCCTCGCCCCGGCCCAGGGCCTGGACGAGGTGCCCAAGGGCATCACCGTGGTGGGGCAGGTGCGGGACTTCGATGCCGAGGCCCGCTTCGGCAGGGACCGGCTGGCGCTGCTGGACCCGTTCTCGCAGTTCGCCATGGCCGCCGCCGACGAGGCCATCGGCATGGCCGGCCTGGACTTCCGCGCCGACCCGGCGATGGGCCAGCGCACGGCCTGCATCATCGGCACCGGCGGGGCCGGCATCGCCACCCTGCAGGAGGGCTTCGTTCGCCTCTACCGCGACGGTAAGCACCGGGTGAACCCGTTCACCGTGCCGCGCTACATGGGCAACGCCGCGTGCAGCCAGGTGACCATGGCCCACGGCATCACCGGCCCGTCGTTCGCCGTGACCAGCGCGTGCGCCACCGCCAACCACGCCATCGGCCTGGGCTTCCACATGGTGCGCGGCGGCGTCGCCGACCGCGCCGTGGTGGGCGGCACGGACGCCCTGGTGAACTTCGGCAACCTGAAGGCGTGGGAGGCGCTGCGCGTGGTCTCCCGCGACACCTGCCGCCCGTTCAGCAAGGACCGCACCGGCATGGTGGTCGGCGAGGGGGCCGGCGTGTTCGTGCTGGAACGCTGGGACGACGCGGTGGCGCGGGGGGCGCCCATCCTGGCCGAGATGATCGGCTTCGGCATGTCCGCCGACGCGGGGGACATCACGTTCCCGTCGGTCGAGGGCGCCTCGCGCGCCGTCCAGGCCTGCCTGGACGACGCCGGCCTGACGGCCGCCGACGTGGACCACATCAACGCCCACGGCACCGCGACCACCGCCAACGACGCCACCGAGGCCAAGGTGATCCGCGCCGTGTTCGGCGACGCGGCGGACCGCCTGGCGGTCTCGTCCACCAAGTCGTTCCACGGCCATGGTCTGGGGGCCGCCGGCGGGCTGGAACTGGTGGCGGCCATCGTGGCGGCGCAGGACGGCTTCGTGCCGCCGACCCTGAACCTGACCGAGCTGGACCCCGAATGCCCGCTGGACGTGGTGACCGGCACCGGCCGCGCCATGGATGTGCGCACGGTGGTCTCGAACAGCTTCGCGTTCGGGGGGCTGAACGCCGTGCTCGCCATCCGCCGCGCCGAGGGCTAGGCGCGCCCGCCCGCACCGCGTTCCGGACGGCATGCCCTGACCGTTGCCGGGCGGGAGTTGCACTCCCGCCCGGACCCAGTTCAATCCTTTCGCAAGAAAAACGGTCCAGACGGGGCTGCAAGCCCCGTCCGGCACAATACTGTCCCGTGCCAAGCGTTGAGATGTGTGAACCGTCGAACCTTGCCAGGGGAGGTGCGGCGCTTCGCAGGCCACCTGAACTGTGGATCACCCGCCGGACAGGATGTCGTCCAGGACCGCCGCCGCCTCGTCGGCCCCCGTCGCGCGCGGCGGCGGCCCTGGCGGCGGTCGGCGGGTGACGGCCTCAAGATCCTCCAGGATGACGCCGGTCCGCAGGCGCTCGGGCGGCACCGCCGCCAGCGGGGCGTGCCGGGCCAGCCAGTCGCGCAGGTATGGTTCCTCGATCCAGCCGTCCGCGCGCGGCCAATACACCGTGGGCCGCTGATTCAGGCCGCATTCCATCGCCATGCCGTAGCCCAGCTTGGTCACCACGGCATCGCTGGCGGCGACGATCTCCGGGAACGACCAGTGCGGCAGGGCCGCCATGTCGCGGGCGTCGGGGTGGTCCGGCGCGACGCCGCCGCGCACCAGCCAGAGCCAGCCCGACTCCCGGGGCCAGGACTCCAGGCTGATCCCGGACGCCACGCCGCCGAACGTGACGACGGCCAGCCGCGTCTCCGGTCCCACGCCCAGCTCGCGGCGCAGGGCATCCGGGCGGGCCGGGACCGGCTGTCCCACCGGGCCGATGGGCCGCGCATTGGGCAGGTCGTCCAGGGGCAGGCCCGGCGTGGCGGCCAGCACCGCGCGGGCACTCGCATAGGCGCGGGTCATGGTCTCCAGGAGGACGGGGGCGTCGGGACCCAGGGCGCAGTGGGCGCGGACGATGTGCGCCCAGGTGAAGGGGCCGAGCGCCACCGCCGGGATCCCCAACCGCGCCGCCGCCGCCAGGGCCACGTATCCCACGTTGCTGAGCACCGCGTCGGGGGCCTGCGCGGCCATCCGCCGCGCCGCCCGGTCCACCACGCCGTCCCAGTCGGCATGAAGCGCGCGGTACCGGGCCGCGCTGGCGGCCGCGTCGAAGATGGTGGCGTCCCGCATGACCAGCCCGAAGTCCTCGGTCTCGGCCACCAGGGTCGCGTCGGCCGGCACGCGGGCCCGCACCACCGAGTCGGGCAGGGTGGTTTCCACGGTCACGGCGACGTCGGGGCGGCGCGCCCGCAGCGCATCCAGAACCGCACCCGTCATGGACAGGTGCCCATAGCCGTGGGGCGTGATGGCGACATACAGGCGGGGCGTGGCGGCGGGCATGGCGGGACCGGATCAGGGGACGGGGGCGGCGCTTCCTATGGCATGCCGCCTGGGTCCGAGGCCAGGGGTCGGGGAGTCCGGGAGGGGGTCAGGCTTGAAGCGGGACGCCGGAGGGGACGGGGCGCATCTTAAGAAACTGCCCTAAAACGTTGAATCCATACCGTTAAGAGTGTACCGTTCTGGCCTGGGCGTGGATCGCGCCCCCCTGTCCGGCGCTGCCCGACTCGCCCCGCCCCGGCCTGTTCGCCGGCGCGGCGCGGATGCCGTTTCTTTCGCACATGCACCATATCTAGTTATCCACACCCCTGTGGATACAATATCTATTGCCTTTGGCCAGGGCTCCGCATACTGTTGGGGTCACTGGCCGACGGGGACACAATATCCTGTGTGACACTTGCATGTCACCCCGTCGGAGAGCCTGCCGGACCGGGCCGCATCCTGCGCGATGCACGGGACCCGGTCGCGCCGCCAGACGCCGCTCATTCAGCCACGCGGGCCGCCGCGCCGGCCACGACAACAGGGGAACGCGAGCCATGCGCATCGACCGCCATTTCACGACCGAGGGCCAGGACCCCTACAGCGCCATCGCCTTCCGGCATACGGCGAGCGAGATCCGCAATCCGGACGGCTCGATCGTGTTCCGGCAGGCGGATATCGAGGTCCCGGCCGCGTGGTCGCAGGTGGCCTGCGATGTGCTGGCCCAGAAGTACTTCCGCAAGGCCGGCGTGCCCAAGGCGCTCACCCCCGTGCGCGAGGACGATGTGCCGGCGTGGCTGTGGCGGCACGAGGCGGACACCGAGGCGATGGCGGCCCTGCCAGAGACCGAGCGCACCGGAAGCGAGACCAGCGCCCGGCAGGTGTTCGACCGGCTGGCCGGCACCTGGACCTATTGGGGCTGGAAGGGCGGCTACTTCGATTCGGAGACCGACGCCCGCGCCTACTTCGACGAAATGCGCCACATGCTGTGCACCCAGATGGGCGCGCCGAACAGCCCGCAGTGGTTCAACACCGGCCTTCATTGGGCCTACGGCATCGACGGCCCGTCGCAGGGGCATTTCTACGTGGACTACAAGACCGGCGAGATGGTCGCGTCCAACAGCGCCTATGAGCATCCGCAGCCGCACGCCTGCTTCATCCAGTCCGTCAGCGACGATCTGGTGAACGAGGGCGGCATCATGGACCTGTGGGTCCGCGAGGCGCGCCTGTTCAAGTACGGCTCCGGCACCGGCACCAACTTCTCGTCGCTGCGCGCCGAGGGCGAGCCCCTGTCCGGCGGCGGCCGCTCCTCCGGCCTGATGAGCTTCCTGAAGATCGGCGACCGCGCCGCCGGCGCCATCAAGTCGGGCGGCACCACGCGGCGCGCCGCCAAGATGGTGATCTGCGACGTGGACCACCCGGACATCGAGACCTTCATTCAGTGGAAGGTGAAGGAGGAGCAGAAGGTCGCGGCGCTCGTGACCGGCTCCAAGACGCTGTCGCTGCACCTGAACGCCATCCTGGCCGCCTGCCGCCAGTGGGACGGCGCCGCCGATGCCCCCGACCGTCTGGACCCCAAGATCAACAAGGCGCTCAAGACGGCCGTGGTCGCCGCCCGCAAGGCGCTGGTGCCGGAAAACTCGATCCAACGCGCCATCCAGTATGCGCGCCAGGGCTGGGCCAGCATCGACTTCGAGACCTATGACACCGACTGGGATTCGGCGGCCTATCAGACCGTGGCCGGCCAGAACTCCAACAACACCGTGCGCGTGACCAACGACTTCCTGGAAGAGGTCGAGCGCGACGGCGACTGGGCCCTGAAACACCGCCTGTCCGGCAAGACCGCCCGGACGATGAAGGCGCGCGACCTGTGGGACTCCATCTGCGAGGCCGCGTGGTCCTGCGCGGACCCGGGCCTGCAGTTCGACACCACGATCAACGAGTGGCACACCTGCCCCGAGGGCGGCCGCATCAACGCCTCGAACCCGTGCTCGGAGTACATGTTCCTCGACGACACGGCGTGCAATCTGGCGTCCCTGAACCTGATGCAGTTCCGTCGCGCCGACGGCGCCTTCGACGTGGACGGCTTCACCCACGCCACCCGGCTGTGGACCATCGCGCTGGAAATCTCCGTGCTGATGGCGCAGTTCCCGGCCCGCGAGATCGCCGAACGCTCGTTCGACTACCGCACCCTCGGCCTGGGCTACGCCAACGTCGGCGGCCTGCTGATGGCCAGCGGCCTGCCCTATGACAGCGACGCCGGCCGCGCCCTGTGCGGGGCGATCACATCGCTGATGACGGGTGTCTCCTACGCCACCTCCGCCGAGATGGCCGAGGAGCTGGGCGCCTTCGCCAAGCACCATGAGAACGCGGACGCCATGCTGCGCGTCATCCGCAACCATCGCCGGGCGGCGCGGGGCGAGGCCACCGGCTACGAGGGCCTGTCCGTCAACCCGGTGCCGCTGGACCACGCCGACTGTCCGCAGCCGGATCTGGTGACGGCCGCCGCCGCCGCCTGGGACCGCGCGCTGGAGCTGGGCCAGGCCCACGGCTACCGCAACGCGCAGGTCTCGGTGATCGCGCCGACGGGCACCATCGGCCTGGTGATGGACTGCGACACCACCGGCATCGAGCCCGACTTCGCCATCGTCAAGCACAAGAAGCTGGCCGGCGGCGGCTACTTCAAGATCATCAACCGCATGGTGCCCGAGGGGCTGCGCGCCCTGGGCTACACCGATCCGGAGATCGAGCGCATCGGCCGCTACGCCACCGGGCACGGCACCCTGGAGGGCGCGCCGGCGGGCGAGGGCGCGGTGACTCACGCCGCGCTGCGCGCCAAGGGCTTCAACGACGAAGCCTTGCGCCGCCTGGAGGACGCGCTCGGCACCGCGTTCGACATCCGCTACGCCTTCAACGCCTGGACCCTGGGCGAGGACTTCTGCACCCACGTGCTGGGTCTGTCGGCCGAGCAGATGAATGACCCCGGCTTCGACATGCTGGCCGCGCTGGGCTTCTCCCGCGCCGCCGTGGAGGCCGCCAACACCCACGTGTGCGGCGCCATGACGGTCGAGGGCGCGCCGGGCCTGAAGGACGAGCACCTGCCGGTGTTCGACTGCGCCAACGCCTGCGGCCGCATCGGCAAGCGTTATCTGTCGATGGACGCGCACATCAGGATGATGGCGGCGGCGCAGCCGTTCATCTCGGGCGCCATCTCCAAGACCATCAACATGCCCAATGATGCGTCCATCCAGGATTGCGACCGGGCCTACCGGACATCGTGGAAGCTGGGCCTGAAGGCGAACGCGCTGTACCGCGACGGCTCCAAGCTGTCGCAGCCGCTCAACGCCCAGATCCTGGACGACGAGGACGGCGCGCTGGCCGACGACGTGGTCGAGGCGCCCGCCGCCGAGCGCACCACCGTGGTCGCCGAACGGGTGGTCGAGCGCGTGGTGCACCGCCTGCAGCGCCACCGACTGCCGGACCGCCGCAAGGGCTACACCCAGAAGGCCGTGATCGGCGGACACAAGGTGTATCTGCGCACCGGCGAGTACGAGGACGGCAGCCTGGGCGAAATCTTCATCGACATGCACAAGGAAGGGGCCGCCTTCCGGTCGCTGATGAACAACTTCGCCATCGCGATTTCCATCGGCCTGCAGTACGGCGTGCCGCTGGAAGAGTTCGTCGAGGCCTTCACCTTCACCCGCTTCGAGCCCAACGGCATGGTCGAGGGCAACGGCGCCATCAAGATGACCACATCGATCCTGGACTACATGTTCCGCGAGATCGCCATCTCCTACCTGGGCCGCAACGATCTGGCCCATGTGGTGCCGGATGACCTGCGCGTGGACACCCTGGGCAGCGGCAACGATCAGGGCGACTTCGCCGAGGAATGGGACGAGGAGGAAGAGGAACCCGCCCTGCCCCGCGAGGTGTCGGCCGGATACGTGCGCTCCAACCTCTACGTCCTGCACGGGCGCGGCCACGGGCAGGCCCAGCAGGCCCAGACCACCGCCCGCGCGGTGGGGGCTCAGGCCGGGGGGACCGCCGTCGCGGTGGGCCACGCGGTCGGCCACGCGGTCGGCCAGACCGTGGCCATGGCCCACGCGCCGGGCGGCAGCGCCGCGGGCGGCTCCGGCGGCGGGTCGGGCGACTCCACCATGGCCCGCATCCGCGAGGCGCGCATGAAGGGCTATGAAGGCGATAGCTGCGGCGAGTGCGGCAACTTCACCCTGGTGCGCAACGGCACCTGCATGAAGTGCGACACCTGCGGGGCGACGAGTGGGTGTTCGTGAGGACGGCGCACCGCTGCCCCCTCCCCTGGACAGGGGAGGGTTGGGGTGGGGTTGATGCGGAAACGCGCACGCGTTTGCGCCGGGACCAATGCCCCCCTCCCAACCTCCCCCCTGAAGGGGGGAGGGGTCTGGGTGGCTGATGCCGCAAAGGACGCGGAAGGGTGCCGGTCACTTCCATAAGAAGAGCCCGCGCCTTGCGGCAGGCGATGACCGACGCCGAAAAGGCCCTGTGGCGCCGACTTCGGCATGATCAGCTTGGCGTTCGATTTCGGCGCCAACACCCGATCGGTCCCTACATCGCCGATTTTGCCTGTCGCCCTGTGCGGTTGATCGTGGAAGTTGACGGCGGACAGCACGCCGTCAGACCCGCGCGGGACCAAAGACGCGATGCATGGCTGAAGGGGCAAGGGTTCACGGTCTTGCGGTTCTGGAACCATGACGTGCTCGGCAATCTCGATGCGGTCGTGAACAGTATCCATGCCGAGGTCTTGCGCCTGAGCGCGGCCGAAGACGCGGTCATGGGCGACAGGCCCGACCCGTGAGGTCTTATCCCGCGCAACCCTCCTCCCCTGGATAGGGGAACGGCTGTTCCTCATGAAGGCAGCGACGGGCCTTGACCTGTCCCGCCGCTCTCCGTTTGCGTGTTAATGGGTGGCCATCATCCGTATTGCGGAGCCCGCGGAACGGCGTATGATCGATCCTCCGTGACCGCCCCCATTCGGAGACCCGCCATGCAGACCCGTCCCCCCGCGCAGAGCCGTCGTTCCTTCCTCTCCGGTCTGGCCGCCGTGGGCGCTGCCGGCACGCTGGCCGGCGCGTCGTCCTGGCCCCTCCGCGCCCTGGCGCAAGGCTCCATCACCCCTGGCGCCAACGCGGTGCTGCTGGTGGTGGACGTCCAGACCTGCTTCCTGCCGGGCGGCACGCTGCCGGTTGCCCAGGGAGACGAGATCATTCCCCTCATCAACACCCTGGCCGGCCGATTCCAGAATGTGGTGATGACGCAGGACTGGCATACGCCGGGTCATGCGTCCTTCGCCTCCAGTCATCCCGGCAAGGACCCGTTCGAGACCACCGACCTGTCCTACGGCCCCCAGGTGCTGTGGCCGGATCACTGCGTGCAGGGGACCGAGGACGCCGCTCTGGCCCCGGGCCTGGACCTCACGGCCGCGCAACTGGTCATCCGCAAGGGCTTCCACCCCGAGATCGACAGCTATTCGGCCTTCATGGAAGCCGACCGCGAAACCCGGACCGGACTGGCCGGATATCTGAAAGAGCGCGACCTGACCGATGTGTACGTGGTGGGGCTGGCCACCGACTTCTGTGTGGCCTGGACGGCCCAGGATGCCGCCGACGCCGGCCTGACCGTGTCCGTGATCGAGGACGCCTGCCGCGCCATCGACCTGAACGGATCGCTCGCGGCCGCGTGGGAGGCCATGGAGGCCGCCGGCGTGCGGCGGATTCAGTCCACCGACATCGCGTGATCCTTGGCGCCCTGGTCCTGGCCTGATGCACGGGGGGGAGATACTCCGACCCCCACCGGCGAGGCTCATCCCATGGTCTACTGCTATTTGTTGATAGGGGCGACCGTCCTTAAACCCAACCGTTCGCTCATCATCGCCGTCGGGGGGCTTGCTCGACGCGTCGCAAATGGGTCACGTTTCCAACTCGACCATGGACTGCAGGGCGTCGAACACATCCAAAGCACCGCCAATTGCGAACATGTTATTATCTTTTCAACAAATAGATATTGCCATCGGCATTGCTCGCCACCATTCTTGGACTCCGAACCCGTGGTTGTGAGCCGTGGTGCGGAGGTGTCATGTCTGAGGTACAGGATCCGTCTGCGCCCCCGATCCTGCCGGAGGCGCCGATCACGGACGACGGCCTGACGGAAGATGGACTCACGATCGCAGTTTCAGCGATCCAATTGGCTGCCATACTCGATGGCCAGACCGTAGACGCAGGAACATCCTTAAGTAATCGCCTGATGGGCGGACTAAGAATGTTAGGTTGCGCCTTGGAGGGCGCGGCAGCGATAGGCTTATCCATAGCTCCGGAACCAACGCTTTCGACGAAAGTTCTTGCGGGCGTGCTTGGCGCCGCTGCTGCCGACCAATGCCAGACGGGAGTTCGCCAGATTTGGACCGGACGTGATATCCGGTCCTTGACAGATCAAGGCGCTGCCCGTGCGGCGGAGTTGTTGGGCGCGTCACAAGGCACAGCGCGAAATATTGGCTTGGCCGCCGAAATCCTGGTGCCTTTGGGGCCCGCCCTTATCGCCGGTGCCGTGCGCGTCGGAGCTGTCAGGGCAGGGCGGATATCCCTGGCGCGGCACGAAGCGCGAGACGGCATTATTGGCGGCGGTCATACGATTGCGCGTCACGTGGGGCTGACGGAACAGCAACTAAGGCAAAGGCTCGCTGCGACAGCCAGCTACAGAAGGCCTCCATCACGAGTCTCAACATTTTCAACCCTGGAGATCGCTGAAGACGCCATATCAAGGGGGTTAAGGGCAAACAAACCACAGATCCAGGAGTGGTCGAGAAGAGCGCGCCCTGGCGATCAAGCTAAATTCCTTTTTGATGTCAGAAACAAAGTCGGGTATGGAATTAACAGAGACGGTGGAGAAGTATTGGAAATGACGAAAATAAGAATAGTTCTTAAAAAAGAGGAGTATAACGGAATGCAGCATTTTATTTTAACATCATTTCCGGATGTATTTTAAAGCAAACGCAGGGGTTGCATCAAGGTGGACTTTATATTTATGGACCAACTTTTCGGCGCGTATCTGAATCAGGATCTGGACGTGGTCCACGGATCCTTCGAGGCCGCTGTGGCCGACTTCGCCCGCACCGATCCGTCTCGGATCGAACCCCTGCGCCAGGAGATGGCGCGCTTCCTCATGCACTACGGCGCAGATGCCGATGCCGAATACACCCGACGCTACGGCGGGGATATCGCGCTCGGGACACCGGACGAGACTGCCGCCGACCTGTTCGAGGAGATCGACACGCTGCTGGTCGCGGTTCGTTAACCCAAAGCGCAGATCAGCCCCCAATCAGAAATCGCGCCCTTGCGATGGCGGATTGCCGGGCAGTCAACATCGCCTCCTTCGAATCGGACGAAGACCGGACCGAGGGGGTCGGGAGCGCTCCTCACCCTCCTCTTCCCCCCGATCCGCCCCACGATCCATCCCGACCGGCATATGTCCCGAGCCCCCGACCTGAAAGGTGTCCTCGGTTCAGGAGGGGCCGGTCCCGGCGGGCCGTCTACCGCTCGTAGGTCGCGGTCAGGCTGGCGCTGTCCAGGGCCTGGTTGTTGGCGTAGAAGCCCACCAGGGCCCCCGACGACGTTTCGTCCAGCGGCAGGGTGGCTTCGGGCATGGCGTAGACCGTGAAGATGTAGCGGTGCGGGCCGTGCCCCTCGGGCGGGCAGGGGCCGCCGTAGCCGGTCGGGCCGTAGTCCGTGCGGCCCTCGCCCGCGCCCTCGGGCAGCGGCGCGGTGTCGCCCGCACCCTGGGGCAGGCTGGTGACATCGGCCGGGATGTTGAACACGGTCCAGTGCCACCAGCCGGAGCCGGTCGGCGCGTCCGGATCGAACACGGTGACGATGTAGCTTTCGGTGCCCTCGGGCGCGCCGGACCAGGACAGGGCCGGCGCCATGTTGCCGCCCGAGCAGCCGAAGCCGTCGAACACATGCGGGTCGGTGATGCCGGAGCCCTCGGAGATGTCCGGCGAGGACAGGGTCATCTCCGCCTGGGCGGCGGCCGAGGCGAACCCGACCAGGGCCGCCCCGGCCAGCCCGCAGAGCAGGGCGGGGGTCACACGCATGATGGGCCTCCTTTCGCTCGTCTTGGGGGGCGGGCGGGATCGCGACGCATCCCGCCCTGGCCATGGTGGGTGTCCCGGCCCGCATCGTCGAGCCCCTTTCTCAATCGTTCGACAGGGCTCCGGTGCGACCCTGTGCATGACCGGCGCCCCCTTCGCGTCTTGGGCCGGCGTTGCTACACTCCGCGCCCGACACCGCCGAACGTCCACAGGACCCCATGCCGACAGACGATCCGACCCCGTCCCCCGACGCCGCCGCGCCCGACCCAAGCGCCGACCTGGCCGCCACCCTGGATGCGCTGGCGCCCGCGCCGCCCTGCGGTCACGGCCCGCGCCTGTTCGTGGGCGAGGCCGATCTGGGCCCGGCCGCCCTGGTGACGCTGGACGCGCCCCAGGCGCACTACCTGCGCAGCGTCATGCGGCGCGGGCCCGGCGATGCGGTCGTGCTGTTCAACGGCCGCGACGGCGAGTGGTTGGCGCGCCTGGAGGCCGTGGCCAAGGCGGCCGCCACGGCCCGTTGCACCGACCAATTGCGCCCGCAGCCGGATGCGGATCCGGACGCCGCTCCCTGGCTGCTGTTCGCCCCCCTCAAGCGCGGCCCCGTGGATCTGCTGGCGGAGAAGGCGACCGAGCTGGGCGCGGCGCGCCTTCAGCCCGTCATGACGCGCTTCACCACGGCCGCGCGGGTCAACGCCACCCGGCTGCGCGCCCATGCGGTCGAGGCCGCCGAGCAGTGCCGCCGCCTGTCGGTGCCCCAGGTGGCGGATCCCATCCCGCTCCCCCGGGTGGCCGAGGGCTGGCCGGCCGGGCGCCGGCTGTTCGTGCTGGCCGAGCATGGCCGCGCCGTCCCGGCGACGGCGGCCTTCGCGGCGGCGGCGGACGCCACGGCCCCGGCGGCGCTGCTGGTGGGGCCCGAGGGCGGCCTGGCGGACTCCGAACTTGACGCCCTGGCGCAACTGCCCTTTGTTACGCCGGTTCGCCTCGGGCCCCGCATCCTGCGCGCCGAGACCGCCGCCATCGCCGGCCTCGCGCTCTGGCAGGCCGTGGCCGGCGACTGGCGTTGACCGGGCCGCCCCGGCCCGACCGTTCCGCTCCCGGAGTTCCCCGCGCATGTCCGCCCCCGCCAAAGCCAATGCCCGTCCCGTCGAGAGCAAGGCCGACCTGATCGACTGGTTCGCCTCCGGCTGCAAACCGCCCGAGGCCTGGCGCATCGGCACCGAGCACGAGAAGCTCGCCTTCACCCTGCGCGACCTGCGTCCGCTGCCCTACGAGGGCGGGCCGGACGGGCCGGGCATCCGCGACCTGCTGGAGCGCCTGAAGGCCTACGGCTGGGCCCCGGTGGAGGAGGCCGGCAACCTGATCGCGTTGACCTGCCCCACCGGCGGCAGCGTCACCCTGGAACCGGGCGGGCAACTCGAACTCTCCGGCGCGCCGCTGGAGACCATCCAGGAGACCTGCGGCGAGACCACCCGGCACCACATGAACCTGAAGGCCGTCTGCGCCGAGCTGGGCATCGGCCTGATGGGACTGGGCTTCAATCCCAAGTGGCCGCGCGACGCCATCCCCTGGATGCCCAAGGGCCGCTATGCGGTGATGAAGCGCTACATGCCGCTGAAGGGGGCGCTCGGCCTGGACATGATGCTGCGCACCTGCACCGTGCAGGTGAACCTGGATTTCTCCAGCGAGGCCGACATGGTGCGCAAGTTCCGCGCCGCCATCGCCCTGCAGCCCCTGGCCACCGCGCTGTGGGCCAACAGCCCGTTCACCGAGGGCAAGCCGAACGGCTTTTTGAGCTACCGCAGCCACATCTGGACCGACACCGACCCCGACCGCTGCGGCATCCCCGCCTTCGTGTTCGAGGACGGCATGGGCTTCGAGCGTTACGTGGACTACATGCTCGATGTGCCCATGTACTTCGTCTACCGCGACGGCCGCTACATCGACGTCGCCGGGCAGTCGTTCCGCGACTTCATGGCCGGCCGCCTGCCGGGCCTGCCGGGCGAAAAACCCACCCTCGGCGACTGGTCGGACCACGTCACCACGGCCTTCCCCGAGGTGCGGCTGAAGACCTATCTGGAGATGCGCGGCGCCGATGGCGGCCCCTGGAGCCGCATATGCGCCCTGCCGGCATTCTGGGTCGGGCTGCTGTATGATGGGCAGGCGCTGGACGAGGTGGAGCAGCTCATCAAGGACTGGTCGGTGGCCGAGATCAGCGCACTGCGCGATCAGGTGCCGGCGCGGGCGCTCGGCACGCCGTTCCGGGGCGGCACCCTGGGCGACGTGGCCATGGAGGTGCTGGACATCGCCCGGCGCGGCTTGGCGCGGCGCGGGCGCATCAACAGCCAGGGGCGCGACGAGACCTGCTTCCTCGACGTGCTGTTCGCCATCGCCGAGTCCGGTCGCTGCCCCGCCGAAGAGCACCTGGAGGCCTTCCACGGCCGCTGGAACGGCAGCGTGGATCCCATCTTCGTCGAGTACGCGTATTGATGTGACCCTCTTTTTCCGGGGTCATCACGGACAATCGGGGTCTCGTGGTTGCTGGACCGTCGCGGCCACCCGTGAGCAACCGGGAACATGGGTAACACTATTGACCGGCAACATGGGTAACGGTGTTCTGTGTTTGTTCGGCTTTGCGCCGCCCCGGCCGGGGCGGCGCAAAGCGTCGGAGTTTTCGGTTGGCTTGGTCGATGACACCCAACTTGATGATGACACCCAACTTGATGTCGAAGAACTTCACGATCCAGTCGCCGCTTTCGGTCTCCATGATCCCGACCAGCTCACCCACCAGGGCTTCAGAGACGAAGACGAACACCCCGGCCCATTTGATCGAGCCGTCGCTTCGAACCCGCCGAACCGCATGGTCAGGGCCATACCAGGGCTCCAGGAGGTGGTCTGGATAGACCCGAGGCGACGGACGCCATAACGTTGCCGGAGGAACCTGCCCCAAGGCTTCATGCGGCCGTTCGTCGTTGAACGAAGCCCGAAACCGATCAAAGCGCACCTGCTGGTCGGCGACCGTCGCCGCCGGAGGGCGTGCCGTCTCTGCCTTCAGAGTACGGTGCATGCGCTCATGGCGCCCGTTCTGCTGCGGGCATCCAGGCTCGATCCACTC
>NZ_WIVE01000038.1 GCF_009601025.1 Roseospira navarrensis | reverse complement strand
GCGCCTTGCGATCCAAGCTCTTCATGGCCGCGCTCTCCGCCGTGCGATACAACCCCGACCTCAAGGCCTTCTACGAACGGCTTATCGGAAACAAAAAGACACCAAAAGGCGCACTCCTCGCCGTTGCCAGAAAGCTCGTCACCATCGCAAACGCGGTCCTCCGGCCTCAGCCCGAACCCGCCACAAACTGAGTTGATGACACACTATTAATAGAGTTTGTCATCCTGAGCGCCCGAAGGGCGCGAAGGGCGCGAAGGATCTCGTGATGAGGTACGAAACGTGACACCCCTGTCATCTGGATTCGGAGCCCTGGGAATCCATAAAATCGTTTGACATCAATGCATTATATCATTATATTTGAGTTTCGTTCCAGCAAGAGTCCGCATCATGCTTCTCTGGCTCAAGACAGCGGTATTCCGGGTCCCGGCGCGGACCGCCCTCCCCTGCCCCGCCCTGCGGCATGCCGTGGCCGGGGCCGTTCTGTTGGGACTGGCGGGGTGCGGCACCGGGCCGGCCGACGTCGGCGAGGGCCTGTATCCCGTCGCCGCCTACAGCGGCACCGAGGGCTTCATCTGGTGCGTGCCCTATGCCCGCGAGATTTCGGGTGTGCAGATCCGGGGCGATGCGGACACCTGGTGGTCCCAGGCCGCCGGCCGGTACGAGCGCGGCACCCGCCCCGCCCCCTATGCCGTGCTGACCCTGAAGCCGGACCACCGCCTGACCGACGGGCATGTGGCCGTCGTCACCGGCATCCAGGGGCCGCGCGAAATCCGCGTCAGCCACGCCAACTGGGGCTGGACGTCCTCGACCCGCGGGCGGGTCTACACCCACATGCCGGCCATCGACGTCTCGCCGTCCAACGACTGGAGCCAGGTGCGCTTCAAGCATCCGTCGGTGGGGGCCTACGGGCGGATCTATCCCGCGCTCGGGTTCATCTATCCGGACCGCACCCGGCCGGACATCCGGGTGGCGGAGGCCGCGCCTCAAACACCGCCCCAGGCGACGCCCGAGCCGGCCGGGCCGACCCCACACACGGATGCGCGGGTCGCCATGCGCCATCTGTTCTGATTGGGCAGCCGAAACCCCGGATCCTCCGGCGAACCCAGGACGGTCCAGCCGCTAAGTCCCTGCGCCCGCGCGACGGATCCGTCGACATCTCGAAGGGATGGGGTTGGACATCGCCGGGACAGCGATCAGGCGGACTGCGCCGCGGCCCCATCGGACGGTTCGCACAGGCGATAGCCGCGCCCCCACACGGTCTCGACGTAGGTGTCCCCGCCGGTGACCTTGGCGATCTTCTTGCGCAGCTTGCAGATGAAGACGTCGATGATCTTCAGTTCCGGCTCGTCCATGCCGCCGTAGAGGTGGTTGAGGAACTGTTCCTTGGTCAGCGTGTTGCCCCGACGCATGGCCAGCAACTCAAGGATGCCGTATTCCTTGCCGGTCAGGTGCAGCGGCTGGCCGTCCACCTCGGCCGCGCGGGCCTCCAGGTTGATGGACAGCCGGCCCACGGTCACGACGGGCTGGGCATGCCCGCGCGAGCGGCGCACGATCGCCTGGATGCGGGCCAGAAGCTCGCTCCGGTCGAAGGGCTTGGTCAGGTAGTCGTCGGCGCCAATCCCCAGGCCCTTGACCTTGCGCGACGATTCCGAAATGCCGGACAGGATCAGCACCGGGGTCTCGACACGCGCCGCCCGCAGGCCCCGGATCACGTCCAGGCCGTCCATGTCGGGCAGCATCAGGTCCAGAAGGATGATGTCGTATTCATACAGCTTGCCGATCTCAAGACCGTCCTCGCCGAGGTCGGTCTTGTCGGCAACCCATCCTTCCTGGCGAAGGATCAGGGCCAGACCTTCGGCCGTGGCCGGGTCGTCCTCGATAATCAGAACCCGCATCGGGCGCGGTCCTTTTGCAGTGGATGACGGACCCTCTTCCCCCCTGCCTAGCTCAGGCCGTCGTGGTCGGAAGCACCGTCGTTCCCATGTAGGACCAAGACGGTCGATCAACCACCCCGAACGTGAAACCAGGCCCCGGATTCATAACGCCTTAACCTTTGTTAATCAGTATCACGGGGGCGCCGCGCGCGTCAACGCGCTGCGTCGGACGGCCAGGGCAACGGGCTCAGGTAGGTGAACGGACCGCTCCTGTCGGCTCTTTGCAGCGGGTCGGAGACCTGCGCCCGAGATCCTTCAGCCGCGGCGCGGCTTCAGGATGACATCCAATGAATCAGGTTGTCATCCCGTGCGAGCGAAGCGAGACGAGGGACCTTGGGAGGCGTGCTCGGACGGCGCCATCCCCAGACCCGTTGCCGTGCAGAAAGGGCCGTGCCGTGTCCACCCTGATCCAGACCCTGATGGGCGAGATCGACCGCCTGCCGACCGAGCGTCTGTTCGGCCGCGTGGCCAGCGTGCGCGGTCTGGTGATCGAGATCGGCGGCGTGCAGGGCAATCTGTCGGTGGGCGACCGCTGCCGCGTGCTGACGCGCGACGGCGGCACCGTGACCTGCGAGGTGGTCGGCTTCCGCGCCGGCCACGCGCTTCTGCTGCCGTTCGGCGGTCTGGATGGCATCGGCATGGGGTGCCGGGCCGAACTCACGGAAAGCGCGCCCATGCTGCGGCCGTCGGCGGACTGGCTGGGCCGGGTTATCAATGCGTTCGGCGAGGAGGTGGACGGCAAGGGGCCGATCCCGCTGGGCGAGACCGCCTATCCCGTGCGGACCCAGCCGCCCCCGGCCCACAAGCGCCAGCGGGTCGGCGGCAAGCTCGACCTGGGGGTGCGCGCGCTCAACACCTTCCTGACCTGCTGCCAGGGCCAGCGCATGGGCATCTTCGCGGGCTCGGGCGTGGGCAAGTCCACCATCCTGTCCATGCTGATCCGCCATTCCCGCGCCGAAGTGGTGGTGCTCGGCCTCGTCGGCGAGCGCGGCCGCGAGGCCCGCGAGTTCATCGAGGACGACCTTGGCGAGGAAGGCCTCGCGCGCAGCGTGGTGGTGCTGGCCACGTCCGACGAAAGCCCGCTGATGCGCCGTCAGGCCGCCTACGCCACCCTGACCGTGGCGGAGTCATTCCGCGACCAGGGCCGCAACGTGCTGTGCCTTATGGATTCCGTCACCCGCTTCGCCATGGCCCAGCGCGAGATCAGCCTGTCCGCCGGCGAGCCCCCCGCCAGCAAGGGCTACACCCCCACCGTGTTCGCGGAACTGCCGCGCCTGCTGGAGCGGGCCGGCCCCGGTGTGCCCGGCACCGGCTCCATCACCGGCCTGTTCACGGTGCTGGTGGAGGGCGACGACCACAACGAGCCCATCTCCGACGCCGTGCGCGGCATCCTGGACGGACACATCGTCCTGGACCGCGCCATCGCGGAGCGCAATCGCTATCCGGCCGTGAACGTGCTGCGCTCGGTTTCGCGGACCATGCCCATGTGCAACACGGACGATCAGAACGCGCTGGTGAACACGGCGCGGCAGGTCATCACGACCTACGAGGACATGGCGGAACTGATCCGCCTGGGGGCCTATCGCCCGGGCTCGAACGCGGATGTGGATGCGGCCATCCACTACTATCCCATGATCGAGGCGTTCCTGGCGCAGGCCAAGGAAGAGGCCACGGACCTGGAAACCGGCTACCGGATGCTGCGCCAGATCCTGGAGACTCAACCGGCCGCCGACGCCGGCGCGCCATCCGGCTCCTGAGCGGCCACGGGCAGGCGGACCAGCACGGTCAGGCCGCCGCCGGGGGTGGGTTCCATCCACAGGGCGCCCCCGTGGCGCTCGGCGATCCGCTTGCAGATCGGCAGTCCCAGGCCCGTGCCCTCCTCCCCTGGCAGCGCGCCATCGCCGGGCGACGGCAGCCGCCGCAACAGCTTGAGAGGGCATCGGGCCAGTCCTCAGGCGAAATGCCGCGTCCGTTGTCGGCCACCGACAGAACCACCCAGCCGTCCCTGTCCGAGGGCCGCGCGGAGATCCGCACATGCGGCGGCGCGCCCTCGCGCCGGTACTTGAGCGCGTTGCCGACAAGGTTCTGAAACAGCCGCCGGATCTGGGTGCGATCACCGCGCAGGGGCGGCAGGGGGTCGGCCTTGATGGTGGTCCCGACACGCTCCCGGTCCGCCGACAGATCCGCCAGCGCATCCTGGAGCACAGCGCCGGTTTCGACCCGATCAAAGGCGGCGCCCTGGCTCTCGATCCGCGCGTAGTCCAGCACGCCCTGGATCATGCCCGCCATGCGGCGGGCGGCCGCCTTCGCCTCCGCAATCTCGGCCCGGCCCTCCTCGGTCAGCGTCGCTCCGTATCGCCGCGAGAGCAGCGAGAGGTTGCCGGAGATCAGACGCAGCGGCGCCTGCAGGTCGTGGGAGATCACCGACGCGAACTGCTGCAATTCGGCGTTCGAATGCTCAAGGTCCCGCGTCCGGTCCCGCACCTTCTGGTCCAGGGTCACGGTCAGGTGCCGCAGCGCCCGGTGAGTGCGCGCGAACGTGACGAGGGACAGGCCGATCAGCATGGCGGAGAACGCCAGCAGACCCAGCGCCAGCGGCATGCGCGTCCAGGGCAGGACCCCGTGCGCCACGCCCATGTCGATCATCAGGAACCCGCCGAACACCACGAAGCCGGCGAAGGTGACCTGCTCCACCCGGTCGGCCTCCGCGATCCAGCGGGCACCGGCCAGAACCAGGATGATCAGCGAGACGGTCAACAGCCCGTCGAACACGGGATACAGGTCCGACAGGGCCGCCAGACCGGCCACCGACGCCCCGATGGCCCCGACCGCATAGGCCAGATGCCCCCGCCACACCCAGTCCACCACCTGGACGGCGCGGCCCCAGCACATCCCGTGAAGCAGCAGGGCCATGGGAACGGGCAGCAGGAAGTAGGCGGCGGCGCCAATTTGGCTCGACACCATCGCGTCGTGGATCAGGAACTGGCTGGCCTGACTTTGGGCCAGAACCATGACCCCGGCCAGCAGGGTGAAGATGCCAATCAAACCATGGATGCGGGCCATCAGAGGTTGCACCAGGGCCAGCGCCCCGGCCACGATCGCCAGCACCAGCGACAGCGCGCTGACCACGACCGGCACCATGGCCCCGTCCGCCACATGCCGGAGCAGGTCCAGGCGCTCCATGACCTTGACCTCGCCCCATAGCCCGATGTCGTAGGAATCGGACCACACGCGGACAGAAAGCCGCTTGCCGCCGAAATCGGGCGGCAGATCTATCATGTGCCAGGGCCACCCCTCGAACGTGCCTTGCCCCTCGCCATCGAACTGCCCATGGCGGTAGATCAGGCGGCCCTCAAGATAGAACTCGGCAATCAGATCGATGCTGAAGACATACAGCACCGGATCGCGCCATTCGCCGTCCGGCAGCGTGATCCGGTACCAGACGTTGCTGCGTCCCTCCCGTCCCGGCGGGTTGGACGGAAACCTGATGTCGTGCCATGACCCGGCCGCATCCTCGAAGGCCCAGACGGGCGTCCCCTTGCCGTTGAACGCGGAGTCGCCCCACCGATACTCCCACCCGGTGTCGAGATCGCGCGTCTTTTCGTTTGCCAGCGCGTCACCGCCGCCGATCGCCACCAGCAGAACGAGGACCAGGCCCAGGGCCAGGGCGGACGTGACGCCCCCGGACACGGCGCACCGGATCCGCCGGAAACGGCCATGGGCGATGGACGGGACAACGGATCGGGCCATGAACCACATCGTCTGGGGCGGAAAACAGGACGCGGGGGCCATCCCACCGGCGGAGAACCGACCCACCGCCGGACAGACCCCGACTAGACACCGATGCTTCCGCGCGTGCAACAGAAACAGCCGGCCCCCGATTCATGGCGGTCGGTCCGCGACATCCGAACGCGGGGCCTGAGGCCGTCAATCCGCGTTCTTTGCATGACCGCCATGTCAACAATCGGGAGCCCCCGCGTCCGGACCGGACTGTGCGGCCGGCCGAATGCGACGCGACTCGCGCGCCCGGACACCCCCTTTTTCCCGACCATTTCATTCGGCCATTGCCGAGCGCTGCGCACGCCGGTCCGACAGGGGGGCCATTCCGCCTTTTTATTCAGAGGGTTCGGGCGCCAGATCGGAGGGGCGCACCGCGTCAGACCATTAATGACGGAAGTGAGACAAAGCGTGTCGGATTTGAGCAAATGGCATCGGAAGAGGCGGTCCACTGTCAAGGGGTCAAGCCCATCCCAGCAGTGGAGCACGGACCCATGGACACGCCTCTCTCTCCCGGAGCCGCCCTCGCCGCCATGACGGATGTCGTCAATGGCCAGTGCCCGACCGTCGATCAGTCGGACCGCACGGTGCCGATCAACCTGCGCCAGAGCGGCCCGACCCCGGTGCAGATGCTGATCTCCACCCGGGTGCGGAAATCCCCCTACTGGCATCTGGCCCACAAGGCCGGGTGCTGGCGCGCGACGGTCTACAACCGCATGTACCACCCGCGCGGCTACGTCCGCCCGGAGGACGGCGGCGCCATGGTCGAATACGACGCGCTGGTGAACCACGTCACCATGTGGAACGTGGCGGTTGAGCGGCAGATCCAGGTGAAGGGCCCCGACGCCGAAGCCTTCGTCAATTATGTCGTGACCCGCGACGTGACCCGCATCAAGCCGATGGCCGGCAAGTACGTCATCCTCTGCAACGAAGACGGCGGGATCCTCAACGACCCGGTGCTTCTGCGCATCGCCGAGGACGAGTTCTGGTTCTCGCTGTCCGACAGCGACCTGGAGCTGTGGCTTCGTGGCGTCAACCTGGGCCTGAAGATGAACGTCTCGATCAAGGAGATCGACGTGGCCCCGGTGCAGATCCAGGGGCCCAAGTCCCAGGCGCTGATGGAGGATCTGGTCGGCCCGGCGATCCGGGACGTGCCCTACTATGGCCTTCTGGCCGCCCGCGTGGGCGGGCGCGACGTCATCATCTCGCAGACCGGGTTCTCGGGCGAGGCCGGCTACGAGATCTATCTGCGCGACGCCACCCTGTACGCCGACGACATGTGGAACGCGGTGCTGGCGGCCGGCAAGGCCCACAACCTGATGGTCATCGCCCCGGCGCACCACCGCCGCATCGCGGCCGGCATTCTGTCCTGGGGCCAGGACCTGGATCAGGAGACCCTGCCCTTCCAGTGCAACCTGGGGTATCAGGTGCCGCGCAAGAAGACCGCCGACTATATCGGCAAGGCCCGCCTTGAGCAGGTGCGTGCCGTGATGGAGTCCGGCGGCGAGCCGTACCGGATGCAGCTCGTCGGCATGGCCCTGGGCGGCAAGCCGATCACCGACTATGCGCCGGACTTCTGGCTGATCTCGGGCGAGGACGCCGGCGATCCCATCGGCTATGTCACCTCGCCGTGGTACTCGCCGGAGCTGGGCACCAACATCGCCATGGGCTACGTCCCCTACGGGATGCGGCACGAGGGCACCCGCCTGGCCGTATGGCTGCCCGACGCATACGCCGAGCATGCGGGCGAGCCGGTCAACGCCCAGATCGTGCCGATGCCGTTCCGGTCCTCGGCCAATCCCAGCGCCCGGGAACTGGCCCGCTCGCAGGGCCGCGACAGCGCGTTCTGAGGGCGCTCCGACGACCGGGCTGGAGCCCCCTCCCTGCCCGGTCGTCCCAGGCTCACGGCGTACCCCGGTCACGACACCCCATGCGGAAGGCGACGGGACGATGCCCTACGACAGCACGCAGCAGGCGGGACGCGAGGACGCAAAGGTTGCGCGCCCCCTTGGCTCCGCCGGGGTCTCGCTGGAAATCACGCCCGGCGTGGCCGCGAAGATCCCGTCCTTCGCCGATCTCCTGCCGTCGGGCGCCGCCGTCTATGTCACCAGTCTGCCCGGCACCGATCGGGCCGAGGCCATGGCCGTCAGCCGGCGTCTGGCCCGGGACGGCCTGCGGCCGGTCCCCCATCTGGCGGCGCGCGGCCTGAAAAGCCGCGCCGATCTGGCCGACTGGCTCGACCGGGCCGTGTCGGAGGGCGGCGCCCGCGACATCATGCTGATCGCCGGCTCCAACGACCGGCCCGCCGGTCCGTACCGGGATACCCTCGCCGTCCTGGACAGCGGGCTGGTGGAGACGGCGGGGCTGCGCGGGTTCGGTGTCGCCGGCCACCCGGAAGGACATCCCAACGCGGGACCCGCCATCCTGCTGGAGGCCCTGCGCCGCAAGCAGGCGTTCGCCGCCGCGCACGGTCTGGAGGCTTGGATCGTCTCCCAGTTCGCCTTCAGCGCCACCCCCATCCTGTCCTGGGCCCTTGCCCTGACGGACGCCGGCGTGACCCTGCCCATCCGGGTCGGGCTGCCGGGTCCCGCCAAACCGGCGACCCTCATCACCTATGCGCGACAGTGCGGTGTTGGGAACAGCCTTCGCGTGCTGACCCGACGCCCCGATGTCGTGGCCGGCCTGCTGCGCGCCTGGACACCGGACAGCATCGTGGGCGACCTTGAGAGGGCACGCGACCGGGGCGCGGCCGGAATGGTGAGCGGGGTGCACCTGTTCCCCTTCGGCGGCTTCGCCCGGACCGCCGCGTGGGCGGTCGCGCATCTGAACAGGCCGAACGAGCGGGCGGAGACCTGATCAGCCTGGCCAGGACCCCACGCGGCCACGGGCGGACCGTCGAGGTTGGACGGCCGCCGGCTTATCGGCCCGACTGTGGGCCATGGGAGACGTCGGAATGTCCCATCAGATCAGCGCACGCCACCACGCCCCCTTCGACACGCGGGCCGGGAGCGCCCCCGACTCCGACCCGAGCGACGGTCTGCCACCGCCGGGCGCGCCCGACATCGAGATCGCCCGCGCGGCCCGCCCAAGGGCGATCCTGGATCTGGCCGCCGAGACGCTGGATATCCCGTCGCAGTCCCTCATCCCCTACGGCCACACCAAGGCCAAGATCGCGCTCGACTATGTGGAGAGCCTGCGCACACGGCCCCGGGGCAAGCTGGTGCTGGTCACCGCCATCACGCCGACGCCGGCCGGCGAGGGCAAGACCACCACCACCGTCGGTCTGGGCGACGGCCTGTCGCGCATCGGGCGCAAGGCATCGATCTGCCTGCGGGAGCCCTCGCTCGGCCCCTGCTTCGGCATGAAGGGCGGTGCGGCCGGCGGCGGGCGCGCCCAGGTGATCCCCATGGAGGACATCAACCTCCACTTCACCGGCGATTTCCATGCCATCGGCACGGCCCACAACCTGCTGTCCGCGCTGATCGACAACCATCTTCACTGGGGCAACGAACAGGACCTGGACGTGCGCCGCGTCTCCTGGCGCCGGGTCATGGACATGAACGACCGGGCCTTGCGCAACATCACCGTCGGGCTGGGCGGCCCGGCGCATGGGGTGCCGCGCGAGGCCGGGTTCGACATCACGGTGGCGTCCGAGGTCATGGCCATCCTCTGCCTCGCGTCGGACATGGCCGACCTGGAACGGCGGCTGGCCTCCATCGTCATCGGCCAGCGGCGCGACAAAACGCCCGTGTTCGCCGGCGACATCGGCGCCGAAGGCGCCATGGCCGTGCTGCTGAAGGACGCGCTCGCCCCCAATCTGGTGCAGACGCTGGAGCACACCCCCGCCATCATCCACGGGGGTCCGTTCGCCAACATCGCCCACGGCTGCAACTCGGTCATGGCCACGGACACGGCATTGCGCCTGAACGACGTGGTGGTGACCGAGGCCGGGTTCGGGGCCGATCTGGGCGCCGAGAAGTTCCTGCACATCAAGTGCCGGCAAAGCGGCCTGCGGCCCCATGCGGTGGTGGTGGTGGCCACGGTGCGGGCGCTGAAGATGCACGGCGGCGTGGCCAAGGGCGCCCTGGGCACCCCCGATCCGGAGGCCGTCCGGCGCGGCGGGGCCAATCTGCGCCGCCACCTGACCAACCTGCAGGCATTCGGGCTCTCACCCGTCGTGGCCATCAACCGCTTCACCGGCGACAGCGCGGCGGAACTGGATGCCGTGCGCGCCCTGTGCGACGCGGTGGGGGCACCCGTGGCGCTCGCCTCGCACTGGGCCGAGGGCAGCCGGGGCAGCGAGGCTCTCGCCGAACTGGTGGCCGAGCGGCTGGACGGCCCGGCGCCCACCCTGCGCTTCCTGTACGAGGAGCAGGCCCCCCTGTCGGACAAGATCCAGACCGTGGCGCGAGAGTTGTACGGCGCCGCCGACATCTCGCTGGACTGGCTCGCCCAGCGCGGCATCGCCGAGATCACCGAGCAGGGATATGGCCACCTGCCGGTGTGCATCGCCAAGACGCAATACAGCTTCTCGGCTGATCCCAACGCCAAGGGCGCGCCGGAAGGCCATGTCCTGCCCGTGCGCGAAGTGCGGCTGGCCGCCGGCGCGGGCTTCGTGGTCGCCATCTGCGGGGACATCATGACCATGCCGGGCCTGCCGCGCGAGCCGTCGGCGCTGCATATCGGCTTGAACGCCGGAGGCGAGATCGTGGGCTTGACGTGATCCGTGCGGCTCCACCTCCGGTGTTCGAGGACGCCGCGCCGGACGAGGATCCGGCGCGGCGTTCGCGTCGGGTGTTCGCCGGGGACCTGCTGGTGTTTCGCCGCCTTCCCGCCATGGCGCGCCTGACCGAGCACCTGAACACACGGCTGTGCGCGGCCCTCAACGACCCGGACCCGGAAACCGCTGAACAGCGGCTGGACCCCGCGGCGTTCCGATCCGGCATCGGCGCGTGGCGAACCGCCCTGGCAACCGACCCGTTGGTCCGCGCGACCTGGCGCGAAACCATGGAGACCCTGGGCTACAGGGCGGACAGCCTGTTCGTCGATCGCCTGAACGGCCGCAGCGCCGCCGTCCGCCCGGCGTGGCGCGGCCGGCGCGGTAGCATCGTCCCCGTGCACCGGGACACTTGGGGGTCCGGTATCGCCATGCAGGTCAACTGGTGGGCTCCGATCCGCCCGGTGTCAGCGGATCGCACGATGGTGCTGTGGCCGCACCTGTTCGCGGTGCCGGTGGAGAACGACTCCGGCACATGGAGCCTGGAGACGCTGCGCGCGCGGACCCGTGCCGGCCATCCGGACGGCTATCCCCTGCTGCCCAGCGTCACGCGGCCGGTTCCGGACGAGGACGCCGTGCCGGTGCTGATCGACCCGGGCGACCTGCTCATGTTCGCGGGGGCCCACCTGCATGCGAGCCGGGCGACCGACACGGAGCGCGCGCGCTTCAGCCTGGATACGCGGTCCGTGTGGCGGGCGGACCTGGACGCGGGGCGCGGCGCGCCGATGGTGGATGCCGCCGGCGGCGAGGTGCAATGGGCGTGGTTCGAGTCTTTGGAGACGGGGGAGACGGGCGCGACCCTCTCCCCGCCACCTGAGCGACCACCGGCGGGATCAGGGCTGGAGGGACGGCGCCGGAATTGACCCCCGGCCCTGCAGCCGCGCGAGGTCGGCCACCACGCGATCGGCCTGGGCCTGCGGCAGGATGGCGCGGGTCACCCGCTCCGCCATGTCCATGCGCCCGGCCACGGCGTAGAGCAGGGCCAGGTTTTGCCGCATGGGCAGGGTCGCGCGGGAATCGCTGGCCACCTCGGTCTGGACCTGGATCGCCTGTGTCAGATCCCCGGTCAGAGCCAAAGACAGGGCCAGATTGTTGGCGCTGCGCAGATCGGAGGGATCGGCGGCCATGGCGGCCCGATAGGCCGCCTGGGCCTCGGCATGGCGCCCCTCGCGATCCGCCAGGATGCCCACCAGGGCGAGCACCCGGGGGTCGCCCGGCGCGCTGTTCATGAGGTCGGCGACCTGGTTGGACGCATCGACGCTGGCCCCGACGGCCATGAGAGCCCGCGCCAGTTCCAGCCGCGCGTCCAGCGTCTCGTCGAGCCGGTCTTCCACGATGGCGCGGCGCAGGGTCCGAACGGCCTCCTGCGGCCGGCCGAGGTAGCGCAGGTTCCGCGCCAGCCCCAGAATATATGCCGGTTCCTCGGGGCTCGCCTCGACCAGACGGCGGTACTGATCGACGGCCAGGTCGTACTTGTTGTTCGCCTCGCTGGTCTGGGCCATCTGGGCGAGGGCCTGATAGAGGGCCTCGTCCTGGCCGCCCGGCCCGGCGCCCGTCGCACCGCCGCGCCCGTCCTGGCTGGACGCACAGCCCTGGAGCACCAGCGCGGCGCAGAGCGCCACCAGCCCCAGGCTTAGGCCCCGACGGCCGCGCGTTCGACGGATGCGGTCCAGTCCCACCGTCATGCCCCTCACCTCTTGGCCAGATCGCGCAGCCGGTCCGGCTCGCGGATCAGCAGGACGCGGTTCTGCCGGGCGACGATGCCTTCGCGCGCCAGCCAGCCGATCGCCGCCGCGACGGTTTCGCGCTTGGTGCCGGCCCAGAACGCGATGTCCGTGTGCGGCGGCAACGGGTCGATGATCCATTCGGTGCGGCGGTGCGGGTGAACCTCGGCCAGTCGCGACAACTGGGCGTAGACCCGCTGCTTGGCGGTCAAGGTGGACAGGTTGTACATGCGCCGGTTGGAGGTGCGCAGATATCCCGCCACGCGCCGCAGCAAGGCCAGCGCCAGGTCCCCCTGCCCTCGCACCAGATCCACGAAGCTGGGTCCGTCGAGGATGGCCACGAGGCTCGGTTCCAGCGCGACCGCGCGGGCCGAGCGCATGCGGCCGTCGATGGCCGACAACTCCCCGAAGGTGTCGCCCGCGACCAGTTCCGTCAGGGTCATGGGCGCGCCTTCCTCCATCAACTCCTCGAAGGCGGCGTTCCCGGTCTGGACGGAATGCGACTCCGCGTCGGCATCGCGCTGCTCCTGGGCGTCAGACTCGTCACTGCCGGTGCCGCCCGGCCGATCGGGCGCACCCGCGCCATTGGCGAGCCCCTCGCCATCCTGTTCGGCCGGGCCGCGAAAGACCAGAATGCGCAGCTTGCCGCGCACGATGAAATAGACGTCCTGGCTTGAGTCGTCCTGATCGAACACCACTTCGTGGGTAGCGAGCTGGCGCCAGCGGCACATGTCCTCGACGCGCTGCAGCACCTCGGGCGGGATGGTCTGAAGAAGCTTGTTCTCGGCCAGGGTCGCGATGGCCTCTTCGCGGCCCGTCACGGCCTCCGCCTCAAACGAGTCCGGCCCGTCCGCATTGGCCCCCGCGGGCAGACGTCCTGCCGCGTCGCGGTCCGCGCCATGCGTCCCCATGGTGTTCTCCTCCTGGGTCGGGCGCTCCTCCGACGCGGAGCCGCCATCCGTACCGCACCGCCGACGCCGGCCCCCGCGCGGCCCTTCGGTCCGGGTTGGTCCGGGGTGGTTCGCGGCCATCGCCCCCCGCTATTTCCGTTCCGGTTCAGGGACTAGAATTACAGACTTTAAACAGCCCCTTCAACCGCGTTTCCGGTGCTGTCAAGGCGCGCCCCAGCGTCACCCGAGCCCCAGCACGTCCGCCATGCCATAAAGGCCGTTGGGGCGCTCGGCCGCCCAGAGGGCCGCCCGCAGCGCGCCCCGGGCATAGATCGCGCGGTCGCTGGCCTTGTGCGTCAGTTCGATGCGTTCGCCCGGCCCGGCGAACATGACGGTGTGATCGCCCACCACGTCGCCGCCGCGCAGCACCGCGAAGCCGATGCGGCCGTCCTCGCGCGCGCCGGTGTGGCCGTCGCGCACCCGGTCCGCCGCGGCATCCAGGTCCACGCCGCGCCCGGCGGCGGCGGCCTCGCCCAGCCCCAGGGCCGTGCCGGAGGGGGCATCCACCTTGTGCCGGTGGTGGTGCTCCAGGATCTCGATGTCGTAGTCCTCGCCGAGGGTGGCCGCCACCTTGCGGGTCAGCGCCATCAGCAGATTGACTCCGACGCTCATGTTCGGCGCGCGAACGATGCGGGCGCCGGACGCGGCCTCGGACAGGCGGGTCAGGTCGGACGCCCCCAAGCCGGTGGTCCCGACCACCAGGATCGTCCCCCGCGCCGCCGCCAGGTCCGCGTGGGCCACGGTCGCCGCCGGCGTGGTGAAGTCAATGACGGCATCGCACCCGGCCACCAGCGCCGCCGGGTCGTCGGTGATGGCCGCCCCCACGGGTTCGGCGCCCACGACCGAGGCCACATCGGCCCCGACCAGATCGCCGCCGCTCCGCTCCGACCCGGCCGCCAGCACCACGCCCGGCGTGTCCAGGGTGTGCCGCACCAGCATGCGCCCCATGCGCCCGCCGCATCCCGCGATTCCGATCCTGAGCATTATCGTCCCTTTTTTTCCTGCTGCGCGCGGCTTTGGCGCCGCTATCACTGCTCCGTGAAGGCCCTGGAAAAGAAGTCCGTCAGCGGCTTCAGCATGTATTCCAGCATGGTCCGCTCGCCCGTCTTGACGACGATTTCCGCCGGCATGCCCGGGGACATGCGGTTGCTGCCCTCCAGCTTGGCCAGTTCCTCGTCGGGCACCTCCACGTGAATACGGAAATAGGAGGAGTCGTCGCGCTCGTTCACCAGCCGGTCCGACGACACGGTGATGACACGGCCCATGATGATCGGCGTGGTCCGCGAGGACAAGGCGCTGAGGCGCACCTCGGCCTCCAGCCCGGCGTGGACGGCGTCCACATCCATGGGCGAGACCTCCCCTTCGATCAGCAGACGGTCGTTGAGGGGGACGACCTCCATGAGGGTGTCGCCCGCGCGGATCACGCCGCCCTGGGTATGGACCTGGATGTTCTGCACCGTCCCGTCGAGCGGCGACCGGATCTCCACCCGCGCCAGGGTGTCGCGGGCCACCACCAGCTTCTCGCGCACCTGCCCCATCTCGTTGCGGGTCTGGCGCAGTTCGGCCACGACCTCCTCGCGGAACTGCTGGCGGGTCTGAATGATCTGCAACTCGGTCTCGCCGATGCCCTTGCCGGACCGGGCGATGTCGGCCACCGTGGCGCCGACCGAGCCCTCCAGGGCGGCCACCTCGCGTTCGATGGCGAGAACCTCGGTGCGGGGAAAAAAGCCCTTTTCGAACAGCTCGCGCAGGCCGACCAGCTCCTCCTGGAAGATCTCAAGCTGCCGGACCTGGGCGGCGTGCTGGGCCTCCATGCCCTCGATCTCCTGGCGGAACTGGGAGATGCGCTCACGCAGGATCGCCACCTGCCCGTCCAGGCTGCGGCGACGCTCGCGGAACTGCTCGCGCTGGTTCTCGATCAGCTCGGCCACTTCGGGGTCCGTGGCCGCTTCGGCCATCAGGTCCTCGGGGAAATCGACGGTCTCTCGGTTGGCCTGCTCGGCCAGCAGGCGTGCTTCCAGCGCGCGCAACTCGTTGAGCGCCTTGCGGTTGAGGGCCGCGTTGGCGGCGGCCTGGGTGGCGTCCAGGCGCACGAGCACATCGCCCGCCGAAACCACATCGCCCTCATCCACCAGGATTTCGGCGACGATGCCGCCCTCCAGGTGCTGAATGGTCTGGCGCTTGCTCTCGACCACCACGGTGCCGGGGGCGATGATGGCGCTGTCGAGGGGGGCCGTCGCCGCCCAGGTGCCCAGGCCGCCGAACATGACCACGACCACCAGCAGGCCGAGCAGGATGATCGGGCCGGTCCGGGTGGGCGGCCCGGGCTCGTCCTGTGACCCCGACGCCGCCTGCGGGTCATAGGGCGCCGGCACGGCGCCCTGTTGACGCGGGACGATGCTGCCTTGCGATGCCATGGCCTGGACCGGCTCCCCTATCCCTGTTGGCGCCCGCCGGAGGCGGTCCCGCCCGCCTCACCCGCACGGGGCAACGAGCGCGCCGATCCCGCATCGGCAACCGCGCGGGGCTGCATGACCCGCGCCAGGATCTCCTTGGCGGGCCCGATGGAGTCCACCATGCCCTTCTTGAGCACCAGGATGGTATCCACGGCGTTCAGCAGCATGGGACGGTGGGTGATGACCACCACCGTCCGTCCCTGCCCCTTCAGGCCCTGCAAGGCTCCCATGAGCGCCTGTTCGCCCTCGGTGTCAAGGTTGGCGTTGGGCTCGTCCAGGACGATCACGCGCGGATCACCGTACATCGCCCGCGCCAGCGCCACCCGCTGGCGCTGACCGCCGGACAGCACCGCGCCCCCGACGCCGATCTGGGTGTCGTAGCCGTCCGGCAGGGCCAGGATCATCTCGTGCACGCCGGCGTGCTGGGCGGCGCGGACCACGGCTTCCGGCAGCACCTCGCCGAAGCGGGCGATGTTCTCGGCCACCGAGCCCTCGAACAGTTCCACGTCCTGCGGCAGATAGCCCAGGTGGCGGCCCAGGGCGATCGTGTCCCACTGGGACAGTTCCGCCCCGTCCAGCCGCATCGCGCCCTGATAGGGCGGCCAGACGCCCACCAGCACGCGGGCCAGGGTGGACTTGCCCGCCGCGCTGGGTCCGATCACGCCCAGGATCTGACCGGGCGGCAGGTCCAGGGTCACACCCTGCAACACGGGGGTGCGCGACAGCGGGGGGCCTGCGATCACCCGTTCCAGGGACAGGTGTCCCGCCGGGTCCGGCAGGTCCATGCGGGCCTCGGGCGGGGCGCTGGCCGCCAGCAGTTCCTTGAGCCGGCCATAGGCGGCACGGGCGTTGGTCAGGTTGCGCCACTGCCCCACGGACTGTTCCACGGGGGCCAGCGCGCGCCCCATCAGGATGGAGGCCGCGATCATGGTGCCGGGGCTGGTGACCTGCTCGATCACCAGGAAGGCCCCCGCCGCCAGCATCAGCACCTGGAGCATCAGGCGGATGCTCTTGGACATGGCCATGATCGTCCCGGAGCGGTCCGCGGCCTGGGACTGCATGGCCAGCACCTTCCGGTGCCGCTCGGACCAGCGCCGCTGGATGCCGGGCAGCATCCCCATGGCCGCCATGGACTCGGCGTTGCGCACGCTGGTGGTGACGTATTCGTTGGACTGGATGCTGGCGACGTTGGCGCCCTTCAGGGGCTCGCGCGACCACAGGGCGTTGATGATCGCCAACGTGAAGATGACCAACGCCCCGGCCGTCGCCACCAGACCCAGCACCGGATGCAGCAGGAACACGGCGGCCAGGAACAGCGGCACCCACGGCGCGTCGATGAAGGCGGTCAGGCCCTGCCCGCTCATGAACTCGCGCACCGAATCCAGATCCCGCAGCGCCTGGGCGTGGGCGCCGTTGGGCGCGATCACGCTGCGCCGGAAGACGGCGGCGAAGACCGTGGCCCCGGTCTCGGCATGCAGCTTCGCCCCGATCCGCACGAGCAGGCGGCTGCGCAGGGCTTCCAGCAGGCCCATGACGGCCAGCAGGCCGACCGCGAGGCCGGTGAGCGCGATCAGCGTCGGTTCGGATCGGCTCGCCAGCACCCGGTCGTAGACCTGCAGCATGTGCAGCGGGGCCACGAACATCAGCAGGTTGATGAAAAAACTCATCGCGAAAACCGCGACGAACACGCCTCGAAAGGCGCGCATCGCGCGGTCAAGCTGGCTTTGGGTGGTGTCCGTCAAGACCTGCTCCGTTGGCCGCCCCGGCCCTGTCCCGGATGCGGGCGTCCGTGGCCCGACCATACGGCTTTGCCCCCGCCGTGTTAAGACGGATCGGGGGCCAGGCGCCGCCTACAGGAGCAACGTCAACGGGTCCTCCACGATGGCCTTGAACGCCGCCAGATACTCGGCCCCCACCGCGCCGTCCACGGAGCGGTGATCCACCGACAGCGTGCAACTCATCATCGTGGCGATGGTCAACGCGCCGTCCTTGACCACGGGGCGCTGTTCGCCCTGTCCCACCGCCAGAATGCAGCTTTGCGGCGGGTTGATGATGGCCGAGAACTCCCGGATGCCGTACATGCCCAGGTTCGAGACGGAGAACCCGCCGCCCTGGAACTCCTCCGGCTTCAGCTTGCCGTCCCGCGCCCGCTGGGCCAGGTCCTTCGTCTCGGCGGCGATGGCGGCCAGCCCCTTGGTGTCGGCATCGCGGATGATGGGCGTAATCAGGCCCCGATCCGTGGCCACGGCAACCGAAACGTCCACCGTCTCCAGCATCAGGATCGCCTCATCGGTCCAGACCGCATTGGCGGCCGGCACCCGGCGCAGGGCCACGGCGGCGGCCTTCACGATCAGGTCGTTGACTGAGAGCTTGAAGGCCCCGGCGCCCTCCTTCGGCGCTTTCTCGTTCAACTGCCGCCGCAGGTCCAGCAGCGGATCCAGCGCGCAGTCGATGGTGAGATAGAAATGCGGCACGGTCTGCTTGGCCTCGACCAGTCGGCGGCCGATGACCTTGCGCATCTGGGAGTTCGGGACCTCGTGATACTGCTGCCAGGGCTGAAGCTGGGCCTTGACGGCCTTTGCCGGCGCGGCCGGGGTCTGGGGCGCAGCCGGCGCGGCGGCTTCGGCCGAGGCCGTCTCGGCGGCCTTGGGCGCGGCCTGCGGCTTCGGTCCCTCCGCCTTGGCCTTGTCCACATCGGCCCGGACGATGCGACCGTGCGGACCGCTGCCCTTCACGCCGGTCAGGTCCAGGCCCGCCTCGGCCGCGAGGCGCCGGGCCAGCGGGCTTGCGAACACGCGCGCCCCGTCTGACGTGCGCGGCGCAGGCGGCGCGGGCTGCACCGGGCCGGACGGCGCGGGGGCGGGCTGTCCGGACGACGCAGCGGGCGCCGGGGCCGGTTCGCCGCCGCCGCCGGACTCCGGCGCGGGTGCATCATCCCCGCCGCTGTCATTCTTCGCCTTGGCCTCGGCATCGTCCAGCGCGCTTTGGTCCTCGCCCTCTTCCAGCAACAGGCCGATGGGCTGGTTGACCTTCACGCCATCCGTCCCGTCCGGCACCAGGATCCGGCCCAACACGCCTTCATCCACGGCCTCGAAGTCCATGGTCGCCTTGTCGGTCTCGATCTCGCAGATGACGTCACCGGCTTCAATGACATCGCCCTCTTTCTTCATCCATCGAGCGAGTGTGCCTTCCTCCATGGTGGGCGACAGGGCGGGCATCAGGATCTGTGTCGGCATGGTCCGGGGCCCCCCTTACGCCTGCGCTCGGTAACAGACGGCGCGGGCCGCCTCGACCACCTGTTCGGGCTGGGGCAGCGCCAGCTTCTCCAGGTTCGCCGCATAGGGCATGGGCACGTCGGCCCCCGTCACCCGGGTCACCGGCGCATCCAGCCAGTCGAACGCCTGTTCCATGCAGAGCTGCCCGATCTCGGCCCCGATGCCGGCGAAGGGCCAGCCCTCCTCGACCGTGACCACGCGGTTGGTTTTCCGCACCGACGCCAGGATGGTCGCGGTGTCCAGCGGCCGGAGCGAGCGCAGGTTGATGACCTCGGCCTCGATGCCCTCGCCGGCCAGCGTCTCGGCGGCGGCCATGCAGTGGCTCACCATGCGCGAGAACGCGACCAGAGTGACGTCCTTGCCCTGCCGCTCCACCTTCGCCTTGCCGATCGGCAGCACGAAGTCCTCGACATCGGGCACGTCGAAGGTCTGGCCGTACAGGATCTCGTGCTCCAGGAAGACCACCGGGTTGGGATCGCGGATGGCGGCCTTCAACAGCCCCTTGGCGTCGGCGGCGGACCAGGGCGAGAGCACCTTCAGGCCCGGCACATGCGCATACCACGAGGCGTAGCACTGGCTGTGCTGGGCCCCGACCCGCGCCGCCGCCCCGTTGGGTCCCCTGAACACGATGGGGCAGCCCATCTTGCCGCCGGCCATGTACAGCGTCTTGGCGGCCGAATTGATGATCTGGTCGATGGCCTGCATGGAGAAGTTGAAGGTCATGAACTCCACGATCGGCTTCAGGCGCGCGAAGGCGGCGCCCACGCCCAGACCGGCGAAGCCCATTTCCGTGATCGGCGTATCGATGACGCGCTTGTCGCCGAACTCGGCCAGCAGGCCCTGGGTGACCTTGTAGGCGCCCTCGTACTGGGCGACCTCCTCGCCCATCACGAACACCTCGGGGTCCCGCCGCAACTCCTCGGCCATGGCGTCGCGCAGGGCCTCGCGCACGGTCTGGCGCTTGAAGGAGTCGTAGGTGGGTTCCTCGGCGTCCGGGGCCGAGCCCAGGTCGCCCGATGACGGCGCCATGGGCTGGGCGGGGGGCTGAGGGGGCGCGGACGCGGCCGCGCCGGAGGACTGTGCTGCCTCGGCCGCCGGAGTCTCGGCCTCGCCGCCCGATCCGTTGGACCCGGCGGACGCGCCCTGGGAGGCCCCCTTGGCCGCCCCCTTGGCCGCCTCATCCAGCGCGCTGTCGTCCTCGCCCTCTTCCAGCAGCAGGCCGATGGGCTGGTTGACCTTCACCCCCTCGGTGCCGTCGGACACCAGGATGCGGCCGAGCGTGCCCTCGTCCACGGCCTCGAACTCCATGGTGGCCTTGTCGGTCTCGATCTCGGCGATCACGTCGCCGGCCTCGATGGGATCGCCTTCCTTCTTCAGCCAGCGGGCAAGGGTTCCCTCCTCCATCGTCGGCGACAGGGCGGGCATCAGGATCTGTGTGGGCATCGTATGCGTCTCCCCGGGGCCTCAGGCATCCACCAGCACGTCGGTCCAAAGCTCCGACGGATCGGGCTCCGGGCTGTTCTGGGCGAACTCGGCGGCCTCGCCGATGATGCCCTTGACCTCCTTGTCGATCGCCTTGAGGCGGTCCTCGTCGAACCCGCCCTCGTCCAGCAGACGGACCTTGAGCTGGTCGATGGGGTCGCTTTCGGACCGCATCTTGGAGACCTCCTCCTTGGTGCGGTACTTGGCGGGGTCGGACATGGAATGGCCCCGGTAGCGATAGGTCTTCAGGTCCAGCAGATACGGACCCTTGCCGGCGCGGACATGCTCCACGGCCTCGCTGCACTGCTCGATGACGTCGAGCACGTTCATGCCGTTGATGGCCTTGCCGGGGATGCCATAGGACGCGCCGCGCTGGGACAGGTCGCCGGGGGCCGAGGCCCGCTCCACCGACGTGCCCATGCCGTACTTGTTGTTCTCGATCACGTAGACCACGGGCAACCCCCACAGGGCCGCCATATTGAAACTCTCGTAGACCTGACCCTGGTTCACCGCGCCGTCGCCGAGGTAACAGAAGCAGATGCCGCCGTCCTCGCGGTACTTGTGGGCGAAGCCCAGGCCGGTGCCCAGCGGCACCTGACCGCCGACGATGCCGTGGCCGCCGAAGAAGCCCTTCTCGCGGCTGAACATGTGCATGGAGCCACCCTTGCCCCTGGAGTAGCCGCCCACGCGCCCGGTCAGCTCCGCCATCACGCCCTTGGGGTCCATGCCGGTCGCCAGCATGTGGCCATGGTCGCGGTAGCTGGTGATGATGGAGTCGCCGGGCTGCGCCAGCATCTGCAGGCCGACGACGACGGCCTCCTGGCCGATGTACAGGTGGCAGAAGCCGCCGATCAGGCCCATGCCGTACAACTGGCCGGCCTTTTCCTCGAACCGCCGGATGACCAGCATGGAGCGGTACAGGTGCTCCAGGTCCTCCGGCTCGAACCGCCGGGCCTGGGGGGGGCCGCCGTTGTCCTTGGAGGCCGCTTCCTTGGACGCCCCGCGCCCGCGCCGTGTTGCCGCCATGCGTCTGTTCTCCCCGTGAGGATCGGTGGACCGGCAGCCCCGACCGGACGGACCGCCACGCGAGGCGCCGCAGACGGACACCTCCCCGCCACAGGTAACCGCTTTGCGCCGGCATTCAAGAGAAAAGATTCGCTAACCCCTTGTGCCGCAACGCACAAATGACCGTTAACCGGAAACTGGTTAAAGGCCTGAGAGCGGGTCACAAAATGGCCGTGCCGGGTGATGCCCTCGCCGAATCTCAGTGCGTTTCGTCCAACGGGATCAGGCCGTGTCCCGTCGCGTATCTTCGGACGGAGCGCTCTTCAAATACAGAGTGTCGGGAGAAAGATCGATCTCGTCGGTCCATGTCACGACCCCATGGACGATCCGGACGGCGCGAAACAGGTCCTCATCCTGCAACGCCTCGAATGCAGGAAACCCCAAATACGGTTTCATATCGAACAGGCGACGCTCCCCCGTCACGAAGGTCACCGCAAGCCAGTAACCGGGCAGCGCGATGACATGTATGGCATCCGGGCTCATGTCACTGGGCTCCTACCCGCCCTCCACGGGCGCCCACAGCACGTCCTCGATGCGGCGGGCGCCGGCGCAGAGCATGACCAGCCGGTCGAGTCCCAGGGCGATGCCGGAGCACTCGGGCAGGCCATGGTCCAGCGCGGCCAGGAACTCCTCGTCGATGGGATAGCGTTCGCCGTACAGGGCCGCTTTCAGGTCCATGTCGGCCTCGAAGCGGGCGCGCTGCTCGGCGGCGTCGGTCAGTTCGCCGAACGCATTGGCCAGTTCCAGACCGCAGACGTAGACCTCGAAGCGTTCGGCCAGGCGGGGATCGTCCGCCTTGGGCCGCGACAGGGCCGCCATGGAGACGGGATAGTCGTACAGAATGCACGGCGCGCCGATGCCCAGGCGCGGCTCCACATGGCGCAGGAAGAGGCGGAAGAAGACGTCGTCGAAGCGGTCCGCGTCCCCCACGGCCAGCCCCAGCCGGCGCGCCTGCGCCGCCAGGGGCGCCGGGTCCGGCGCGGCGGACGGCTCGTCCGGCAGGCACGCCATCAGGTCCATCCCGGCGTATTCGGCCAGCGCCTCGGCCACCGACACACGCGTCCAGGGCCGCGCCGCATCCGACGCATGGCCGCGCCAGCGCAGGGGCTCGCCGCCCGCCGCCTGCTGGCAGGCGGCCACATAGGCTTCGGTCTCGTCCATCAGATCGGTGTAGGTCGCCCCGGCCCGGTACCATTCCAGCATGGTGAATTCCGGATGGTGGGTGGCCGAACGCTCCCCGTCCCGGTACACCCGGGCCATCTGGAAGATGCGCTCCAGCCCGCCCGCCATCAGCTTCTTCATGGCGAACTCGGGCGAGGTATGCAGGTACAGCGGCACCGACGGCCGGCCGTCGGGCGGCGTCCAGGCGGTGGCGAACGCCTTCAGGTGCGGTTCCAGACCGGGCGAGTGCTGCAGGGCCGGGGTCTCCACCTCCAGATAGCCGCGCCCGGAGAAAAAGGCCCGGGTTTCGGCCATCACGCACGCCCGCACGGCCAGCAGGGGGCGCCGGTCCGCCAGCACGTCGGGATGCCACCAGGGGCGGCCCTGGGATCGGCTTTCCATGCGAAATCCGTCTATTTCAAGGCGTTGCGGGAACTCGGCCCGGCGGTTGCCTGCACCGGGGCAACCTGCTAGGGTCCGCCCGCATTCAAGGGAATGACGCCATGAAAATCAATGCCAATACCATCCGCCCCGGGATGGTCCTGGATCACCAGGGCCGCACGTGGTCGGTCCTCAAGATCCAGCTCATCCAGCCGGGCAAGGGCGGCGCCTTCATCCAGGTGGAGATGCGCGACATCCAGACCGGCAACAAGACCAACGAGCGCTGGCGCACCGCCGACACGGTGGAGCGCCTGGACGTCCGCGAGCGTGACTGCCAGTTCCTGTTCAAGGACGAGGTCGGCTGTCACTTCATGGACGAAGAGACGTTCGACCAGTTCCAGTTGCCCGAAGACGCCATGGGCGAGCAGGCTCCCTACCTTCAGGACGGCATGAAGGTGCAGGTCAGCTTCATCGAGGGGACACCCATCTCGGTCAAGCTGCCGCAGACCGTGACGCTGCAGGTGGTCGAGGCCGACCCGGTCGTGAAGGGCCAGACGGCCGCCGCCTCGTACAAGCCGGGCATCCTGGAAAACGGCGTGCGCATCATGATCCCGCCGTTTGTCGAGGCCGGCACCCGCGTCGTCGTGAACACCGAGGACAGCACCTACGTCGAACGAGCGAAGGACTGACCCCGCATGGCCGGTTTTCGCTCCGCCAATATCAACGTGATGGTCTCGGCCGCCCAGAAGGCGGCGCGCGGCCTCGTGCGCGACTTCGGCGAGGTCGAGCAGTTGCAGGTCTCGGTCAAGGGACCGGGCGACTTCGTCTCCAACGCCGACATGAAGGCCGAACGCACCATCAAAGCCGAACTGAAGCGCGCCCGCCCCGAGTGGGGTTTCCTGATGGAGGAAAGCGGCACCGACGCGGGCCGCGACACGCGGCACCGCTGGATCGTCGATCCGTTGGACGGCACCAGCAACTTCCTGCACGGCATCCCGCACTTCGCCATCTCCATCGGCCTCGAACGGGACGGCGAGATCGTCGCCGGCGTGGTCCTGAACCCCATCACCGACGAACTGTACTGGGCGGAAAAGGGCCAGGGCGCGTTCATGAACGACCGCCGCCTTCGGGTCTCGGCGCGGCGGGACGTCTCAGCCTCGCTGTTCGCCACCGGCATCCCCTACAAGGGCAAGCCGGGCCATGCCCCCTTCCTGCGCCAGATGGCCAAGGTCATGGCCGTGTCCGCCGGCATCCGCCGCATGGGCGTGGCGTCGCTGGACCTCGCCTTCACCGCCGCCGGGCGCTTCGAGGGATTCTGGGAAACCGGCCTGCACCCCTGGGACGTGGCGGCCGGCATCATCCTGGTGCGCGAGGCCGGCGGCACGGTGACCGACCTGAAGGGCGGCACCGAGTTCCTGGCCGGCGGCACCATCCTGGCGGCCAATGCGTCCATGCACCGGGCTCTGCTCGATCTGGTGGGACCCGAGGCCCAGCACCCGGGCCCGGCACAGACGGCGGGGACCGACGCCGCCTCCGGCACCCCGTCCGGGGATGCCCCGGCCGTGCCGACCGGGTCCTGACCGGGCGCGGCCCGCATCGGGGCCGGCAGCCGCCTTGCCGGACTCGTCCCGTCTGATATACGGTGGCAGGACTTTCGGGGGCTGCCGGCGCATCATGCCGCGCCGGGGACAAGGCGCGGCCGTCAGCCTGCAGGCCCCCGGTTCCCAGACCGACGCCACGATTGATTCGGGAGAAGGCACAGGCCGGCCATGCGTGCGCAGCGACCCTCCACACCGACCGACCCGACCCGGCCCGCCGTCCGCTTCGTCCCGCGTTTGCCGGGATCGGCAGTGACGGCGCTGCCCCTGGTCGCCGCCCTGTGCCTGACCGCGCCGGCCCTGGCCCAGGACCCGAGCGTGGTGGTCAACCCCGCCTTCTCGTCCAACCCGAGCGCCGGCGCCGCGCAGATGGGGCCGGGGGGCTATGGGACGGGTTACGGGGCGGGCTACGGCCTCCAGCCCTCGCCCGGCGCGCCGCCGCCGGTGGCGGGCAGTCCGCTGCAACTGCCCCCCACGGGCATGCCGCGCTCGCGCCTCACCCTGCCGCCCGGCATGATGCCGCCGGCGTCGGCGGCCCCCGCCCCCGCTCCGGCTGTGCGAACGCCCAGCCCGCAACCGGCCGCCCGCCCGGCCCAGACGGCCCCTGACCCGTCGATCCCGGACCCCTTCCGGGACGAACCGCGCGAGACCACCCGCCCGGCCCCGGCACCCGAACCGGCGCCCGCGCCCCGGCCCGCGCCAGAACCGGACCGGGAGATGGCCGCGCCCGAACCGCCGCCCGCGCCCGCGCCGCCGGAACCCTCGCCGGCCCCGCCGCCGGTGCCCGATACGGCCATGGCCCCGCCGGCGCCGCCGACCCCCGTCTCGCCCCAGGAACCGCAAACGGAACCGCAAACGGAACCGGAGCCCGTCGCCGAACCCGTGCCGGCCGCGCCCGGCCCGTCGGTGCCGTCCACGGTCACCATGACCAAGCCGGACGCCCCCCCGCGCCCGACCGGAACGGCGGGATCGGTGCCCCTGCCCCGCACCCGCCTGACCGTGGGCACGACGCAGTTGACCGCCGACGCCAGCGGCCGCATCGGACCGGCGCCGCCGCCCTTGTCCGTGCCGGGCTCGGCCATGCGCTCGCGGCCGGCCACGCCGCCGCCCGCGCCCCCGGCACCCGCCACGCCCGACCCGGAGCCGACCACCTCGGCCGCCACCGGCCAGGACCAGACGCCCCCGCTCCCGGCGCAGCCCGCGACCCCGTCGCGCCCGCCGGAGTCCGACACGTCCGAGAACGCGCCGCTGCCCCTGGCCGATCTCGCCGGCGCTGCCGATGGGGGGGCCGATGGGGGGGCCGATGGGGGGATCGACGATCCCCAGGCGGAGGTCGCGGCTCGCCCGGCCCAGCCCGCCCCGGACGGCGAGATGCCGGCCGTCGGGGGCACGGTCACCATCCTGTTCGAGGGCGACGCCACCGACCTGCCCGAGTCCGCGCGCTGGACCCTGGAGCGGGTGGCCGCCGTGCTGGACGGCAACCCGGCCGCCCGCGCCACCGTCCGCGCCTACGCCGGCGGGGACGGCAACGCCAATCAGGCCCGCCGCACGTCGCTGTCGCGGGCGCTTTCGGTCCGCGCCCATCTCATTGACCAGGGCGTGGCCAGCGCCCGCATCGACGTCCGCGCCCTGGGTGACCAGTACGGCGACGGCCGGAAGGACCGCGTCGATGTCGTCACGATCGATCGGTAGGCGCCGGTGACGCAGGAGCCGCCCTCATGACCCGTCCGCGCCGTTTCCTGACGCGCATGGTGCTGTTCGTCGCCATGGTGGCGGTGGTGGCGGCCGTCCTGTTCCCGGCCCTGTCCTCTGCCTTCATGGCAAACCCGGCGCTCAACGGGCTGATCGTGTTCGTGGTTCTGTTCGGGATCGGGCTGAATTTCCGGCAGGTGCTGCGCCTGGGGCCGGAAGTGGACTGGGTCGAGCGGTTCCGGGCCGGTGAAGTGGGGTTGACCCAGGAGCAGGTGCCGCCGCTTCTGGGCGGCATGGCCCAGATGCTGACCGAGCACAAGGAGAAGTCCCTGGGGCGGGGCCGCTTCTCCATCTCGGTTCCGGCGATGCGCTCGCTGATGGACGGGCTGGCGTCGCGCCTCGACGAGGCCCGCGACCTGGCCCGCTACATCATGGGCCTGTCCATCTTCCTGGGCCTGCTTGGCACCTTCTGGGGCCTGCTGGAGACCGTCAGTTCCATCGGCTTCGTCATTCGGGACCTGACCATCGCCGGCGACAATCCCCAGGCCGTGTTCGACGACCTGAAAAGCGGCCTGGAAGCGCCCCTGGCCGGCATGGGCACGGCCTTCTCGTCGTCGTTGCTGGGCCTTGCCGGATCCCTGGTGCTGGGCTTCCTTGATATCCAGTCCAGCCGCGCCCAGAACACCTTCCTGAACGACCTGGAGGAATGGCTCTCCGGCCTGACCCGCCTGTCCTCGGGCGGTGGCCTGGGCGAGGTGGAGGGCGGCGGCTCCGTGCCGGCCTACATCCAGGCGCTGCTGGAGCAGACCGCCGATAGCCTCGACGACCTTCAGCGCACCATCGCCCGGGGCGAGGAAGGCCGCGTGGCCACCCAGTCGCAAATCCGCTCGCTGGTGGATACCCTCGGCACCCTCGCCGAACAGATGCGCACCGAACAGGCCGTCCTTCTTCGGCTGGCGGAGAGCCACGCCGATTTGCGCCCGCTCATGCAGCGGCTCGTGGAGGCCACCGAGCACAAGCCCGATGGCGGTGTGGACGAGGCCACGCGCGGCCATATCCGCAACCTGGATGCCGCGGTGACCTACATGGCCAACGAGATGAGCAGCAGCCGCGAGCAGACGGTCAAGGAACTGCGCGCCGAAATCAAGGTGCTGGCGCGCACCATCGCCGTCGCCGCCGGCATGGCGGACCAGCAGCCGCCCCCACAACGCTAACCGCAGGGCGGCAGGATCATGGCCTCGCAAAGCCGTCGCCGCGCCAGTCAGAGCCTGGATATCTGGCCCGGGTTCGTCGATGTTCTCGCCACGCTGCTCATCATCGTCATCTTCGTGCTGATGGTGTTCGTGCTGGCCCAGTTCTTCATGGGCCAGGCGCTGAGCGGGCGCGATGCCGCGCTGGACCAACTGCGCGACCAGATCGCGGAATACGAAGACCAGCTTGCCCTTGAGCGTCGGGACAACGCCGACCTGCGCGCCAACGTCGTGCAACTGTCGCAGGATCTGCGCGACGCCAACGCGCGGTGGGAATCGCTTGTCGGCACCACCCGGGCCAGCGAGGCCACCGAACAGGAACTCGTTGACGCCCTCGCCCTGGTGGACCGCCAGCGCGCCCGCATCGGCGCGTTGCAGGACGATCAGCGCACGCTTGCCGAGCGCCTGAGCGCCGCCCTGGGCGACCTGAACACGCGGGAGACGGAACTGGCCGCCCGCGAGGACCGGATCGTGCGTCTTCAGGCCGACCTGGAAGCGCGCGAGACCGCCCTCGCCGACCGCGACGCCACCATCGAGAGCCTGCGTGCGGATCTGGCCGTCGGCGCCCAGTCCCTGGAGGATCTGGAGGACCGCCGCGCCGCGCTGGCCGCCGAGGTGGCCCGCCTGGAGGACCTCAACAAAGCCCTGTCCGCCGACCTGGAAGAAGCCTATGGCACCATCGCGGCGGACAAGGAGACCATCGCGGCGCGAAAGGCGGACCTCGCGGCCCTTGAAAGCGAGGTGGCGGCTTTGGAGGACAGCCGGGCCGCCCTGCGCGAGGAGATCGCCCGCCTGGAGGCCCTGAACGAGACCCTCTCGGCCGATCTGGAAGACGCATACGCCACCATCGACGCCGACGCCGAGACTCTCGAAACGCGATTGGCCGATCTGGCCCGGCTGGAATCCCAGATCGCCGACCTGGAGGACGCCCGGGACCAGTTGCGTGAGGCCCTGGAGGCAGCGAACCAGACCATCACCGCCGACAAGGAGACCATCGAAACCACGTTGGCCGAGGTGGTGCGCCTGCGCCAGGACGTGGAGGCCCTGACCGCGTTGCGCGACGACCTGGAGGGGCGCATTCGCGAGATGGACACGGCGATGGAGGCCACCGAGGGCGCCCTTGAAGAGGAGTTTCGCATCTCCGAGCAGGCGCGCGCCCAGGCCGCGCTGTTGAACGAACAGCTCAAGCGGGTGCGCGCCGAACTGGCCCGTCTCGGCGACGTGCTGGAGGCGCAGGAGGCGCAGAACGAGGCCCAGCGCGCCACCATCGCCAATCTGGGCCAGCGTCTGAACGCCGCCCTGGCCAGCAAGGTGCAGGAGTTGCAGCGCTATCGCTCGGAGTTCTTCGGCCGCCTGCGGCAGGTGCTGGGCGACCGGGAGGGCATCCGGATCGACGGCGATCGGTTCGTGTTCCAGTCCGAAGTGCTGTTCGATGTGGGCGAGGCCACCCTCGGCCCCGAAGGGCGGGCGCGCATGGCCGATCTGGCCGATACCCTGCTGGAGATCGCCGAGGAGGTGCCGGACGACATCGACTGGATCCTGCGCGTGGACGGGCACACGGATCGGCGACCCATCAATACGGCCCGGTTCCGCAGCAACTGGGAGCTGTCGGCGTCGCGCGCGATCTCGGTGGTCCAGTTCCTCATCGACCAGGGCGTGCCGCCGGACCGGCTCGCCGCCGCCGGCTTCGGTGAATTCCGTCCGGTCGCCGAGGGCGACACGGAACAGGCCTACGCCCGGAACCGCCGCATCGAACTGAAGCTGGACCAGCGGTGAGCCTGTGGCGGCGGCGTCCCGCGCTACATCGCGACCGCGACCCGTCCCGCCGCCACCGCCGTCAGCACCAGACACAGGATCACGCCCGTGGTCAGGCCCAGACGCAGGCCCAGCCACCAGTGCGGCACCAGGTTCATGTCCCGCATGCGCTTGTCGAGCGCCAGTTGGCCGAGGAACGCGAGGCTGAGCAGCGTGAAGCCGTGCGTGCCGTGCAGGAACAGGGCCGACCACCCCACCAGCGGCGGAATGACACTGAGCGCGAACAGCTCCGCGCTGCCCTCCCGGTCCAGGCGGTGCATCTGCGCCGCGCCCACACCCCAGACGATGCCGCCCAGAAACGACAGAATCACGGCTCCGTAGGTCAGCACGGCGAAGCTGGCGGTCGCCACCGTCTGCCCCCCACCGATCCAGGCCAGAGCGGTGCCGCCCACGAACGGCAGCAACCCGGTGCCTCCAAGCCAGATGACGGCGGGCGGAATCGGCGGACCTTGACGCATGGCGGGGTCACTCCCTTTGGGTGGCGGACCCCGCCAATCTAGAAGAATTCCGCCAGGGAAGGAAACGCCCGCACCAACGACACCAGCCGTGCATTGTCCTGAGTGGTCAGGACACCGACCCGTGCCGCCGCTTCATGGGCCGGGCCACATGACCTGGTGCGGCCCCCATCCAGAGCCGGTCGGTTCAGACCAGGAGCGAGACCACCGGCATGGTGGCGCCTGCCCCGGTTCCCCAAACGTCTGCCCGGGCGGCCCCCGTGGCCTGCATGGCCTTGCGGCCGGTCCGCACGGCGTCTTTCACAGCGGCCCGTTCTTCCTGATCCTCAAGACGGCTGTTTCGCTCAGCCTCCTCGAGGATCGCCTTGATTTCCGCCATCAACCGCCGGGCTTCCGCGGCAAACTCGGCGTCCTCCCGACTGGACCCCGCATCCCGATTGCCGTTCGTCGCGCCGGACTCCGTCCACGGTGTCCCTCCGGGGGTGGCGGCTGGATCCGCCTCAGGATCCGGTTCGGGGTCCGCCGACGCGCCCGCTTCGGTCCCTGAGTCTTCGCCGCCCGCAGTCTCGTCGCTGACCGGCGCCCCGGAGGATGACAGGGTGGGAATGGCCGGCGGCGGCGGCACCGCCGCTTGCAGCGGCGTCCCGGCCTGGGCGGCGTCCGGCGAGGCGGCCCCGGCGGAGGCCGACTGTCCGGGGCCAGCAGCCGCGCCGCCGGGCACAGCCGGCGCGGCGATGGTGCCGCCCAGGCCGGCCCCCACACCGGACGCGCCCCCAGCCGCCTTGTAGTCCCGGACGGCCGAGGCCAGTTCCCGCGCCAGCCGGGCGGCCTGACGGGCCGCCGCCTCCGGGTTCGTCGCGGCCAGGAACCGCAGCGCCTGCAATTGGGCCTTGATGCGCGCGATCTTCTGCCGGGCAGCCGCCTTGCGGGACTCCTGCGCGTCGGAGGACATGCTCTTGAGCTGCGCCTGAAGTCGGCCCACCTGGTCCGCTTTTTCCTTCAGCGCCGCCGCCGCGTCCGAATCGATCCGATCCAGAACGTCCATCAGCGCGTCGCGCGGGGTTGTCTGAGGGGCTCGGGTGGTCGCCGGCAGCAGAGACGGCCGCTGGGTGTCTGCGGCGCGCTCGATTGCGGTCTGAGTCGCTCGGGTCAGAAGCCCTGGCAATCGACTCGCGTTCACGGGAAAGATCGTAGTCATGGGGCACCATCCTGGGCCATGCGCGAAAGCGGAATTCGTCCACTCCCGATCAGGATAGCACCCCATCCATGCCTGCAACAGCCTGTTGGTTCGGGTCCGCGGGATTTATGCCGCCTTGGCGCCCTTGGCCACGCTTTCGCGGATGGCCCGCATGTTGTCGCCGTAGACGGCCGGATTGTCCACCGACCCGCCCTTGAACACGGCGGAGCCGGCGACCAGCACGTCGGCGCCGGCCTCGGTCACCAGCGGCGCGGTCTGGGGGGTCACACCGCCGTCCACCTGGATGTGGATCGGCCGGTCTCCGACCATGGCCCGCACGCGGCGCACCTTCTCGACCGCGCTCGGGATGAAGCTCTGACCGCCGAAGCCGGGGTTCACGCTCATCACCAGCACCAGGTCGATGGCATCCAGCACGTGCTCGATGGCGCTTTCGTGGGTGGCCGGATTGAGCGCCACGCCGGCCTTGCAGCCCAGCGAGCGGATGAGCTGCAGCGAACGGTCCAGGTGCGGGCCGGCCTCGGGATGGATGGTCAGCACATCGGCGCCGGCCTTGGCGAAATCCTCAAGGAACGGATCCGCCGGGGCGATCATCAGGTGGACGTCCATGACCGTTTTCACGTGCGGTCGGATCGCCTTGCACATGGCCGGGCCGAAGGTGATGTTGGGCACGAAGTGGCCGTCCATGACATCCACATGCACCCAGTCGCAGCCCTCGGCCTCGATGGCGCGGCATTCAGCGCCGAAGTTGGCGAAATCGGCGGACAGGATCGACGGGGCGATCTTCACGGAACGATCGAAGGTCATGGCGGGACGTCCTCTTCTGTTTGGCTTTTTTCAGGCCGCGGGTTCGGGATCGGAATCGAGGCCGCCCCGAAAGACGCGGCTGGCCCGGATATCCGGTTCGTCGATCGCCGACAGCGCCTCGGCATCCAGCGGGCCCGCGTTGGCCTGGAACAGCCGGTTGGCCTGTCGCAGCCGCGCCCGGTCCAGCGCGTTGCGCATGGAGCGCGCGTTGGCGAAATGCCGCTGCCTGCGACGCAACGCGACGTATTCCTTCAGCGCCGTGGCGGCCGCCGGGGTCAGGGTGTAGTTCAGATCGCGCAGCATCAGCTCGGCAATGTGGAACAACTCGTCGTCGCTGTAATCCGGGAAGTCGATGTGGTGCGCGATGCGCGAGCGGAAGCCGGGGTTGCTCTCGAAGAACTTCTCCATGCGGTCGCCGTAGCCGGCCAGGATCACCACCAGGTCGTCGCGGTTGTTTTCCATGACCTGCAGCAGGATCTCGATGGCCTCCTGACCGTAGTCGCGCTCGTTCTCGGGGCGATACAGATAGTACGCCTCGTCGATGAACAGCACGCCGCCCATGGCCTTCTTGAGGATTTCCTTGGTCTTGGGGGCCGTGTGGCCGATGTACTGCCCCACCAGATCGTCCCGCGTGACCGAAACCAGATGGCCCTTGCGGATGTAGCCCAGCCGGTGCAGCAGGTCGGCCATGCGCAGCGCCACGGTCGTCTTGCCGGTGCCGGGGTTGCCGGTGAAGCTCATGTGCAGGGTCGGCGTCTCGTGGGCCAGACCCATCTGCTTGCGCGCGCGCTCCACCAGCAGCAGGGCGGCGGTCTCGCGGATGCGCTGCTTGACCGGCGCGAGGCCGATCAGGGTCGCGTCCAGATCCTCCAGCACCGCCTTGACCCCGGAGCTTTCGAACTCCTTGTGAAGGTCAACCGCCTGGGCCGTTTCGGGCCGGTCTTCCGTGCTGACGTCGGACATCGTGAACTCTCTTTCCCGTCCCACTGGATCATGAAGGCCGGATGGCGGGCCACCCGGGTCCGGCGCACCGGCGGGTGGGGATGGTCGGGAGGGAGGAACCGTCCCCACCCACCCGGAACGCGGGCACGTTCCGGGCCGGTCCGCGGGAGCCGATCCGGATCCCCCCAAACCATCGGGGGCCGGATCGGCTCGGGTTGGCACAGGGTCTAAGCGTAGCGGCTGCCCGCCGGCTTATCGACCGCATAGGAGATCGTGGTGTAGCGCTGGTTGCGCCCGTCCATCTCCTGGCGGGCCAGGCGGAAGCCGGGCTCCTCCTTCGGCCGGTTGACGATGAACGACAACCGCACCGATTCCCACCCGTGGGTGGCGTCGAAGGCCACGACCCGGATGTACTGGTCGCCGTAAACCTTGCGGCACTCGGCCAGTTCGTACATCAGCGCCGCCGCGTCCGGATTGTCGAACATGGGGTGACCCCACATCTCCCAATAGGTGTTGCGGGGATGCGGGTCGTCGGTGAACTCCAGGCTCACGGCCCAGCCGTTGTCAATGCAGTACTGCACCTGCTTGGTGATCTGCTCATCGGTCAGGTCGGGCAGGAAGGAAAAGGCGCCCTGGGTGATACGCATGGTCTTGTCTCCAATCGTCTGGTCTGCGGGCGCGGGTGTTACATCGACGCCGTGGCGGTCGGCACGAAGTCCGGCGTGTCGGTGGACGTGTAGTCGAACGTCACGTCCTTCCAGACATCCAGCGCCGCGCGCAGCGGGCTGCACCCCTTGGCGGCCTCGGCCAGGATATCGGGGCCTTCGTTGAGGTAGTCGCGACCCTCGTTGCGAGCCAGGATCATGGCCTCCAGCGCGACGCGGTTGGCGGTCGCACCGGCGGCGATGCCCTGCGGATGGCCGATGGTGCCGCCGCCGAACTGCAGCACGACGTCCTCGCCCAGCAGGTGGATGAGCTGGTGCATCTGGCCGGCGTGGATGCCGCCGGAGGCCACCGGCATCAGCTTGTTGAGCGACGCCCAGTCCTGATCGAAGAACAGGCCGTGCTCCAGACGCATCGGATTGAATTCCTCGCGGCAGATGTCGTAGTACCCCTTGGTGGTCGCCGGGTCGCCTTCCAGCTTGCCGACCACCGTGCCGGCGTGGATGTGGTCCACGCCCGCGAGGCGCATCCACTTGGCGATGACGCGGAACGACACGCCGTGCGTCTTCTGCCGCGTGTAGGTCGAGTGACCGGCGCGGTGCAGGTGCAGGATCATGTCGTTCTTGCGGGCCCAGTTGGCCATCGACTGGATCGCGGTGTAGCCGATCACCAGATCGATCATGACGATGTTTGAGCCCAGCTCCTTGGCGAACTCGGCGCGCTCGTACATGTCTTCCATGGTGCCGGCGGTCACGTTCAGATACGTGCCCTTGATCTCGCCGGTGGCGGCCTGCGCCTTGTTGACCGCCTCCATGCAGTACAGGAAGCGCTCGCGCCAGTGCATGAAGGGCTGGCTGTTGATGTTCTCGTCGTCCTTGGTGAAGTCCAGGCCGCCCTTCAGCGCCTCATACACCACGCGGCCGTAGTTGCGGCCGGACAGGCCCAGCTTCGGCTTGACGGTCGCCCCCAGCAGCGGGCGGCCGAACTTGTCCAGGCGCTCGCGCTCGACCACGATGCCGGTGGCGGGGCCCATGAAGGTCTTCACATAGGCGACCGGCAGCCGCATGTCTTCCAGGCGCAGGGCCTTCAGCGGCTTGAAGCCGAACACGTTGCCGATGATGGACGCCGTCAGGTTGGCGATGGAGCCGCCCTCGAACAGGTCCAGATCGTAGGCGATGTAGGCGAAGTACTGGTCCGGCGCGTTCGGCACCTGGTCCACGCGGTAGGCCTTGGCGCGATACTTCTCGGTGGCGGTCAGGCGGTCGGTCCACACCACGGTCCAGGTCGCGGTGGAGCTCTCACCCGCGACGGCCGCGGCGGCCTCTTCGGGATCCACGCCGTCCTGCGGCGTGATGCGGAAGACGGCGATCACGTCCGTGTCCCGGGGCTCGTAGTCCGGAATCCAGTATCCCATCTGCTTGTACTTCAGAACGCCCGCCTTGTAGCGCTCGGCACCCTGCACGATCTTGGAATCGTCGCCATCCATCACGGTTCTCCTTTTCTCTTGGGTCGCGCGCCCCCGCGCGATGGGTTCGGTTTGCCCTCCGGTCGTCGCGCGCGCCGTCAGGCCATGCGCGCACGCCGCGCCCGATCCACCAGACGGTCGATCATGGGCGTCAGGATCAATTGCATCGCCAGGTCCAGCTTGCCGCCGGGGATGACGATGGAGTTGGCCCGCGACATCCAACTGTCGTGGATCATCGAGGTCAGGTAGGGGAAGTCGATGCCGCGCGGGTTCTTGAAGCGGATCACCACCAGCGACTCATCGGCGGTGGGGATCCAGCGCGCCACGAACGGGTTCGACGTATCGACCACGGGCACGCGCTGGAAGTTGATGTCCGTCTCGGTGAACTGCGGGCAGATCACGTTGGTGTAGGAGTGCATGCGGCGCAGGATCACGTCCTGCACGGCCTCGGTCGAGTACCCGCGCGAGGCGCGGTCGCGGTGGATCTTCTGGATCCATTCCAGGTTGATGACCGGCACCACACCGATCTTCAGGTCCGCAAGGCCCGCGACGTTGAACTTTTCCGTCGCGACGCACCCGTGCAGGCCTTCGTAGAACAGCAGGTCGCAGCCCTCGCCGATCTCCTTCCACTCGGTGAACTTGCCGGGCGACACCCCGTACAACTCGGCCTCGCGGTCGTCGTGGACGTAGTGCCGGGTCCTGGCGCGGCCCGTCTCGGCGAAGCTGCGGAACGACTCTTCAAGCTCTCCGACCAGATTCGCGTCCAGGCTGAAGTGGCTGAACGTATGATCGCCGGCGGCGGTCCGCGCCTCGTTCTCCGCCTTCATCGCCAATCGGTCGTAGCGGTGAAAGGCGTCGCCCTCGATCATGGCGGCCGTCACGTCCTCGCGGCGGAAGATCTGCTCGAAGGTGTGCTTGACCGTCGAGGTCCCCGCCCCCGAGGAGCCAACAACGGAAATGATGGGATGTTTCTGCGACATCTTCGACGGTTCCCCTGTGTCTGTCGGTCTTGTGGCCGGTGGGCGGCGTGATCCGGGACGGGGCGCGGATCAGCCCCGGAACAGGCCGCGGACGCCGAACAGCGGCGCCGCGTCGGTGGCGAAGTCCGGGTCCTGATGGTAGCGCTGGACCCGCTCGACCTTCATCCGGGATCCGAACACCAGCGGCGCGCGGTCGTGCAGGCCCTCGGGGACCGCATCCAGGATCGGGCGGGCGCCGTCGGTGGCGGCGGCGCCGCACTGCTCGGCGATCATGGCGATCGGGACGGCATCGAACACCCGGCGGAGTGTGCCCTTCTGGCGGCCCGGCCGGCTGTCGCGCGGGTACAGGAACACGCCGCCCAGGGTCAGGATCCGATGGGCCTCCGCCACCAGCGAGGACGCCCAACGCATCCGGAAGTCCTTGTCGCGGGGCCCGTCGCGACCCTCGATGCAGTCGTCGATATAGGCGCGGACGGGCGGCTCCCAGTGGCGGTAGTTCGCGGCGTTGATGGCGAACTTGTCGGCATCCTCCGGGGTCTTCATGGTCGGCTGCGTCAGCAGGAAGCGGTCCGTGGCCGGGTCCAGGGTGAACTTGGCCGCCCCGTGCCCCAGCGTGAGCACCAGCACCGTGCGCGGGCCGTACATCGCATAGCCCGCCACCAGCAGGTCGCGTCCGGAACGGACGAACGAGGCGACGGGATCGGCCGCCTTGGGATACAGCGAGAAGATCGTGCCCGTGACCACGTTGGCGTCCAGGTGCGAGGCCCCGTCCAGCGGATCGACGGCCAGGGCGAGCGGCCCATCGGAGTCCAGAACGATCACGTCTCCGTGATCCTCCGACGCGTAGTGCGCCACCGGAGCGCTCTCCGCCACCTCCCGCAGGATGGTGTTGGCGCCATCCTCCAGAACGGTCTGGATGGACCACTCGTCCGGATCCCGCTCAAGCAGATGACCCTGCCGGATGAGGGCGGTGATCCGCCGGGCGCCGTCGGCCAGCGCCAGAATGGCGTCGGCCACGGCCTGTCCGGCCTGAAGGCCGACGACCTGCCCGTCCAGCCATTCCTGCAGTGTGTCTCGTTGGCTCATGTGCGGTGATCCCTCCCTGAACGTCGTCCGCGCGTCCTTATTCGGGGCACACCCTGACGCACGGTGTGGAAAAAGGCGATTGAAACTTTTCTATGAGACCGTAAAATTCATTTATGCCCCTGTCCCGAGACGTGACCCTCAAGCACCTGCGCGGCTTCACCGAAGTGCTGCGGCGCGGCACCATCGCGAGCGCGGCGGAGCGCCTTCATCTGACGGCGCCGGCGGTCTCCACCCAGCTCAAGACCCTGGAAACGCTGGTGGGCGCCCCGATCCTGGACCGCTCCGGGGACTCGCTGCGGCCCACCGAGGTGGGCGAGGAACTGCTGCGCGCGGCCGGCCTGATCGAGGCTGCCCTGACCCGCTGCGAGGCCCGCATCAGCGCCCTGCGCGAGGGCGCCGCCGGGCTCGTGCGGCTGGGCGTGGTCAGCACCGGCAAGTACTTCGCCCCCGGCCTGGTGGCACGGTTCAACACCGCCATGCCGGGGATCATGCTGCACATGACCGTCGGCAACCGCGACGAGATCGTGGAGAGCCTGGGCAGCCGCGGCATCGATCTGGCCGTCATGGGGCGCGGGCCGGAGAACCTGGAGGTGATCGCCCATCCGCTCGGGCCTCACCCTTACCTGATGATCGCCCGGCCCGGCCACCCCCTGGCCGCCCTGGAGACGGTCCCGGCCGAGACCCTGCTGGCGGAGACGTTCCTGGCGCGGGAAATGGGCTCGGGCACCCGCACCCTCATGATGCGGGTGCTGGACGGACTGAGCGAGGGTCGGTCCTATCGGGTGGTGGAGATGCCCTCGAACGAGACCATCAAGCAGGCCGTCATGGCCGGCCTGGGCGTCGCGATGTTGTCGGCGCACACGGTCCACCACGAACGCGCCGAGGGAAAGCTGCGGGCCCTGCCCGTCCCCGGGCTGCCGGTGGTGCGGCACTGGTACCTGATCCACCGCGCGGACGAACCCCTGACCCCGGCCGCGCAGGTCTTCCGGGACTTCGTCATCGGCCTGGACGGCGCATTCCTGCCGGGAGCGGAGACGGGAAGCCCCGACATTTCAGCCGCTCAGTAGGCGGCCACGATCCCGTCGGCGCGCGGATCGGTGGCCCCCTCCAGCACGCCGTCGGGGCGGCGGCGGATGGCCCCGGCGTGGCCGGCGATCTCGTCGAAGGGCCCCAGGCGCGTGACCGGATGACCCGCCGCCTCCAGGGCCGCGATCACCTCGGGGGCCACCCGGTCCTCGATCTTCACGTCATGGGCCGTCCCCGCCCACGCCCGGCCCAGCAGCCAGCGCGGCGCGGTCACGGCGGCCTGCAGCGGCTGGCCGTACAGGACATGGCGCGTGAACACCTGCGCCTGGATCTGAGGCTGCGCGTCGCCGCCCATGGTGCCGTAGACCAGCACCGAGCCGTCCCGCAGCCGCGCCATGGGCGGGTTCAGGGTGTGGAACGGCCGCCGTCCCGGGATCAGCACGTTGGGCTTCTCGGGATCGAGCTGGAAGGCGATGCCCCGGTTGTGCCAGACCACGCCCGTCTCCGGCAGCACGACCCCTGACCCGAAGCCCTGATACAGGCTCTGGATGAAGCTGACGGCGCGGCCCGCCCCGTCGATGCAGCCCATCCAGACCGTATCACCCTCCGGCGCCGGGGCCGGCCAGGGGGCCGCGTGGCGGCGGTCGATGCCGGCGGCCATCTGGTCCAGCATGGTGTCGGCCAGATAGGTGGTCGGGTGGACGGCCATGTAGCGCGGGTCCGTCACGTGCCGGTTGCGCAGGGCGAAGGCCACCTTGGTCGCCTCCAGCAGACCGTGGGCATGGTCGAAGCCCTCGGGCTCCTGCACGCCCAGGCGCTCGTACAGGCCCAGGATCATCAACGAGGCCAGCCCCTGCGTCGGCGGCTGGGTGGTGTACACCGTCCCCTCGCCCAGCTTCAGCGCCAGCGGACGCCGCCGCACCGAGCGATGGCTGGCCAGGTCGTCGGACGTCAGCGGGCTGCCCAGCGCCTTCAGGTCCGCCGACAGGGCGCGCCCCACCTTGCCCCGATAGAAATCGTCCAGGCCCACCTCGGCCAGACGCCGCAGCGTGGCTGCCAGCGCCGGATTGCGCATCCAGGTGCCGGGCGGCGGCGCCTGCCCGTCCACGGTCAGGAACAGGTCGGCGAAGTGGGGCCGGGTCGCCATCTCGTCGCGCACGCGGGCCGTGGTGCGCGAGAGCGACTCAGCCGCCGGCGCGCCCTGCGCCGCGTAGTGGATGGCGTCTTCCAGCAGGCGGGCCAGGGGCAGCCCGCCGTCCCAGTGCTGACGGCTGATGTCCAGGGCCGAACTCCACCCGGAGACCGCGCCCGCGACCGTGTTGGCGGCCAGCGGCCCCCGGTTGGGGATACTGTCGAGGCCCTCGCGCGCGTAGATCT
>NZ_WIVE01000037.1 GCF_009601025.1 Roseospira navarrensis | reverse complement strand
CCCGTGCAATCCTGGCATGCATCGCCGGACTTATCTCGCCCAAACAACCAGCATGCATATCTAACGCAAACTGAGCCTTTCATAATAACTCCAGGGGCCGCCCTCACCCTTTGTCCAGGCAGCACTTCTTGAACTTTTTGCCGGAGCCGCAGGGGCAGGGGTCGTTGCGCCCGACGTCGCGATAGGGGTTACGGACGGTCTCGCCGGGGGCGTCCCAGTCCAGGTCGTCGTCCGGACCGAAGAGGTCGTCGTCCAGGTCAATCCCGGCCTCCGCCAGGGCGACTTCCTGAAGGCGCTCGGCCAACGCCGGATCGGCGTCCAGTTGCGCGGCGATCTCGGGGTCGTCATACATGGCATCAATGGTCTTGAGGGCCCGCTCCAGCGGGTCTTTGGCACGGTCCGCCCGCGCCTCCTCGGAATACCCCGCCCATCGGCTCAGGCGTCCGATGGTGTCGGTGTGGGGGGTCATGCCCCGGTCCGCCATCTCCTTCGCCAAACCCTCCGGCGTGCGGCAGGCGGCCACGATGCCGTCGAAGTCCTCCATCTCCATGAGCGGGATCATGCCGCCGGGCGGATCGAGTCGCGGCGCCACCCGGTCGCGCAGGTCCACCATCCCCAGCATGGCGACGGCGTAAATCCAGTGCATCCAGATCAGCGCGTCGTCCTCGTCGGCCAGCGTGTCCGCCCAGGTATGCACGCGGTCGCGCGCCGTCTCGGCGTCCACCACGCCCGTCACCGCGCACCACGTCCAGGCGAGCAGCGCGGCTCCGCGCGCGTCCTCGTCCGCGTCCCGGTCGTCGATCAGGCCGTCCCCGAACGTGATCGCCACCTCGTCCGCATCGCCCCGCAGCACCTGGACGAGCGGGCCGAAGGCGTTGGGCTCGCGCAGCTCGGCCAGGACGTGGGCGATCAGGAACAGCGCCTCGGATTCGGGGCGAACCAGCGGCTTGTTCTCGGCCTCGCGCGTCAGGATATCGAGGAAGCGCGGCACGACCGCGTCCGGGGTGTCCAGGCAGGCCTGCACGGCCTCGGCCGGGAACGGCCCGTCTTCGTCGGCGAACGCCGTGAGGATGGCGTCAACGTCAAGGGTCTGGGTCATGGTGCGGTCCATGGTGTCGGGTCGAGTCTGCGGTCACGGTAGGGCGTGACACCGGGCGCGGCAAGGCCGTCGAAGGCTTGCGCGCGACCGCGCGGCGGAGGATGGTGCGCGGGACCCGTCCTGCCCCGAGGGATCCCCCCCATGACACGCGCCCCCGCCCCGTCGCCTCTGCCCGTCATCCCCGTGATCGACATCGGCGCCGGCGGCGCGCCCGCCCTGCTGGCGGCGACCCGTGATCGGGCCGACGCCCTGCTGGACCAGGCGCGGCGGACCTATACCGCGCCGGTGCTGCGCCTGGCGGACCGGCTGTGCGCGCGCTGGCTGGCCCGCAACGCCACGCCCTATGGGGACGAGCTGCGCCGGGTGGCCGCCGACACGGGGGCGCCGGGGGCGCTGGCGCTCAACCTGTCGCACCAGTGGGCCTGCACGGCGGCCGCCGCGCCCGACCGTCCGGAGGACGGCGGCGGGGTGACCCTTTTGCGCACCCTGGACTGGGACATGCCGGGCCTGGGCGCCGGTCTGGTCGTGGCCCGCCTGACCGGACCGGCGGGCGCTGTCCTGGCCGTCACCTGGCCGGGCTATGCGGGCGTGCTGACGGGCCTCGCCCCTGGGCGCTTCGCGGTCGCGCTCAATCAGGCCCCGATCAGCGGCCCCGGCCCGCGCCCCTGGCGCTGGCTGATCGACCGCCGCCGGGTCTGGGCCAGCACCGCGCCGCCGCCCGACCACCTGCTCCGGGACATCCTGGAGACCGCGCCCGACGCCACCACCGCCCTGCACCGCCTGCGCGAAGCGCCGGTGTGCGTGCCCTGCATCCTGACGCTGGCGGGCGTGGATCGGTCCGAGGCCTGGACCATCGAGAAGGACTGGACCGGCACCCGCATCCGGCAGCACCCGGCGGTGGCGGCCAATCACTGGGGCGCGGACATTCCGTGCCACCCGCGCGGCCGCGACAGCGTGGGGCGGCGGGTGGCGATGATCGAGGCGATCGAGGCCATCGAGGCCGGCGCGCGCGACTTCGCGTGGCTGCGCCCGCCCATTCTCTGGCCCGCAACCCGGCTGGCGGTGGAGGCCAACGCCGCCACCGGCACGCTGCGGGTGCAGGGCATGGAGGGCGCCCGGGCGGTCACGGCGCGACTGGCCCTCACGGAGTCGCCTCATACCAACGGCATCTGACGATGACCGTTTAAGCCCGTGGCCGGCCCGCTCCCCCGCCCGGCCACCCATAGGATACTCGCGCTGGGTGGCCGGGTGGGGGAGAGGGCCGGTGCCGCCCTGGCACCCGCTTTGCGGTGCCAGTCCTGAAATGGGATCACACGCCCTCAAGCGCCCGGGTGACGTCGGCGATCAGGTCGCGGGCGTCCTCCAGGCCCACCGACAGCCGCACCAGCCCCGGGGTGATGCCCTGGGCCGCCTGCTCCTCGACCGACAGCCGCTGATGGGTCGTGGTGGCCGGATGGCAGGCCAGCGACTTGGCGTCGCCCAGGTTGTTCGAGATGTCGATCAGTCCCAGCCCGTCCAGGAAGCGGAACGCCGCCGGCTGGCCGCCCGCCAAATCCAGCGCGACCATGGCCCCGCCCCGGCCGTCCATCTGCGCCATGGCGAGCGCGTGCTGGGGGTGGCTCTCCAGGCCCGGATAGCGCACGGCCCGCACGCCCGGCGCGCCCTGCAGCGCGCGGGCCAGGGCCAGCGCGCTGTCGCACTGGGCGCGCACGCGCAGGTCCAGGGTCTCCAGGCCTTTGGCCATGACCCAGGCGTTGAAGGGGCTGATGCACGGCCCGGTGTTGCGCAGGAAGGGCAACAGGCCCTCCTCGTCATAGGCCGCGTCGTTGGTCAGGATGGCCCCGCCCAGGCAGCGGCCCTGGCCGTCGATGTACTTGGTCGCCGAATGCACCACCACGTCCGCGCCCAGCGCCAGCGGGCGTTGCAGGACGGGCGTGGCGAAGGCGTTGTCCACCACCACCCGGGCGCCGGCCGCGTGGGCCAGATCGCACACGGCGGGGATGTCCAGCACCTCCAGCGCGGGGTTGGCGGGGCTCTCCAGGAACACGCAGACGGCGGGCTGCGACAGGGCCGTCCGCCAGGCCGCGAGGTCGGTGCCGGGCACCAGCTCGACCGTGACGCCGAAGCGCGGCAGCAGCTCGGTCAGCACCCAGTGGCACGAGACGAACAGGCTGCGCGCTGCCACCACGCGGTCGCCCGCCTTGACCTGACAGAGCAGCGCGGCGGTGACGGCCGCCATGCCGCTGGCGGTGGCGCGGCAGATCGCGGCCCCCTCCAGGGCGGCCAGCCGGGTCTCGAACACCGCGTTCGTGGGATTGCGGAATCGGGAATATACGAATCGCGAGTCGCTGCCGTCGAAGGCCCGCCGGGCCGCGTCGGCGTCCGGATAGACGAAGCCGGAGGTCAGATACAGCGCCTCGGCCGTTTCCATGTTCGGGCTGCGCTCCAGACCGCTCCGCACCATGGTCGTTCGGGGGTGCCAGGCGGGGGTCGGGGTCGGGCTGCGGGTCGGGTCGGACGCCATCGGGATCGGTCTCCTGTCTCCAGCGGCGGCAGGCCCGGACGCGAAAGGCCCCGGCCTGCGGGGCCGGGGCCTTTCGTGAGAGGCACCAACCGCTTAGCCGCTTTTTTTTCGTGGCCGCAAGCTGGTCGCCAAATCACCACGGTGGCGGATCGTTTACCGGGCGGGCGGGCGCGGGTCAAGCCCGCAACCCCCGTCCGGAAGAAGGAGGAGATGCCGAACGGTCCTGAGCGAAAGATCCCATGGACCAGACCCCTCGAAACGTGTTTTTGTGCGGTTGCATCAAAGTGTGTGCGGATGTTTTCACAGGGGATCGCAACAAATTTGTTAGGCAAAAGCGTATATCTTTAGGCATAATCCATCGGAGCAGACGCACCCACCAAAGAGGATCTGCACGTTTGATGGTTCGGTTGCTCCCATCTCATCTTTCAGGTGAGTCCTGATGGCGCCTTCCGATGATTCGCCCCCGGCCGGCCCGTTCGACGCGCCGTACCTGCTCGCGCTGGCCCGGCAGAAAACCGTGGCCTCGCGCAACATGCTGGCGGAGACCATCGCGGCCCTGTTCGCCCAGGATGCGGACAGCCTGAACGACCGCGAGTTCGCCTTGATGGCGGACATCCTGCGGCGCGTGCTGAAAGAGATCGAGATCTCCGTGCGCCGGCGCATCGCCGCCGAGTTCGCCAGCCGGCCCGACGTCCCCCGCGACCTGCTCACCTTCCTGGCCAACGATGAAATCGACGTGGCCTATCCCGTGCTCAGCCAGAGCCCGGTGCTGCGCGACGTCGACCTGATCGAGGTCATCCGCAATCGCACCCTGGAACACCAACTGGCCGTCGCCGTCCGCTTCGAGGTCAGCGAGGCCGTGTCCGATGAACTGGTGGGCACCGGCAACGAGACCGTCATCACCGAGTTGCTGAAGAACCCGGATGCGCGCATCTCCCGGGCCACCCTGGGCTATCTGGTGGAGCAGTCCCGCCGGGTGGGCAGCTACCGCGAACCGATCCTGTCGCGCGACGAACTGCCGGAGGATCTGGCCAAGCGGATGGTGCTGTGGGTGTCGGCGGCGCTGCGCAAGACCATCGTGGAGCGCTTCAAGCTGGACCCCACCGAGGTGGATGCGCTGATCGAGCAGGCCGCCCGAGAGGCCGAGGCGGATGGCGTTCAGATCAACGGCGAAAACCGCCGCACGGCCACCGAGCGTCTGGCGGAGGAACTGAACGCGGCCGGGCGCAACGACGCCGACCTGATGATCTCGGCGCTCCAGAACGGCGAGGTGTCGCTGTTCGTGACCCTGTTCTCGCGCGCCTCCGGGATGCGCGAGATCCTGGTCCGTCGCATGCTGTTCGAACCGGGCGGCGAGGGTCTGGCCATCGCCTGCAAGGCCATGAATTTCGCGCGCGAGGACTTCTCGGTGATCTTCCTGTTCTCGCGCAAGGCACGCCCGGTGTCGTCGGCGGTGCTGCGCGACGAACACAAGGCGGTCATGGACCTGTACGACCGCATGACCGTCGAGGCCTGCCGCAAGGTCCTGGTCCGCTGGACCCGCGACCACAACTATCTCAAGGCGCTGCTGGAAGTGGACCTGACGGCGGACGTCGGCGGGCAGGGCAAGCCGCCGTCGTCGAACAAGAACGGCGACGGCTGATCCCGGCCGGGCCGGACGTCGCGTCCACCCGGTGGGCAGAGGCGCCCCGGAGCCGCCCCCCGCCGCGCGGCATCGGCCCGCCGGTCAGGAAAAGAACCACTGGAACCCGGCGCGGTCGCCCTGATCCTTCCACTCCTCGACGCCGGTGGAGGCGGCGGGGTGTTCCGGGTCCAGGCGGATGCCGCGCGCGTGCAGGCGACCCGAGTCGTCCACCCGCAGGGCGTAGAACTGCAGATAGGCCATCACGAAATAGCCGGCGGCGTCGTCCGGCCGCAGCGAGATCGCGCGGCGGCCGATCCGCATGGCCTCGGCCAGCCGGCCCTGGTCGGCCAGATAGAGCGCCGCGTGCTGCATCGCCCGGATATCGTCGCGGTCGAGCTGGGCGGCGCGGCGGAACAGCCGGGCGGCGGTCTTGATGTTGCCGCCGGCGCCGACCGCGGCCCCCAGCGCCTGATAGGCGGGCGCGAAGCCGGGCGCTTGGGCGACGGCCTGACGGCACACGGCCTCGGGGGCCATGGCGTTGCGCTCCACCGACCAGCTCCAGCGCGTGGGTGCGGTGGTACGCCACGCCTCGATGACCGTCTGGGGGTCCTCGGCCGGATCCAGCAGGTCGTCGATCGGCGCCGTATCCCGCCCCGCCTCGGCCATCAGCCCGCGCAGGCCGTACAGCGCGATCACGTTCAGCGGATCGGCGCGCAGGCAGGCGCGGAAAGCGGCCGCGGCCTCGTCGGCGCGGCCTTCGGCCAGCAGCACCTCGCCCTTCAGGCGCAGCAGCTCGGGGTGTTGCAGAAACAGGCGCAGGGCCCGGCCCAGGGTGTCCAGGGCGCGGCCGGTCTGGCCCTGCAGGCGCTGGCATTCGGCCATCACGATCCAGCCGGGCAGCGCCGCCGGCTCGGCCTTGGTCACGGCGAAGGCCAACAGGCTGCAGTGCTTGATGTCGCGCGCCGCGAAGGCGTCGCGCAACTGGTCCCACAGGTCCGAGGCGAAGGTCTCCCCCTCGGGTCTGGTCTGCAGGGTCACGTTCGGTTCCAGCAGCGGCGGCGGGCCGGCGTCGAAGTCGGCCGGGCTCGCGGTGTCGCGGTTCTCTACCATCTCAGTCTCCGTCTCGGCCGTCCCGGGACGTCCGTCCACGGGGCGGTCGGATCTGCTGCGTCTGCTGCGTGGGATCCCCGATGCGGGATCACACGGGATAGAAGAGGTGGCGCAGGTGGTGCGCCGTCTCCAGGGTTTCGCGGCGGCGCGCCCGGGGCACGCCCATGACGGCCAGGGCCCGCGCCAGGTGGCGGGGATCGCGCCAGTGCAGCACGCGTTCGAACCAGTCCGCCTGCACGCCGCCCGCCGTCACGGACTCCATGACGTCCGCGCCGGGGATGCACAGCACGAAGCGCGCGGCCGGCCACAGCACCCGCAGCGCGCCCACGGACCGGGCGTCCGTCACCATGTGCACGACGGCGTGCCCCTCCGGGACGGTCAGGCGGTCGCGTTCCATCTGCTGCCAGGCGGAGCGGATGAACTGTGCGTTGGCCTCGATGAAGGCCAGGTCCGGCGCGGCGCCGTCGCTCTCCAGCTTGCCGATGTTGGCCATGATCGCGGCCCAGCAGTCGAACCAGACCACCGACCACGAGGTCAGGGCCGAGGCGGCCAGCGCCAGATCCGCCGTTGATTTGGGCGGGGCGACCGCCACGAAGCGCTTTTCGATGCCCAGGAAGCGGGCCTTGGGGTCGGTCTCCGGGTCGCCGGTCCAGGGCGAGGGCGCGGCCTCGAAGGCGGCGCGCATGACCGCGACGTCCTCGGCCAGGTCGGCGTCGGCATGCCTGAAGCACGGCGCGCCGTGCGGCGAGTCCGGTCGGGGCACCGTGCGCAGGCTGCCCCGCCGCACGGCATAGGCCCCCCGGTGGGCCACGCCGCGCAGGGCGCGCAGGCCCACGTCCCGGTCCGCCGGCAGGGCCGGACCGGCCGCCGCCGGGCCGAACAGGGCGTACAGTTGCTCGTCCAGCCGCTCGTCCAGGCCCTGGCAGGCCTGGGCGTTGAGCATCCACGCCTTGGCGGCGTCGATGGCGTTGGTCTGCAGGGCGCTGCGCGACAACAGATAGAAGACGTGCCCGCTCTTGCGGTGCGTGGCGTTCAGGCGGCCGAGGGCGATGTCCACGAAGCCCTGTCGGCCGTGTTCCAGGTGGTAGAGCAGCAGGCAGAAGATTTCGCCCTCGGACAGCGTGTCCGTGGGGAACAGGTGGTTCATGTCCGGGTCGGTGACCGGGCGCAGGTAGATCTGAAGCCGCAGGTAGATATAGCGGTGCAGCGGCGACACCCACTCCGGGGCCGGGCCGTGGCTCAGGATGGCCGCCGCGCTGTCGTCGAACATGGCGGCCATGGCCTGGACATAGGTCCGGGCGGTGTCTTCCACCTCCGGATCGGGGTCGGTGGTCGCGTCGGGATCCAGATCGGGCGCGGGGCCGGGGTCGTCCTGGAATAGCGCCGCCGCGGCCACGGCTTGGCGCACGTCGGCGTCCGGCAGGCGCGGCAACAGGGCCTGGACGGTCGCGAAATCGAACTGCAGCAGCGCCAGGGCCATGCGGGGCAGCGGCTTCAGGTCGTCCAGCCGGCCCGTGTTCAGCGCGCTGTCCAGCTCGAACAGGGCGCCGGCTTCGATCCGATGCAGGATTTCCAGGGTGACCGGCGCGGCGGGCCGGCCGCCGCCGACGGTCAGGGTGCCGGCGAGGGGCGCTGAGCGGTCCGGGGTGGTCGCGGAATCGGGGTCCATGGGATCCTCTCGGGATTCTCCCGGGTGCGGACGGGACATGGCGGAGGACGGGGCGGAGGGAGCGGCCGGTCCGATGCGGACGTGGCGACGCCCCCCAGGAGCGCCGCCACGCGACACCGTCGATACTATAGCCCCGGGGCGCGCACCCTGTCGATATTCGGTGAGGGACGCGCGCGGGGCCGCGACTGCCCTATTCCGCCGGGGGGGCGCCCGTCCGGGCCGGCTCGTCCACCTCCACGTGCTCGTAGCCGGTGATCATGGACTTGATGTAGCCGTAGAACGGCTTGGCGGTGAAGCCGGCCATGTAGACGTGCCCGATGAAGAACACCAGCATGGCGAAGGCCGCCGCCGTGTGGACCAGCGCCACCCCGGCCAGGGTGATCGCGCCGCCGTCCAGACCCACCACGTCCCAGTCGTTGTAGAACATGTACAACAGGCCGGTGATCCAGATGATCGGCGTAATCAGGATGTTGAACGCCGAGTAGGCCACGCGCTGCACCGGGTTGTGCTTGGCCAGCCGCGTCTTCTTGTACGGGTGCGACACCGTGGGGTCGAAGATGCCGACGGAGTAGTACCGGATCACCTCGACCATGCCCCGGGGTGTCGGGATGTACTGCTTCCACTCCCCGGTGATGAGGTGCCAGAAGATGGCGAACACCCACAGCCAGATCAGCACCCAGGCCGTCCAGCGGTGCCATTGGGCGGCGGTCTCGTAGCCCAGCCACTCATAGGCCCCGTTGACCTCGAAGCCCGTCATCATCAGGGCGATGATGAGAACGGCCTGGAACCAGTGCCAGAAGCGCTCGAATCGGCTGAAGACCATCACGCTTTGCAGTGCCATTGTTCCGGTCTCCTCGTCTCAGGCGCGGGGGGTGCGCGACCGCGTGGCGGTCACGATGCGGATCAGGCCGTGCACCAGCACGCCGGCCAGGGTGAGCGCGGCCGCGCCCCAGCCGATCCACGACAGCCACGGGAAGTAGTCGCGGCCCGGCATGTAGAAGCCGGTCATGCCCGCGAGACGGCCGTTCTTGGTGTGGCAGGCGTTGCAGTGAAGCGCGTCCTCCTTGGGCGAGACCATGTGCAGGATCGGCCAGTAGTATTCGGTCTCGACGAAGTCATAATTGCCGGAGAACGAGATCTCCTCGGCCTGCATGCCGCCTTCCAGCGCCTTGGCCCAATCGAAGCTCTTCCAGTATGCGGCCTCGTCCTTGCCGAACAGGTGCGGCAGCGCCAGCACGTTGTGCCCGGTGTCGTAGGGCTGCTTGCCGCGCATGATCTTGAACGGCCAGATGCGGGAGTCGGGATCGTCCGGACTGCCCTGGATGCTGTTGATCGGCACCACGTCGGCCGGGTCGATGGTGTCGCCCTTCTGGGTGTACTCGATCACGCCGTTGAACCAGCGGTATTCGGGGATGACGTTCTCGGCCCATTCGAACGTGCCCTTCTTGGACACGTAGAGGGGATAGCCGTCGTCGCCCTTCACGACGAAGGGCTTGCCCGCCTCGTTCATCTCGCCGGCCGTGGACCAGTCCCACCACATCTTGGTCTTGACGCCGCCGCGCGCGAATTCGGGCACGTGGCAGGTGGTGCAGGCGATGCGGTCGGTGTGCGTGTTCAGCTTCGGGTGGTCGTCGTGGGCGGCGACCCCGTGGCAGCTCTCGCAGGTGGCCCGCGTGTCGTCGGTGTGCCCGGGCACATCGATGCCGAGGCGGTCCACCGCCTGGGTGGTGTAGCGGCTGCCGGTGACGTCGTGGCTGCCGGTGGTGTGGCAGGTGGAGCAGCGGAAGTTCAGCCCGTCCTTGTCCATGTGGACATCCAGGGCGAAGTCCGGGTTGGTCATGGTCGAATCCAGGTCGCCATGCTTCACCGCATCGCCGCCGCCACCATAGAAATGGCACTCGCCGCAGGTCTCGCGGGATGTCCGGCCCACGTTCTGGGCGACCTTGACCAGATCGACCGCCGGCCAGGGCTTGCCGGCCCAGGTCGTGTCTTCATAGGCCGGATGGCCGGCCCCGGTGGGGAACTTCTTGTAGCTGCCGGTGGTGTCGTGACAGACGAGACAGTCCACAAGGGTGTCCTGGCTGTGGTCGAAGGACGCGTCCTTCCAGCCATAGCCCACGTGGCAGCTTGTGCAGCGCGGCCAGTTGGTGCCCGTCGAGACGCAGAAGTTGTTGACCACGTTGCGCTTGCCCAGAAGGTCCTGGCCGGTCAACGGGTTCTCGAAACGCCAGGTCCAGTGCTTGGTCTGCTGGATCTGGTCGGCGGCGTTCACATGGCATTCCAGGCAGGCGGCCGTGACTTCGGGGCCGTTGGCGAACGGGCCCTCCAACTCGTCGAACTTGGAATGGTCGGCGGTGGATTCGGGCAGCACCTCGATGCCGCTGGTGCCGGTGATGGCGCCCTGGGCCTGCGCGGTGCCGGCGGCGGCGGCGTCCTGGAGCGGCCAGACGACCAGGACCAGCAGCCCGAGGCCGATGAGCACGGCACGGAGGGCCCGGCGGTCCTCGACTCCTGCGAGGCGCGGGGCAGGGCGGGTTCGTCCCTTCATGGATCGTGTCCCCTTGAGCCGCCGGTCCCCCATGGGCGCGGCGCCGGACCCGGCGGAGCGTTCGGCGCGCGTCGCGTACAGGGTCGGATCGGGACTCATCGGCTCTCGCCCGGTCGGTTGCATGCACCGCGACAGGGACCCGGCGAGGGGGGATGCGGCGCGAAACGACCGTGACCGCCCATATTAGGTACCATGAATATGCTCGGGTCCGCAATGACAAGCCGTCATGGTGCAATGACAATTCGCAGGTCAACGCAACGTGACGGTTGATGATCGTCGGGACGGACGCGGCATTGGTCGGCCCGTCCCGCCAATCCGTTCGTCAACCCTCATTGCATCTCATACGAGTGTCACACGCGGGCATATGCCTTGTGTTGAGGTTTCCTCGTGAGCCATTCCTGATACATTGCTTCGAAATTGAGGCGGGTTTTGCCGCGTGTTGTCGCGGTTCGGGAACCGAACCGTCAAAGGAGGGCCCTCGGATGCCACCCCCCCAGCCCTTCGGTAAACGACGACTGTCCGCCGATCCGGCCGTGCAGGCCACGACCGACCACGCCCGCGCGCTGGTGGCCCGCGACCGCGCGGCGGCGGGGCAGGCCCGGACGCGGCGGTGGACCTTGCTCGGCGTGGTGGCCGTGGCGGCCCTGATGACGGGACCGCTGGTGGTGGAGGCCCTGACCGGCGCCGTCGGGCCGACCATGGCCGAGACCGAGCTTTCTCCCCCTGACCGGCGCCGTCGGGCCGACCATGGCCGAGACCGAGCTTTCTCCCGAGGATCTGGCCCGCATCGAACCCGCCGCCGGCCCGCCCGATCACCCGTTGGCCGGGCTGCTGGCCCTGTTCGGGGGGTGAGCGCGCGGCGGCCCATCGTCCGGCCCGATCACGTCCGGCCCGATCACGTCCGGGGCCGATCCACCGCGCTTGCCATCCTCGGCGGGTTTGCCGTGCTTGCGCTGGCGGCCACGGCCTGGGGTGTGGCCGACATTGTCGCGTGGCGCGCCGCGATCCAGCGGTGCGAGGCCCCCATTCGGATCGATACCGCGGCGTTCTGGTTCACGGGGTTCCCGGCCATCGCCATTCTGCCACTGCTCGGGCTCACGCGCTCGGTGCAGGCGCATCGCTGGATGCTGGCCGTCGCGGTCGTCGTGTTCGTCGGCGGGCCTCAGGGTGCGCAGCGGCTGGTGACGGGGCCGGCGGACCGGGCGGGCTATGAGGGCGTGGACGCCGTGGGCCTGTTCCCGCCGCGCGCGGCCACGCTCACGGACCCGGGGTGCGCGCTGCCGAGTCCCTGAGACCGACCGTCCCGCGCTTCGCCTCGGGCGACGTGAGGGAGCGCGAGACGGCTACCGGCACCGGCGGCCGCGCCGGACCGCCGGCGCGTCCTATCCCTGGCCCGAGTCGGAGGGGGCCTTCCGGCACCGTTCCGGCGCCTCGATCGAGGTGGCGTTGGGGAACATGTTCATGAACGGAATGCGCAGGCCATAGCCGTTCACCGTCACGGGCTCCTGCGGGCATTCCCGGGTCACACGGTTCGCCACGGATTGCAGATTGGCCGAGTCGAACTTGAAATAGGGCGGCATGAAGCCCGCATCCGTGTTCTTGAAGATCAATGTGTCGGCGGTGCCGGCGTACACCGTGTCGATTCGATACTGGATCTCGCGGCCGTCACCCGTCGTGCCGGTGATCTGGACCTCCCAGGCCTTCGGTCCCCAGCGCACATACGTCAGAGCAAGCGCGACCACGAGGACAAGCCCCAGGCCGATCATCATCTTTTTTCGCAGGGTCATGGCAGCGTTTCCTTCTCTGATGGCGGGGCTTATACCAACGGCATCTGACGATGACCGTTGAAGTCCGTGGCCGGCCCTCTCCCCCACCCGGCCACCCATAGGATACTGGCGTTGGGTGGCCGGGTGGGGGAGAGGGCCGGTGCCGCCCTGGCACCGCTTCGCGGTGCCAATCGCAAAAGCACGGGCGCCCAAAGGGCGCCCGGGGCGGGTGAGTCAAACTCACCCGCCGCTGGTATTAGCCCTCGGTCTGCAGGTCTGAAACGCCGCAACGGCCCCCGGGTTCCGGTGAAACCCTCGACCAAACGGTGTGGCTGGTCGTCTCCCAGCGGCATCAGAGCGGGCGTGTGACGGCCCCGATCAATGGCGTCCGGGTCCCGCGCTCGGGATGGAGCCGCCGCCCTCGCCAGGGGCCGGGCCGGATCCGTCGCCGAACACGCCGCGCAGGATCCCCGGCGTGAGCACCGTGAGCGGATTGACCGACACCGCCGGGTCATCCATCGGACCACGCGCGGTGTAGCCGACGGCGAAGATGCCGCCGCCTTCCTCGCCCACCAGAATGTCGCCCAGCAGCGGGATCTCGCCCAGGATCGCGTTGACCAGATACAGCGGCACCACCACCCCGCGCAGGTCCAGGGTGTCGCGCTCCAGGTCCAGGGCGCCGTTGGCGGTCAGACCCAGCGAGGGGCCGTTGGTGCGGGCCTCGCGCAGGGTCAGCACCGAATCGGCATAGGTGAACGGCGCAACCAGCGTGGACTGGGTCAGGCCCGAGCCCCGCATCTCGTCCAGAATCCCGGTCAGCGCGGCCACCGCCAGGATGCGCGCCAGCACCGGCGCGTCCGTCAGCGAGAAGTCGTCGACGCGCAGCGTGCCGGTGAGCCGGTCCTCGGCGTCCAGCGTGCCGTTCAGGGTCATTGTGCCGCCCCGCAGCCGGTCGGTGACGCCCAACGCGGCCGCCACCGCGCCGGCATCGCCCGAGCGCGCCGAAAGCGTGCGCGTCAGGGTGCCGGCCTGGGGCGTCAGGCGCAGGGACACCGACGGCCCGCCCCCGGGGCGCTCGCCGACCCGGCCCGCGACCTGCGCCGAGCGCCAGTGACCCTCGGCGTCGCGGACGGCGGTGCCCTCCACCGGGGCCAGGGTCACGGTGTCGGTCAACAGCAGCCGGTCCAGGGCGAGACGGAGGGTCAGCGCCGGCCCCGGGTCGGTGCCGGCCTCGCCCCCGTCCGTCAGCGACGGCACCGGCGGCGGCGGCAGTTCGTCCGGCCCCGCGCCCGCCGCCGTCTCCGCCGGGTCGTCGTCCCCCGCGAGCGCGGCGCGCAGGTCCAGGGCGTGGCCCTCCAGCGTGATGGCATAGGAGGCCCCCGGCTCGGCCCCGGGGCCGGTCGCTCCCTCGACCGAGGCGCGTAGGTCGGTTTCCGGTCCCAGCCGCACGCGGTCCAGGTCCACGCGGCGCAGGTCGCCGGCGCCGCTCAGCCGGGCGCGGCCGGCCACGTCGCCGGCGGCGGCGGTGGTCACATCGAAGTCCACCGTGATGCTGTCCTCGGCGATCGCGCCCGTCACCGCCGCCCGCCCCGGCACGCCCGGGGCCTTCCCCCAGCCGAGCGGATCCAGCGCCAGCCGGGCGGGGGTCAGATCCACGTCGGCGTCCAGGCGGCCCGGCTCGCCCCGCGTCTCGGTGTAGGTCACGACGGCATCCACCGGGCCGTCCAGGATCGGCGGCTGGAACGGTCCGCCGTCCAGCCGGAAGGCCGCCCGACCGGCGTTGTCCACCCGGCCCTCGACCCGGTAACGGCGGTCGAAGTCCCCCGCGTCGGTGAAATTCTCGCGCCAGTCCAGCCGCACCGGCACCCCGCCCAGGGTGGCGCGCCCGGTGACATCCATGCCCGCGCCGGTCAGGTCCAGGGCCAGATCGCCGGCGGTCAGGTCCTGGCCCAGCGCCACGCCGGGCAGCGAGACCCCCCGGGCCTGCGATTGCACGCGGACCTCCAGCGCCTCCAGCGGCAGATCCTTGAGCAGCGGCAGGCCGAGGGTCAGCGTCGTTTCGGCCGCGCCCCCCACCTCGGCCGGGTCGATGCCCACCTGAGAGGCGTAGCCCAGGGGCTCGTTGTCGATCAGGGCCATGGCGTCGGTCAGCGGCCCGACGATGTCGAAGGTCATGTCGGCGCGCTCCACATCGGCATCGAAGCCGGTGAAGGCGATATCGCCGTCCGTCACCTTCAGCGCGCCCACGCCGCCGCCGTCGATGTCCAGCGTGATGGCGTCCAGCCCGAACATCACGCGGCCGTGGGCCCCGGTGGCGGGCGGCAACCCGTCGAGGTAATTGACGGTCATGCCCATCACCGCGCCGTCGCCGGACAGCGAGGCCACGTCCAGGTCGGCCAGCGTCGGGCCTTCGAGGCCGAGGCGGACCCCGGTGCCGACCACCAGCCCGTCCGACAGGTTCGGCGCCATCCAGTTCAGGGCGCCCCGCGCCACGTCGCCGGGCCACAGGCGGGCGATCACCGGCATGGTGACCGGCGTCAGGGAGACATCCACGACGCCCGAGGCCCGCCCCGCCGCAGCGTCCGACGCCGCGCCGCGCAGACGGAGGGTGGCCCCGTCCAGCCCCAGCGTGGCCTCGTTCAGGGTCAGGTCCAGCCGCCGCGGATCGGCGTCGTGTTCGGCCGTGGCGTCCACCACCAGGGACCGGATGTCGTAGGTCCGGTCGATCGGGGCGGGCAGGGCCAGCGTGCCCGCCCGGCCCACCAGCGCGATGCGGGCGAAGCGGATCCAGTCGGCGGGGTCGCCGTCCAGCGTCAGGTCCAGGGTCACGGTGCCGTCCAGGCGCTGGTCCCAGCCGGCAAGGGCCGGGACCCCCAGGGGCTCGGCCAGATGGCGCGCGGGATTGAGGGCGGCCACCGCCAGCAGGGCGGCGGTCTCGCCAGTGGCCCGATCATGGCGCAGCGCGATGTCCACGCCCGGCGCTTCCGCCGCGACGGGGCCGGCCTCCGGGAATGCGGTGAGCGAGGCTTCCAGGGTCAGGCTGCCGCTGCCGTCGCCGCCCCGGCCGGCCACCACCTCAGGCAACCGCACCTGCCAGCTTCGCCCCAGGGTGCGGTCGTCCACCAGCAGGCGGGCGTCCTGAAGGGCGAGATGCATCCCGGCCAGGGCGTCCCAGGTGTCCAGCAGGGCGTCCTCGGGCAGCGCGGCCGTGGCGTGCGGGGCCGGAGGCGGTTCGGCATCCGATCCGGTCGGGCCGGGCGGGCCGGGCGGGCGGGGCGGTCCCAGGCCCAGCGACACCGATCCGTCCGCCGCGCGCACCACCCGCAGGTCGGGGGCCACCACCGTCAGGCGGGACAACGCCACCTCGCCCCGGATCAGCGCGCCGCCGTCCAGCGAGACCGCGACCCGGCCCACCCGGGCGACCGGGGTGCCGTCCGGCTCGGCGATCCGAACGCCGCGCAGGGTGATGTCCAGGCCCTCGGCCGGGCCGCGCCATTCCAGTGCGGCCGCCTCCACCGCCACCGCGAGGTCAAGCCCGGCGTCGGCCACCGCCTCGGCCAGCGCGCGTTCGATGGACGGCAGCAGAAAGGGCACCGTCAGGGGGCCGCGCGACAGGGTCCAGGCGCCCAGGACGAACAGCAGAACCAGCACACCGAGACCGGCTCCGATGCGCCGCACCGTCCGTTCCACCGTTTTCAGAACCACCAGTATCCCCGTCTGATTGCGAACCCATTGGCCGGCCCGATCCCCCACCGGCCGGGCATCTTGACCCCACACGCGGCTTGGACCAGTGTGCACCGGGAATTGAGGTGATGCTATGACGCCGTGCCTGATCGCCGCCGCGCCGCATGCGCCGCCCCTGCCGGCGGACGCGGCGCGGGCGGACCGGGGGCGCGACCGCTGGCTGGACGAGGCCGGCCGCACGGACGATGCGGCGCTGGCCGCGTTCATCCGCGAGGCCGCCGAACCGGACCACCCGGTGCGCCCCCTGCTGGACGCCCTGTTCGGCAACAGTCCGTTCCTGACCCAGTGTGTGGTGCGCGAGCCGGCGTGGCTGCGCGTGCTGTGCGATGCGGGCGCCGATGGCGCGCTGACCCAGGCGCTCGACGAAGCCCGCGCGGCGGTGGCGGCCACGGAGGACGGGGCGGCCGTCATGAAGGCCCTGCGGGTGGCCAAGCGGCGCGTGGCCCTGACCACGGCGATCGCCGACATTCTCGGGCTGTGGCCCCTGGAGCAGGTCACGGGGGCCCTCAGCACCCTGGCCGACACCACCCTGGACCTGGCCTGTGGCCACCTGCTGCTGCGCCTGCACGCCAAGGGGGACCTGGTGCTGCCGCATCCCGATGACCCGACCCGGGATTGCGGGCTGATCGTGCTGGGCATGGGCAAGCTGGGCGCGGGAGAGTTGAACTACTCGTCCGACATCGACCTGATCGTGCTGTTCGACGAGGACCGCCTGGACTACCGGGGCCGCCTGACCCCGCGCGAAGCCATGGTGCGCCTGACCCGCGACATGGTGCGGCTGATGGAGGAGCGCACCGGCGACGGCTACGTCTTCCGCTGCGATCTGCGGTTGCGGCCGGACCCGGGATCCACGTCGGTGGCCATGTCCACGCTGGCGGCCGAGCTGTACTACGAGAGCTTCGGCCAGAACTGGGAACGCGCCGCGATGATAAAAGCGCGGCCGGTGGCGGGCGACCTGCCCGCCGGGCATCGGGTCCTGGACGAGTTGCGGCCCTTCGTCTGGCGGCGCTCGCTGGACTTCAACGCGATCCAGGACATCCACTCCATCAAGCGTCAGATCCACGCCCGCCGGGGCCACGCCGTGGTCGCGGTGGAAGGGCACAACCTGAAGCTCGGCCGGGGCGGCATCCGCGAGATCGAGTTCTTCGCCCAGACCCAGCAGCTCATCTGGGGCGGGCGCGATCCCACCTTGCGGTCGCGCGAGACCCTGGCCGCGCTGGATGCGCTGACCGACCGGGGGGTGGTCACCCCGGCGGTGCGCGATGATCTGCACGCCGCCTATCGCCATCTGCGGACGGTGGAACACCGCCTGCAAATGATCGACGACGAGCAGACCCAGACCCTGCCGACCGACACGGACAAGCTGCGCGGCCTTGCCGTGTTCATGGGGCACGAGGGGCTGAAACCGTTCGCGCTGGCGCTCAAGGCCACGCTGACCACCGTGCAGGATCATTACGCCGACCTGTTCGAGGATCAGCCCAACCTGTCGGGCGGCGAGGGCAATCTGGTGTTCACCGGCGGCGAGGACGACCCGGAGACCCTGCGCACGCTGTCCGACCGCGGGTTCTCCAACCCCAGCGCCATGGCCCGCACCATCCGGGGCTGGCACACCGGGCGCTATCGGGCGCTGTCCAGCACGGGCACGCGCGAGCGGCTGACCGAGCTGATGCCGACCCTGATCACCGCCCTGGGACGGACCGCCAACCCGGACGCGGCGTTGCTGCGCTTCGACAGTTTTCTGAGCCATCTGCCGACGGGCGCCCAGTTGTTCGCGCTGTTCCTGGCCAACCCGCACCTGCTGGCGCTGGTGGCGGAGATCATGGGCGACGCGCCCCGCCTCGCCGAGCATCTGGCGCGCAACCCGCGCCTGCTGGACGCGGTGCTGGAACCGGGCTTCCTGCGGGAGGCCCCGTCGCGCGAAAGCCTGCTGGCGGCGCTGGATCTCGCGCTCAGGGACGCCCGCGTGTTCGAGGACGTGCTGGATATCTGCCGGCGCTGGACCAACGATCACCGCTTCCAGGTGGGCGTGCAGACCCTGAAGGGCGACCTGGGACCGGGCGTGGCCGGGGGCGCGCTGGCGGACATCGCGGATGTCGCCCTGGGCGTGCTGCTGGAGCGGGTGTGGGGCGCGTTCGCCGGCGCGCACGGGGCCATGCCGGGCGGGGCCGTGGTGGTGGTCGCGCTGGGCAAGCTGGGCGGCCAGGAGATGACGCCCACCTCGGACCTGGACCTCATCATGGTCTATGACGTGCCGGAGGGCGTCGAGCAGTCCGACGGCCGCAAGCCGCTGCCGCCGACCGTGTATTACACCCGGCTGGTGCAGCGCTTCATCAACGCCATCACCGCCAGCACGGCCTTCGGGCGGCTGTACGAGGTGGACATGCGGCTGCGCCCCTCGGGCAACAAGGGGCCGCTGGCCACCAGCCTGGACTCGTTCCGCCGCTACCAGTCCGAGGCCGCCTGGACCTGGGAGCATCAGGCCCTGACCCGGGCGCGCGTGGTGGCCGGACCGCCCGAGGTGGCGGACCGGGTGGCCGGCGTGATCCGGGACACCATCGCCCGGCCGCGCGATCCGGCCCGGCTGGCGCGCGACGTGGCCGAGATGCGCACGCGCATGAACACCGAGCACGGCGACGCCAACCCCTGGAACATCAAGCACCGGCGCGGCGGGCTGGTGGATGTGGAGTTCCTGGCCCAGTTCCTTCAGCTTCGCCACGCCCACGACCACCCCGAGATCGTGGTGCCCAACACGGCGGAGGGGCTGCGCCGGGTGGGCGCGGCCGGGCTGCTGCCGGACGAGGACGCCGCCTTCCTGTCCACCGCCCATCACCGCTGGCTGGCGCTGCAGAGCATGATCCGCCACACCCTGGAGGGGGTGCCCAAGGACGAGACCCTGCCGGAGGGGCTGAAGGCCCGGCTGGTGAGCATCTGGGACGGTGCCGCCGACTTCGAGGACCTGAAGGCCCGCATGGACGAGACGGCGGATCGGGTCGTGGCGCTGTACGACCGCCTGTTGACGGCCCCGGCCGAGGCGGCGTGAGCGGGTGATATCCGGGTGGGCCCGAGTCGCGGATGACCGTTGCACGATCGGGCCTGCCCGCTATACACTCGCCGGGTGCTATCCCTTGGGGTTCAGCGCCAAAAAACCCCAACTCCTGGCACCCTGTCCGGTACGCTCCGGGGGATGCCGCCGAGAGGAAGGCCGACACCGATGCCCGCGGATCGCGCGACCGCCCCCGCATCGGACAGGTCATCGGACGACGCGACTCCGGCGGTCGTCCGGTCCACCTGTCCGCACGACTGCCCCAGCGTCTGCGCGCTGGAGGTGGAGCGTCTGGCCCCCGATCGCATCGGGCGCGTGCGCGGCAGCCGCGCCAATCCCTATACCGAGGGCGTCATCTGCGCCAAGGTCGCCCGTTACGCCGAGCGGGTCCACAACCCGGACCGCCTGACCACGCCGCTGCGGCGCGACGGCCCCAAGGGCTCCGGCCGGTTCCGGCCCATCGGCTGGGACGAGGCGCTGGACCGCGTGGCCGAGGCGTTCATCGCCGCCCGCCGCCGGCACGGTCCACAGACGCTCTGGCCCTACCACTACGCCGGCACCATGGGGCTGGTGCAGCGCGACGGCATCGAGCGCCTGCGCGCCCTGTGCGGGACCTCGCTGCAGGACAGCACCATCTGCATCGCCCTGGCCGATGCCGGCTGGAAGGCCGGGGTCGGCCACAAATGGGGCGTGGACCCGCGCGAAATGGCGGAGTCCGACTTCATCGTGCTGTGGGGCCTGAACGCCGTCCACACCCAGGTCAACGTGATGACCTGGGTCGCCAAGGCCCGCAAGGGACGGGGCGCGAAACTGGTGGTGGTGGACCCCTACCGCAACGCCACGGCGGCCCAGGCCGACATGCACCTGATGCCCCGGCCCGGCACCGACGGCGCGCTGGCCTGCGCGGTGATGCACGTGCTGTTCCGTGACGGGCTCGCCGATCACGCCTGGATGGCCGAGCACACCGACGACCCGGAGGGCCTGCGGGACCACCTGCGCGACCGCTCGCCGACCTGGGCGGCGGCGATCACCGGCATTCCGGCCGAGGAGATCGAGGCCTTCGCCCGCCTCTACGGCGGCACCAGGCGGGCGTTCCTGCGGCTGGGCTACGGCTTCACCCGCCAGCGCAACGGCGCCGCCGCCATGCACGCGGTCAGTTGCCTGCCCGCCGTGACCGGGGCGTGGGCGCATCGGGGCGGCGGGGCGCTGTACAGCATGTCCGGCCTGATGCAGGTGGACATGAGCCTGATTACCGCCGAGGAGCACCGGGACGGCACCCAGCGCTGGCTCGACCAGTCGCGCATCGGCCCCATCCTGACCGGCGACCGGGCGGCGCTTGCGGGCGGCCCGCCGGTGACGGCGATGCTGATCCAGAACACCAACCCGATGGTGGTGGCCCCGGAAAGCGCCAGGGTGGCCCGGGGCTTCGCGCGCGAGGATCTGTTCGTCTGCGTGCACGAACAGATCATGACCGAGACCGCCCGCATGGCCGACGTGGTGTTGCCGGCCACGACGTTCCTGGAGCATGACGACCTCTACAAGGCGGGCGGCCATCCGTTCCTTCAGGTGGGCTTGAAGGCGATCGAGCCCTATGCCGAGGCGCGCTGCAACCACGACGTCCTGCGCGCCCTGATGGCGCGGCTGGATGCGCCGGCCCATGTCGCCAACGAGATGGACAGCCGCGAACTGGTCGAGGAGACCCTGCGCCTGTCCGGCATGCCGCCGGCGGCGGAGATCGCGGGCGCCGGCGGCTACGACTGTTCGGCGGACTTCGATGTGCATCACTTCACCGGCGGGTTCGGCTTCGGCCAGCCGGACGGCCGCTTCCGCTTCCGGGGCGCCTGGCGGGGCGCGCAGGCCGGTGTCATGCCGGCGTGGCCCGATCATCTGGCGGTGATCGAGGCCGTGGACGACGAGCATCCGTTCCGTCTGGTCACCGCGCCGGCCCGCAGTTTCCTGAACACCTCGTTCAACGAGACCCCGACCGGCCGCGCGGTGGAGGGCCGCCCCACCGTGTTCGTGCATCCCGACGACGCCCGCGCGGTGGAACTGGACGACGGCCAGCTCGCCCGCATCGGCAACGGGCGCGGCAGTGTCGCCCTGCACGTGCGCCGCTTCGACGGCCTGCGGCGCGGCACCCTGGTGGTGGAGAGCCTGTGGCCCAATGCGGCGTTCGTCGAGGGGGTCGGCATCAACACGCTCATTGGCAGCGACCCCGGGCCGCCCAACGGCGGGGCGGCGTTCCATGACAGCGCGGTGTGGCTGCGTCCGGCCGAGCCGGCGCGTCCGCCGGTCGCCGCGCGGCTCGACCGGGCGGTGGCGTCGTGAGGCGGTTCGTCCGGGGTATGGTGAAGGGCGCGGTCCCACCCCCTCAGGAGCAGGAGGCGCGGCAGTCCATGACGATGACCATCAATGGGACCATGAATGGGGCCGCGACCGGGACCATGAGCCCCGAGGCCCATCGCCAACAGCCAAGCCCCGCCCGCATCGTGGTGGTCGGCAACGAAAAGGGCGGCTCCGGCAAGTCCACCGTGGCCATGCACCTGCTGATCGGCTTTCTCCGGGCCGGGTTCACGGTCGGCAGCATCGACCTGGATGCCCGGCAGGGCACCCTGACCACCTATGTCCGCAACCGCGACAGCTACGCCCGCCACACCGGGGTCGCGCTGCCGATGCCGATCCACCAGGCCATCCAGTTGACCGGCCACGAGAGCGGCGACATCAACCGTCTGGACGACAACATCGGCGGCCTGCTGGCCGAATGCGATCTGGTGCTGATCGACACGCCCGGCGCCGACAACTACCTGTCGCGGGCCGGGCATACCTACGCCGATATCCTGGTGACGCCGCTCAACGATTCGTTCATCGACCTGGATGTGCTGGCCAAGGTGGACCCGTCCACCATGCGCATCATGCGGCCCAGCCACTACAGCGAGATGGTCTGGGACATCAAGAAACAGCGCGGGGTGCGCGACGGCGGGTCGATCCACTGGGTCGTGCTGCGCAACCGCCTGTCGCAGCTCGACGCGCGCAACAAGCGCGACATGGAGGCGCTATTGCGCGACCTGTCGCGGCGCATCGGCTTCCAGTTGATCGAGGGCCTGTGCGAGCGCGTGATCTATCGCGAGATGTACCTGAAGGGCCTGACCCTGCTGGACCTGCGCGAGAAGGGCACCGACATCACCCTGTCCATGTCGCACATCGCCGCCCGCCAGGAACTGCGCCGCCTTCTGGACGCCCTGGGCGTGCCGCACCAGACCGGGGAGCCGGACGCGCCCCTGCCCAAGGCCGCGACGGCGTGAGATCGCGGGGGCCTCGGGGGTTTTCGCGGCGGCTGATCGGGTCTACATGCTGGAGAAGACTCCATACCGCACCGCACACGGGACCTCAGCCTTCATGACGGACACGTTGACCCTGGATGACCTCTCGGAGACGTTCGAACTGCTCGACGACTGGGAGGAGCGCTACAAGTACATCATCGATCTGGGCCGCAAGCTGGAGCCCCTGCCCGAGGCCGACATGGTCGAGGCCAACAAGGTGCGCGGCTGCATGAGCCAGGTCTGGCTGACCTCCGAGCCCATCCCGTCCGACGGCGCGGCCCGGCTGCACTTCCGCGCGGACTCCGACGCCCATATCGTCAAGGGCCTGATCGCCATCCTGTTGATTCTGTTCAACGACCGCACGCCCACCGAGATCGCCGCCATCGACGCCGAGGCGGAGCTGAACCGGCTGGGCCTCGACCAGCACATCAGTCCCAACCGGCGCAACGGCGTCACCGCCATGATCCAGCGCATCAAGGCCGAGGCCGCCCAGGCCGCCTGATGGGCCGATGACGCCGGGTCCGACGATCGGAGGGGGGTGGCCCGGAGACTGGTTCGAAGGGTGAGTCCGTTCGGTGCGGGGCCATCCTTCCCCGGGTTGACGCTGCAATGCCAAAGGTGGATATATGGTCTGTTGCATGTTAATGTTTGGGGTCGGCGTCGTGACCCGGCCGGGCCCGTCCCTGATCCTTCAGACTGACGCGCAGGGCGCGCCGGCGCGGCGGGACACGCATGGGGTCCCGTCTGGATCGGTCACGCAGCGAAGGGGTCACGGAACGGTGACCGTGCGGAACACGGGTTGAAAAAGGCTTTTAAAGCATGACGCCTGAGGAACCGACCATGAGCCGGGCCGGCACCGTCCGAGTCTTGCTGGCGGATGATCACGCCCTGCTTCGCGATGGTATCCGTCCGTTCCTGACCGATCTCGCCGAACACGTGGACATCATGGAGGCGGTGGATTTCGACAGCGCGCTGGACATGGCGTCGGAGCGCAAGCCGGATCTCCTGCTGCTCGACCTGAAGATGCCCGGCATGGCCGGCGTGGAAACCGTCAGCGCCTTCCGCAAGACCTGCCCCGACGTGCCGGTGGTCATCATCACCGGCCAGGTGGTGCGCGAAGACGTGCTGCGCGCCATGGAACTGGGCGCGTCCGGCTACCTGCCCAAGGCCATGAGCGGGGCCTCGTTCGTCCATGCCCTGCGGCTGATCCTGAGCGGCCAGCCGTATTTCTCCGCCCACCTGCTGGGCTCCGGCGGCGGCGACGGCGAGTCCACGCCCGCCGCGCAACAGCCGGGCGGCCGCTTCGCCGACCTGACCAACCGCGAGGTGCAGGTGCTCTCTTTACTGGTGCGCGGGGAATCCAACAAGGAGATCGGGCTGCATCTCGGCCTGACCGAAATCACCGTCAAGTCGCACATGCGCAGCATCTTCAAGAAGATCGGCGCGGCCAACCGCACCCAGGCGGTCGCCATGGCCATCCAGCAGGGCATCAACGGCTGATCGCCACCGGCGCGGCTTGAACGGCGCCCGGTGCGACGCGCTCACCCCCGCGTCACGCCGATCCCAAGGTCCGCCAGCAGGTCGAAGAACGGCGGGCAGGTCTTGGACACGCAGCCGGGCTCCAGCAGACGCACCCCCTCGGCCGCCACGCCCAGCACCGACAGCGCCATGGCCACGCGGTGATCGTCGTGGGTCTCCATCACACCCGACGAGGGCCGGCCGGGATGCACGGTCAGGCCGTCCGGGCGTTCCTCCACCGACACGCCCAGCGCCGCCAGCGCGGCACAGATGACCGCGATGCGGTCGCTCTCGTGCTTGCGGATGTGGGCCACGCCGTGGATCGAGACCGGCCCGTCGGCGAAGGGCGCGATGGCGGCCAGGGTCAGGGTGGCGTCCGACAGGGGCCGCATGTCCACGTCCAGGCCGCCCCGCAGGCGCCCGTCCGCCGGACCGGCGACCGTCACCGCGCCGGGGGCGCGCACGACGCGACACCCCATGCGCTCCAGCACATCGATGAAGCGCAGGTCCGGCTGCCGGGTCTCCGTCCCCACGTTGGTCACGGTGACGGTGCCCCCGGTGACGGCGGCGAGGGCGAAGAAATACGTGGCCGTGGAGGCATCCGCCTCCAGCGCGATGTCCGCCGGGCGATACCCGCCCGTCTCCACCCGCATGTCCGTCAGGTCGGGATCGGCCTCCACGACGGCGCCGAACTGCTCCATCATGTCCAGGGTCATGGCCACGTAGTCCTTCTGCACCACGTGGTCGTCGATCATCACATGCACGCCGTTGAGCGCCAGCGGCCCCGCCATCAACACGCCGCTGATGAACTGGCTGGACAGCGCCCCGGACATGCGCACCGGCCCGCCCAGCATCGAGACGCCCCGGATGGTCAGGGGCGGGGCGTCCGGCGTCTCCGGGCAGTCGATGTCCGCTCCCATCCGGCGCAGGGCCAGCAGCAACGACGCCATGGGCCGGCCGCGCATCTGGCGGCTGGCGTCCAGGGTGAAGGCGCCCGGCCCGCCCGCCGCCAGCAGTCCCGGCAGGAACCGCGCCGTGGTGCCGGCGGAGCCGATGTAGAGCCGCGCCTCCGGTCGGGGGCGGCGGCGGCCGATGCCGTCGAGGGTCACCGTGGTGCCGTCCACGGTCACGCCCGCGCCCAGGCGGCGCAGGCTTTCGGCGCACCAGTAGCTGTCGTCGGAGCGCAACAGGCCGGTCAGGGTCGAGCGCCCCTCGGCCATGGCGGCGCACAGCAGGGCGCGGTTGGAATAGCTCTTGGAGCCTGGCAGGGCGATCTCGGCGGTGATCGGGCCGGGGTGCGGGGCGACGTCCACATGGGGCACGCCCACCAGCGCGGACCAGGGGGACAGGCCGGAGCCTTCGGCCTCGGCCGTGGCGGCATCCACGCCGTTTCGGGTCGCACTCTCCGCGCTGGTCATCTGTCGGCCCTCCTCCCGCCGGTCATCCGCGCCCGGCATAGCGGGCCGGGGCGCGGGAGGCAAGCGGGCGGGGCGGGCGAGCAGGGCGACGGTCTCAGGGTAACGGGATCGCTCTACCAGGTCTTTGCAGGGGGTCGGAGACCTGCGCTCCCTGCGCTCGAGGTCCTTCAGCCGCTTCGCGGCTTCAGGATGACATCTTATAATTGATTTTTGTCATCCCGAGTGAGCGAAGCGAGACGAGGGATCTCGAGAGGCCTGCTCAGGCGGCGCGGAACAGGCCGTCATGTTAACCTGAACCCGCTGTCCTGGGCGGGCGAGGGGCCTCACCCCTTCACGGCGCCGGCGGTCATGCCGGTGATGATCTGCTTGGACGCGACGAAGGTGAAGATGATCGGCGGGATGGCCAACAGCATGCCGGTGGCCATGATGACGCCCCAGTCGATGTCGTATTCCGTCAGCGAGTTCACGATGGTCACCGGCACTGTCCGGGTGGAGCGGTCCAGCAGGGCGTTGGCGATCAGGAATTCGTTCCAGGCGATGCGGAAGGTGAAGATCGAGGCCGCCGCCAGCCCCGGCTTGATGATCGGCAGCACCACCAGGAAGAACACCTGGAAGGCGTTGGCGCCGTCGATGCGCGCGGCCTCCTCAAGCTGGATCGGCACCTGCACGATGAAGCTTTGCAGGATCCAGATCACGAACGGCAGGTTCATGGCCACGTAGACCAGGATGATGCCGGCGTAGGTGCCGTCCATGTGGTACTGGAAGGTCCAGATTCCGAACACCGGCACCAGCAGCACGGCCGGCGGCACCATGCGCATCATCAGCGTGGTCATGGACAGGGTGCCGCGCCCCATGAAGCGGAAGCGCACCAGCGCATAGGCCGCCATGCAGCCCACGATCAGGGTGATGCCGGTGGAGATCAGCGCGACGATCAGCGAGTTGCCCAGGGCGCGCCCGAAGGTGGGGTCGCAGTACCCCACGTGCTCCGGCGTGTACCACAGCACGTCGCACAGCACGGTTTCGTAGTTGCGCAGGGTGGGCATGAAGAACAGCGCCGAGGCGTCGCTCATGATGTCCACGTTCAACCGCAGCGACGTGGTGAGCATCAGGTAGATCGGCCCGATCGCCATCATCACCAGCGCGAAGACGAGGGCGTAGAAGGCCGGGTTCTGTCGCTCGTGGGTCTGGGACATGGCCTAGGCCTCCTCCGCCTGCTGACGGATCGCCTGCGCGCGGCTTTCGACGACCTTGTTGTAGACGAACATGATGACGGTCAGGGTCAGCAGGATCAGCAGCAGATAGTTCGACATCGCCGCCGCCAGACCCAGTTCGCGGAACTCGGAGGCGGTGCGGCTGATCCGCAGCGACAGGATCTCGGTGGACAGCCCCGGGCCGCCGTTGGTCATGACCAGGATGACCTCCAGCACCTTGAAGGAGTCGATCAGGCGCAGCAGGGCGGTGACCACGAGGACGGGCATCATCAGCGGCAGCTTGATATAGACGATCTGCTGCCAGCCCGACGCGCCGTCGATGCGCGCGGCTTCCAGCGATGTGCGCGGCAGGGACTGCAGCGCCGCCAGCGCCAGGATGAAGATGAAGGGCGTCCACTGCCAGATGTCGGCGATGATGATGGACGTCAGCGCCCAGCCGGAGTCCGACAGCCAGGGGATGGGCTCGAAGCCCCATTCCTTGAGGGTCTGGTTAAAGATGCCGACCGAGGGATGGTACATGTACCGCCACATCAGGCCGACCACGATGGGCGCGATCATCATCGGCAGGATGAACAGCGTGCGCAGCACCGAGATGCCCCGGATGTTGCGGTCCAGCAGCAGGGCGAGACCCACGCCGATCACCATTTCGACGACCACGACGATGGCCGAGAAGGTCAGCGTGACCCCGGCGGACTCCCGGAACGCGGCGTCGTTCAGAAGGGTGACGTAGTTGCGCAGGCCGACGAAGTCCGCCTCGCCGATGCGCTGGCTGGGGTTCCAGTCCAGGAAGCTGGCGTAGACCATGTACCCGATGGGGTACAGCAACCCGACGATCATGATCGCCGCCGCGGGGGCGAGGAACATGTACGGGGTCATGCGCTTGATCTGTGCGGCGGCCATCTCGACCCGTCCCCCCTGATCGCGCGCGCATCGCGCGGGGTTGTCCGAGAGCAAATCCCGGCCGGGGCCGACGGCATCCGCGTTGGATGCCGCCGGCGTGCCGGGTCTTATTGCTCAGTCCAGGTGTAGTAGCCGGCCTCGTCCATGATGACGCGGGTCCGCTCGGCCACACCGTCCAGGGCCTCCTGGATGTCCAGGTCTTCGGTCAGCACCTTCGACAGGGCCGTGCCCAGGTCGGCGTTGATCTTGCCCCACACCGGGATGATCGGCCGCCAGTCCGGATCGGCATGGCGCAGGGCCTCGCCGAAGATGGCCATGTGCGGGAACTTCTCGTTCACCTCGGGGTCAAGGTGGGTCGAGTAGCGCGACGGGTTGCCGCCGGCCAGCGCGATCAGCTTGTCCACGCGCTTGGAGGTCAGCCACTGCATGAGCAGGAAGGCCGCTTCCTTGTTCTCGGCGTTCTTCGGGATGGCGATGCCGAAGCCGCCGGTCTGCGAGCCGCGCCGTTCGCCCATCGGATGCGGCGCCCAGCCCACCAGCCCGGTCACGGTGGACTTGCTGGGGTCGTTGACCTGGCCGGCGAACACGGTCGAGTCCAGGAACATGGCCGTCCGGCCCTGCAGGAAGGCCGCGCCGGCCTCGGCGAAGCCGAAGGTCTGCGCGCCCTCGGGGCCGCAGTCCACGATGGTCTTCAGCGCCTCGGCGGCGGCGACGCCGGCTTCGTTGTTGACGATCGGGGTCCACTGGTCGTCGAAGATGCGCCCGCCCAGCGGGGCCAGGTGGAGCAGGAAGGCGTGGCTGGCGTGGTGGCCGGAGGCCGCGCGCGACGACAGGCCGCCCATGCCGGGCTCAAGCTCGGGGATCTGGCAGGCCAGGTCCAGCAGCTCGTCGTAGGTCTCCGGGACCTCCAGGCCGTGCTTCTCGAAGATGTCCGTGCGGTAGCCCAGGATGGAGGTCTCGGATCCGAACGGGATGCCGTAGACCGAGTCCAGCGGGCCGGGCAGGTAGCCCTTGGTGCCGCCCACCGAGCTGATGTTTTCCACGTAGGCGTCGATCAGGTCGGCCGCGTCATAGTTCGGGTCGGCGAGGCGCGGGTTCATGAAGTACTTGGCGAGGTTCTCAAGCTGGTCGGCGTAGACATAGTCGGCCTTGGAGAACACCACATAGGCGATCAGGTCATAGTCGCCGCCGGATTTGGTCAGCTCCAGGGTCTGCTTCTCGCGCATCTTCATGTACTGAAGCAGGTCCACCTCGACCTCGATGCCGGTCTCCTCGGTGAACAGCGGCAGCACCTCCATCACCGCGTTGTAATGCGGGTGGGCCGGGAAGTTGACGACCAGCGTGGTGCCCTCGTACGGCTCGTAGGGATTGGCCCAGGCCGTTCCCGCCGTCATCGCCAGCGCCGCGACCGAGACCGCGACGCCCTTGGCAAACTTCAGCATCGTTTCCTCCTTCCATGGAAAGCGGGCGGCCGGACCGGCGATCCGCGACCCGCGGGAAAGTGTCCTACAGGCGGAGTTCCGTCTTCTTGTCGAAGATCATGATGGTTTCGGGGTCCACGACGAACCCCATGGTGGTGCCCCGCTGGAACCGGGCGCCGCTGTCCAGCTCCACCAGGATTTCATGGTCGCCGCAGGTGGTGACCAGGATGGTCTGGGTGCCCAGGTACTCGGACACCTTGATGGACAGATCGATGCGCGACCCGGCGGGGGCGTCGTCCGGGGCCAGCGCGAAGCTGGCCGGGCGGATGCCCGCGATCACCTCGGGTCCGGACAGGCCGGCCGTGCGCTCGCGCATCGACGGCGGCAGCGCGAACGAGAAGCCGGGGCCCTGCGCGGTCAGGGTGCCGCCGTCGTCCACCAGGGTGGCGTCCAGGAAGTTCATGGTCGGGCTGCCGATGAAGCCGGCGACGAACTTGTTGGCGGGCGTCTTGAACAGGTCCTCGGCCGAGCCCTGCTGCTGCACCAGACCGTTGGCCATCACCACGATGCGGTCGCCCAGGGTCATCGCCTCCACCTGATCGTGGGTGACGTAGACCATGTTCTTGTCGAGGGTGTTGCGCATCTCGGCCAGTTCGGTGCGCATCTTGCCGCGCAGCTTGGCGTCCAGGTTGGACAGCGGCTCGTCGAACAGGAAGGTGGAGGCATCGCGCACCAGCGCCCGCCCCATGGCCACGCGCTGGCGCTGGCCGCCGGACAGCTCGCCCGGCTTGCGGCCCAGAAGCTGTTCGATGCCCAGCATCTCGGCCACCTTGGCCACCTTGGCGTCGATCTCGGCCTTGGGCACCTTCTGCAGGCGCAGCGCGAAGGACATGTTCTTCGCGATGTTCATGTGCGGATACAGCGCGTAGTCCTGGAACACCATGGCGATGTCCCGGTCCTTGGGCTCCAGGCGGCTGATGGGGCGATCGTCGAACCAGATTTCGCCGCTGGTCACCTCCTCCAGCCCGGCGAGCATGCGCAGGGTGGTGGACTTGCCGCAGCCGGAGGGTCCCACAAGAACGGTGAACTCGCCGTCGTCGAAATCCAGGTCAAACGGAGGGAGCACCATGGTCTGGCCGAATCGCTTTTCGACGGAGTCAAAACGGATTCTTGGCATTGCTGTCCTCCACCCCGCCGTTCTTTGCCTTATCTCCACCCGCCTGTCGCTGGTATCGATAACACAACCGACATCGTAACACGTCCGTCAGATTTGTCCAATAACCCTTTCGGAATTCGCTCTATGAGTCGAAGTCCAGGACCCGATGGGACCAAACGGAAACCGACGCCGCCGTCGGATTTACTTCCTTTGGCGGGGATCTGGTTCTTTTGTGACTCATCCACCTGTTCGGCACTGGCCCGGCACAGGCCCGGCGCCCGTCAGGGCAGGCGGTCGGGCCGGTCCGGCGAGACGCGGTGGGGCGCGTTGGCCTCCTCATAGGCCAGCAGCAGTGCGCAGTGATCCAGCCGGCCCTGGCCGCTGTCCAGAAGCGCCCGGTAGCGGTCCAGCACCGACCCGCTCAGGGGCAGGTCCAGGCCGCCGTCGCGCGCCATTTCCACCGCCATCGCCATGTCCTTGACCGAGTATTCCAGCGGCCCGCCGGGCACGAAATCGCGTTCGACCATCTTTTCGCCGTGGATATCCAGGATGCGACTTTGGCAATAGCCGCCCCGGATGGCCTCGCGCACCTTGCCGGCGTCCACGCCCAGGGCGGTGGCCAGCATCAGGCCCTCGGTCACGGCGCCGATGGTCACATGCACGATGGCCTGGTTGACCAGCTTGCAGACCTGTCCGGCGCCCGCGCCGCCGAGATGAAACACGGTGCCCATGGTCTCCAGGGCCGGGCGGGCGCGCGCCAGGTCGGCCTCCGGGCCGCCGACCATGATCGACAGCGTGCCGGCCTCGGCCCCCGACACGCCGCCGGAGACCGGGGCGTCCAGGTGGTGGGCATAGCCCGCCTCGGTCAGGCGGCGGTGGTTCTCCCGCGCCAGCGCGGGGGCGAGGGAACTCAGGTCGATCAGGACGGCGTCCTTGGGGGCCGCCGGCACCACGCCGTCGGGGCCGAAATAGACCTGCTCGATCACCGCCGCCCCGGCCAGACTGGTCAGGACCAGATCGGCGTCGGCCACGGCCTCGGCCACCGACCCGGCCCAGCGCGCCCCGGCGTCGATCAGGGCCGCCGCCTTCTCCCGCGCGGTGTCGCGCACGGTCACGGGGAAGCCGGCGTCCAGCAGGTGGCGCGCCATGCGGCTGCCCATCAGGCCGATGCCGATGAAGGCGACGCGGGTCTGGGCGGCGGGCGTGGTCATCGGAAGTCCCTCTCAGGTCCGGAGGTCGGTTGGTGGGCGCGGGCGGATCCTAACGCCCATACCCCTTCAGCCAGCCCAGGCCGGCGTCGGTGTCCGCGCCGCGCGGCTTGTACTCGGCGCCCACGTAGCCGTCCCAGCCCATGGCATCGAGCGCCGCCAGCCAGGCCGGATAGTTCACCTCGCCCGCGTCCGGCTCGCCCCGGTCCGGCACCGCCGCGATCTGGACGTGCCCCACGTGGGGCAGGGCGGCGCGCACGCGCTCGGTCAGGTCGCCTTCGGTGATCTGGGTGTGGTAGGCATCGAACATCAGCTTCAGGTTGGGCGCGCCCACGGCCGTGATGGTGTCGAGCGCGTGGGCGACGGAGCGCAGGTGGAACCCCGGCGCATCGCGCTGGTTGATGGGCTCGATCAGGATGGTCCGGCCGTGCGCCCCCGCGCGCTCGCAGGCATAGGCGAGGTTGGCCTTGTAGACCGCCTGCGCGCCCTCGGCGCCGTGGCTGCGGCCGGCCACCGCGTGGATGTTGGGGCAGCCGATGGCGACGGCGTAGGCCAGCGCCTCGTCGATCAGGCCGTGGGCCTCGGCCTCGCGACCCGACAACGACATGACGCCGAAGTCCTCCGGTCCGTTGGCCCCCAGCCGCGTGTTCAGGCCCAGCATGGTGAAGCCGGTCTCGGCCAGGGCGGCGTTGACCGCGTCGGCGTCCTCGTCATAGGGGAAGTGGCATTCGACGGCGTCGAAGCCGGCCCGCTTGGCGGCGCGGATGGCCTCGGGCAGCGGGCGGTCCCGCCACAGGAACCCAAGGTTGGCGGAAAACTTCGGCATGACGGGCCTCCCCTGGTCGGAGCGGGCCGGGACCGGGCGCAACCGTGGGCGCCCGGCCGCGCGGTCACAGAAAGCGGATGTAGTTGGGGGCCGGGATGTCCTGGATCTCGTCGGTCATGGTCAGCCGCCCGGTCTCCACGTCGCGGGCGAACACGCGCACGTGACCGGAATCCTGGTTGGCCACGATGACCGCCTTGCCGTCCGGCGTGATCCCGAAGTGGCGGGGGAACTTGCCGCCCGTGGGCACCAGCCCGGCGCGCTCCAGGAGGCCGTCCGCGCCGACCCGGAAGATGGCCAGCGAGTCGTCCCCCCGGTTGGAGACGTAGAGGAAGCGCGCATCCGGCGACAGCTTGATTTCGGACACGTAGCTGACGCCGTCGCGGTTGTCGATCGTGGACTCGTACTGCACCGGGATCAGGCGCGGCTTGACCGTCGCGGGGTCGCTGGCGTCCAGGCGGGCGACGCAGACGGTGTTGAACAGCTCGTTGGAGACGTAGCAGAGGTCCAGCGTCGGGTGCATCGCCATGTGGCGCGGGCCGGAGCCGGGCTCGAAGTCGATGTGGCATTCCGGGGTGAGTTGCTTGGCGTCCGCATCGTAGCGGTACTGGAACACCGCGTTCTCGCCCAGGTCGGGAATGAAAACCCAGTCGTGCCAGAAGTGCGCGCAGTGGGCATGGGGGCCGACCTGCCGGTTGCCCCAGTGGTCCTCGCGGGTCTGCACCTGCCGCCAGGTGCCCTCGGGCCGATAGAATTGCTTGAAGCTCTGGCGCACCGTGCCGAGCCGGCCGTCTGCATCCACGTCCACCACGTCGATGATGGCGTCCCAGTAGTTGATGACGATCGCCGCGTCCTTGCGCGGGGACAGCGCCAGATAGCAGGTGGACTTGCCGGAGGCGCGGAACGCCTCCTGGAAGGCCAGCGAGCCCGACTCGGTGACCGTGTAGCGCCGGACCTCGCCCGGCTCGCGGATGGTCTCGACGATGGCGTACATCACCCGGCCGTTGCTGTGCGGGATCAGCACCGCCGGGTTCAGGGCCGGAATGGTGTCGGTCAGGCTCAGGCGGCCGTCCGCGCCCAGGGTCATGGCGTAGATGCCCTGCCCGGGCACCGGCGCGTAGGGCTGATGGGCCAGGGCGTCCATGTCGCTGTAGCTGCCCACCAGCAGCGGATAATCCCGATCCAGCATCGCCAATACCCTCCCGCAGACACCCGCGCACGACCCGCGCCAGTCTGCGGATGATATCGCTAACATCGCGAAAAGGCAAGAGCGGGCGGGCGGTGTCGGGGCCGACGCGTTCAGGTTCTCATGTCGGCACATTCGGCGCAGTCAGAGCATGCCTCCCGAGATCCCTCGGCTCGCTCCGCTCGCTCGGGATGACACAAAAAATGAAAGGATGTCATCCTGACGGAGCGAAGCGACGGAAGGATCTCGTGCACGAGCGTGCTGCCGGTGCCCCCTCACGCCAGCCCGCGCACCGCCTCCACCGCCTCGGCGAGGCCCATGCGCTCGATGGCCACGCCCTCGGGGAACGCGCCCGCCAGCCGGGACGGCATCATGGGGTCGAGCAGCACGAACGCGCCGTGGTCGTCGGCGCGGCGCACCAGCCGGCCGAAGGCCTGCTTCAGGCGCAGGCGGGTCACCATGTCGTCATAGGCGCGGCCGCCGAAGTGCGCCCGGCGGGCCTTGTGCAGGATGTCGGGGCGCGGCCAGGGCACCCGGTCGAACACGATCAGCCGCAGCGAGCGGCCCGGCACGTCCACGCCGTCCCTCATCGCATCCGTGCCCAGCAGGCAGGCGTTTTCCTCCGCCCGGAACATGTCCACCAGGGTCGCCGGGTCGATGCCGTCCACGTGCTGGGCGTAGAGCGGCAGGCCGGCGGCATCCATCTCCGGCGCGATCCGCGTATGCACGGCCCGCAACCGGCCGATGGCGGTGAACAGGCCGAGCGCCCCGCCCTCCGCCGCCAGAAAGAGTTCCCGATAGGCGGCGGCGATGCGGTCCGGCTCGTCCTTGCGCACGTCCGTGACCACCAGCACGCGGGTCTGGCTGGGGTAGTCGAAGGGCGACGGCACGGCGGCCCGCATGGCCTCGGGCACATGGACGGCGCCCGTCCGGCGCTCCGCCGCCTGCCAGTCGTCCTCGGCATCGCCGGAGCCATCGCGCAGCGTCGCCGAGGTCACCAGCAGCCCGTGGGCGCGGCTCGCCACGGCCATGGCGAAGGGCTCGGTGGGATCGACCCAGTGGCGGTGCAGGCCCACATCCATGTCGCGGCCATAGGCGCGCTCGATCCCCAGCCAGTCCACGTACTCGGGCGGGGTCTCGCTCTGCAGCGACCGGCACATGGCGCGCCACGCCCGCACCGGCAGCAGGGCGCGGCGCTCCAGGCTGCGGATCAGGCTTTCGATGCGCTGGCGGGTGGTGGGGTCCAGCCTGGCGGCCTCGTCGTCCAGGCGCTGTTCCAGGGCTTTCATCAGTCGCGCCACCGGCTGGTCGAGTCCGTGCAGCGCCAGATCCAGGGCGTTTGCGGCCTCGGCGAGGCCGGGCAGGGGCGGGGCGACCTCGGCTTCCAGGGAGTAGGGGCTGTCCGGATCGCGCGCCCGCGCCAGCACCTGTTCGCGCACCAGGGAAAGGAACCGCTCCGTCGGGCCGCGCCCGCCGCCCTCGCCCAGACGCGCATGCCAGCCGGGACCGGGCAGCACGCGGGCGCCCTGAAGCACCTCCACCAGCGCTTCGGCGGCGCGCGGGGCCTCGCCCACCAGCTCCTCGGCGCGGGTCTTCAGGCCGCGCGCCCGGCTGCGCGAGCCGTCCTCCGCCCCCAGCAGCCAGCGCCGCAGTTCGGCCGTCTCCAGGCCGGACAGGTGGGCGGAAAAGGCCCCATCGGCCGCATCGAACAGGTGGTGGCCCTCGTCGAACACGTAGCGGGTGGGCAGGGTGCCGTCCTCCAGCCCCCCAAGGGCGGCCTGCACCAGCACCAGCGCATGGTTCGCCACCACCAGCTTCGCCCGGCGCGCCCGGCGCACGGCCTTTTCGATGTAGCAGCGGTTGAAGTGCGTGCAGGCGGCGAAGATGCACTCGCCGCGCCGGTCGGCCAGCGCCACCGACCAGCCCCGGCCCAGGATGTCCACCAGCCAGCCGGGGAAGTCGCCGCCGACCAGATCGCCGTCGCGGGTGGCCAGCGCCCAGCGCGCCATCAGGCCCAGGGGCACGGCGGCGGCCTGGTGGGTGGGCAGGCGCGAGACCGCCTCCTCGAAGTTCAGCAGGCACAGATAGTTCTCGCGCCCCTTGCGGATGACCACGCGGCGGGCCTTTTCCGCCGGATCGGCGTAGAGGCGGTCCAGTTCGCCGTCGAGCTGGCGTTGCAGGTTGCGCGTGTAGGTGGCGATCCACACCACGCCGTCGTTCTTTTCCGCCCACACGCTGGCCGGCGCGATGTAGCCCAGGGTCTTGCCCACGCCCGTGCCGGCCTCGGCCAGCACCATGTGCGGGGCGCCCTTGGCCTCGCGGGGCGCGAAGGCGGCGGCGGCGGCGCTGGCGTAGTCCGCCTGCTGCGGGCGGTCCTCGGCGCCCCGGCCCAGCAGGGTGGCGAGGCGGCCGCGCGCCTCGGCGTCGGTCACGGGCAGATGACCGGCGGCGACCTCGGGGGCGTGCTCGCTGATCTCGGTCAGGCGCTCCCACACGCGGAAGGCGCGGGCGATGGTGGACCCGTGCGGCGTGTCGCCGCGCGCCCCCAGCGCGGCCAGCACCGGCCCGCCCCAGGGCCAGCCGCCGCGCGCCATGGCGAAGGCGAGGGTGCGGGCGTCCGCCTGGTCCTGGCGGATGAGCGTCGTCAGTTCGTCCAGCAGCAGCCCGGCCAGCCGGGGCAGGACCAGGGCCTGCTCCACCAGATCGCCGGGGCGCGGCTCACCCAGGGCCTCCGCCAGCCCGGCGATGGTGGGCAGGGCGAAGCGGGCCGGGCGGACGAAGGCGTACAGCGCCAGAATGTCGTGACAGAACAGGCTGTCCCGGCCCAATCGCCTGGCCATGGCCGGTTCGTGGCAGACCAGGGGGCGCAGGTCGGCGGCCTTGCGGCCGATGACGGCGGGGGTGTTCTCCTCCACCTCGCCGTCCGGATGCACCAGCACGGCCGCGCGCGGACTGGCCGCCAGCGCCGGGACGGCGGGGACGGCGACGCGCGGCAGCGGCGCGCCGGGGGCGCCGGGGGCGGACTCTGCGGGGGCGTGGCGTTCGGTCATCGCGCTGGAGTATAGGGATCACGAACCCCCGAGGGAACGGACGGAGCCCCCATGCTGATCGCATTCGCCGGACGGCCCGGCACCGGCAAGAGCACACTGGCCCGCGCGCTGGCGGCGCGGCTGAAGGCGGTGTGGCTGCGGATCGACACCCTGGAACAGGGCATTACGGACTCGGCCCTGGGCGTGGCGTCTGCGGTCGATGCGGGGTACCGGGCCGCGTATGGGACGGCCGCCGACAATCTGGCGCTGGGGCACCTCGTGGTGGCGGACTCGGTCAATCCCATCGCCCTGACCCGCGCGGCGTGGCGGGACGTGGCGGCCCGGGCCGGGGTGCCGCTGCTGGATGTGGAGGTCGTGTGCTCCGACCCCGAGGAACACCGGCGGCGGGTGGAGACGCGGCCGGCGGATATCCCGGGGCAGCGCCTGCCCACCTGGGCGCAGGTGCAGGCGCGCGAGTATGCCCCCTGGGACGGCGAGCGCCTGGTGGTGGACACGGCCGGCCGCGCCGTCGCGGACGGGGTGGCCGACATCCTGCGGCACCTGGAGACCTCGTCACGGCCGCGCCCGTAGGCAGACGCCGGACGAGGGCGCATACTGCGCGCTTCCACATCACCTGGACCCGCATCGCCATGTCCCCTTCCGTCGAGACCACCCCGCCGCCCTCCGACCGCGTCCGCCTGCGCCGCAAGCCCGGCCGGGGTCACCACGACCGCGCCACCATCGACGCCATCCTGGATGCCGCGCCGCTGTGTCATGTGGGCGTGGTGGTGGACGGCCAGCCCTATGTGACGCCCACCTTCCACTGGCGCGAAGGCGATCACCTCTACATCCACGGCGCCAGCAAGAACCGCACCCTGTCCGTCGCCGACGGGACCGAGGTCTGCGTCACCGTCTCGATCCTGGACGGGCTGGTGCTGGCGCGCTCGGCCATGCACCATTCGGCCAACTTCCGCTCGGTCATGATCCTGGGGCGCGCCCACCGGATCGAGGATCCCGACACCAAGCGCGCCCGGCTGAAGGGCTTCATCGAGTCCCTCTACCCCGGCCGCTGGGACGCCCTGCGCCCCATGACCGACACCGAACTGAAGGCCACGGCGGTGCTGTCGCTGGCGCTGGACGAGGCCTCCGCCAAGGTGCGCGACGGCGGTCCGATGGACGACGAGGCCGACCTGTCCTGGCCGGTCTGGTCGGGCGTGATTCCGCTGCGCACGGCGCTCGGCGCGGCGGTCGCGGACGCGCACACACCGGCCGGGACCCCCCCGCCCGCGCTCGGGATGGCCGTCGCGCCCATCCCAGGCAGCGACTGAGTCGCACCCGCATGCGCCGTCGGTCGGCGTAACGTGGAACGGATTGCGGTCGTATCGATTTTCCTTGCATGGACCGGCACGCGGACGCACGCTAAAGCGTTGCCTTGATCTCGGTCCATGGAGGGAGAGCGCACCGACCAGCCCGTGTCAGCCTCGTCCGGACGGACGTCGTCCAGACAGACGTCGTCTCAATAGACAGGGCACCAGATCCAAAGACGGAGGGGCTTCCGGACCTTGCCTGTGCAGGAGTCCAGGGTGGTCCCTGGCGTGCCGCCGGGTCCGTCAAGGGCCCGCGGGGGCTTGACGGGCCGACCGATGCCGGGCACACGTGACGCCGCCCCGACCCGCGCGCGCCGCCGCTCAACAGCCCGGCGTGAGGGCCCGGCCCGGGCCTCCGGACGGGGTGGGTTCGGCCTGCGGGACGGGCCGCCGACGATCCGGCCGGGGCCTGTCAGGCGTCTCCCCGGTGCGGGGCCACTTAAGGGCCACTTAAGGGCCTCTTGGGGGCCTCTGCCAGCGGCCGCCGTGAGCCGTACCGTCCGCCAGCCATGGATGGCATCCGAAAGCGTTGTCTGCGAAGGGCCAGTGATGGACATAGCCGATCTCATTTCCCCCGACGGGGTCATGGTCCCGCTCAAGGTCACCAGCAAGAAACAGGCGTTGCAGGCGCTGTCCCACCGGGCGGCGGACCTGACCGGCCAGAACGAGCGGGTGTTGTTCGATGTGCTGCTGGAGCGGGAGCGACTCGGCACCACCGGCGTGGGCAACGGCATCGCGATCCCGCACGGGCGCCTTCCGGCCCTGTCCGGCATGTACGGTGTGTTCGCCCGTCTGGCGCGGCCGATCAACTTCGATTCCATCGACGAACAGCCGGTGGACCTGATCTTCCTGCTGCTGGCGCCGGAAAGCGCCGGGGCCGACCACCTGAAGGCGCTGGCGCGGGTCTCCCGCCTGCTGCGCGACCGAGGCATGTGCGACAAACTGCGCGGCGCGGAAACGCCCGAGGCGCTGTACGGCCTGCTGACCTCGGGCCGCACCAGTCAGGCGGCCTGAGGCCCGATGCCCCCTTCCAACCTTCCCCCTGCCGGGGGGAGTCGTTCGGTCTCTCCCTCCGCACCCGCCTCGCGTATCCAGGACCCGCATGACCGCTGTTCTCGCCGATCTGTATGAGTCGGGGGCCGTCGCCGATCTGCTGGTGGCGCTGGTGCTGCTGGAGGCGCTGGGCCTCGCCTGGCTGCACCGCCGGCTGGGCCGGCGCGGCCTGCCCTGGGGCATCCTGCTCAACCTGGCCACCGGCGCGGCGCTGGTGATGGCCCTGGGCGCGGCGCTCAAGGGGGCTCCGTGGCCCTGGATCGGGACGTGGCTGGTGGCCGCGCTGGTGGGCCACGCCGGCGACCTGGCGTTGCGCTGGCGCGCCGCCGGCCGGGAGCGGGCAGGGGCCTGAGCCGATGGCGGCGCCACCCCCCGAGTCGTCCCCCAGGTCGTCCCCCAGGTCGTCACCGGGGCCGAACGGGATCGACCCGGTCAATGTCGGCTGCAATGTCGTCTTCGCCCTTCTGCTGCTGATCCCCGCCGTCGGTCTGGTGGTGGCGGCGGTGGTGGCCGTCGCGAGCGTGCCCCTGATGGTCGCCCTGTTCCCGACCGCGCTCACGCTGGGGGGCATCGCCGTCCTGGTGCTCTACATCCGCCACCGGCGGGAGCGGCGACGGCCCCAGCCCCCACGGGCCGACGAGACGGCCCCTCCGACGTAGGGCGCAGCCGACAAGCCGGACGAGGCCGGGGCATCGCCGATCAGGATCATGGGTCGTCCCGCCTCACGAGATCCTTCGCCCCCTTCGGGCACTCAGGATTGTCTGTTTGATTTGTGGCATTGTGGAGATGCCGGGTTGCGGGGCCCCGGGTGGCCACCCGGGGCCCCGCACCGGATCGTGTGATCGTCTCAGGATGGGGTCTTTGCCCGTTGTCATCGTGATCCGCGATCCGG
>NZ_WIVE01000036.1 GCF_009601025.1 Roseospira navarrensis | reverse complement strand
CCCGTGCAATCCTGGCATGCATCGCCGGACTTATCTCGCCCAAACAACCAGCATGCATATCTAACGCAAACTGAGCCAATTTTTTTGAAGTGGCACCTCTTTCATCTCCACACTCTCCTCACCCCCGATTGTATCGGGCAGTGCATCCGAGGCCAAGTCAACGCCCGTCCGCCAAGTCAAAGCGGCCCGGTTCAACGTGAACCTGCTTGCGCGCGGCCGGGCCGGTTGGCGCGGCAAAGACACCGGCGTTCGGCACGGAAACAGAGCCGACAGTTCCGATACGTATTCGAGGCCGTCGTTGTTGCGCACGCGCAGGCCATCGCCCTTCCCAACACGGTCTATTCGGCCACCCGCCCAGACCGAGGCCCTGATCCTGCCGTTCCAGGATCAGGGCAAACCGGGAGCCGCTATTCCGCCTCCTCCAGCGGCACATAGAGGGAACCGCCGTCGCGGAACCGTTCCGCCATCTTCGCCATGCCCTCCTTCTGAGCCTCGGCCCGGATATCGTGGGAGATGCGCATGGAACAGAACTTCGGCCCGCACATGGAGCAGAACAGCGCCGTCTTGTGGGCCGCGTTCGGCAGGGTCTCGTCGTGCATCGACCGCGCCGTGTCCGGATCGAGGGAGAGGTTGAACTGATCCTCCCACCGGAACTCGAACCGGGCCCGGCTGAGGGCATCGTCCCGGATCCGCGCCGCCGGGTGCCCCTTGGCGAGATCGGCGGCATGGGCGGCGATCTTGTAGGTGACGACGCCCACCTTCACGTCGTCGCGGTCGGGCAATCCGAGATGCTCCTTGGGTGTGACGTAACACAGCATGGCCGTGCCGAACCACCCGATCATCGCCGCGCCGATGCCGGATGTGATGTGGTCGTAGCCGGGCGCGATGTCCGTCGTCAGGGGACCGAGGGTGTAGAACGGCGCCTCGCCGCAGACCGCAAGCTGCTTGTCCATGTTCTGCTTGATCTTGTGCATGGGCACATGGCCGGGCCCTTCGATCATCACCTGGCAGTCCTTGGCCCAGGCGATCCGCGCCAGTTCCCCGAGGGTTTCCAGCTCCGCGAACTGCGCCTGGTCATTGGCATCGGCGATGGAGCCGGGGCGCAGCCCGTCGCCGAGCGAGAAGCTGACGTCATAGGCGCGCGCGATGTCGCAGATGTCGGCGAAATGCTCGTAGAGAAAGCTCTCCTTGTGATGGTGCAGGCACCACTTGGCCATGATCGAGCCGCCCCGGCTGACGATGCCGGTCACCCGGTCGATGGTCATCGGGATCATGTGCATCCTGAGGCCGGCATGAATGGTGAAATAGTCCACCCCCTGCTCGGCCTGCTCGATCAGGGTGTCGCGGAAAACCTCCCAGCTCAGGTCCTCGGCGACGCCGCCCACCTTCTCCAGCGCCTGATAGAGCGGCACCGTGCCGATGGGCACCGGCGCGTTGCGAAGGATCCAGTCGCGGATGTTGTGGATGTTGCGCCCGGTCGAGAGGTCCATCACCGTGTCGGCGCCCCAGCGGATCGCCCACACCATCTTGTCCACCTCCTCGGCCATCGAGGACGTCACCGCCGAATTGCCGATGTTGGCGTTCACCTTCACCAGGAAATTCCGGCCGATGATCATCGGCTCCGCTTCCGGGTGGTTGATGTTCGCCGGAATGATCGCGCGGCCGCGCGCCACCTCGTCGCGCACGAACTCCGGGGTGATGTGGTCGGGGATCGCGGCCCCGAATGCCTCGCCGTCCCGGTCCAGTGCGTGTTTTGCCGCCTGCCGGCCCAGGTTTTCACGGATGGCGACGAATTCCATCTCCGGCGTGACGATGCCGGCGCGGGCATAGGCCAACTGGGTGATGGCGCGGCCCGCCTTCGCGCGGCGGGGCTGGTGGCGCACCGGGAACTCGGGCGTCAGCCGTTCGCCGTCGGCGAAGCCGTTGTCCTCGGGCTTCACATGGCGCCCGTCATAGGGCTCGGTGTCGGTCCGCGCCGCGATCCAGGCGTCGCGCAGGCGCGGCAGGCCCCGCTCGATGGCGATGTCGGCGTCCGGGTCGGTATAGGGGCCGGCGCTGTCATAGACGGTCACGGGCGGCTCGCCCGCCGTCGGGTGCACGTCGATTGCGCGCAGGGGCACGCGAATGTCGGGATGCAGGACGCCCGCATGCCAGACACGGCGCGAGGCGGGGAGCGGTCCCGTGGTGACGGTGGGAGACGGATGGGTCATCGGTCGGAGCCTCCAATGCTCGATGCGGTGGAGACCCAGTTCGCCGGAGTGAATGGAGGAGGGCTGCGAGGGATTGCGTCTATTGGCAATTCGGCGTTTGGCCAGTCGGCCGGGTCGCAGCGGGTGCACCATCCCTACGCCAGTGTGAACTGGATCAGGTTCATCGGGTCACTGCGCTGCACGGCCCTGCCGGACCGGCCATCAGACTCTCAGCCCCTTGTCGGGACCCCCCGGGTGAATGGAATGAGACTGCGATCCGATCCCGGCGGTGTCAACCTTCGGACGAGCGCCATCAGGGCTCCGAAGTGGGATGACAGGGGTGTCATGGTTCGTGTCACCGCCCGAGATCCTTCGCCGCCGATGGCGGCTCAGGATGACGAATTTCAGTTTTAGGGAGTCATCCTGAGCGCCCAAAAGGCGCGAAGGATCTCGGGAGGCAGAGTGAGACTGGCCGACGAAACGGTTGACCTTGGTGTCGGCCGGCCGGTGCGCCCGCACCGGCGCCGCGAAGCGGTGGCAAGCGCGATGAACCGAACGAGGCCGGCTCATCGCTCATCCGTCTGGAAGGAACGCCCCCTACCCTTCCGAGTCCGTGGGCGCCTCGGTCTGGGCGTCGGCGGGTTTCACCTTGGCTTTGGGCTTGGGCAGGTCCAGCTTGATGTGCAGTTCCTTGAGCTGCTTCTCGCTGACCGCACCGGGCGCCTGCATCATCAGGTCCTGGGCCTGGCCGTTCATGGGGAACACGATCACCTCGCGGATGTTCGGCTCATCGGCCAGCAGCATGACGATGCGGTCGATGCCGGGCGCGGAGCCGCCGTGCGGCGGGGCGCCGTAGCGGAAGGCGTTCAGCATGCCGCCGAAGTGCTCCTCCACGTGGGCCTTGGTGTAGCCGGCGATCTCGAACGCCTTGAACATGATGTCCGGGCGGTGGTTCCGGATGGCGCCCGACGACAGCTCGACGCCGTTGCAGACGATGTCGTACTGGAACGCCTTGATGTCCAGCGGGTCCATGGTCTCCAGCGCCTCCAGGCCGCCCTGCGGCATGGAGAACGGGTTGTGACTGAACTCGACCTGGCCGGTGTCCTCGTTCATCTCGAACATGGGGAAGTCCACGGTCCAGCAGAACCTGAAGACCCCGGTCTCCAGCATCTCCAGTTCGTCACAGATGCGGGTGCGCACCTGGCCGGCGAACCTGGCCGCCGGCAGCGGTTTGTCGCAGGCGAAGAACACGGCGTCCCCGGGCTTCAGGTCCATCTGGACGCGCAGGGCCTCGACCCGGTCGGCCTCCAGGTTCTTGGCGATCGGCCCCTTCGGCCCTTCGGCCCCGAAGATGATGTAGCCCAGGCCGCCGGCCCCGACCTCGCGGGCCCAGGCGTTCAGCTTGTCGTACCAGCCGCGCGGACGCTCGGCGGCCCCCGGCGCGGGGACGGCCCGCACCACGGCGCCCTTGGTCTCGATCAGCTTGGCGAACAGCCCGAAGCCGCCACCCCGGAAGTGTTCCGTCACGTCCTGGATGAGGAGCGGGTTGCGCAGATCCGGCTTGTCCGAGCCGTACTTGAGCATGGACTCGTCATAGGGGATGCGCGGAAACGGCGGCTTGGTCACCGCCCGGTCCCCGGCGAACTCCTCGAACACGCCGGCCAGCACGGGTTCGATGGCGTTGAACACATCGTCCTGGGTGACGAAGCTCATCTCGAAGTCGAGCTGATAGAACTCGCCCGGCGAGCGGTCGGCGCGGCTGTCTTCGTCACGGAAGCACGGCGCGATCTGGAAATAGCGGTCGAAGCCGGCCACCATCATGAGCTGCTTGAACTGCTGCGGGGCCTGCGGCAGGGCGTAGAACTGGCCGGGGTGCAGGCGCGACGGCACGAGAAAATCGCGCGCGCCCTCGGGGCTGGAGGCGGTCAGGATCGGGGTCTGATACTCCAGGAAGCCCTGGTCCACCATGCGCCGCCGGATCGACTGGATCACCTGAGAGCGCAAGACGATATTGCGGTGCATCTGCTCCCGGCGCAGGTCCAGGAAGCGGTAGGTCAGGCGCAGGTCCTCGGGGAACTCCTGATCGCCGGCCACCTGCATGGGCAGCACGTCGGCGGTGGACTGCACCTCGACCGCATCCACGCCCACCTCGATCTCGCCGGTGGGCAGGCGGGGGTTCACGGTCTCGTCACTGCGGGCGATGACCCGGCCGGTGACCGTGATGACGCTTTCGACGCGCGCGCCCTCCAGCACCGGGAAGACATCGGACGAGATATCCAGCACGCACTGGGTCAGGCCGTAGTGATCGCGCAGATCCACGAACAGCAGGTTGCCGTGGTCGCGCTTGCGATGGATCCACCCGGACAGGCGGACGGTCTGGCCCACGTCGGCGCGACGGAGGGCGCCACAGGTGTGCGTGCGGAAGGCGTGCATGACGGCGGGAATCCCTGGACAGAAGACAGCAGGCCGCGGGCGCGCGCGGGCCCCGGCGGCGGTTGCGGCGGACACCACACCGAACCGCGCGCTTTGTCAAGGTGGGGGCCGCGGGACGCGGGTCGGGCGCTCAGAACGGATTGCCGTCAGACGAACCGCCCGCGCCGCCGCCGTCCCCCCCGGCGCCGCCGTTCTCTCGCGCGATGCGATCCAGCCGTTTGTAGCACGCCGTCCACTGCCGGAACGTGGCCATGGTCCCCTTCAGGTTGACCTGCCATGTGCCCCCCTTGGGGAACACGATGGCCATCTCCCATGACTTCGCCCAGCGTTCCAGGAACTTCAGCGCGCCGCCCTCGTCCGCGGCGAAATTGCCGATCACGGCGGCGGGGGCGACCACCTTCACGGGGAACGTGAAGTCCTGACCATCGAACCGGAAGCTGATCCGGGACTCCTGCCCGGTCTGCAGCGACCACGCCGGGTCGGAGATGAAGAAGCCGACGAACCGATTGGCATTGGCGAAGATGCTGAACTTCGACCCATCCTCCCAATAGGTGTCCATCGAACAGTTCATGCCGCCGTCGGGGTCCAGGTCGGACTTGAGCGTCCAGGCCCCTTCGGCGCGGGCGGACGCGGGGGAGAACAGCAGGCCGACCCCCACCAGCAGGACGCAGGCGGCATGGACGGCACGGGGCGGGAGCGGACGCATGGCGGTGGCCTCCTCCGGTGGGACTTGGTCATCGGTGCCGCAGCACACGGCAAAGGTAGCATGTCCGTTTCCGGCCGTCCGCCGTGATCGCCCCACCGGCCGCACCACAGAAAAACGGCGGCAAGTCGCCCCGCCGCCGTCTATCCGGGTTCACATCCCTGCCCGGGCCGTCCGCCCGGGGCCGCTCCCTAGTCCTCGTCCTCGTCCGCGCCGCGGTTCTCCCAGCTCGGCCCGGCGTCGGTCGCCTTGGCCTCGGGATCGCGGTCCACCAGCTCGATCACCGCCATCGGCGCGGCGTCGCCGTAGCGGAAGCCGGCCTTCAGCACGCGGGTGTACCCGCCCGAGCGGGTCTTGTAGCGCTCGCCCAAGGTCGAGAACAGCTTGGCCACGACCTTCTCGTCGCGCAGCACGGCAAACGCCTGCCGGCGCGCATGCAGGTCGCCGCGCTTGCCCAGCGTGATGAGCCTTTCGGCGATCGGCCGCAGTTCCTTCGCCTTCGGCAGGGTCGTCTTGATCTGCTCGTGCTTGAGCAGCGAGGCGGCCATGTTGGCGAACAGGGCGCGGCGGTGGCCCTTGGTCCGGTTGAACTTGCGGTGTGCCATGCCGTGGCGCATGGGACGGCTCCTTTCTCACGTCTGGGCTTCGCGCGCGAAGCGGATGGGAGGCCCCGCCACCACCCGCCGGACCCCGGGCGGACCGGGACGGCGCAATGACTTGGCGAGGATGGCCCGGGTTGGGCCGGATCAGACCGGGGCGAAAGCCCTCCGCCAGACCCCGGAACACCGGCGCGACCGCGCCGGCGCCGCGCCCTGGCGCCGCTTCGCGGCGCCAGCTTTCAAAAGGCGGGCGCCTTTCGGGCGCCCGTGGGCGGCGGAGACCCGCGCGGCCTGAAAGGTCGCACGGGTCGATCCTTAAAAAGACTAGTACGGCTCTTCCAGCTTCTTGGCCAGATCCTCGATGTTCTCCGGCGGCCAGTTGGGGATCTCCATCCCCAGGTGCAGGCCCATCTGGGAGAGCACTTCCTTGATCTCGTTCAGCGACTTGCGGCCGAAGTTCGGGGTCCGCAGCATCTCGGACTCGGTCTTCTGCACCAGATCGCCGATGTAGATGATGTTGTCGTTCTTCAGGCAGTTGGCCGACCGCACCGACAGTTCCAGCTCGTCCACCTTGCGCAGCAGGTTCTTGTTGAACGGCAGGTCCTCGTCCTCGCGCTCCGCCGGCGCCATCTGCGGCTCGTCGAAGTTGATGAAGAGCTGGAGCTGATCCTGCAGAATGCGCGCGGCCAGGGCGACGGCGTCATCCGGCGTGATGGACCCGTCCGTCTCCACCGACATGGAGAGCTTGTCGAAGTCCGTCACCTGCCCGACGCGGGAGTTCTCCACCTTGTAGGAGACGCGGCGCACCGGGCTGAAGATGGCGTCGATGGGCACCAGGCCGATGGGCGAGTCCTCCGGCCGGTTCATCGGGCCGGGCACATAGCCCTTGCCGGTGTTGACCGTCAGCTCCATGGACAGCGTGGCCCCTTCGTCCAGGTGACAGATCACCAGATCGGGGTTCATGATCTCGATGTCGCCGGAGGCCTCGATCTGGCCCGCAGTGACGGGCCCGGGACCACTGGCCTTCAGGGTCATGCGGCGCGGCCCCTCGACATGCATGCGCACGGCGATCGCCTTGACGTTCAGGATCACGTCGGTGACGTCCTCGCGCACGCCCGGCGTGGACGAGAACTCGTGCAGCACGCCTTCAATCTGGATCGCGGTGACGGCCGCCCCTTGCAGGGAGGACAGCAGAACGCGGCGCAGCGCGTTGCCCAGCGTGATGCCGAAGCCGCGTTCCAGGGGCTCGGCCACCACATTGGCCAGCCGGCGGGGGTCCGCACCCGGCTGAACATTGAGCTTGTTGGGCTTGATCAGCTCCTGCCAGTTTTTCTGGATCAGCGACATGGCGGTATCCTGCAAGCGGGGTGGGCGGATCCGGGGCCTGGTCCGTCTCCGGCGAGAGCGGGGGCTGCCGGTGGGACGTCAGGGTCCGGGCTCCGCTGCCCGGGTCGCCACCGCCTTGCACGGTGGCGCGGCCCCGGGCCGGGAATCTCAGGCCGGGCGCGTGGCCCGACGGAAACGGGGTCCTGCCGCCCAGCGTTCGGCTCACCGGATGAACCGGGAGCACGGCGGGCCGGACGGCGCCCCACCGGGACGCCCTGGTCCCGGCACGCAACGACCGCCGCCTGACCCGGGACGACCCCGGACACGGCGGCGGACGGTACGAAGGCGCGGACCCGACTAGACGCGACGGCGCTTGCGCGGCCGGCACCCGTTGTGCGGGATCGGCGTCACGTCGCGGATCGTGGACACCGTGAAGCCCACGGCCTGCAGCGCGCGCAGCGCCGACTCACGGCCCGACCCGGGTCCCTTGACCTGGACCTCGAGGGTCTTCATGCCATGCTCCTGGGCCTTGCGGCCGGCGTCCTCGGCCGCCACCTGGGCGGCGTACGGCGTGGACTTGCGCGAGCCCTTGAAGCCCTGCGAGCCCGAGGACGACCAGGAAATGGCGTTGCCCTGAACGTCGGTGATGGTGATCTTGGTGTTGTTGAAACTGGCGTTGACGTGCGCGATGCCGGAGGTGATGTTCTTCCGTTCGCGACGCTTCGGCCTCGCTGCTGGTTTGGCCATGGCCCTGTCCTGCTTTCGGGTGCGTCGTGGGGTCGTCGGGGTTCATGGCGGCCGTCGCGCGGCGCCCTCCCCGTCTCCGGGGCGCGCCGCGGCGATGCGCGTGCGGGCCGCCTACTTCTTCTTGCCGGCGATCGGCTTCGCGGGGCCCTTTCGGGTGCGCGCATTGGTGTGGGTCCGCTGACCCCGCACCGGCAGGCCCTTGCGGTGACGCAGGCCGCGATAGCAGCCCAGGTCCATCACGCGCTTGATGTTCATCGCCGTCTCGCGCCGCAGATCGCCTTCGACCTTGTAGTCGTTGTCAATCACTTCGCGGATGCGCTGAATCTCGTCCTCGCCCAGTTCGTTGACGCGACGGCCCCACTCGACGCCGACCTGCGTGCAAATCTGGGTGGCCTTGGTCCGGCCGATCCCGAAAATGTAGGTGAGCGCGACGCCCACGGGCTTGCCGCTCGGGACATTCACACCAGCGATTCGTGCCAAAACCCGCTCTCCTCAAATGAATATACCGCCGCCGGCCCGACTCTCGCGAGCGGCCGAAGCACGATGAGACTGTCCTGGGGCAACGGCGTCTGCCAAGGGCGCGCATTATAGGAAGCGCAACGCCCCTGTCAACCGCCGAATTGCCCGGTTTTTTCTGGGATCATCCAGCCTACAGCAGGCCGACGACCCTTTCCATTTCCGCGGTCACGTCATCCATGTCCATGGTGCCGTCCACAACCCGCAACAGATCCCGCGACTCGTAGAACGGCTTCAGGGGCTCCGTCTGCTCGTGATAGGCCTCCAGCCGTCCCTTCACCGTCTCCGGCATGTCGTCGGACCGGCGCTTGAACTCGGTGCCGCCGCAGTGATCGCACACGCCCTCGGTCTGGGGCGGGTGGAAGGTCTCGTGGTAGTTCGCGTTGCACTGCGCGCAGAAGAACCGGCCGGTCAGCCGCTCCAGAAGGCGTTCGTCGGGCACCCGCAGCTCGATGACCGCATCCAGGGGGGTGCCCTTCTCGGCCAGCAGCGACTCCAGGGCCGACGCCTGGCCCAGCGTGCGCGGCACGCCGTCGAGCACAAAGCCGTTGACGCAATCCGGCTGGTCCATGCGCTCGGCGATCACGCCCATGATCTCGTCGTCCGAGACCAGCTTGCCGGCGTCGATGGTGGCCTTGACGCGCTGCCCCAGCGGGGTCCCATCCTTGATGGCCTTGCGCAGGATATCGCCCGTCGAGAGCTGGGGCCAGCCGTGCTTGTCTTCCAACCGCTTGGCCTGGGTCCCCTTGCCGCCACCCGGCGGGCCCAGAAGGACGATCCGACGCGCCGTCTCAGTCATCCCCGTCTTCCCCTCAGTTTCGATTTTTTGATCAGGCCCTCGTATTGATGGGCCAGAAGGTGACTCTGGATCTGGGCCACGGTGTCCATGGTCACCGTCACCACGATCAGCAGACTGGTGCCGCCGAAGTAGAACGGCACACCCACGCTGGCGATCAGGTACTCCGGCATGACCGAGATGGCCACCAGGTACACCGCACCCACGGCCGTCAGGCGGGTCAGCACATAGTCCAGATACTCCGCCGTGTTCTTCCCGGGCCGGATGCCGGGCACGAACCCGCCGTACTTCTTCAGGTTCTCGGCCGTGTCCTCCGGATTGAACACCACGGCGGTGTAGAAGAAGGCGAAGAACACGATGAGGACGGCATACAGGGCCATATACAGCGGCTGACCGTGCCCGAGCAGGGCCGTGACGCTGGTCAGCCACTCCGGTCCGCCGGGTCCGCCGCCGAAGTTGGCGATCGTCAGCGGCAGCAGCAGCAGCGAGCTGGCGAAGATCGGCGGAATGACGCCCGGCGTGTTGATCTTGAGCGGCAGGTGCGAACTTTCGCCCCCGAACATCTTGTTGCCGCGCTGGCGCTTTGGATACTGCACCAGGATCCGCCGTTGCGCGCGCTCGATGAACACGATGAAGGCGATGACCGCCACCGCCAGCACCATGATGCCGATGATGACCAGCGGCGACAGGGCGCCGGTGCGGCCCAGTTCCAGGGTGCTCGCCAGGGCCAGCGGCAGGTTGGCCACGATGCCGGCGAAGATGATGAGCGAAATGCCGTTGCCCACGCCGCGCGCCGTGATCTGCTCGCCCAGCCACATCAGGAACAACGTGCCGCCCACCAGGGTCACGACCGTGGTGAAGCGGAAGAACCAGCCCGGATCGACCACCGCGCTGGCGCCGCCGGCGCTCATGCCTTCCAGTCCGACGGCGATGCCGTACGCCTGAAGCGCGCAGATGAACACGGTGAGATAGCGGGTGTACTGGTTGATCTTCTTGCGGCCGCTCTCGCCCTCTTTCTTGAGCTGCTCCATGCTCGGACTGATCGACGTCATCAACTGCATGATGATCGACGCCGAAATGTACGGCATGATGTTGAGCGCGAAGATCGTCATGCGCGACAGCGCACCCCCGGCGAACATGTCGAACATGCCCAGGATGCCGCCCTGCTGCTGGGCGAAGATGTCGGCCAGCACGATGGGGTCGATTCCCGGCAGCGGGATGTAGGTGCCCAGCCGATAAACGATGAGCGCACCCAGCGTGAACCAGATGCGCTTTTTGAGTTCGGTGGCCTTGGCAAGGACGCCGAAGTTCAGATTGGCGGCGAGCTGTTCGGCGGCGGACGCCATGCTTCACTCCCAGATGCTTGGCCAGGGGCCTGACGGGATCCCGAAGGCCGGGGCGGCACGGCCGGGATCGCCGGCCGATGCCCAGGGGGCGGACGTCGGCCCGCGCCCCACCGGACCCCGCAAACGTAGGGGATCGAGCGGCCCCGCGCCACCCCGACGACGCCGCTGCCCCCCGGGCCGGTCGTCGGGACGGTCCGGTTCCTCAGGCCTCGGTCGCAGGCGCGGCGCCCAGCCCCGTCAGGGTCAGCGTCCCGCCCTTGGCTTCAACGGCCTCTCGCGCGGTGCCGGAGGCCCCGGTCACGGTGATCGTGACCGCGCTGGTCAGGTCGCCCTCGCCCAGCAGACGCACGCCGTCCTTCGGGCGGCTCACCAGGCCGGCCGCCACCAGGGCGGCCTCGTCGATGGGCTGGCTGGCGTCCAGCCGGCCGGCATCGATCGCCTTCTGCAGGCGGCCGACGTTGACCTCGGCGAAGTCCTTCTTGAAGCGGGCGTTGGTGAAGCCACGCTTCGGCAGGCGCCGATACAGCGGCATCTGACCGCCCTCGAAGCCCTTGATGGACACGCCGGTCCGCGACTTCTGGCCCTTCTGGCCCTTGCCCGACGTCTTGCCGGTGCCCGAGCCGATGCCGCGACCGACGCGCTTGCGATCCTTGGTCGCGCCCGCGTTGTCGCGCAGTTCATTCAGTTTCATGATCGGAAATCCTTCCTCGCGCACGGTTCCGCGCGCGCCCCGGTCCGGAGTCGCGCGCGGCCTATGCCGCTTGAGCCGCTACGCCGGTTCGACGGTGACGAGGTGGCTGACCTTGCGGATCATGCCGCGCACCGCCGGGGTATCCTCCAGCTCGCGCGTGCGATGCAGCTTGTTCAGCCCCAGCCCGATCAGGGTGGCGCGCTGGTCGCCCCGCCGCCCGATGGGGCTGGCGACCTGGGTCACCTTGACGCGCCCCGCGTTTTCGTTCGCCATGCCGGATTACTCCCCGCCAGCGGCGGCCTGAGCCGCATCCTGTCCCGCCGGCGCAGCGCCGGCACCGCCGCCCGGCGCGCCATCGCGCCGACCGATGATGTCGCCCACCTTTTTGCCCCGGCGCGCCGCCACTTGACGCGGCGAGAACGAGTTCTGCAGGGCGTCGAAGGTCGCCTTGACCATGTTGTACGGGTTGGTCGTGCCGTTGCACTTCCCGACCACGTCCTGAACCCCCATGGTCTCGAACACCGCGCGCATCGGGCCGCCGGCGATGATGCCGGTGCCGGCCGGGGCCGCGCGCAGCGTCACGCGACCGGCGCCGAAGTGGCCCTTGATGTCGTGGTGCAGCGTGCGACCCTCGCGCAGGGGCACGCGGATCATGGTCCGCTTGGCCTGCTCGGTCGCCTTGCGGATGGCCTCGGGCACTTCGCGCGCCTTGCCGGTGCCGAATCCGACGCGCCCCTTGCCGTCGCCGACCACCACCAGCGCCGCGAAGGCGAACCGGCGGCCGCCCTTGACCACTTTGGCCACGCGGTTGATGTGGACCAGCTTGTCCTTGAACTCGTCATCGCGCTCGTCGCGCTCGCGGCGGTCGCCGCCGCGGCCACGGCCGCGATCCCGGTCGCCTCCACCCCGTTCGTTGGGATTTCGTGCCATGTCTCGTCTACCTTCCCTCGAACTTCGGTGATCAGAATTCAAGGCCGCCTTCGCGGGCGCCATCCGCCAGGGCCTTGACTCGGCCATGGTAGTGATAGGCCCCGCGGTCGAACACGACCTTGCCGATGCCCGCGGCCACGGCCCGTTCGGCCAGCAGCTTGCCGACGGCCTCGGCCGCCGCCGTGTCCGCGCCCGTCTTCAGGGACCCGCGCAGGTCCTTGTCGAGCGTCGAGGCGGCCGCGAGGGTGCGGCCCGCCACGTCGTCGATGAGCTGGGCGTAAATGTGCTTCGAGGACCGGAACACCGACAGACGGGGACGGCCTCGGGCCTTGTTGCGAAGCGCGAAGCGGACTCGGCCGCGGCGGCGCTCGAACAGCTTTTTCGCTGATGTGGTCATAACCCGTACCCCGCCTACTTCTTCTTGCCTTCCTTGCGCAGGATGCGCTCGTCCGCGTACTTCACACCCTTGCCCTTGTAGGGCTCCGGCGGTCGGAAGCCGCGGACTTCAGAAGCAACCTGGCCGACCCGCTGCTTCGAGGCACCGGAAATCTCCACCTGAGTGGGCGCCGGTGTGGCGATCTTCAGATCGTCCGGGATCGGATAATTGATATCGTGGCTGTAGCCCAGGGACAGCACCAGGGTCTTGCCCTGGACCTGCGCCTTGTAGCCGACGCCGATGAGTTCAAGCTTCTTGGTGAAGCCCTCGCCGACGCCCTTGACCACGTTGCTGAGCTGGGCCCGCGTGGTGCCCCAGTGCTGGCGGGCCTGCTTGTGCTCGGCCTTCGGCCGAACCCAGATGCGGTTTTCCTCCAGCGTGGTTTCGACCTCGTCCGGGCAGCTGTAGGTCATTTCCCCCAGCTTGCCCTTGGCCGTGACCACATTCCCGGCGATCGTGACGGTCACGCCGCTGGGCACGTCCACAGGATACTTTCCGACACGTGACATGGTTTCGTCCTCTCTCGCCTAAAACACCTTGCAGAGGACTTCGCCACCCACGTTCGCCGCGCGGGCTTCGGCATCACTCATGACGCCGCGCGGCGTGGACAGGATGGAAATCCCCAGGCCGTTGTAGACCTTGGGCAGGTCCTTGATCTTCGAATAGACGCGCCGACCGGGCCGCGAGACACGGGCGATCGTGCGGATCGCCGGCGTGCCTTCGTGGTACTTCAGCTCGACCACCAGTTCGTCGATTCCCTTGCGCACGTTGGCGCGGGAATAGCCGCGGATGTAGCCTTCGCGCTGCAGCACGTCGAGAACGTTTTCCCGCAACTTGGAGGCCGGCGCGTTGACTGTCGTCTTGCGCGCCTGCTGACCGTTGCGGATGCGGGTGAGCATGTCACCCAGGGGATCACTCAGAGCCATGGGCCACCTTCCTCACCAACTCGACTTGACCATGCCGGGAATCTGGCCCTGAGAGGCCAGGTCCCGCAGCACCACGCGGCCCAGACGGAACTTCCGGTAGACCGAATGCGGACGCCCGGTCAGATCGCATCGGTTCATGATGCGGACCTTGGACGAGTTCCGGGGCATCTTCGACAGCTTCATCACCGCCTGGATGCGCTCCTCCGGAGACACGTCACGGTTCTTGATGATGGCCTTCAACTCCGCGCGCGTGGCGGCCTTGGCCTTCACCATGCGCTCGCGCTTCTTGTTGCGCTCGACGGCACTTACTTTCGCCATGGTACGTTGTCTCCCGCCGCCTACTTCTGGAAGGGCATGTTGAACCCTTCCAGAAGGGTCCGCGCCTCGTCGTTGGTCCGGGCCGTGGTGCAGATGGTGATGTTCATCCCCCGCATCTTGTCCACCTGATCGTAGTTGATCTCGGGAAAGATGATCTGCTCCTTGATGCCCATGTTGTAGTTCCCGGCCCCGTCGAACCCCGTCGTCGGGATGCCGCGGAAGTCGCGAACCCGCGGCAACGCGATGTTCACGAAGCGGTCGAGGAACTCGTACATGCGCTCACGCCGCAAGGTCACCTTGCAGCCCACGACCATGCCGTCACGCAGCTTGAACTGGGCGATGGACTTCTTGGCCCGGGTGATGATCGGCTTCTGACCGCTGATCGCGGTCAGATCCTTGACCGCGCCCTCGATGAGCTTGCGGTCCTGGGCAGCCTCTCCGACACCCATGTTGATGACGATCTTGTCCAGGCGCGGGATCTGGAAGGGGTTGGCGTACCCATGCTTCTTCTTCATGTCCTCGCGCAGGACGGTCTGATAATGCTCGTACAACCGTGCGGTCATCGTCGCCTCCTCACGCATCAATGACTTCGCCGGAGCGCTTCGCGAAGCGCACCTTGCGGCCATCCTCAAGAACCTTGAAGCCAACCCGCGTGGGCTGGTTGTCCTTCGGGTCCTCGTGCATGACGTTGGAGACGTGAATCGGCGCCTCCTTCTCCACGATGCCGCCCGGCGCCGTCTGCGTCTGGCGCTGGTGGCGCTTGACGGTGTTGACGCCCTGAACGATCAGCCGGTCCTCCTTGGGGATCGACTTCAGCACCTCGCCGTGGCGGCCCTTGTCGCGGCCGGTGACGACCACGACCTTGTCGCCTTTCCTGAACTTCGCGGCCATTACAGCACCTCCGGCGCCAGCGAGATGATCTTCATGAACTTCTTCGCACGCAGCTCGCGGGTCACCGGGCCGAAGATACGGGTCCCGATGGGCTCGTTCTGCTTGTTGATGAGCACCGCGGCGTTGCCGTCGAAGCGGATCACCGAGCCGTCCGGCCGGCGGATTTCCTTGGCCGTGCGCACGATGACGGCGCGATGCACGTCACCCTTCTTCACACGGCCGCGGGGGATGGCCTCCTTCACGGAGACCACGATGACATCGCCCACGCCGGCGGTCATGCGCTTCGAGCCGCCGAGGACCTTCACGCACATGACCCGCCGGGCGCCGGAATTGTCGGCGACATCCAGGTTGGTCTGCATCTGGATCATGACAACTATTCCCTAAGAGAGTCCGCGAAACGGTTACGTCCCTGACGGGCCGTCCTATTCCGTGGGGGAGTCGGTGACGACTTCCCAAGTCTTGCGCTTCGAAATGGGAGCGCATTCGCGGATCCGCACGATGTCACCAACCTTGCACTGGTTGGCCTCGTCGTGGGCCGCAAACTTCTTCGACCGCCGGATGAACTTCTTGTACACCGGATGCTTGAACCGGCGTTCAACCTTCACCACGATCGTCTTGTCGTTCGTGTCGCTGACCACGACACCCTGCAGAATACGCCTCGGCATTTGTCCCGGTCTCCTTACGACGCGACGGCGGCTTTTTTCTTGGCGGACTGGATCGTCTTGATCCGGGCCACGGTGCGACGCACCTCGCGCACCCGCGCGGTGTTCGCCAACTGACCGGAGGCCGCCTGGAAGCGCAGGTTGAACTGCTCCTTCTTCAGCTCGATCAGCTTTTCCGCCAGCTGGTCGGCGCTCATCTGGCGCAGATCCTCGGCACTGGTGTTGTCGGCCATGGTCTCTACTCCCCGATGCGCGCGACGAACTTCGTCTTGATCGGCAGCTTCGCGGCGGCCAGTTCAAAGGCCCCGCGCGCCACCTCCTCGGAGACGCCGTCCAGTTCGAACATGATGCGGCCCGGCTTCACCCTGGCCACCCAGTACTCGGGCGAGCCCTTGCCGGAGCCCATGCGGACCTCGGCCGGCTTCTTCGACACCGCCACGTCCGGGAAGATCCGGATCCAGAGCCGGCCCTGACGCTTCATGTAGCGCGTGATCGACCGACGGGCGGATTCGATCTGGCGCGCCGTGATGCGCTCCGGCTCCATGGCCTTCAGGCCGTAGGCGCCGAAGTTCAGCGCGCTGCCGCCCTTGGCATCGCCCTTGATGCGCCCCTTGTGAAACTTGCGAAACTTGGTTCGTTTCGGACTCAGCATTTCCTAACGCTCCTTCACCCCGGGACCCGGACTCAGCGCGGCGTGTCGCCGCGGCGCTTGTCCTGGGCCATGGGGTCGTGCTCCAGGATCTCGCCCTTGAAGATCCACACCTTGACGCCGCAGCTTCCGTACGTGGTCTTGCCCGTGGCGGTGCCGTAGTCCACGTCCGCGCGCAGGGTGTGCAGGGGCACGCGGCCCTCGCGGTACCACTCGGTGCGCGCGATTTCCGCGCCGCCGAGACGGCCGCCGCAGTTGATCCGGATGCCCAGCGCGCCCAGGCGCATGGCATTCTGGACCGCCCGCTTCATGGCCCGGCGGAAGGCGACGCGGCGCTCGAGCTGCTGGGCGATGTTCTCGGCGACAAGCTGCGCGTCCAGCTCCGGCTTGCGGATCTCGACGATGTTCAGGTGCACCTCGTTGCCGGTCATCTGCTGCATCTTCTGGCGCAGCTTCTCGATGTCCTGGCCCTTCTTGCCGATCACCACACCCGGACGCGCCGTGTGGATGGTGATGCGGGCCTTCTTGGCCGGGCGCTCGATGATGATGCGGGACACCCCGGCCTGCGTCAGGCGCTTCTTGAGGTATTTCCGGATCATCAGGTCTTCGTGCAGCATGTCGGCATAGCCGTGATCCGCGTACCAGCGCGAATCCCACGTGCGGTTGATGCCGAGGCGCAGCCCGACCGGATTGACTTTCTGACCCATTACGCCGCCTCCTCGCGCTCACGCACCACAATCGTCAGGTTCGCCCACGGCTTCAGGAGCTTGCCCACGCGGCCCCGGGCCCGGGCGCGCCAGCGCTTCATGACCATCGACTTGCCGACATAGGCTTCCTTGACCACAAGCTGATCGACGTCGAGCTGATGGTTGTTTTCGGCATTCGCGATGGCCGATTCCAGCACCTTCTTGACCTCGACGGCGATGCGCCGCTTCGAGAAGGACAGTTCGGACAGCGCGCGATCGACCGGCATGCCGCGAATGGACGCGGCCACCAGGTTCAGCTTGCGCGGGCTGGTCCGGATCATGCGGGAGACCGCCTGGGCCTCGACGTCGTCCAGCGGACGTTCGGCTGACATCTTGCCCATGGTTACTTCCTCTTCGCCTTCTTGTCGGCGGCGTGGCCGTAATAGGTGCGGGTCGGCGAGAACTCACCGAACTTGTGCCCGACCATGTTCTCGGTCACGAGCACCGGCACGAACTTCTGTCCGTTGTAGACCCCGAACGTCAGGCCCACGAACTGCGGCAGAATGGTCGAGCGGCGCGACCACGTCTTGATGACTTCATTGCGACCGGACGCGCGAGCCGCGTCGGCCTTCTTGAGAAGGTAGCCGTCGACGAACGGACCTTTCCAAACGGAACGAGCCACGAGCGGCCTCCCTTACTTCTTCTTCGCCTGATGGCGGGTGCGCATGATGAGCCGGTCGGTCTTCTTGTTCACCCGGGTGCGCTTGCCTTTGGTCGGCTTGCCCCACGGGGTGACCGGATGCCGCCCGCCGGAGGTGCGGCCTTCGCCGCCGCCGTGCGGGTGATCGACCGGGTTCATGACCACGCCACGGACGTGAGGCCGACGGCCAAGCCAGCGCTTGCGACCGGCCTTGCCCAGCTTCTGGTTGGCGTTGTCCGGGTTGGAGACCGCGCCGACGGTGGCCACGCACTCGGCGCGAACCAGCCGCAGCTCGCCGGAGGACAGCCGGATCTGGGCGTAGCCCTGGTCCTTGCCCACCAATTGGGCGTAGCAGCCCGCCGACCGCGCGATCTGACCGCCCTTGCCCGCCTTCAGCTCGACGTTGTGGACGATGGTGCCCACCGGCATGGTCTTCAGCGGCATGCAGTTGCCGGGCTTGATGTCCGCCCGCTCGTCGGCGATCACCACGTCCCCGACCGCCAGACGCTGCGGGGCCAGGATGTAGGACAGCTCGCCGTCCTCGTAGCGGATCAGCGCGATGAACGCGGTCCGGTTCGGATCGTACTCCAGCCGCTCCACGGTGCCCGGCACGCCCTGCTTGCGGCGCTTGAAGTCCACCATGCGGTAGCGGCGCTTGTGGCCGCCGCCCCGGTGCCACGCCGTGGTGCGGCCCTGGTTGTTGCGGCCGCCGGTCTTGGTCAGACCCTCGGTCAGGCTCTTGACCGGGCCGCCCTTGTGAAGCTCGCGGCGGTCCACCAGCACGAGATTGCGGGTGCCCGGCGTGATCGGATTGAATTGCTTCAGCGCCATGGGATCAGACCCCCGTGCCGACGTCGATGAACTCGCCCTCGGCCAGAGTCACGATCGCCTTCTTGACGTCGGACCGCTTGCCGATGACCCCACGGAACCGCTTCACCTTCCCCTTCAGGATCGAGGTGTTGACGGCCTTGACCTTGACATTGAACACACCCTCGATCGCCTGCTTGATCTCCGGCTTGGAGGCATCCAGCGGCACCTTGAACGTGACCTGGTTGTGTTCGGACCCCATGGTCGCCTTTTCGGTAATCACGGGGGCGCGGATGATGTCGTACATCCGCTCCTGATTGATCTTGGTCGCCGGCTTTTTCATTTCAGGCGCTCCTGCAGGTGGGCCACGGCGTCCTTGGTCAGCACCAGGGTGTCACGGCGCAGGATGTCGCGGACGTTGGCGCCCTGCTGCGGCAGCACATCGAGGCCGACGATGTTGCGCGCCGCGCGGGCGAAGCCCTCGTTCAGGTCCGGACCGTCGATGACCAGGGCGTTGCCCCAGCCCAGGGTGGCGAGCTGCTGCGCCAGGTCCTTGGTCTTGCCCGTCTCGGACGCGGCGGCGTCCAGCACCACCAGCTTGTTGTCGCGGACCTTCGCCGACAGCGCCGTCTTCAGGCCCAGCTTGCGAACCTTCTTCGGCAGGTCGTGGGCGTGCGAGCGCACGACCGGACCGAACACCGTGGCGCCGCCGCGCCACTGCGTGGCGCGCTTGGAGCCCTGACGGGCGCGGCCCGTGCCCTTCTGCTTGAAGGGCTTGGCGGTCGTGCCGGCGATCTCGCTGATGCCCTTGGTCTTGTGGGTGCCCGCCTGGCGGCGAGCCATCTGCCAGCGCACGACCCGGTGCAGGATGTCGGTGCGGACCTCCAGGCCGAAGACGGCCTCGTCCAGCTCCACACTGCCGGCCGGCTGGTTGTCCAGCGTGATGACGTCGTGTTTCATGACTCTCAGCTCTCCTTGCCGGCGTCATCGCCGTCGGTCGCGGCCGGCGCGTCGTCAGCGGCGGTCGGCGCGGCCTCGGACCCGGCCTTGATGCCGGCCGGCTTGGGCGCGGCGTCCGGCAGCGCCTTCTTTAGGGCGTCGCAGACCTCGACCCAGCCGCCCTTGGCGCCCGGAACGGCGCCGCGCACCATGACCAGACCGCGGTCCTCGTCCACCTGCACGACTTCCAGGCTCTGCACGGTCACCCGTTCCACACCCATGTGGCCGGCCATCTTCTTGCCCTTGAACACCTTGCCGGGGTCCTGGCACTGGCCGGTCGAGCCGTGGGCGCGGTGGCTGATCGACACGCCGTGGGTCATCTCCAGACCCCGGAAGTTGTGCCGCTTCATCGGCCCCGCGAAGCCCTTGCCTATGCTGGTGCCGGCCACGTCCACGAACTGGCCGGGCACGAAATGAGCCGCCGACAGCTCCGTTCCCGGGTCCAGGACGCAGTCGTCCGAGACGCGGAACTCGACCACGTGGCGCTTGGGCTCGACCCGCGCCTTGGCGAAATGCCCGCGCATGGCCTTCGACGTGTTCTTCACCTTGGCCCGCCCGGCGCCGAGCTGAACAGCGACGTAGCCGTCCCTCTCCCGGGTCCGGTTGGCCACGACCTGACACTCCTCGACACGGAGAACCGTGACGGGAACGTGGACGCCTTCGGCGTCATAGAGCCGGGTCATCCCGACTTTCTGGGCAATGAGACCGGAACGCATCGTTCTCTATCCTCAATCCTGGATCCGCCCTTGCACCGCGACCCCGCCGGGTCGCGCGCTGGACGCATCGCCTGATCGCACACTGGATCGCTCGTTGGAAAGCGATGACGGCCGCCGCTCAGCCCGGTTCAGGCCGAACGCGCACGCCCGCCGCGCGGTCGCCGGACACCGTACCGGACAGAAGCGTTTCCCGCCTCCGTCGGCCGGCCCCCGGGCAACGGCCCCGCCTAGAGCTTGATCTCCACGTCCACGCCCGCGGCCAGATCCAGCTTCATCAGCGCATCCACGGTCTGGGGCGTCGGATCGACGATATCCAGCAGCCGCTTGTGGGTCCGGATCTCGAACTGCTCCCGCGACTTCTTGTCGATGTGCGGCGAACGGTTGAGCGTGAACTTCTCGATCCGCGTCGGCAGGGGAATCGGCCCCCGCACCTGCGCGCCGGTCCGCTTCGCCGTGCCCACGATCTCACGCGTGGACTGGTCCAGCACGCGATGATCGAACGCCTTCAGGCGGATCCGGATGTTCTGACTTTCCATCGTGGCCATGTTCTGACCCAATCCTGTGCAATCAATCGTAAATGTCTGGTGCCGCCCGGACAAGGATCCCGGCGTCCCCCGTTCCGCTTGCCGGTCGGGAGCATGCGTCGGGCCTGGGCCGAAGCCCTGCCCGTCTGTCCGGCGCCTTCCCGAGACCCCCCGGGGGTTCGCCGAACCCGTCGAAAGAACACACGGTCCTGTCCCGCAGGGGGCCGGTCCCGAAAGGCCGGTCCTGCGATCTGAAGGCCCCGTTGGGCGATGCCGGTCGGCGGGGGTCCGCCGATCCGGCATCCGAGGCCGGGAAAGGGGCGGGTCCAGCCGCCGCAAAACCGTGATCGGCGTTTGGACCCGTCCGGTGCATTCCTTTCCGCCGGGGGACGGACGGGCCGTCCCCCCCAAACACCGCGCCACGCGGCGGACGACACCGCGCGCCCCGGACGTCCAGCCCGGTGTCTACTCCAGGATGGTGGCGACGACGCCGGCGCCGACGGTGCGGCCACCCTCGCGGATGGCGAACCGCAGCCCCTCGTCCATCGCAATCGGCGCGATCAGGTTCACCGTCATCGCGATGTTGTCGCCCGGCATCACCATCTCCGTGCCCTCGGGCAGCTCGATGGTGCCGGTCACATCCGTGGTCCGGAAGTAGAACTGCGGACGGTAGTTCGAGAAGAACGGCGTATGACGGCCGCCCTCATCCTTGTTCAGGATGTAGCACTCGCACTTGAACTTGGTGTGCGGCGTGATCGTGCCCGGCTTCGCCAGAACCTGACCGCGCTCCACGTCGTCGCGCTTCGTGCCACGCAGCAGCGCGCCGATGTTGTCGCCCGCCTCGCCCTGGTCCAACAGCTTGCGGAACATCTCGACGCCCGTGCACACCGTCTTCACGGTGTCCTTCAGGCCCACGATCTCGACATCCTCGCCGACCTTGATGAGGCCACGCTCAACGCGACCCGTCACCACCGTGCCGCGACCCGAGATCGAGAACACGTCCTCGATCGGCATCAGGAACGGCTGGTCCTTCGGACGCTCGGGCTGCGGAATGTAGCTGTCCACCGCCTTCATCAGCTCGATGATCGACTCCTTGCCGATCGTCGCATCGCCGTCCTCCAGCGCCGTCAGCGCCGAGCCCTTCACGATGGGGATGTCGTCGCCCGGGAAGTCGTAGGACGACAGCAGCTCGCGGATCTCAAGCTCCACCAGCTCATGAAGCTACTCGTCGTCCACCTGATCGACCTTGTTCATGTACACGACCAGCGCCGGCACGCCAACCTGGCGCGCCAGAAGAATATGCTCGCGCGTCTGCGGCATCGGGCCGTCGGCCGCCGAAACCACCAGGATCGCCCCGTCCATCTGCGCCGCGCCCGTGATCATGTTCTTCACGTAGTCGGCGTGCCCCGGGCAGTCCACGTGCGCGTAGTGACGCATCTCCGTCGAGTACTCGACGTGCGCCGTCGAGATCGTGATCCCGCGCGCCTTCTCTTCCGGCGCCTTGTCGATCATGTCGTAGGCCGAGAACGTCGCACCGCCCGTCTCCGCCAGAACCTTCGTGATCGCCGCCGTCAGCGTCGTCTTGCCGTGGTCAACGTGACCGATCGTGCCCACGTTGCAATGCGGCTTGCTGCGGTCAAACTTTTCCTTCGCCATTCTCTCTGGTCTCCGTTCGCACGGTCGGTTTGTCGTTGAACCCTGGCGGGATCAGCCCGCCATCTTCGCCTTGATTTCCTCGGACACGTTGTTCGGCACCTCGGCATAGGAGTCAAAGTGCATCGTGTACTGCGCCCGTCCCTGACTCATCGACCGCAGGGTGTTCACATAGCCGAACATGTTCGCCAGCGGCACCTGGGCCTGAACCACCCGGGCATTGCCGCGCTGGTCCATGCCGGAGACGTTGCCCCGCCGGCTGTTCAGGTCGCCGATGATGTCGCCCATGTACTCCTCGGGCGTGACCACCTCGACCTTCATCATCGGTTCCAGCAGCTTCGGGCCGGACTTCGGCATGCCTTCGCGGAACGCGGCCCGGGCCGCGATCTCGAACGCAAGCACGCTGGAGTCCACATCGTGGTAGGCCCCGTCGATCAGGGTGGCCTTGAAGTCCGTGCAGGGGAAGCCGACGATCACGCCGGAGTCCATGCAGCTCTTCAGGCCCTTTTCGACGCCGGGGATGTACTCCTTCGGCACCGACCCGCCCACGATCGTGCTCTCGAACTCGAAGCCCGAGCCCGGCTCCAGCGGCGCGAACGTGATCTTCACCCGCGCGAACTGACCGGAGCCGCCGCTCTGCTTCTTGTGGGTGTAGTCGATCGTGTGTTCCTTCGAGATCGTCTCGCGGTAGGCCACCTGCGGCGCGCCGACGTTGGCGTCCACCTTGAACTCGCGCTTCAGGCGATCAACGATGATCTCCAGATGCAGCTCGCCCATGCCCTTGATGACGGTCTGGCCGCTCTCGACGTCGGTGGAGACGCGGAAGGACGGATCCTCCGCCGCCAGGCGGGCCAGGGCCATGCCCATCTTTTCCATGTCGGCCTTGGTGCGCGGCTCCACGGCGACCTCGATGACGGGGTCGGGGAACTCCATGCGCTCCAGGACGACCGGCTTGGCCGGATCGCAAAGGGTGTCGCCGGTGGTGGTCTCCTTCAGGCCCACGATGGCCACGATGTCACCGGCGGAGGCCCACTTGATTTCTTCGCGGTTGTTGGAGTGCATCAGCAGCATGCGGCCGATGCGCTCGCGCTTGCCCTTCACCGAGTTGAGGATGTAGGAGCCGCTTTCGATCGTGCCCGAGTAGATGCGGGCGAAGGTCAGGGAGCCGACGAACGGGTCGTTCATGATCTTGAACGCCAGCGCCGAGAACGGCGCCTGGTCGTCGGCCGGACGCTCGGCCGGGGTGTCGCTGTCCGGCAGCACGCCCTTGATGGCGGGCACGTCGAACGGCGACGGCATGAACTCCACCACCGCATCCAGCAGGGTCTGCACGCCCTTGTTCTTGAACGCCGATCCGCACAGCACCGGCACAAACATCTGGCTGATGGTGCCCTTGCGGATGCAGGCGCGCAGCGTTTCCTCGTCGGGCTCGTTGCCCTCCAGGTACGCTTCCATGGCCTCGTCATCCGCCTCGACGGCGGTTTCAATCAGAGTCTCGCGCAGCTCCTGCGCCTTCTCCTGAAGGTCGGCCGGGATGTCGACATAGTCGAACTTCGCGCCCAGCGCCTCACCCTGCCAGATCACGCCCTGCATCTTGATGAGATCGACCACACCGGCGAAGTCGCTTTCCGCGCCGATGGGCATGTTCAGGACCAGCGGGCGCGCGCCCAGTCGGTCCACGATCATGTCCACGCAGCGATAGAAGTCCGAGCCCATGCGGTCCATCTTGTTGATGAAACACATGCGGGGCACGCCGTACTTGTCGGCCTGGCGCCACACGGTCTCGGACTGCGGCTCCACACCCGCCACGGAGTCGAACACCGCGACCGCGCCGTCGAGCACGCGCAGCGAGCGCTCCACCTCGATCGTGAAGTCCACGTGGCCCGGCGTGTCGATGATGTTGACGCGATGGTCCTTCCAGAACGCGGTCGTCGCGGCCGACGTGATCGTGATGCCGCGCTCCTGTTCCTGCTCCATCCAGTCCATGGTCGCGTTGCCGTCATGGACCTCGCCGATCTTGTGCGACTTGCCCGTGTAATACAGGATTCGCTCGGTCGTCGTGGTCTTGCCGGCGTCAATGTGCGCCATGATCCCGATGTTTCGGTATCGCTCGATCGGGGTCTCGCGTTTCATCTCGATATCCTCGCGGGCCTGGACGTCTGGGTGCGCGGTGGTCGGAGCAGGGTGAGCGGAGCGGGCTGGCCTACCAGCGGTAGTGCGAGAACGCCTTGTTGGCCTCGGCCATGCGGTGCGTATCCTCGCGCTTCTTGACCGCGCCACCGCGGTTGTTGGCGGCGTCCATGAACTCGCCGGACAGGCGGTCCACCATGGTGGTTTCCGACCGCTTGCGGGCGAAGTCGATCATCCAGCGCAGCGCCAGGGCCTGGCGGCGATCCGGACGGACCTCGACCGGGACCTGATAGGTCGCGCCACCGACACGGCGGGAGCGCACCTCAAGGGCCGGCTTCACGTTGTCGAGGGCCTCGTGGAACACCTTGATGGGATCCTGGTTGGTCCGCACGGCGACCTTGTCCAGGGCGCCATACACGATCCGTTCGGCCACGGACTTCTTGCCCTCGAACATGACGGCGTTGATGAACTTCGCCACGACCTTGTCGCCATATTTGGCGTCGGGCAGGACTTCGCGCTTGATTGCGGCACGACGACGGGACATCGGTCAGGCTCCTTACTTGGGACGCTTCGCGCCGTACTTCGACCGGCGCTGCTTGCGGTCCTTCACGCCCTGGGTGTCCAGGGTGCCGCGGATGATGTGGTAGCGCACGCCCGGCAGGTCCTTCACGCGCCCGCCGCGGATCATGACCACCGAGTGCTCCTGCAGATTATGCCCCTCGCCGGGGATGTAGGAGGTCACCTCGAAGCCGTTCGTGAGTCGCACACGCGCCACCTTCCGGAGGGCCGAGTTCGGCTTCTTCGGCGTCGTGGTGTACACGCGGGTGCACACACCGCGCTTCTGCGGGCAGGCCTGCATGGCCGGCACCTTGTTTCTTTTGACCTGCGGTGTCCGCGGCTTGCGGATCAGCTGGTTGATCGTCGGCATGCAACAACCGTCCCTATGTGTCTCGCTTCAGTATCGACGCGCCCCGTCCGGGGCGGCCGCCGGCCCGAAACCCCGGTCCGAACCCGCTGTCTTCACGGTGGTCCCAAGGCAAACACGACGCGCCCCGAACGGGCGCGTCGGTACAAAAGAACCCCGGGAGCACCCGTTGTAGGGCGCCCGATTCGGGGGGAGGCCGTTGGGCCTGCTCATGAATCTGACCCGGAAACGCGCGGTGACAGGGGCTTACACCGTCTGCCCGCGTCTCGGGAGGGCGCATACTATGCAGCGGCCCCCGCCGCGTCAAGCCTGCGCCACCGAAAAAGGTCCGCACCGCCCCAATCGGGGGCGTCCGGCCGGCCCGAGGGCCGCCGGCGGGGCTCTTCAGCCCCAATCGTCCGCCGTCGGCGCCCGACGGCCCGTCAAAACCCGGCCCCGCCGGCCCTCAAGAGAGCCGACTCCGCCCGGTGATCCGGCGGGAGCCGCGCCGGAGTCGAGGCGGGAATCATCCCGGGACCCCGACTCCGGCGCGGAGCGCCCCTACTCCTCGCCGCCCGGCGTCGCGGAGTCTCCCCCACCGCCGCCGAAGACCTGGCGGGCTTCGTCCAGCGGCATGGGCACGACCACGGGCTCCTCGTCCTCGGCCGGCATCTGGGCTTCCAGCGCGGTTGCCATCTCGCGGTCGCGATCGGTCGCGATCTGGCGGTAGCGGTTCATGGTCGCCCCGGTGCCCGCCGGGATGAGACGCCCGACGATCACGTTCTCCTTCAGGCCCACCAGCGAATCCCGCTTGCCCGAGACCGCGGCCTCGGTGAGCACCCGGGTGGTCTCCTGGAACGACGCCGCGGAGATGAAGGAATGCGTCTGCAGCGAGGCCTTGGTGATGCCCTGAAGGACCGGATCACCGAAGGACGGACGCCCGCCGTCCTTGATCGCCTTGTCGTTCTCCTGGGCGAACTCCATCCGGTCCACCAGCTCGCCGACCAGGAAGGTGGTGTCGCCCGGCTCCCGGACCTCCACCTTCTGCAGCATCTGGCGGATGATGACCTCGATGTGCTTGTCGTTGATCTTCACGCCCTGGAGTCGATAGACGTCCTGGATCTCCTTGATGAGATAATCGGCCAGCGCCTCGACGCCCAGCACCCGCAGGATGTCGTGCGGCACGGGGTTGCCGTCCATCAACGGGTCGCCCTTGCGGACGTAGTCGCCTTCCTGGACGGTCACGTGCTTGCCCTTGGGCAGCAGGTATTCCATCTCGGTGCCGTCCTCGGCGACCACCAGGATGCGCCGCTTGGACTTGTAGTCCTTGCCGAACTCCACGCGCCCGTCGATTTCCGCGATGACCGCGTGGTCCTTCGGCTTGCGGGCCTCGAACAGCTCGGCCACCCGCGGCAGACCGCCGGTGATGTCGCGCGTCTTGGAGCCCTCGCGGGGGATACGCGCCAACACCTCGCCGGCCTTGACCTTCTGGCCGGGCTCCACGGACAGGATGGCGTCCACCGACATGAAGTAGCGCGCCTCCAGCCCGTTCTCGAGCATGATGACCTCGCCGGCCTCGTCCCGCAGGGTGATGCGCGGCTTCAGGTCGCCCGAACGCGGCTGCGAGCGCCAGTCCACCACCACGCGGGAGGAAATGCCGGTGGCTTCGTCGGTGACTTCGCGCATGGACACGTTGTCGATCAGATCGACGTAATGCGCGACGCCTTCCTTTTCGGTGATGATCGGCAGGGTGTACGGGTCCCAGTCCGCCAGGCGCGTGCCCTTGCCGATGGACTGGCCCTCGTCCACCAGAAGGCGGGCGCCGTACGGAATGCGGTGGCGGGCCTTTTCACGGCCCAGTTCGTCGGCCAGCACGACTTCCAGGTTACGGGCCATGACGACCAGCGAGCCGGTGTCGGTGGTCACCACCTGCCGGTTCTCGATCTTCACGATGGCGTCGAAGGCCGCGTCCACACTCGACTGCTCCGCGCCACGCTGGGCGGCGCCGCCGATGTGGAACGTCCGCATGGTGAGCTGGGTGCCCGGCTCGCCGATCGACTGCGCCGCGATGACGCCGACGGACTCGCCCATGTTCACCGGCGTGCCCCGCGCCAGGTCGCGGCCGTAGCAGGCCGCGCAGATGCCGCGCTCCGCCTCGCAGGTCAGCACCGAGCGGATCTTCACCTGCTCGACGCCGGCCTGCACCAGCTTCTCGACGTCCGCTTCCTCGATCAGATGGTTGCGGGGCAACAGCAGGTCGCCGTTGTTGTCCAGCACGTTTTCCGCCGTCGTGCGGCCCAGCACGCGCTCGCCCAGCGAGACGATGATCTCGCCGCCGTCCACCACCGGGTTGACCGTGATGCCCTGCTCGGTCCCGCAATCGTCCATGCAGATGATGGCGTCCTGGGCGACGTCCACCAGACGCCGGGTCAGGTAGCCCGAGTTCGCCGTCTTCAGGGCGGTGTCGGCCAGACCCTTCCGGGCGCCGTGGGTGGAGTTGAAGTACTCCAGCACGGTCAGGCCTTCCTTGAAGTTCGACACGATCGGCGTCTCGATGATGGAGCCGTCCGGCTTGGCCATCAGACCGCGCATGCCGGCGAGCTGCTTCATCTGCGCGGGCGACCCACGGGCCCCGGAGTGAGCCATCATGTAGACGGAGTTGATCGGCTTGCCCGGTTCGATGCGGGCAATCTCCTTCATCATCTCGTCGGCCACACGGTCGGTGCAGTGCGCCCAGGCGTCGATGACCTTGTTGTACTTCTCGCCCTGCGTGATGAGACCGTCCAGGTACTGGTGCTCGAACTCCTTCACCTGGGCCTCGGTCTCGGCCACCAGCTTTTCCTTGGTGGCGGGGATGACGAGGTCGTCCTTGCCGAAGGAGATGCCGGCCCGCGCCGCCTGGCTGTAGCCCAGCGACATGATGCGGTCACAGAAGATGACCGTCTCCTTCTGGCCGCAATGGCGGTACACGACGTCGATGACGTCCTGAAGGTCCTTCTTCCGCAGCAGCCGGTTGATGATGGAGAACGGCACGTTCTTGTCGCGCGGCAGCAGCTCGTAGATGCGCAGACGGCCCGGCGTGGTTTCCACGATCTTGGGACCGCGCACGCCCTCGGCGTCCACCTGATCGATGCGGCACTTCACGCGCGCATGAATCCCGACGCGCCCGTGGAACAGCGCCTGCTCGACCTCCTGCGGGCCGCTGAAGGTCATGCCCTCGCCGGGCTCGCCCTCGCGCTCCATGGAGATGTAGTACAGCCCCAGAACGATATCCTGGGTCGGCACGATGATCGGCTTGCCGTTGGCCGGGCTGAGGATGTTGTTGGTGGACATCATCAGCACGCGCGCCTCAAGCTGCGCTTCCAGCGACAGCGGGACGTGAACGGCCATCTGGTCGCCGTCGAAGTCGGCGTTGAAGGCGGTGCAGACCAGCGGATGAAGCTGGATCGCCTTACCCTCGATCAACACCGGCTCGAACGCCTGGATGCCCAGGCGGTGCAGCGTCGGCGCGCGGTTGAGCATGACCGGGTGCTCGCGGATCACCTCTTCGAGGATGTCCCACACCTCCGGCCGCTCCTTCTCCACCATCCGCTTGGCGGCCTTGATGGTGGTGGCGTAGCCGTACAGCTCCAGCTTCGAGTAGACGAAGGGTTTGAACAGCTCCAGCGCCATCTTCTTCGGCAGGCCGCATTGGTGGAGCTTCAACTCCGGGCCGACCACGATCACCGAGCGGCCGGAGTAGTCCACGCGCTTGCCCAGCAGGTTCTGACGGAAGCGGCCCTGCTTGCCCTTCAGCATGTCGGACAGCGACTTCAGCGGGCGCTTGTTCGCCCCCGTGATGGCCCGCCCGCGCCGGCCGTTGTCGAACAGCGCATCCACGGATTCCTGCAGCATCCGCTTCTCGTTGCGGATGATGATATCGGGCGCGCGCAGCTCGATCAGCCGCTTCAGGCGGTTGTTGCGGTTGATGACGCGGCGGTACAGGTCGTTCAGGTCCGAGGTCGCGAAGCGGCCGCCGTCCAGCGGCACCAGCGGGCGCAGCTCGGGCGGGATCACCGGCACCACGTCCAGGATCATCCACTCCGGACGGGTGTCGGACTCCATGAAGGCTTCGACCAGCTTCAGGCGCTTGACCAGCTTCTTGCGCTTGGCCTCGGAGTTGGTCTCCTTCAGTTCGAAGCGCATGTCGTCGCGCAAGGCTTCGAGGTCGATGGCCTTGAGCATCTTCTGCAGGGCCTCGGCGCCGATGCCGGCCTCGAAGGTGCCTTCGCCGTATTCCTCGATGGCGCGCTGATACGCCTCCTCGCTGAGCAGTTCGTTCTGCTTCAGCGGGGTCATGCCCGGTTCGACGACCACATAGTTCTCGAAGTAGAGGACCCGCTCCAGGTCCTTCAGGGTCATGTCCACCAACAGGCCGATGCGGCTGGGCAGCGACTTCAGGAACCAGATGTGCGCCACCGGCGCCGCAAGCTGGATGTGACCCATGCGCTCGCGGCGCACCTTGGACAGCGTGACCTCGACGCCGCACTTCTCGCAGATGATGCCGCGATACTTCATGCGCTTGTACTTGCCGCACAAGCACTCATAGTCCTTGATGGGGCCGAAGATGCGCGCGCAGAACAGACCGTCCCGCTCCGGCTTGAAGGTGCGGTAGTTGATCGTCTCCGGCTTCTTGATCTCGCCAAAGGACCACGAGGACACCTTTTCGGGGCTCGCAATCGAGATCCGGATCTGGTCAAACGACTGCGTGCCGGTGACCTGACCGAAGATTTTCATCAACTCATTCATGAGGCAGTCTCCGCCGGTTCGCGGGGGGACGGCGGCCCAGGGGGCGGGGCCTGTCGTCCGAAACCGATAAAAAGGTATGGCCAGGATATGGGGTGCGGCCGCCCCCGCCAAAAGGCGGCGGGGGCGACTATGCCCGGGGCGCGCCGCCCGGTCAGGTCGTGGTGGACTGGTCCATCTCCACGTCCAGACCCAGCGAGCGCATTTCCTTGACCAGCACGTTGAAGGATTCCGGAATGCCGGCCTCGAAGGCGTCGTCGCCGCGGACGATGGCCTCGTAGACCTTGGTCCGGCCGGCCACGTCGTCCGACTTCACGGTCAGCATCTCCTGCAGCGTGTAGGCCGCACCGTAGGCTTCCAGGGCCCACACCTCCATTTCACCGAAGCGCTGGCCGCCGAACTGGGCCTTGCCGCCCAGCGGCTGCTGGGTGACCAGCGAGTACGGACCGATGGAGCGGGCGTGAATCTTGTCGTCCACCAGGTGGTGCAGCTTCAGCATGTAGATGTAGCCCACCGTGACGGCCCGATCGAACGGCTCGCCCGTGCGCCCGTCGCACAGGGTCACCTGACCGGAGGAGTCCAGGCCGGCCTTGTCCAGCATGTCCACGATGTCCGCTTCGCGCGCGCCGTCGAACACCGGCGTCGCGATGGGCACACCGTTGCGGAGATTCTCGGACATCTCCAGAAGCTCCGGCTCCTCCATATCGACGATGATGTCCTTGTATTCCCGGTCGCCGTAGATCGTGTGGAGTCGGTCGCGCAACTGGTCGGCCTGGCCGGTGCCGTGACGGATCGCCTCCAGCATCTCCTGGACCTGCTGGCCCAGGCCGCGGCAGGCCCAGCCCAGGTGCGTTTCCAGGATCTGCCCCACGTTCATGCGCGACGGCACGCCCAGGGGGTTCAGCACGATATCGACCGGCGTGCCGTCCTCCAGATAGGGCATGTCCTCCATGGGGTTGATCTTGGAGATCACACCCTTGTTGCCGTGGCGCCCGGCCATCTTGTCGCCCGGCTGCAGCTTGCGCTTCACCGCGACGAAGACCTTGACCATCTTGAGCACGCCCGGCGGCAGTTCGTCGCCGCGCTGCAGCTTCTCCACCTTGTCCTCGAAGCGGGCATGGATGCGCTCGATGCTCTCTTCGTAGGTCTTCTTGCGGGCCTCGACCTCGGCCATGACGGTATCGTCATCGACCGCGATCTGGCGCCACTGGCCCTGGGTGTAGTGGCCCAGACTCTCCTCGGTCAGCGGCACGCCGGTGGGCATGCCGCGCGGCCCGGAGACCACCGTCTTGCCGAGCAGGATCTCCTTGAGCTGGGCCGAGAACGACCCCTCAAGGATGGCCTTCTCGTCGTCGCGGTCCTTGGCGAGGCGCTCGATCTCGGCGCGTTCAATGGCGAGCGCGCGCTCGTCCTTGTCCACGCCGCGGCGGTTGAACACCCGCACCTCGACGACCGTGCCCGTCACGCCCGGCGGCACCCGCAGGGACGTATCCCGCACGTCGGACGCCTTTTCGCCGAAGATGGCGCGCAGCAGCTTTTCTTCCGGCGTCATCGGGCTTTCGCCCTTCGGCGTAACCTTGCCGACCAGGATGTCGCCGGCCTCGACCTCGGCGCCGATGTAGACGATGCCCGCCTCGTCCATGTTCTTGAGGGCTTCCTCACCCACGTTCGGAATGTCGCGGGTGATTTCCTCCTGGCCCAGCTTGGTGTCGCGGGCCATGACCTCGAACTCCTCGATGTGGATCGAGGTGAACACGTCGTCCCGGACGATGCGTTCGGAGATCAGGATGGAGTCCTCGAAGTTGTAGCCGTTCCACGGCATGAACGCGACCAGCACGTTCCGGCCCAGAGCCAGTTCGCCCAGATCCGTCGAGGGACCGTCGGCGATGATGTCGCCCTTCGAGACCAGATCGCCCACCTTCACCAGCGGGCGCTGGTTGATGCAGGTGTTCTGGTTGGAGCGCTGGAACTTGCGCAGTCGGTAGATGTCCACGCCCGAGGCGGTGGCGTCGGTTTCCTCCGTCGCCCGCACCACGATGCGGGTGGCGTCCACCTGCTGCACGCGGCCGGTCCGGCGCGCCACGATGGTCGCCCCGGAATCGCGCGCGACCGCGCTTTCCATGCCGGTGCCCACGAACGGGGCCTCGGCGCGGACCAGCGGCACGGCCTGACGCTGCATGTTCGAGCCCATGAGCGCGCGGTTGGCGTCGTCGTTCTCCAGGAACGGGATCAGCGCCGCCGCCACGGACACGAGCTGCTTCGGCGAGACGTCGATCAGGTCCACCTTGGAGGGGTCCACCAGCTCGTAGTCGCCGGCGTGCCGCGCGCTGACCAGATCGGAGACGAAACGCCCGTTCTCATCCAGTTCGGCATTGGCCTGGGCGACGGTGTGCTTGCCCTCGTCCATGGCCGACATGTAGATGACCTCGTCGGTCACCTGGCCGTCCACGATGCGGCGGTACGGGCTTTCGATGAAGCCGTACTGATTGACCCGCGCGAAGGTGGCCAGGCTGTTGATGAGGCCGATGTTCGGGCCTTCCGGCGTTTCGATCGGGCAGATGCGGCCATAGTGCGTGGGGTGCACGTCACGCACCTCGAAGCCGGCGCGCTCGCGCGTCAGGCCGCCCGGACCCAGCGCGGACAGACGGCGCTTGTGCGTCACCTCCGACAGCGGGTTGGTCTGGTCCATGAACTGCGAAAGCTGCGACGAGCCGAAGAACTCGCGCACCGCCGCCGCCGCCGGCTTGGCGTTGATGAGGTCGTGCGGCATGACGGTGTCGATGTCCACGGCGCTCATGCGCTCGCGGATCGCCCGCTCCATGCGCAGCAGGCCGACGCGGTACTGGTTCTCCATCAGCTCGCCGACCGAGCGCACACGCCTGTTGCCCAGGTGGTCGATGTCGTCCACCTCGCCGCGACCGTCCTTCATCTCCACCAGCAGGCGGATGATCTCCAGGATGTCTTCCTTGCGCAGCACCCGGGTGGTGTCGGGCACGTCGTCGAGCGTGAAGCCGAGCCGCGCGTTCATCTTCACGCGGCCCACGGCCGACAGGTCGTACCGCTCGGAATCGAAGAACAGCCCCTTGAACAGCGCGTCGGCGGTTTCAAGGGTCGGCGGCTCGCCCGGGCGCATGACCCGGTAGATGTCGATCAGCGCTTCCTCGCGCGACGTGTTCTTGTCCAGCGCCAGGGTGTTGCGGATGTAGGGGCCCACGTTGACGTGGTCGATGTGCAGCACCTTCAGTTCGGTGACGCCCGCCCGCTCCATCTCGGCCAGCATGTCCTCGGTCAGTTCGTCGCCGGCCTCGGCGAAGATCTCGCCCGTCTGCTGGTCGACCATGTCTTCGGCCGCATAGCGGCCCACCAGCTCCTCGGCGAACACGCGCTGGCTGGTCATGCCCTCGTCCACCAGCTTGCGGGCCGAGCGCGGGGTGACCTTGGTGCCGGCCTCCATCTTGACCTCGCCGGTGTCGGCGTCCACCAGGTCATGGACCAGCTTCACGCCGCGCATGCGGTCCGGCTGGAAGGGGATCTTCCAGCCCTTCTCGTCGCGCTCGAACGTCAGCGTGTCATAGAAGTAGGCGAGCATCTCCTCGGAGGTCATGCCCTGGACCTCCAGCAGGTCCAGTTCCTTGCCCGCGGTCTTGCCCTCGGCCCGGCGCTCCGCCCGCAGCGCCTGGGTGGCCAGGCCCTCCAGCGCATAGAGCAGAGTCGTCACCGGCAGCTTGCGGCGCCGGTCGATGCGCACGTACACAAGGTCCTTGGCGTCGAACTCGAAGTCCAGCCAGGAGCCGCGATAGGGGATCACCCGGGCGGCGAACAGGTACTTGCCCGACGAGTGCGTCTTGCCCTTGTCGTGGTCGAAGAACACGCCCGGCGAGCGGTGCATCTGCGACACGATGACGCGCTCGGTGCCGTTGATGATGAACGTGCCGTTGGACGTCATCAGCGGCATGTCGCCCATGTAGACGTCCTGCTCCTTGATGTCGCGGATGGAGCGCGCACCCGTCTCCTCGTCCACGTCCCACACCAGCAGGCGCAGCGTCACCTTCAGCGGCGCGGCGAAGGTCATGCCGCGCTGCTGGCATTCCTCGACGTCGTATTTCGGGGGCTCCAGATCGTAGCCGACGAATTCGAGCTCGCCCTTGCCGGCGAAGTCCTTGATCGGGAAGACCGACTTCAGAACCTCCTGGAGGCCGCTGTCAGAGCGTTCCCCGGCCGTCGCACCCACCTGGAGAAACTGATCGTAGCTGCTCTTCTGCACTTCGATCAGGTTGGGCATGGGAGCCACGGTGGAAATGCGCCCGAAGTCCTTGCGGACCCGCTTCCGAGTTGTCAACGACTTGGTCATTGCCGCTCCTTGCCTGCTTGCCTCAGCCTGAAAACTGGGGCCTCAATACCTGGCCCGTTTGCCTGCCCGCGCCTCGCCTGCGCGCGCCGGGGTTGACCCGACCCGCCGCCGGCGTCACCGTCGGCCTCATCCATCCGCCCGCGCCGCAGCCCCGCCCCCGCGGCCCGCCGGAAGGATGCTTGCCCCCTGAAGGCCGATCCGCGCGCCCCGCGCGCCCGCCCCCGCAATCCCGTTCGGGTGGCGCCGGCCCCGGCCTTCGCATCGTATGCGGTCAGACCCGGGTCGTTCCACCCTTGAGTCGGGTCCCCGGGTCACGACCACGCGCGGCCCAGGGAGCCCGGTCCTTCAACGCCCGAAAGCCGGAGGGACACCCTGCGCCCCCCCGGCTGGTCCGGACTGTTCGGAAGTGAGCGTCCGTCCCGGTCCTTACTTGACCTCGACGGTGGCGCCCGCGTCTTCCAGCTTCTTCTTCAGCTCGGCCGCCTCGTCCTTGGACACGGCTTCCTTGACCGGCTTCGGCGCGCCCTCGACCAGTTCCTTGGCCTCCTTCAGGCCCAGGCCGGTGATGGCGCGGACTTCCTTGATGACGTTGATCTTCTTGTCACCGGCCGACGCCAGGACGACGTCGAACTCGGTCTTCTCTTCCTCGGCGGGGGCCGCCTCGCCGCCACCGGCGGCCACGCCGGCCACGGCCACCGGCGCCGCGGCGGACACGCCCCACTTCTCTTCCAGCATCTTGGACAGCTCGGCGGCTTCCAGGACGGTCAGGGCGGACAGTTCGTCCACCAGCTTTTCGAGATCGGCCATAATCTTAAGCTCCTCGTCGGATCGACTTGAACACAGTGTCTTCGGTTGGGACCTGGAAGACGGCAATCACGCCGCCTCGCCCTGGGATTCGGCATAGGCGTTGAGCACGCGGGCAAGCTGACCCGCCGGCGCCTGGGTGACGCTGGCCACCCGCTGCGCGGGCGTGGTGAGCAGACCCACGAGCTTACCCCGCAGTTCGTCGAGGGACGGCAGTTTCGCCAGGGCCTGCACGGCCTCGGCATCCATCACCCGGCCCTGCATGGCCCCGCCCAGAATGACCAGCTTGTCGTTGGTCTTGGCGAAGTCCGCGCAGGCCTTGGCCGCCGCCACCGGATCCGTCGACGTGGCAATCGCCGTCGGCCCGGTGAACAGGTCGGTCAGTCCCTCGAAGTCCGTTCCCGTCAGGGCGAGCTTGGTGAGCCGGTTCTTCGTGACCCGGAACTTCGCGCCACCCTCGCGCACCTTGCCACGGAGGGTCTCCATCTGAGCCACCGTCAGCCCCTGGTAGTGGGTGACGATACAGACGGACGACTCTCCGAACTCGGCGTGCATCGCAGCCACGAGTTCCTTCTTTTCGTCTCGGTTCACTTCCGTCTCCGCTGACTGGGTCCGCGGTCCGGACCGCCCCGGGTGGAGCGACCCGCGCCACGAACGCGGTTCCTGTCCTCGCGTCCGCGTCGCCCGGACATCCGGTCCCTCCGTCCCATGCCGCGATCCGATCGCGACACCGGCCTTTCGGAGCCGATCCCCGTGCGCACACGTGCGCGGGACCTGCCCACGGAAAGTTCAAGCCGTTCCGCCAAGGACCCCGACGCCCCCTCCCCGCTCGGCGGATCGGCGGCCGGCCCTCGCCGGTCGTACACCTTCACTCCCCGTCTGCGCGGGCGGGAGGCTTCCCTTCAAGGCCCGGCCCCAACAGAGCCCGGACCACCCACGGTCTTGGACAGGTTGAACCGGCTCCGCCCCCCGAAGGGTTCGGCGCCGGCCCTCTTTCCGGTCGACCCATCGCCCCGAAAGGCGGAGGACCGGACCGAAACCCGATCCGGACCCCGGCGCCCGAGGGCGCGCGCGGTCCGGACTCGTTCTTGTGGTCGCCCGGCCCCTAGACCGGCGTGGCGACCGAGCTGACGTTGACCCGCAGACCGGGGCCCATCGTCGAGCTGATCGAAATCTTCTTCACATAGGTGCCCTTGGCGCCGGTCGGCTTGGCCTTGATGATCGCATCCACGAAGGCGTGGATGTTCTCGGCCAACTGCTCGTCGCTGAAGCTGATCCGGCCCACGCCGCCGTGGATGATGCCCGCCTTCTCCACGCGGAACTGCACCTGGCCGGCCTTGGCCGCCTTGATGGCGTCACCCACGTTCGGCGTCACGGTGCCCAGCTTGGGGTTCGGCATCATGCCGCGCGGACCCAGGATCTTGCCCAGGCGGCCGACGACACCCATCATGTCCGGCGTCGCGATGCAGCGGTCAAAGTTGATGTTGCCGGCCTGCACCTCGGCCATCAGGTCCTCGGCGCCCACGATATCGGCGCCAGCGGCCTTCGCTTCCTCGGCCTTGTCCGCCTTGGCGAACACCGCCACCCGCACCGTCTTGCCGGTGCCGTGCGGCAGCGACACCACGCCGCGCACCATCTGGTCGGCGTGGCGCGGGTCCACACCCAGGTTCATGGCCACCTCGACGGTCTCGTCGAACTTGGCCTTGGCGTTTTCCTTGATCTTGGCCACGGCGTCGGCCAGATCGAATGCCGCATTGCGATCCAGGCCCTCGTAGGCCGCGCGCAGTCGCTTGCCCTGCTTTGCCATGGTTCCCTACTCCTCCACGCTCAGGCCCATGGACACGGCGGACCCCTTCACCATTTCCATCGCCGCCTCGACCGTCGGACAGTTGAGGTCCGGCATCTTCTGCTGGGCGATCTCGCGCACCTGATCCAGCGTCACCGATCCCACGGTGCCGCGACCCGGCGTCTGCGACCCCTTCGGCAGACCGGCGGCCTTCTTCAGGAAGTACGACACCGGCGGCGTCTTGGTGATGAAGGTGAAGGAGCGATCCCCGTAGGCCGTGATGACCACCGGAATCGGCATGCCCGGTTCCATGTTCTGGGTGGCCGCGTTGAAGGCCTTGCAGAACTCCATGATGTTCAGGCCGCGCTGGCCCAGCGCCGGACCCACGGGCGGCGACGGCTTGGCGCCCCCGGCCGGGATCTGCAGCTTGATGTACCCTACGATCTTTTTCGCCATGACATCCTCGGCTGTATCGGCCCCGCCGGGGCGGGGGTCCAAGGGAGCGTGGTGCGGCCCCCCGAGGCATCACTTCCGGGGACAGCCTTCCACGCGGGACGGGCGGGCCATCGGGACCGCGCCCCACCGACGCCCGGCGCGCACGACGGCGGTCCGGGCGGCGGCAAAACGGAAAAGGCTCAGAGCTTCTCGACCTGCGAGAACTCCAGCTCCACGGGTGTCGAGCGCCCGAAAATCGACACCGACACCTTCAGGCGGGCGCGCTCGTCGTCCACATCCTCGACCACGCCGTTGAACGACGCGAACGGGCCGTCGGCGACGCGCACCTGCTCGCCGATGTCGAAGGTGATCGACGGCTTGGGCCGCTCGATGCCCTCCTGCACCTGACGCAGGATGTGGGACACCTCGGTTTCCGAGATCGGCGCCGGCCGGCCACGGCCGCCCAGGAAGCCCGTCACCTTGGCGGTGTTGGTCACCAGGTGCCAGCTCTCGTCGGTCAGCACCATCTTGACCAGCACATAGCCCGGGAAGAACTTGCGCTCGGCATTCACCTTGGCGCCACGCCGGACCTCGACAACCTCTTCGGTCGGAACCAGGACCTCTTCGAACAGGTCTTCCATGCCCTTTTGCTGGGCCTGCTCACGGATCGACTGGGCGACCTTGTTCTCGAATCCGGAATAGACGTGAATGACGTACCAACGGGCCTCCATGCCTGATTATCCTCCCAGGCCGAAAATAAGCTGGACGCCCCACGAGAGCACCTGATCGACCACGAAGAAAAAGATGGCCGCCAGGAAGACCATGACGAACACCATGAGCGTCGAAATAGCGGTTTCCTTGCGGGTCGGCCACGTGACTTTCGCCAGTTCCTGACGAACCTGCCTCACGAACTGGCCCGGATTGACTTTTGCCATCGGATCGTTGAACTCGCCCGCGTTCAAAAAAGAATGCTCGACCCGGAGCCGAACCCACTCGCGTCCCACCCCGTGAAGCGCTGGCCGTCAGACGCGATCGGCCCGGCGCCCCCGTCTTTTTCGGGGGAGTGCCGGACCCAGGCGCGGACGACTGGAAACGCTATGGCCATGGCAGGGGCGGCAGGACTTGAACCCGCAACCCCCGGTTTTGGAGACCGGTGCTCTACCAGTTGAGCTACACCCCTCCAGGGCCATGATCCCGGAGCCGTTCGGAGCGGACCAAGCCGCCTGCCCGAGGCCCCGGTCGGGGCCCGCCCGCGGGGCACAGGCCGCAAGACCAATGCCACCTCATCGGGCGGAGCCGCATCTCTTACCCGGGATGCCCGGCCGGATCAACCCCCTTTTTCCCCGCAACCGACCTGCGGGGCCCGGGCGATCCGGCGGCCCGGACGTCCAGCCCGGTGTCTACTCCAGGATGGTGGCGACGACGCCGGCGCCGACGGTGCGGCCACCCTCGCGGATGGCGAACCGCAGCCCCTCGTCCATCGCGATCGGCGCGATCAGGTTCACCGTCATCGCGATGTTGTCGCCCGGCATCACCATCTCCGTGCCCTCGGGCAGCTCGATGGTGCCGGTCACGTCCGTGGTCCGGAAGTAGAACTGCGGACGGTAGTTCGAGAAGAACGGCGTATGACGGCCGCCTTCATCCTTGTTCAGGATATAGCACTCGCACTTGAACTTGGTGTGCGGCGTGATCGTGCCCGGCTTCGCCAGAACCTGACCGCGCTCCACGTCGTCGCGCTTCGTGCCACGCAGCAGCGCGCCGATGTTGTCGCCCGCCTCGCCCTGGTCCAGCAGCTTGCGGAACATCTCGACGCCCGTGCACACCGTCTTCACGGTGTCCTTCAGGCCCACGATCTCGACATCCTCGCCGACCTTGATGAGGCCACGCTCAACGCGACCCGTCACCACCGTGCCGCGACCCGAGATCGAGAACACGTCCTCGATCGGCATCAGGAACGGCTGGTCCTTCGGACGCTCGGGCTGCGGAATGTAGCTGTCCACCGCCTTCATCAGCTCGATGATCGACTCCTTGCCGATCGTCGCATCGCCGTCCTCCAGCGCCGTCAGCGCCGAGCCCTTCACGATGGGGATGTCGTCGCCCGGGAAGTCGTAGGACGACAGCAGCTCGCGGATCTCAAGCTCCACCAGCTCAAGAAGCTCCTCGTCGTCCACCTGATCGACCTTGTTCATGTACACGACCAGCGCCGGCACGCCAACCTGGCGCGCCAGAAGAATATGCTCGCGCGTCTGCGGCATCGGGCCGTCGGCCGCCGAAACCACCAGGATCGCCCCGTCCATCTGCGCCGCGCCCGTGATCATGTTCTTCACGTAGTCGGCGTGCCCCGGGCAGTCCACGTGCGCGTAGTGACGCATCTCCGTCGAGTACTCGACGTGCGCCGTCGAGATCGTGATCCCGCGCGCCTTCTCTTCCGGCGCCTTGTCGATCATGTCGTAGGCCGAGAACGTCGCACCGCCCGTCTCCGCCAGAACCTTCGTGATCGCCGCCGTCAGCGTCGTCTTGCCGTGGTCAACGTGACCGATCGTGCCCACGTTGCAATGCGGCTTGCTGCGGTCAAACTTTTCCTTCGCCAT
>NZ_WIVE01000035.1 GCF_009601025.1 Roseospira navarrensis | reverse complement strand
GTTCACGTTATGTTCTACGCCGTTTCAGGCCACCTGTCACCACATGATGTGGTCCCGGACTCAAAGGGATAAGCCTTTAATTTTAATGTGTCATCCCGAATGAGCGAAGCGAGACGAGGGATCTCGAGAGGCCCGCTCCGACAGCGAGGAACATGCCGCCATGTTAACCTGAACCCGTTGCCCTGACGCCCGGGACCGCGCCCGCTCACCCCATGGGCTGCGGCGCGCCCCGGCGAACCCGGGCGATCACATCACGCACGGCCCCGCGCACGGCGCCGGTTTCCTCCCGCAGTCCCGCACAGTCATCGCCGATCAGCTCGGCGTAATTGTCGATCGCCCCGAGGGCGTTCACCAGGTCATGACGCAGCACCCGACTGTCCGCGCGGGTCTCGCCGTTGGCATCGAGGGTGTCCGGCCCCGTGGCGTCCATCCGGGCCAGGATGTCGCGGGCGTCGGCCAGGCGGCGGACGATGACCGAGACATCCTCCGCCGCCGCGGCGTCGCCGGCGGCCCGCCGGGCGAGACGATCGACCTCGCGCGACAGGCCCTGCACCGGGTCGTTCATTCCGCCCCCACCACGCGACGCGGGTCCATCATGGTGTCCCATCGCAGCCGCCAGTCCTTGAGGGCGGCGGCATCCATGGGGCGCGCGAAGTGATAGCCCTGCCCCACATCGCAGGCCATGTCGGCCAGTTCACGGACCTCCTCCTCGGCCTCGATCCCTTCGGCGACGGTGGTGGCGCCCAGGGTCTGACCCAGGTTGACCATCAGGCGGACGATCTGGCGGGAGCGGCTGTTGCGCAGCAGGGTGGCGACGAACTGCTGGTCGATCTTGATCTCGTTGAAGGGCATCCGCTGAAGGTGCAGCAACGACGAATGGCCGGTGCCGAAATCGTCCAGCGAGATGGAGAAGCCGCGGATGCGCAGGCTGGTCAGAATGCGCTCGACCCGGTCCGGGTCCTTCAGGGCCGCCGTCTCGGTCAACTCCAGCGTGAAATCGCCGGGCCCCAGGGTGGTGCCTTTCAGGCCTTCGGTCAGCAGGTCGGACAGGCGTTCATCGGAAAAGCACAGCGCGGACATGTTGACCGCGCACCGCACCCCGGCATCCTTCCAGGCGGACGCGTCGTCGGCCGCCTGGGCCAGCACGTAGCGCAGCAGCCGCAGCGACAGGCTCTCGTCGCGCTCCACCACCGGGATGAACTGCCCGGGGGAGATCATGCCCTCCTGCGTGGGCCAGCGGATCAGGGCCTCGACTCCGCGATACTGTCCGCTGCGCAGGCAGATCTTCGGCTGGTAGTGCATCACCATCACCTTTTCGTCCAGGGCGGCCTCGATGGTGGCCGGCGTGATGCCGCACCCGTCCACCTCGAACCGGCCGAGAACCTCGCGGATGTGTTCGCCGGTCACCGGCTTCTGGATCGGCGTCAGCATCCGGATTCCCAGGCGCTCGCCGATCCGGTGGGCCGAGCGCAGCACCTCGGGATCGCAGCCGCTGATGAGCACCACGGCCGTATCGTTGGCCCGCGGGGCCAACTCGGACAGCACCGCCAACCCGTCCATATCGGGGAAGGACAGGTCCAGGAACAGCAGGTGCGGCGCGAACGAGTCCATCGCCGGAATCCCCCGTTCCGGGCCTTCCACCGCCAGGGGAACCCAGCCGGTTCGGGCACAGGCCCGCAGAAAGAACGAACGGAACGCAACATCGTCGTCGATGGTCATCACCTTCAGGCCCTGCCGCGCCGCAGTCATGTGCCAAGCCCCTTTTCCATGGTCTCTTCGGGTATCCAGGCGCGGATGCGCGCCAACAGGTCCGCCAGGTTCACAGGTTTGGGTGCGAAATCCACGCACCCGACCCCCAGCGCCGCCTTCTGATCCTCCAGCATGGCGTGGGCGGTCAGCGCGATGACGGGAATGTCCGCGCAGGCGGGATCGGTCTTGATGCGCCGCGTGGCCTCCAGGCCGTCGAAGTCGGGCAGACCGATATCCATCAGGATGAGGTGAGGGAGGGTTTCGGTCGCAAGCCGCACCGCCTCGGTGCCGCTCGCGGCCACCGAGACCGTAAACCCGCGCCGGGCCAGCAGCCGTTGGAGCGCGCGGGCGTTGTCGGCGTTGTCCTCCACCAGAAGAAGGGACGTCATGAAGTCGGCTCCGTTTCAGAGGCCACGAGGATCCCGCCGGGCGGGCGGATGAGCCGGTCCGGCGCGGTGGCCGGCTGCGCGGATCGCAGCGTCGCCAGCACCTGTTCGGCCAGGTTCTCCAGGTCGAATTCCCCCTTGCGCATGACCACGACACATTGGCTCTGCAGCCACAGCCAGTCCTCGCGGTCCAGGTCCAGCGCCGTGACCACGGCGATGGGCAGGTCCTTGAGGGCCGGGCTCTGCTTGACGGCCCGGATGATCTGCATGCCGCTGACATCGGGCAGGCCCAGGTCAAGGATCAGGATCGACGGGCGCACGCGCGCGAGAAACGTCAGGGCATCGGCGCCGTTGTCCAGCTTGACGGCGGCCAGACCGAAATGATTGACGGCCCGCCCGATGGCGCCCAGCAGGGCCAGATCGTCTTCCACGATCAGCACCGCGCAGTCCGAGCCCTCGCACAGGTCCGCCGCGACCTCGACCGGCATCTTCTGCTCCAGCGCCAGTTCGATCGGACACCGCAGCGCCGTGGCGGAGAAGTCGGCCACCGTGACCGCGGGCCTGTCGCGCAAGACCCCGCGGCGCGGCCCACCATTGCAGCCCGGGCGTCCCGGGCAATCGGTCTTGGTGCAGGATTTGCCGTCGTCCTCGCAGCCGGGCGCCGGCACGGGCGGCGGCACCTCCGGGCTCGGATCCGGCGCGGGGGCCCCGGCGTGCGTGCCCTCCGGGTCCGGATCGGGCGCCGCATCACCGTCGTCCGGCAGAGGAACCACGATCTCGAACGTGGTGCCGACGCCCGGCGCGCTTTCCACCGTGATCGTGCCGCCCATCATCTCGACGAAGCGCTGGGTCAGCGCCAGCCCGACACCGGACCCGCCATGGGCTCCATGAACGTAACTGTTGGCCTGCTCGAACATGCGGAACACCCGCGCCACCTCTTCGGGTTCCATGCCCTGGCCCGTGTCCTGGACGCGCAGGGTCAGCGCCCCCGGCGCGCGCCGCATCGCGAAGGTGATCGTTCCGGACCGGGTGAACTTGGCGGCGTTGGAGACCAGGTTCAGCACGCACTGCCGCAGGCGCACCCGATCCAGGGTCACCTTGGCCGGCAAGCCCTCCGTCTCGATCCGGAAGGTGTTGCCCTGCTTGCGGGCGAGCGTCTCGGCGATGACCTCCAGATCCTCGACGAAGTCGTCCAGGTCCATTGCGGCGGGCACCAGTTCCAGGCGCCCCGACTCGATTCGCGCCAGATCGAGAATGCCGTTGATGAGGTCCAGCAGATGCTCGGCCGCCCGCTGGATCAGTCGCGAATCCTCCTGCAACTCCGCGTCGTCGGTCTCCTCGGCCCGGTCGGCGATCATCTCGGCGTGCAGCGTCACCGCATTCAGCGGCGTGCGCAGTTCGTGGCTCATGTTGGCCAGGAAGCGCGACTTGGCGGCGCTCTCGGACAGGGCGAGATCCAGCGCGGCCTCGCTGGTCATGTCGCGCAGGATGACCAGGAAGCGGCGCCGGAACGGCTGGCCCAGATCGCTGATCCCGAGCGCGGCGGGGAAGCTGGTGCCGTCGCGACGCACGGCCCGCACGGCGCGATAGCGGCCGGGTTCGTCGGCCATGGTCTCCGGACCGTCCGCCTGCGAGAGGTCGTCGGTCAGGGTTCCGGCGTCGTCCGGCGCCAGCAGGGCCGACCAGCGCCGGCCGATGACATCCTGTAGACGCCAGCCGAACGTCTGCTCGGCGGCGCGGTTGAAGCCCTCGATCACCCCCTGGTCGGTGGAGATGATCATGGCGTCGGCGGCGGTATCGAACACCCGCTGGCTTTCCTCCCGCGCCGTGCGGGCGGTGCGCATCTGGGTTTCCGCGCGCATGGTCATGCCGTGCAGGCCGCGGGCGAGCGCGCCCAGTTCGTCCCGCCGGTCCAGCATGTGGAGACCAGGGGCCGGACCCGGCCCGCCCACCTGATAGGCGCGGATCTCGCTCAGCAGGCGTCGCATGGGCGTGACCAGAAGCCGGCCGACCCCCAGGAACAGCACCACGCCGCCCGCCAGCAGGCCCGCCAGAAGCCAGATCAGCCGCGTGTCGCCCAACCCGGCGGCGGCCGGGAGGACGCCCGGGCCCGGCAGCGAGACGGCCAGGATCAGCGCCCGATCCGGGTCCGGCGTCAGGGAAACCCGGCGAAGGTGCACGATCCGGTCGGCCGTGCCCGGCGGCGTCACGATGGCGCCCCGCGCGGCCGCCTCGCCCCGTGGCGGGTCCAAACCGAGAACGTCGGTCAGACTGGTGCCGCGCCCGGTCTCGAAATCGAACGCCAGCGACTCGTCCGGATGGGCGATCACGAATCCCTCGCTGTTGAACAGCATGGTCCCCGCGATATCGCCGAGCAGGGCCTCCAGCCCGAACGTCAGGGAGTGAAACGACACGTTCAGCACGATCAGGAGAAGCGGCCCACCATCGGGGCCGGGCGCCACCGTCCCGAACCGGATCGTGGGCCGGTGCGGCTGTTCGATCCGCCCGTTTTCGCGATTGAGGTTGACATCGGAAACGTACAGGGTGCCCGGCGCCAAGCCCGCCAGATCGCGCACGTAGTCCCGGTTCGCCTTGTTCTGCAGCGGGCCGGGCGCGACCAGGCCGAACTCGCCGGTGCTTTCCACCCGGACCAGCTCGTCGCCCGTCCGGGCGTCGATCACGCGGGCCTGATAGATGGCCGGGCGGGTGGGCACGAAATCCAGCAGCAGGCGTTCCATCCGCTCCGCGAACCGTCGGTCATCGTGGTCCGCCCCGGTCACCATGGCGGTGCGCAGGTTCTTGAGCGGCTTGCTGTTGGCGAGGTAGCGCAGGTCGCGCGCGATGGCGGCGACGAAATCCTGGATGAACCCGGACGCGGCCAGTCCGGCGCCCTGCAGGCGCTCGCTGGCGACCGCCCGATGCTCCGAATAGGCCTGACGATGCACCAGGACACCCAGCACGGACAGCATGACGAGGGAATACGCGACAAAGACCAGCGCGACCTTCGCCCCGAGCGACATGTGCCGGAAGACCTGGAGTCTGGGCAGAGATAAGGACATGCTCTTGCTCCAAGGGCGGCTTCTCCGCCCGTTGAGCCGGATCGGTCCGGTGCAGGACGGGGCTCCCTCCGCGTCCTGCCGCACCGTGGCCGGTGAACGGCCCCCCCGATACCCCCGTGTCCGTCGAGTGTTCGCGATCCTCCCCGATCAGCCGGCCGCCCGGCCCACTTTCGCGCCGAGCAGATCCGGCGGCATCACCATCGGCAACGTCCGCCACGTCTGTTGGGTGGAATGCCTTGGGGGACGCCGCCCCGCCAGCAGACGCTCCGCCAGGCCCCGCATCGCGGACAACCGGAAGGGCTTGGCCAGCACCGCATCGGCGCCGGCGCGCCGCGCGATGTCCAGGCCCACACCGATCGGCCGGCCCTTGCCGGACATGGCGATGACGGGCCTCGCCCGCCCGGCGCGCTTGCCGGCGGCAATCACCTCCAGGCCGGACCGGCCGGGCATTTCAAGATCGGTCAGGATCAGGTCGAACGAGTCGCCTTGATCCAGGCGGGCCAGCGCGATCGCGCCGTCGGCCGCCTCGGTCACGTCGTGGCCGGCCCTGTGCAGGGCCCGCGCCAGTACGGCCCGAAGATCGCCGTCATCTTCCACCACCAGAACGGAGGCCATCCCCATCGCTCCCTTTTCAGACTAAAGGCCAAGCGGTCAACCCAGGGACGAACATACCAACGGGCTGGGCAGACTCCAAGGGCGAAATACGACCATGAAGGATCAGGGAAAACTAAATACTCGCGATATATGATGTCATTCTGACGACCCTCTTTGAGTGCGCCCCCATTGCTCCGGCGCGTTATCCTGTCTCCTCTGGCACCTTGACCCTCAAAATGACCCGTCCGGCGCGTGCGAAACTTGATGATTACACGGCCAGGTGCTGCGCGCTGATCTCCGGGTTGGCGTCCAAGTCGGCGAAGGTGCCGGCGAATCGCACGCGGCCGCCTTCGATGATCGTCGCCCGGTCGGAGATCAGGCGCGCGAAGTGCAGGTTCTGCTCCGACAGGATCAGGGTCAGGCCCTGACGCTTCATCTCGATCAGGGCCTGGGCCATCTGCTCGACGATCCGGGGCGCCAGCCCCTCCGACGGTTCGTCCAGCAGGACCAGCGAGGGATTGCCCATGAGCGTGCGGGCGATGGTCAGCATCTGCTGCTCGCCGCCGGACATGTGGCCGCCCTGCCGCTTGCGCAGTTCGGCCAGATTCGGGAACAGCTCGTAGAGCATCTCCGGCGTCCAGTGGGGCACGCCCGGGCGCGGCGGCTGGGCGCCGACCATCAGGTTTTCCTCGACCGTCAGGCCGGTGAAGATGCGCCGGTCCTCGGGCACGTAGCCCAGGCCGCGCCGCACGATCTCGTGCGCGGGCCGGCCCTGGATGGGCTCGCCGTCGAAGGTGACGGCGCCGGTCACGGACGGCACCAGCCCGATGAGGCTGGCGAAGGTGGTGGTCTTGCCGGCCCCGTTGCGGCCCAGCAGGGCCACGACCGTGCCGCGTTCGACTCCGAGCGTCACATCGAAAAGAATATGGGCGCGCCCGTACCATGCGTTCAGGTCCCGCACCTCCAGCATCATGCCGACGCCTCCGCCCCATAGAGCGCGCCCGAGCCCAGATAGATCTGCTGCACTTCGGCGTTGGCGCGCACCTCCGACGGCGTGCCCTCGGCCACCAGCCGGCCCCGGTCCAGCACCATGACGCGGTCGGCATGGCCGAACACCACGTCCATGTCGTGTTCCGTGAACAGCACGCTCACCCCCTTGTCGCGCACGATGTCGGCCGTCAGCCGCATGAGCTGGACCCGCTCCTGCGGGGCCATACCGGCGGTGGGCTCGTCCATCAAGAGGACCCGCGGCTCATTGGCCAGCGCCACCGCCAGCTCCAGGCGTTTCAGGTCGCCATAGGCCAGGGTGCCGCAGGCCCGCGCCGCCTGATCGGCCATGCCCACCAGATCGAGCAGCGCCATGGCCTCGTCCCGGTACAGCGCGCCCGCGTAGGGAATCAGGGCGCGCAGCCGCCGGTGATGGGACAGCAGCGCGACCTGCACGTTCTCCATCACCGTCATCGACCCGAACGTGGCCGTGATCTGGAACGTGCGGCCCACACCCAGACGCCAGACGGCGCGGGGCGGCGTCCCCGTGATGTCGCGCCCGAACAGGCGGATGGTCCCCACGTCCGGCCGGATCTGGCCGTTGAGCATGTTGAAGCAGGTGCTCTTGCCCGCCCCGTTGGGGCCGATCAGGGCCAGCAACTCGGTCTCGCCCAGGGTGAAGGAAACCTCGTCCACGGCGCGCACACCACCGAAGGACTTGCACAGGGTATCCACCTGGAGGGCCGTCATGAGCGGGCCTCCCAGCCGCGCCCGGTGGCGGCCCGCAGCCGGGGCGCCACCCGCGCCTGCCAGAAGCCGGCGATGCCCTCGGGGAAGGCCACCACCAGCACCACGATCAGGCCACCCAGGATGAGTTGCCAGTACTCCACCTGGCTGGTCATGTAGATGGACAGCGCCTTGTAGGCCACCGCCCCCACGATCGGGCCGGCCACGGTCTGGATGCCGCCCAGCAGCACCATCACCAGCCCGTCCACCGATGTGGCGATGGAGATAACATCCGGAAACACGCTGCCCTTGAGGTAGGCATAGAGCGTGCCGCCCACCCCCGCGAACGCGCCCGCCAGCGCGAAGCACATCCATTGCACCCGGCGGCGGTCGAGGCCGATCGCCTCGGCCCGGGTGGTGCTGTCGCGGCAGGCTCGCACGGCGTAGCCGAAGGGCGAGAAGATGACGCGCCGGATCGCCACCAGACCGGCCACGCACAGCACCAGCACGATGTAGTAGTAGACCTTGGGATCCGAGGCCCAACGCGCCGGCCAGATGCCCAGAATGCCGTTGTCGCCGCCGGTGACGTCGTACCACTGGAAGATGATCGACCAGACGATCTGCGCGAAGGCCAGCGTCAGCATGGCCAGATAGACGCCGGACAGCCTCACGATGAACCAGCCGAACAGGATCGCCCCGGCCAGCGCCAGCAGCGGCCCCAGCAGAATCCCCAGTTCCATGGGCACGCCCAGAAACCGGACCAGCAGCGCGGCCCCGTACGCGCCCAACCCGAAATAGGCCGCGTGGCCGAAGCTGACCATGCCCCCCACGCCCATCATCAGGTGCAGGCTGGCGGCGAACAGGGCGAAGATGAGCAACTCCATGGTCACGATGACCAGATAGGGGCCGGCGACCAGCGGCAGCGCCGCCAGCGCCGCCACCAGCAGACCGGACACGGCGAGCGAGACCGGCCCCATGCGCCGCAGCGGCTCGATCGCCTGCCCGATGGAAGCCCGCGCCTCGGCGTCCGGCTTGCCCAGCAGACCCCAGGGACGCACCACCAGCACGACCGCCATGACCAGGAACATCAGGACCAGGCTGATCTTGGGGAACAGCAGGATGCCGAAGGCGTTCAGTTCGGCGATCAGCACGGCGGCCAGGAACGCCCCGAGCACGTTGCCCAGGCCGCCGACGACGACGATGACGAACACCTCGACGATGATTTGCAGATCAAGCGCGTGGTGCACCGCCTCGCGCGGGATCTGCAGCGCGCCGCCCAGCGCGGCCAGGAAGATGCCCAGCGTGAACACCGAGGTGAACAGCCACTTCTGATTCACGCCCAGCGCCGCCACCATGGTGCGGTCCTGCGTGGCCGCCCGCACCAGCACGCCCCAGCGGGTGCGGTGGAACAGCAGCCACAGGCCCAGCAGCACCAGCGGCCCCATGGCGATGACGAGCAGGTCATAGGTGGGGAACAACTGCCCCATGATGGGGATGGCGCCTTCCAGGCCGGGGGCGCGCGGCCCCAGCAGGTCCTCGGGGCCCCAGATCATCACCACCAGATCCTCGACCATCAGCGTGATGCCGAAGGTCGCCAGCAACTGGAACAGTTCCGGGGCGGCATAGATGCGGCGCAGCACCGTCATCTCGACCACGGCCCCGATCGCGGCCACGACCAGCGCCGACAGCGGCAGCGCCAGCCAGAAGCCGAACGGCTGCGGGATGGTCGTCGCCAGCGTGTAGGCGATGTACGCACCCAGCATGTAGAACGCGCCGTGGGCGAAGTTCACGATGCGGGTGACGCCGAAGATGATGGACAGGCCGCTCGCCACCAGGAACAGCGACGAGGCACTGGCCAGCCCGTTCAGGAACTGCGCAACCAGGAAATCCAAGGCGGCACCCTCACCTTCTGCAGGCACCCGACCCGAGGGCGCGGAGGACGGAACCGGACCGGCCGATCCGCCCCCCGCCCGTCGGGTCGATCAGCGCGACGGCGTCCACGCGGTCCGGTCGATGTCCAGGTCCGCGAAATCATCGGGGTTGAAGACCGGATGTTCGCGCCCCTCCGCCAACTGATGGCGATAGTCCTTCAGCAGGCGCATGCCCACCGGGAACAGCATGGTCAGCGCCACCAGGTTGACCAGCGCGAGCACGCCCATCAGCGGATCGGAGAAGAAGAACACCGCCGTCGCCCCCGGCGCGGTCGCGCCCAGAAACACGACGCCCACGATCGCCAGCCGCATGACATGGCGCATCATCCGGCTTTCCGTGAACACGGTCAGCGCGTTTTCGCCCAGGGTGATGGCCACCGCCACACCGGCGATGTTGCCGCCGCCGACACGGCCGCCGACGCTGACCAGCAGGGCCTCGCGCGAACTCACCCGGTTGGGGCCGACGCCCGTTTCGGGCTTGTAGAGCACGCGGAACATGCGCCCGAAGAACTGGAACTGCACCAGCTTCGAGATCAGCGTGAAGAAGACCCCGAGCACAACGAGGAACGGGATCAGCGACCACCCCCAGGTCAGGTCGCTGATGCGTCCGAAAATGCCTTCGATGAACTCCATGCGGTGCCCCCCTGCCGGTTCAAGGCCCGACCGCCCACGGTCGGCCGCCCGGATCGCTGGGCACAACCAGACCATCGGTTCGCAAGGATGGCAAGAAAACTGTGGCACCCGGTCGGACATTCGGGGGCGGTCCGGCCATGGGGCGCAGGGGACATGCGCGAAGGGCCGCGACACGCCGGTCGCGGCCCTGATCCTTGATCCCTTTGCCGTGCCTGATCGGCCTACTCCGTCAGGTCCTCGAAGAACTCCTTGACCTTCTTGAAGAAGCCGTGGCTTTCGGGACTGGTGGAGTGATCGCCGCTTTCCTTGGCGAACTCCTCAAGAAGCTCCTTCTGCCGCTTGTTCAGGTTCATGGGGGTCTCGACCACGGCCTGAATGAACATGTCGCCGCGCGCGCTGGAGCGCAGCACGCTCATGCCCTTGCCGCGCAGGCGGAACTGGTTGCCCGTCTGGGTGCCGGCGGGGATCGTGACCTTGGCGCGGCCACCGTCGATGGACGGCACCTCGATGGACCCGCCCAGCGCCGCCGTGGTCATCGGAATGGGCACGCGGCACTGGATGTTGGCGCCGTCGCGCTGGAACAGACGGTGCGGAGCCACGGACAGGAATATGTACAGGTCCCCCGGCGGTCCGCCGCGCAGGCCGGCCTCGCCCTCGCCCGCCAGACGGATGCGGGTGCCGTCCTCGACCCCGGCGGGGATGGTGACCTCCAGGGTTTTATCCCGACGCACGCGCCCGGCCCCGCCGCAATCGCCGCAGGGATCGGCAATCACCTTGCCCTGGCCGTGACAGGCCGGGCAGGTCCGCTCGATGGTGAAAAAGCCCTGCTGGGCGCGCACCCGGCCCACGCCGCCGCAGGTGGAGCACGCCTTGGGCTGGGTGCCGGCCTTGGCGCCGTTGCCGTCGCAGGTCTCGCAGGTGACGGAGGTGGGCACCTGGATCGCGGATTTCTTGCCCGCGAACGCCTCCTCCAGCGAGATTTCCATGTTGTAGCGCAGGTCGGCGCCCCGGGTGTTGGCCCGGCCGCCGCCGCCGCGCCGGCCGCCGCCGCCCATGAATTCGCCGAACATTTCCTCGAAGATGTCGGCGAAGCCGCCGGCGCCCGAGAAGCCCTGGAACCCGCCGGCTCCGCCGCCGCCGCCCTCGAACGCGGCGTGGCCGAAGCGGTCGTAGGCGGCCCGCTTCTGGTCGTCCTTCAGGACCTCATAGGCTTCGTTGAGCTCCTTGAACTTCTGTTCGGCGTCCGTGTCGTCCGGATTTCGGTCCGGGTGATACTTCATCGCGAGCTTGCGATACGCCCGCTTCAGATCGTCGGCCCCGGCCGACTTCTCGACGCCAAGGACGTCATAGTAATCCCGCTTGCTCATGGCTTCTGGCCCCTCCGGCGCGCTGTGCGTCGTCCCTGGCATGCGCCGGCCCGCGAGCGACCCGGGCGCATCCTTCGTTCGCGACGGCAACGGGCCGCCATCCGGTCGCGCGGCGGCGCTGCGAATGGCGGCCCGAAGCGTCGGTCAGACGGGCCTATTTCTTCTTGGCGTCGTCCACTTCCTCGAAGTCGGCATCAACGACCCCGTCGTCGGCCTTGCCCGCGCCGCCGGCGGCGGCCGCGCCGCCCGCGTCACCGGCCTCGCCGCCGGCCGCCGCTTCCTGCTGGGCCTTGTACATGGCCTCGCCCAGCTTCATGGCGGACTGCTGCAGGGCGTCGGTCTTGGCCTTGATGTCGTCCACGTCCTCGCCCTGCATGGCCTCGCGCAGGGCCGCAAGATCGGACTCGATCTTGGCCTTGTCCTCCGCCGGGATGCCGTCGCCGTGCTCGCTCAGCGTCTTCTCGGTGGTGTGGACCAGCCCGTCGGCCTGGTTGTGCGCATCCACCAGTTCGCGGCGCTTCTTGTCGGCCTCGGCGTTCTGCTCGGCCTCCTTGACCATGCGCTCGATGTCGTCGTCGGACAGGCCGCCGGACGCCTGGATGCGGATGGTCTGCTCCTTGCCGGTCGCCTTGTCCTTGGCCGAGACATTGACGATGCCGTTGGGGTCGATGTCGAACGTCACCTCGACCTGCGGCACGCCGCGCGGGGCCGGCGGAATGCCGACCAGATCGAACTGACCCAGCAGCTTGTTGTCGGCCGCCATCTCGCGCTCGCCCTGGAAGACGCGGATGGTCACCGCGTTCTGATTGTCCTCGGCGGTCGAGAAGACCTGGCTCTTGCGGGTCGGGATGGTGGTGTTGCGGTCGATCAGGCGCGTGAACACGCCGCCCAGGGTCTCGATGCCCAGCGACAGCGGGGTGACGTCGAGCAGCAGCACGTCCTTGACGTCGCCCTTCAGCACGCCGCCCTGGATGGCGGCGCCGATGGCGACCACCTCGTCCGGGTTCACGCCCTTGTGCGGGTCGCGGCCGAAGAACTCCTTCACGACCTGCTGCACCTTGGGCATGCGGGTCATGCCGCCCACCAGGATGACCTCGTCGATCTCGCTGGCCTTCAGCCCGGCGTCGGCCAGGGCCTTCTTGCAGGGCTCGACGGTGCGCTGGACCAGATCGTCCACCAGGGCTTCCAGCTTGGCGCGGGTCAGCTTGATGTTCAGGTGCTTCGGGCCGCTCTGGTCGGCGGTGATGAACGGCAGGTTCACCTCGGTCTGCATGGCCGAGGACAGCTCGATCTTGGCCTTCTCGGCGGCTTCCTTCAGGCGCTGCAGCGCGAGCCGGTCCTGGCGCAGGTCGATGCCCTGCTCCTTCTTGAACTCGGTCGCGAGGTATTCGATGACGCGGGCGTCGAAGTCCTCGCCGCCCAGGAAGGTGTCGCCGTTGGTGGACTTCACCTCGAACACGCCGTCGCCGATCTCCAGCACCGACACGTCGAAGGTGCCGCCGCCCAGGTCGTAGACCGCGATGGTGCCCGTGTGCTTCTTGTCCAGGCCATAGGCCAGCGCGGCCGCGGTCGGCTCGTTGATGATGCGCAGCACCTCAAGGCCGGCGATCTTGCCGGCGTCCTTGGTGGCCTGACGCTGGCTGTCGTTGAAGTAGGCCGGCACAGTGATGACCGCCTGGGTGACCGGCTCGCCGAGATGGGCCTCGGCGGTTTCCTTCATCTTGCCCAGGATGAACGCGGACACCTGGCTGGGGGCGTAGTTCTCGCCCTGGGCCTCGACCCAGGCATCGCCGTTGTCGCCCTTCACGATCTTGTAGGGGACCAGGCCCTTGTCCTTCTCCACCGTCGGATCGCTGTAGCGGCGCCCGATCAGGCGCTTGATGGCGAACAGCGTATTCTCGGGGTTGGTCACGGCCTGACGCTTGGCCGGCTGGCCGACGAGGCGCTCGCCGCTGTCCGAAAACGCCACCATCGACGGGGTGGTGCGGGCGCCCTCGGCGTTCTCGATGACGCGGGCGTCCTTGCCGTCCATGACCGCGACGCACGAGTTGGTCGTGCCGAGGTCGATTCCGATCACCTTGCTCATAGGTCAGTCTCCATTCTGGCGAAACGCGGCGGCCCCATCAGGCACCGCGGCGAGTCCCGGGAGGGGATGTGGGTCTGCGTTTTGAGGTTCAAGATCCCGATCCCGGCGGGCCGGGGGACGGGCGAATTGGCCGCTATATAAGAACCGGGTCCGGACGCCGCAACAGAAACTGCACACGCCCGAGCCCGCCGGCGCGCTTGCCCGCGCTTGACGGTGTGCGACCCCCGGACGATGCTTCCGCAGAGCAGCCGGCCGTCCCGGGCCGCTGCCCCCGGTCACGCCCATGGGAGGCCCCACATGGTTCACAGGACCCGCAGTGCTTCGCCCTTCGCCACCCTGGCCGCCGCCGGCACCCTGGCCGTGGCCGTCTCCATCGGTCTGCCCGCGCCGGCCCACGCCGACGAGATCGAGGACTCCATCACCGCCGCGCTGGACGCCTACCGCGCCGGCGACGTCGATCTGGCCAAGGAGGAACTGGACTTCGCCGCCCAGCTTCTGGCGCAGATGAAGGCCGAGGGCCTCGCCGGGTTCCTGCCGCCCGCCATGTCCGGGTGGACGCGCGAGGACGGCGAGACCCAGGCCATGGGCGCCGCCATGATGGGCGGCGGCCAGACCGCCGGCGCGACCTATACCCGCGGCAGCGACACGGTGGACATCCAGCTTGTGGCCGACAACCCGATGATCGCCGCCATGGGCGCCATGTTCGCCAACCCCGCCGCCATGGGCGCCATGGGCTCCATCAAGCGCATCGGCCGCGAAAAGGTCATCGTCACCAACGATGGGGAGCTTCAGGCGCTGGTGAACAACCGAATCCTGGTGCAGGTCTCGGGCTCGGCCTCGGTGGAGGACAAGACGGCCTATTTCGAGGCGATGGACATCGCCGGCCTGAAGGATTTCTAGGAGAACGCGCCACGTCATCCGCCATGCTGATCGAGATCACGCCGGAGTCCTACGATCTGGAGTTGGACCTCCGCTACGCCACCGCCGACAACATCACGGGCCGCCCGATCTATGGCCGGGCGGCCTGCTACCTGCACCCGGACGCCGCCGCGCTGCTGGCGCGCGCGGTGGCGCTGGCGCGGCCGCTGGGGCTGCGGTTGCGGGTGTTCGACGCCTTCCGCCCGGCCGAGGCGCAATGGAAATTGTGGGAGGCCAGCCCCGATCCCGCGTTCCTGGCCGATCCGCGCCGGGGCTCGCCGCATTCCATGGGCGCGGCCGTGGACCTGACGCTGGTCGATGCCCTGTCGGGCGAACCGCTGGAGATGGGCACGGGCTTCGATGCCATGGTGCCGGAGTCCCATCACGGCGACCTGCATGTCTCGGTCGAGGCGCAGCGCAACCGCGCCCTGCTGCTGGGCCTGATGACGGCGGCGGACTGGGACTTCTACCGAAATGAATGGTGGCATTACCAGGTGTTCCGGCCGCGCGGCCGCTATCCGGTGCTGACGGACGCCGCCGCCGGCACCCGCATGATGCCGGGCGCCACCCCGTGAGCGCGCCGGGCGATGGGCCTGTTCTCGCGCTGGACACCGCGGCGGGGGCCTGCAGCGTCTGCCTGTGGCGGGCCGGGACCGTTCTCGCCGAGGAGACCCAGGCCATGGCGCACGGCCACGCCGAGGCCCTGGCCCCCATGGTGGACCGGGTGGCGCGGGCCGCCGGGGTCGGTCTCGCGGAACTGGGCGCGGTCGCGGTGACGGTCGGTCCCGGCAGCTTCACCGGGCTGCGCGTGGGCCTGGCCTTCGCGCGCGGGCTGGGGCTCGCGGTGGGCTGCCCGGTGCTGGGCGCGACCACCACGGCGGTTCTGGCCGCCATGGCGCGCGCCCCGTCGGAGTCCTCAGGAGTGCCGATCGCCGTGGTCCTCGATGCCCGGCGGGCCGAGGTCTACCTTCAGGTCTTCAACGCGGACGGAACGCCGCGCGGCGCGCCCGTCTCGGTGGCGCCGGAGGCCGTCGCGGACCGGCTCCCGGACGGGCCGGGCCGAATCACGGGCGACGGCTCGGCCCTGCTGCCCCGGCCCCTGCCGCCGGAGTGGGTCGAGGCCCCCGACCCCGCGCGCCCGCCCGCGCCCGCCATACTGGCCGCGCTGGTCTCGGCCCCCGGCGCGGAGACCGTGCCGCCCCGACCGCTCTACATCCGGCCGCCGGACGCCACCCTGCCCCCGCCCAACGCCCGGGCGCCGGCCTCGGGTCCCGCATGACCCCGGCCTTACGCGCGGCCCCGCGCCCCCGCCTCCAGCCCGCCACGCCGGCCCATGCGGCCGTGCTGGCGGCGCTGCACGCCGTCTGCTTCCGGGATCAGCCCTGGCATCGCCCCTGGCGCCCGGACGAGATGGCGGACGTGCTCGCCCTGCCCGGCGTGCGGGGCTGGCTGGCGCTGGCCCCGGACCCCCCCCCGGCCGATGGCGACACGGAGGCGACGGACATGGACACCCCGGTGGGCCTGCTGCTGGTTCAGGCCGTCGGCTTCGACGCGGATATTCTGACCCTGGGCGTGCTGCCGGGCGGCTGGCGGCGGCACGGTCTGGCGCGGGCTCTGGTCCAGGAAGGGGAAAAGACCCTTGACGTGGCGGGGGTCGAGCGTGTTCATCTTGAAGTTGCCGAGCGCAATATCGCCGCGCAGACGTTCTACGCTCGGTTGGGGTACTCTCAGGTCGGCCGCAGACCCCGGTACTACCATGACGAAAACGGCGTCTCACAGGACGCGATCACCATGTGCCGGAGTCTGTCACAGAGCCACCCCGCCGCGAACGAACCCCGGCCCTGATTGCAACCGCAGGGATCCAGTTTCGTTGAATTCATTGCCGTGAACTCAACCCCATGCGTTTTCGGTCTTCCTCAAGACGAGCCGATGAATACCTTCCGAGCCCTGGCCCGGCTCCGCTTCCAGGGAAATGATCTCGTGGCCATGCTCCAGAATGGAGCGGGGCACATTCTTCAGCGGTTCCAGACCCCTAAGACGAACCGTCGCGACCTCGCCACACTGCATTCGCTCAACAAGCAGCTTCGTTTTAACAAAGGTAAAGGGGCAGACATCACCCGTGATGTCAATTTCATGGTCCGTGACGGGACCCTCATTTCTCATTGACCGTGTCAAACCTCGTCTCCTCACCTTTCTCAACACTTGCCGAGCTTGATTTTGCGCCTTATAATTGGCGTCCAACGAATCGTACTACGCCCCAACGAAACAGGCACAGAACCCCTGCCCCGCCCATTCTCCCTGGATATCGTCACCAGGGCTGCCCTCGCCAACTCTCGTCACATCAAGAAAGGCTGCGTTTATGTCCGCGTCAGATGCAGACAAGGAAGTTCTTCGCTTGACCGCTCAGATCGTTGCCGCGCACGTCGGCAACAATTCTGTGGCGGTCGCCGACCTCAACACGCTGATCCAGGACGTGCATCGCAGCCTTTCCGGGATCGGCAAGGCGCAACAGCAGCCGGAGACGCCCCAGCCCGCCGTCCCCATCAAGAAATCGGTCCAGCCCGATTACATCGTCTGCCTGGAGGACGGCAAACATCTGAAGATGCTCAAGCGGCATCTCAAGACCGCCTACGACATGACGCCCGAGGAATACCGGGAACGCTGGGGCCTGCCGGCGGACTATCCGATGGTGGCGCCGAACTACGCCAAGCACCGCAGCGCCCTGGCGAAGAAGATCGGACTGGGCACCCGCGCGCGACGGCAATAGCGGTCGGTCGCCGCCTGCGCCGACCACCCGGTCATCAGCCGCCGGGCTCCCCTCCGCCCCGGTTCCCTTGTCCCGGGGCGGTCCGTTTTTGTTGACACGATGCGCCGCAAGGGCCATCTGTCGGCGCGCGGGTCAAGCCCGGCCCGCGCCCGCGGGCGCATGCCTTTCCTTTTTGGGCCCGCGCCCCTAAGATATCCGTTCTCACTGTTCCACCCATCGAGCTGTGCCCGCCCATGACATCCCGTATCGAGCAACGGTGCATCGACAAGGGCATGAAGATGACGGGGCAGCGGCGTGTCATTGCCCGGGTCCTGTCGGAGGCGGAGGATCACCCCGACGTGGAAGAGGTCTATCGTCGCGCCACCGCGATCGACCCGCGCATCAGCATCGCCACGGTTTACCGCACCGTCCGCCTGTTCGAGGAGAACGACATCCTTGAACGGCACGACTTCCGGGATGGTCGCGCCCGCTACGAGGAGGTCTCCGACGATCACCACGATCACCTGATCGACCTGGAAACCGGGCGCGTGATCGAGTTCCGCAACACGGACATCGAACGCCTCCAGGAAGAGATCGCACGGACCCTGGGGTACGAGTTGAAGGGGCACCGGCTGGAACTGTACGGCCTGGCCCTGAAGGATGGAACGTCCGATGACGGCACCTGACGCGTGCGGACGGTCCGCCAGCGCACCTGCCGCCGGGTCGCGCGGCCGCCCGGTCGGCGCGCATGGTGACGGTCCGTGACCCGTCATGGTCTTGAAACAGGGAACCCTGCTCCGGCATCATCCCGCCACCGTGACGGTGCGCGGCCCGGACCCGGGCATGGAACGGACGGCCGCACGATGACGGCCGGCAGCGCACAGGCCCGGACCACGAACCGGGCCCTGCCCGGCAGGGGTCGGGGCAGGCTTTCAGGCAAGGAGTGACATGGGCTCTCTCGGTGATTTGCGCGCGGGCGACCTGGACGTCGTGCTGGCCGATTCGGAGGACGAGATCCACGCCGCACAGGCGTTGCGATACCGCATCTTCTACAATGAGCGCGGCGCACGCCCGTCGTCCGAGACGGCGGCCTGCCAACGCGACTTCGATTCCTTCGACGACATCGCCGATCACCTGCTGGTGATCGACCATTCGCTGGGTGACGGACCGGAGCGGGTGGTCGGCACCTATCGGCTGATGCGGCGCGAGCACGCGGCCCGGGCCGGCCGGTTCTATTCGGCGGCCGAGTACGACATCTCGGCCATCGTGGACCAGCCGTGCGAGGTCATGGAGCTGGGCCGGTCGTGCGTGGACATGCGCTACCGCAACCGCCATACCATGCAGCAACTGTGGCGCGGCATCGCGGCCTATGTGTTCCGCCACGACGTGGGCCTGATGTTCGGCTGCGCCAGCCTGCTCGGCAACGATCTGACCGAACACGCCGCGGCGCTCAGCTACCTGCATCACAATCACCTGGCGCCGGTGGAGATGCGCCCCGTGGTGCTGCCGCAGTTCTACCAGACCATGAACCTGGTGCCGGCCGAAACGCTGGACGCCCGCCGCGTGCTGGCCAGCCTGCCACCGCTCATCAAGGGCTATCTGCGCCTGGGCGGGTATGTGGGAGACGGCGCCTACGTGGACGAACAGTTCAACACCACGGATGTCTGCGTCATCGTGAAGACCGACCTGGTGGCGGAAAAGTACTTCCGGCACTATGACCGCACCGCTCGCTCGGTCCCCACCGGCGCGCCCCTCTAGGGCCTGTTGACATGAGGGGCGCGGTCACGGCGGGCCGGCCGTGTCGAGCCTCGCAGAGGACGCCCATGCCCGGCATCGCCTCCCCCATCCGCGCCGTGTGGCGCTTGTCGCTGTTCTTCCTGTGGACCCTCGTGGTGGTGCCGCCCTACGCCGCCCTTCTGGGGCTGCGGCTGCCCTCGCGCCCGGTCGCGCGGCTGTACTGGGCCGGCACCGCCGCCATCATCGGGCTGTCCGTCCGCGTGATCCGGGGCAAGGTCACCCGGCGGCGGCCCCTGCTGATCGTGTCCAACCACACGTCTTATCTGGATATTGTCGTATTGGGCTCGCTGATCGACGCCGGCTTCGTGGCCAAGTCCGAGGTGGGCACCTGGCCCGGGTTCGGCCTGATCGCGCGCCTGGGCCGCACCGTGTTCGTCGAGCGCAAGCGGGCCAGCACCGGCAAGGGCCGCGACGACATCGCCCGCCGCCTCGCCGAGGGCGAGCCGCTGATCCTGTTCCCCGAAGGCACCAGCAACGACGGCAACCGCGTGCTGCCGTTCAAGAGCGCGCTGCTGGCCGTGGCGGAACCGCCCCGCAAGCGCGGTGTGCCCAAGACCGCCGACACGCCCCACGCCGCCCCCTCGATGGTCGTCCAGCCCGTCTCGCTGGCCTATACCCGCGTGGACGGCCTGCCCATCGGCTACGGCCTGCGGTCGTTCTATGCGTGGTACGGCGACATGAGCCTGGCCGGCCACCTGTTCGCGGTGCTCGCCCTGGGCAACGCCACCGCCGAAGTGATCTTCCACGAGCCGGTGGACCTCGCCACCCTGGGATCACGCAAGGCCGTCGCCCGGCACTGCCATCAGGTGGTGTCGGCGGGTGTCGGCGAAATGCTCTCCGGGCACGCGCCACCCCCGCCGGCTCTGCCGGACCCGGCGCCGGACGAGACCCCGGACAAGGCGGCACTCGCCCGCTCTTGACCGCGTCCAGGCCGGGTCCCCCAAAACAACATGCGACCCAAACAAACAACGGGTCGACTCAGAACGGGAGGATTCGCACCATGGCCGGACTGGCGCCCGACACGCCCGAACACATCTTCACCGTGGAGACCGTGCCCCTGAAGTACGGGCACGGCGCCCTGCGCGAGCTGGGCCACGACATCAAGGCCCTGAACGCCCGGCGCGTGGCGCTGTTCACCGACCGCCACCTCGCCGACAGCGAGCACGTGGCCATCGCCCGCGAGGCCATCCGGGGCGCGGGCCTGGACGTGGTGGTCTATGACGCCGTCGCGGTCGAGCCCACCGACGCCTCGTTCCGCGACGCCGCCGCCTTCGCCGTGGACGGCAATTTCGACGGCTTCGTGTCCGTGGGCGGCGGCTCCGTCATGGACACCTGCAAGGCCGCCAACCTGTACGCCACCTGGCCGGACGACTTCCTGGCCTACGTCAACGCACCCATGGGCCAGGGCAAGCCCGTGCCCGGCCCCTTGAAGCCGCATCTGGCCTGCCCCACCACCTGCGGCACCGGCAGCGAGATGACGGCGGCCGCGATCTTCGACTTCGTGTCGGAAAACGTGAAGACCGGCATTTCCCACCGCGCCCTGAAGCCCACCCGGGCGGTGGTCGATCCCACCACGACCTACACCCTGCCGGTGGGCGTGGTCTGCTCGACGGGCCTGGACGTGCTGACCCACGCCATCGAGAGCTGGACCGCGCGCGACTTCCGCACCCGCGACTATCCGGCCGACCCGGGCAGCCGGCCGCCCTATCAGGGCTCCAACCCGTGGTCGGACATCGGGTCGATGAAGGCCATCGAGCTGGGTGGGCGCTACCTGGAACGGGCCTACGCCGACCCCTCGGACCACGAGGCGCGGGACTGGCTGATGTTCGCCTCGACCCTGGCCGGCATGGCCTTCGGCAACGCGGGCGTCCACATCCCGCACGCCATGAGCTACGCCGTGGCCGGGCAGAACCACCGCTTCGTCGCCACCGGCTATGAGACTGAAAAGCCCATGGTGCCGCACGGCATTTCCGTGGTGGTCAACGCCCCCGCCGCCTTCCGCTTCACCGCCTCGGCCAACCCCGAGCGCCACCTGGAGGCGGCGCGCGGCCTGGGCGCCGACGTGCGCAACCTGGGGCCGGAGCACGCCGGGGAGGCCCTGGCCGACCGGCTGGCGGCGATCATGCGCAACACCGGCTGCCCCAACGGCATCGGCGACCTGGGCTACACCGAGGCGGACGTGCCGTCCCTGGTCAAGGGCGCGTACCAGCAGAAGCGCCTGCTGGTGCAGGCGCCGCGCGCACCCGACGAGGCCGACCTCGCCGCCATCTTCCGGGACGCGCTGCGGTACTGGTGATCCGGCCGGTGACGCGCGCCACCGGCCGCCCGGCCTTACGCATCGCCCAGCAGGAACTCCACGTCGTCCTCGCTGATGTCGAACGGCGTGGCGCCGTCGGGATCGTACAGGCCGTCGGCCAGGGCCTGCTTGCGGTCCTTGAGCGTCTGCATCTTCACCTCGATGCTGTCCTCGGCGATGAGGCGGTGGACGAACACCGCCTTGTCCTGGCCGATCCGGTGCGCCCGGTCGGTGGCCTGCTGCTCCACGGCCGGGTTCCACCACGGATCGTAGTGAATCACCGTGTCGGCGGCGGTCAGGTTCAGCCCGGTGCCGCCCGCCTTCAGGCTGATGAGGAACAGCGGCATGTCGCCGGTCTGGAACCGCTGGACCACCGCGGTGCGGTCCCGGGTCTTGCCGGTGAGCATCACATAGGGCAGGCCGGCGCGGGTGACCGCCGCCTCGATCAGGTCCAGCATGCTGGTGAACTGCGAGAACAGCAGCACCCGCCGGCCCTCGGCGACCAGCTCGGGCAGCATCTCCATCAGCCGGTCCAGCTTGGCCGAGCCGGCGGCCGCCACCCGGCCTCGGCCGGCGCGCGCGGCCTGCCGCGCCCCCGCCACCAGACGCGGATCGCAGCACACCTGCCGCAGGCGGAGCAGCGCCTCCAGCAGCTCGATGCGGCTGCGCGCCAGGCCCTTGCGGGCGATGGCCTCGCGCACCTTGCCGTGCATGGCCAGCCGGATCGCCTCGTAGACGGCGCGCTGCCCGGCCTCCAGCGTCACATGCTCGACGATGTCGGTGCGCGGCGGCAGGTCGGCCAGCACGTCCCCCTTGGTCCGGCGCAGCAGGAACGGCCGCAGCCGCCGCGACAGGCGCGCCTGCCGGTCCGCATCGCCGTGCTTCTCGATCGGCGTGCGCCACTGTTTGGTGAAGGTCTTGCGGTCCCCCAGCAGGCCGGGGGCGACCGCGTCATAGAGCGCCCACAGCTCGCCGAGATTGTTCTCCACCGGCGTGCCGGTCAGCGCTAGGCGGTGGCGCGCGGTCAGGCGGCGCAGGGTCTTCGCGGCCGTGGTGCGGGGGTTCTTGACCGTCTGGGCCTCGTCCAGGATCAGCAGGTGCCAATCCTGGCCGGCCAGCACCTCGGCGTCGTGACTGAGCAGCGGATAAGTGCTGAACACCAGATCGTGTTCGGCCAGCCGCCCGAAGTCGGCCTTGCGGTCCGGGCCCTGCAGCACGAGCGTCTTCAGGTGGGGCGCGAACTGCGCCGCCTCGGCCCGCCAGTTGCCCATCAGGCTGGTGGGCGCAATCACCAGCGACGGGCGGTCCAGCCTCCCCTCGGCCTTCTCCACGGACAGGTGGGCCAGCGCCTGCACCGTCTTGCCCAGCCCCATGTCGTCGGCCAGGATGCCGCCCAGCCCGACCTCGCGCAGCATCTGCATCCAGGCCACGCCGGCCGCCTGATAGGGCCGCAGCGTGCCCGTGAACACGGACGGCAGCGTGACGGGGGGCGGCGTGCCGTGAGCCTCGCGCAGACGGCGGCCCAGCGCGCGCACCTGATCGCCGCCCCGGAAGGCGACGCCGCCTTCGGACACCGCGTCCTCGAACGCCGTCAGGTCGGCCATGTCCAGGGCCGAGAGGCGCGCGCCCTCGGCCGGATGGGTATCCGTGCCCAGCAGGTCCACCAACGCGCGCAGAATGGGCCTCAGGCGGTCGAACGGCACCTGCAGGAAGCGGCCGTCGGGGATCCTGAAGGTCGAGGACGTGCCGTCGGTGTCCGCATCCTCCAGCAGGTCCTCCAGGATCTCCGCCGGGATCCCGTTCAGCATGTCCAGCAGGGCCGGCAGCAGATCAACCCGCTCGCCGTCCACCACCACGCCCAGGCTGAGGTCGAACCAGTCCATTCCAGATCCGGGTCCCGACCCCTCGCCGGCCTCGGTCAACCCGGCCTCGAAATCGCCGTCGATCATGACCGGACGCAGCGGGAAGTCCTCGGCCACCTCCACCATCCAGCCGGTCTCGCGCAGGCGGGGCACATCGTCCAGCAGCACGCGCAGCCAGGCCGTGTCCAGGTCCTCCTCCGGGATCAGGGTCAGGTCCTCGCGGTGCTCCGGCGGCACCAGGACATCTTTGCGGGCGGCCGCGCGGGTGAAGCCGAGCGCCGACAGCGTGCGCAGGGCCTCGCGCTCCCGGGTCCGGGACCGGACGATCCGCGCCAGCCCGTCCCCGTCGCGCCGGGTGACGGTCGCTTCGACCGTCGTGGGGGTGATGTCGTGGCCGGCGTAGCGGAACCACGGGCGGACCAGCCGCAGGGTCTCGCGCTCCTGCGCCCCTCGGAAGCGCATCCAATAGGGATCGCGGCGCATGTCGCGGCCGAAGATGCGCAGGCAGGGTACGGGGGCCTCGTCGATGATCCGGGGCGGTGGCAGGGGCCGGGGCAGCACGTCCGGCGCGGCCTCGGTGACGCCCGCGCCCAGCACCGACGCCAGCCGGTCGCGCACCGGCGCGATCTGATCCGGGCTCAGCGCCGGGGCCTTCAGCAGCGCCCCCAGCGAACGCGGCGCCAGGGGCAGCGTCAGCGGGCAGGCCACCACCCGGTCGGAGTCGTCGGGATCGGCGAAGATCGCCCACGGCGGCGCCACGGGAAGGACGGCAAGGGCGGGCGCGGTGGTGTCTGCGGTCACGGGGTCTACGGCGGGGCGCTGGCGGCCGTCGTCCTCCACGGCCCATGTCACGCGTCCGGGGCGGGGTTCGCCGCGGACCACGACGGGGCCGGCCACGGCTTCCCAGCGGACGCGCCCGGTCTCAAGCATGGCCTCGATCAGGGCCGCGCCCTCCTCGCCGGTCAGGGATCGGCTGGCCGACCCGCCGTAGCCGGTGTGGCGGACGAGCCGATCCAGGATGCGCCGGTCGGAGGGCCGCAGGAACTTGGCGCCGCCCTTGCTGCCGTGGACGTTGGTCGGGTCGTAGGCGTTGGAGACGTCGGACAGGCTGCCGTCCTTCAGCAGGCGGACGGAGAGCAGCCGCACCTGGGCTTCGCGCCGCCCCATGGGCCACACATGCAGGGACAAAGCATAGATCAGGCGATGCCGGACGGACTCCGGATACTCTTCGGAGTCCGACGCGCCGGCTGACTCCAGGGCCCGCAGCCAGTCGTGCACCGCCGCGGGCAGGGCGGCCGGATCGTCCCCGGCCGGGTCGGGGGACCGCGCGGGGACCGGGGTCCGCGGGCGCGATGGCCCGTCCCCGTCCGGCAGGCGCAGCGCGTCCTCGTCACGGGCCTGCAGGAGCAGCGCAACGCCGTGCTTGCACTTCAGCCCGACCGGACAGGAACACTCGGTCGTCACCGTCACCATGCCGTGCCGATCCAGGCCGAACCGGGCCTCGGTCCGGTACGGCTGCGGGCGACTGCCGGCAACCATGCCTTCCACATGGGTCCCGTCCGCCGCGGTCCGCACCACCGTCGCCCGGCCCGCGCGATGGAGTTTCTCGCCGCGCTGCCATGTCACGGTTCCGAACGCCAGTTGAAGCAGGTGGAGCGGCGGTGTGGTCACAGGGCCCCCAGAGCATCCATTCCATGCGTGGGGGTGCGTCCCCCACGGGGAGTGTGCGCGATCCGCCACCACGTTGTGAAGCCGGTTGCCGCCGGCGAGCGGATGGCCCGGGGCGATCCGGGCGTGGACGTGGGGTTCTCCCGCCTCTCGGAGGGTCAGGAGGAGATCCTCTGGTTGTGCGAGGCGGCCCATATCGCCGTGGTCTGGGCCACCGAGGTGCTGGCGCAACGGGTCAAGGGCGGCGTGGCGAGCCGGGGCGAGTTCACGGACGCCGCCCTTGGGGCCCGCGCCGAGTGCGTCATGCTGAACAGGGGCCCCTTCGTCGCCGAAGGGGTGCGCCCCCTGGCCGACGGTCTGAACCGAGCCGAGCGCCACCTGGACAAGAAAACCCCTCAACTCGCCCGCCTTCAGGCTTGGCAGGCGCCCCTCGCGTGAGACCGACGAGCCGCGCCGCCCGCCGAATCCGGGGCGGCGCCGGTCGGTATACGGTGACGCATCGGCCCTGAAACGGATAGGATGATACGCGGTTGAGTTGAAGACGCGGACCGGGCCTCGGGGCCCCGAGATCCGCGCAGGGACGAAGGATCGATGGGACGATGCTCGACATCATGCCGACCGGCAGCGTTTTCCTTGAGTTCTCCATCATCCTGCTGTTCTCCACGCTGATCGGGGCCGTCGGCCTGCTGCTGCGCCAGCCCCTCATCGTGTCGTTCATCGCGGCGGGCATCCTGGCCGGGCATTCGGTGCTGGGCCTGGTGCAGTCCGAGGAGCAGATCCAGGTCCTGGCCGAATTCGGCATCGCGCTGCTGCTGTTCGTCGTCGGCCTGAAGCTGGACCTGAGCCTGATCCGCACCGTCGGCGGCGTCGCCCTCATCACGGGGCTGGGTCAGGTCGTGTTCACCTCGGTGATCGGGTTCGCGCTGTGCCTGGGGCTCGGCTTCGAGCCCCTGCCCAGCCTCTATATCGCGGTCGCGCTGACGTTCTCGTCCACCATCATCATCGTCAAGCTGCTGTCGGACAAAGGCGAGATCGACGCCCTGCACGGCCGCATCGCGCTGGGCTTCCTGATCGTGCAGGACGTCGTGGTGGTGCTGGTGATGATCGTGCTGTCGTCGATGGGCGCGCGCGAGGGAGCCACGGCCGCCGACCCCGGCCTTCTCGGGTCGCTGCTGATGATCGTGGTCAAGGGGGGCCTGTTCCTGGCCGCCATCGCCGCCTTCATGCGCTGGCTGGCCACGCCGATCCTGCGCCGTCTGGCGGACTCGGCCGAACTGCTGGTGCTGTTCGCGGTCGCCTGGGCGGTCGTCCTGGCCTCGGTCGGCGAGGTCATGGGGTTCAGCAAGGAGATGGGCGCGTTCCTGGCCGGCGTCAGCCTCGCGTCCACGCCGTTCCGCGAGGCCATCGGCGCGCGGCTGGTCAGCCTGCGGGATTTCCTGCTGCTGTTCTTCTTCATCCACCTGGGCAGCGGCCTGGACATGAGCCTGATCGGCGAACAGGTGGTGCCGGCCCTCTGGCTGTCGCTGTTCGTGCTGATCGGCAACCCGCTGATCGTGCTGGTGCTGATGGGACTGCTGGGCTACCGCAAGCGCACCGGCTTCCTGGCCGGGCTGACGGTGGCCCAGATCAGCGAATTCTCGCTCATCTTCGCCGCGCTGGGCCTGTCGCTCGGGCACATCGGGCTGGACCATGTGGGGCTCATCACGCTGGTGGGGCTCATCACCATCGGCCTGTCCACCTACATGATCATCTATTCCCAGTGGCTGTACGCCCGCATGGAACCCGTGCTGGGCCTGTTCGAGCGCCGCGACCCCGCCCAGGAAACCGCCCTGATGGACCGGCTGTCCGAAAACGCGCGCTTCGACGTGATCGTCATCGGCCTGGGGCGCTTCGGCAGCAACATCGCCCATGGGCTGCGCCAGGAAGGCTGGTCGGTGCTGGGCATCGACTTCGACCCGGCGGCCGTGCGCGGCGGCCGGACCCGGGATTACCCCGTGCTGTTCGGGGACGCCACCGACCCCGAGTTCCTCAAGGACCTGCCGGTGCAGTCCGGCCAGTGGATCGTGAACGCCTGGCGGGTGCGGCCCGAGGGCGCGTCCGGCGGCAACACCATCCTGGTCATGCTGAAGACGCTGAAGGCGCAAGGCTATCCGGGCCGCGTGGCCGTCACCGCGCAATCGGCGGCCGAGGTGCCGTTCTACCGCGACCACGGGGCCGATCTCGTGCTCCTGCCGTTCGCCGACGCGGCCCGGCGCGCGGTCGAGCGGCTTGAAGATGCGCGGACCGACCGGACGGCCGACATCCCGGACCCGGAGGTGGCGTCATGACCCCCGCGCCCCCCCTGCATTGCCTTGCGGCCACGGACCTGTCCGCGCGCGGCGACCGGGCGCTGGTGCGCGCGTTCCGGCTCGCGGCCGCGTCCCAGGGCTCCGTCGTGGTGCTGCACGTGGTCGAGGACACGTATCCGCCGCCGATCTCCAAGCACATCCGCGACGATGTCCGGATCCTGCTGCACCAGCAGGTGCAGGCCATGCCGGAATCACAGGGGGTGCCGTGGCGGATCGAGGTCGTCGCCGGTCACGACTTCGAGGAGATCACCGCCCAGTCCCTGGGCTGCAACCTGATCGTCCTGGGGGGCGGTCGGGACATGCGGCTGGCGGACCCGTTCCTGTCCTCGACCACGCAACGCGTCATCCGGCGCGCCGATGTCCCGGTGCTGACGGCGAAAACCCCGTATCGCGGCCCCTACGGTCTGGCCGTGGCGGCGGTCGATGACACCGACCCGGCGGAACGCGCCCTCGCCTTCGCGCTGGCGGCCTGCCCGGACATGCGGGTCGTGTCCTTTCTCGCCGTCGATCTGCCGGGCGGCGCGGCAGGGGATCCCGATGACGGTCTGGACCCCTTCGCGCAGCCGGTCCGCGACCGGCTGGCCCGCCTGCCGGACTATGCGGCGCGCGGCCGGTTTTCCTGCGAACGCGGTGCGGCGGTGCCGGTCCTGGATGCCCTGGTGACCGAGCACGCGCCGGATCTGGTCGTGCTGGGCCGCCCGCGACGGGGCTGGTCGTTCCTGCTGGGTCAGGACCTGCCGGGCCATGCCCTGATGGGGTCGAAGGCCGACATCCTGATTGCGCCCTGATCCCCCAGAGGCCCCGGGTCCGTTCGCCCGCTACCGGCCCGGCCCCCGGTTGAAGGACCGCGCCGCCTGGCAGGTGCGGGCGGAGCCGCAGTGCGCACAGCCCTTGCGCCGCCGCCCCAGGTACGTCCGCCACAGATAGCCCAGGGCCAGCGCCATCAGGATCGCAACCAAGGCGATCTCCAGGACTCCGCTGGTGGCCTCGCGACTCAGGTCCACGGCGGTCGTGGATGCCATGCCGTCGGTCATGCCGCACCTCCTTGTTCGGGACGATAGGCCGGGCGCGGCAACGTCCGGCCAAAGGGGGACTTGAACAGCCCGACCGCCAGCAGCAGGCCGAGCGCCACCAGATAGATCGCCGTCATCATCTCCAGGCCCGACAATGCCAGCGCCGAGCCGATCGAATAGGTCAGGCTGGCCACGGTCAGGGCGAGGATGGTCGGGAACACGATCGAGAACGCCATCCAGGCATAGGACCCGGTCTGCACCCGGATCATGATCGTGGTCGCCAGACAGGGCGGATAGAGCGCGAAGAACAGCATGAGCGCCACCGCCGTCAGGGCCGTGTAGCCGGCGGCCTTCTGCTGCGCGCCCATGCGCTCTTCGAGCGTCTGGTTTTCGCCCTCCGGCTGGTCGAACAGCACGCCCAGGGTGGCCACGCTGCTTTCGCGGGCCGCGAACGAGCTGAACAGCGCCACGTTGATCTTCCAGTCGAAGTTGGCGAACTGCGTGACCGGCTCCAGCGCGCGGCCGAACTGCCCGAGCGCGCTGTTGACGATGCGTTCATCCTTCATCTCCCGGCGCAGTTCCTTGCGGGTCGTGGCCAGATCCCGCAGGGCCCCTTGCGCCGCGCGGGCGTCCGGATCGCGCGAGCGCACGATGAAGGGCGCCAGGGCGGGATGGGTTTCCCGCACCCGTTCGTCCAGGGCCTCGGCCGCCGCGCGGCTGCCCACCATCATGCGGTCGCTCCGGTAGTCGGTGTACAGGTTCACCAGCCGGGTCAGGCTGTCCTGGTCCGGCACCGCCGCCAACAGGGGATTGTCCGCCAGGATGGCCCGGAAGTCCGCGATCGCCGCTTCCGCCCGGTCGTGATAGTGCGCCTGCCGCTCCGGCGTCAGGCCGGGAAACTGCAACAGGACGTAAACCACCGTGGCCACCGCCACGACCACGGTGCCCACCTTCTTGATGTACAGCCACGTCCGGTCCACCGACCGGCGCAGAACGCCGGTCACGGTCGGCAGATGGTAGTGCGGCAGTTCCATCACGAACGGCGCCGTCTCCATGTGCCGCAGCACCGAAACCGACAGCAGTTTCGCGATCAGCAGGGCAAAGATGATCGTGATCGTGGACAGGTAGAACAGCACCAAGCCGCCGCTCTCCGGGAAATAGATGGAGATCAGCAGCGTATACAGCGGCACCTTGGCCAGGCAGTTCATGAACGGCACGGTCAGGATGGTGGCCATGCGCGCGCGCTGGTCCGGGATGCCCTTGGTCGCCATCACGCCCGGCACCGCACAGCCGCCCGCGAACACCCCGGCCAGGATGAACGGCAGCGTGGACTGCCCGTGCAGCCCGAAGCGGTGCAGGATGCGGTCCAGGATGAAGGCGATGCGGGCCATATAGCCGCTGTCCTCCAGGATCGCGATCAACGCGAACAGGATCAGGAAGATCGGCACGTAGTTCAGCAGGGCGTTGGCGGAATCCACCATCCACAACCCCATGGACCGCAGCACGGGATCATGCAGGAACCCGGCCGACGGCAGCACGTCCCCGGCCAGATCCCGGAATCCGGCCAGCAGGGGCCAGGTGACCTTGGTCAGCTCGTAGCCCTGCACGATGGAAAGCTGATAGATCGTCCAGACCGTCAGCACCAGGAACGCCGGCGCGATCCAGCGGTTCAGCAACACGCGGTCGATGCGCTCGGTCAGCGGCCGGCGGCCCGTGTCGGAGCGGGTCACGCAGGTGGCCAGGATGTCCCCCGCCAGATGGTCCCGGCACCCGGCGATGTGGTCGCCCACGCTCAGCCCCGCGCGCGCCTCGAACGCCACGGCGGCCCGCCGCGCCTGATCGAGCAGGCCATGCGCGTTGTTGACATGCGCCCGCAGCACCCGTTGGGCCTCGTCATCGCCTTCCACCAGCTTGACCGCCAGCCAGCGCGCCGAGACCGTGTCGGTGATCGCCGGCAGGTCGGCGATGCGGACCTGAAGCGCGGTGACGTCCGCTTCCAGGTCGCCGTAATTCAGCGTCGCCGGCGGGATGGCGTCCCGACGCCCGGCGACGTCGCGAATGGCCGCGCGCAGGTCGTCCCGGCCGGTGCCCTTGTGCCCGACCACCGGCACCACGGGCGCGTTCAACCGCTCGGACAGCGTGGCCAGATCGAAGGACAGGCCCCGGCTCGCGGCGACATCCGTCATGGTCAGGGCGACGACCACCGGAAAGCCCATCTCCAGCAACTGGAACGTCAGGTACAGCCCGCGCCGCAGGTTGGTGGCATCGATGACATTGACGATCAGGTCGGGCTGTTCGTCGCGCAGGAAGGCCCGCGCCACCCGCTCTTCCAGCGAGAACGAGGTCAGGCTGTAGGTGCCCGGCAGGTCCACCATCTCGACCGACAGGGCGCCGTCGCGGTAGCGGCCGCTCTTCTTGTCCACGGTCACGCCGGGATAGTTGGCGATGTGCTGGCTCAACCCCGTCAGGGCATTGAACAGCGTGGACTTGCCGCAGTTGGGCTGGCCGGCCAGGGCCACCCGCAGGCGGGTCGGCGCAATGTCGGACGGACTGGACGGGTCGGGCATCCCGGACCTCCCGGAGGAAAACGGACGGCGGCGGACGGACAGCGGACCGAAGCCCCCTGCCCGTCCCCCATGGCAGGCATGACGGCGCCTGGGGCGCCCTACTTCATCTCGAACGCACGGACCCAGAGCACGGCGTCTTGCGACACCTCTTTGCCGTCGTGCTCGGTGACGGGCCCGGAGCCCAGCGCGGCGAAGCCCCAGAACCCCGCCTTGGGCACACCGAAGGTGAAGACGCCGTTGGCGTCGGTGATCGCCACGATGGCCCCGCCCGGCAGCGGCCCGGCGGTGGGCGCGGTCGGTCGGTTGGTCGCCATGTCCGGGGGCGCGGCCATGTACTCGATCTCGATTTCGGCCCCGGCCACCGGCTGGCCGTCCGATAGCAGCACCCCCGAGAACGTGGAGCCCGCGATCACGTTGGTCGGCTTGTTCAGCGGCACGATCTCGGTGGGCAGGCCGACGGGCTCATTCCAGCCGGTGGGGATGCCGCCCTTGTTCAGCAGACTCTTGGTGATCTGCTGGATGTAGATGTCCTCGCTTTCCTCGTAGTAGGGCGCGGGGGTGAAGGCGACGATGTAGTCGCCGTTGCGCTTCACCGGGATGGTCGCCTCGTAGCCCTGGGCCGTGTTATGCGCGGCCTGGAAGGTGACCGGAGAGAGGCGGTCGGTCAGGTCGATCCGCTCGCCCTTGAAGTAGACCGACAGGTCATCGGGCGCGCCCATGTCCATGGCGTGGCCGTTCTCCATCGGATGCCAGAAGAAGAACTTCATGGGCACGTCGCCGGGCCGGTCCAGGTTGACCTCGGGCGTGTAGGCCAGTTGGAAGTGCGCGAAGGCGGGCGCGGCCGACAGCATCAGGGCGGCGGCGGTGGCCATCAGGGTACGGGTCATCGGTGCGGGCTCCTGGGTTTGGGTCTGGTCGCTCAGTAGATCTCGCTGGCGGGCACGGTGATCCGGTGGCCCTCGCCGGCATCGAACTGCACGCTGTAATCGCCCTCGGGCATGTCGAAGAGGAACTCGCTGTTGGCGTCCATCTGGGTCTCCCGGATGGCATCGCCGGCGCCGTCCAGCACCCGCACCGCCACGCCGGAGGCGGACGAGCCGTCGGAGAACCCGGCCTCGCACAGCACGGTGCCGTCGCCGTTGTCGTAACAGGAGAACAGCGGGGTATGGGCCAGCGCCGCGCCAGCGGGCGCGACCATCAGCGCGGCCCCCAGGGTGAGCGCGGACAGGCGGGGGATCGAAGTCATGGTGAGGTCCTTTCTCGGAAGGGATGGGAGACGGCACGCCCGTCCGCGCCGCGTTCGGCGCGAAGGGCCTGAAGGATCGGGTCGTCCGGGGACTCGTGGAGGCGGCGCGCCATCGACCACGCGGTCTTGTAGCTGACCCCGCAGGCCCGCTGGATGCGGGCCGCCAGGCCACGCCCCGGATCGTCCAGGAACAGGGCCATGGCGCGCAGCCAGGGTCCCGTGCCCACGTTGGAGCGTTCCAGCACCGTGCCCCGGCGCGCGGAGTACGGCTTGCGGCAGCGCGCGCACTTGAAGCGCACGCCGCCGGACCGCTCGCACACCATGCGATAGGCATGCCGCGCGCCGCAGTGCGGACAGACCGGCCCCCGCCGGGGCCAGCGCAGGGCCTCCAGCCGGGAGTCGGCATCGCCCCGGACGTCGTGGCGCAACGAAGCGGTGGTCTGAACGGGAGCAACGGCGGCGCAGATCATGGAACGTCCGAGGTCGTTGGCGATGGGAACCCGGGGACGGCGCGGCGGCGCCGAACGCCCGATGCCCGGTACAGTATTGAAAATAGGAATGAGTCGCAACAAAAACCCTGAGCCCGGATAGGGACACTCCAGGGCGCATTTTTCAGTGGAAATTCAGGGAGTTGGGATAGGCAACCAGACTGCGCGGCCAAACCCGAGCGGAGAAATGGGTCACCAAAGGGAAGAGTGCGCCCGGGCCACCACCGAGCCGGGCGGGATCACCCGCCGCCGGAGCCGTCCGGCGGACGGCGGCCGAGGCGTCCGGACGAGGACCCGCCCCCGGAGCTCCCGGAGGACGGCGGCGACGGCGGGGCTTTCGGCGGCGGTCTGCCGGGGGGCGGCGCGGCGGATCCCTTCGGGGATCCTGCGCCGCCGGGCGCGGGGCCCTGCACCTGTTTCGGCGAACCGCCCTGCCCCGCCCCGGGCGCGCCGCCGCGCGCGAACTTCGCCAGGATGTCCTTGCAGGGTCCCATCATCTCCACCTGCCCGTCGCGCAGCACCAGCACCGTCTCCAGGGCGGTCAGCAGGGCCGGTTTCTGGGTCACCATGACGACCGTCCGTCCCTCGTTGCGCAGCGCCGCCAGGGTCTGCAACAGCGCCTGCTCGCCCTCGCTGTCCAGGAAGGCGTTCGGCTCGTCCAGCACGATCAGGCGCGGATCGCCGTACAGCGCGCGGGCCAGCGCGACCCGCTGGCGCAGGCCGGCCGGCAGCACATGGCCGTTCTCGCCGATCGGGGTGTCATAGCCGTTGGGCAGTCGCAGAAGGGTCTCGTGCAGCCCGACCCGCCGCGCGGCCTGGATCACGTCGGCGGCCTCCACCACGCCCATGCGGGCGATGTTCTCGGCGACGGTGCCATCCATCAGGTCGATGTCCTGACTCACGTAGCCCACATGGCGGCCGAGCTGGTCCGTGTTCCAGTTGCGCAGATCGTTGCCGTCCAGGCGCACCTTGCCCTGGGCGGGCGGCCACAGGCCCACCAGCGCGCGGGCCAGGGTGGACTTGCCCGCGCCGGACGGCCCGATGACCCCCAGCGATCCGCCCGGCGGCAGGTCGAACGAGAGGCCCTTGAGCACGGGCACGCGACCCCCCGGCGGCGCCACCACGGCCTGCTGCACGGCCAGGGCCCCGGCCGGCACGGGCAACGGCATGCTGTCGCGGGCGGGCGGGCTGGCCTCGAACAGCGCCATCAGCCGGTCGCGCGCGCCGCGCGCGGCCATGACGTCCCCCCAGCCCCAGATCAGGCCCTCCAGAACCGCAAAAGCCCGGTCGGCCACCAGACCGGCGGCGATCACATCCGCCTCGGTCACATCGCCCAGGGTGTACAGCCACGCCGCCGCGCCCAGAACCGCCACCACCCCCAGATGGCGCAGCAGGGCGGTCCCCATGGCCAGAGCGGTCAGGCGCACGGCAATGCGGGCGTCGTCGCGCTGGCGGGCGTCGGCCGCGCGCCGCCAGCGGCGCGCGATCATGGGCGCCATCCCCATGACCGCCACGCTGGGGGCGTGGCGCAACCGCTCCTCCAATTGGCTGCGCATGGCAAGGTCCCGGCGCTGGGCCTCGCGCGCCCGGCGCAGGGTCAGGGGCCGGGCCATCAGCACCGTGACCGCCATCAACGCCGAGACCAGGCCGGCCACCAGCAACAGACGCGCATCGATCAGAGGCAGGGCGATCAGGAACACCGGAAACCAGACCAGATCGAGCGTGGCGATCTGTCCCCGCCCGCCCATGGACCGACACAGCACGTCCACGTCGCCGAGCGCCTGTCGGGTTTCCGGGCGCGGCCCGGCCCCCGCCACCTGCACCAGGATGTCCAGCACCGGCCCGGTCAGCCGGTGGCGCAGAGCACTGCCGGCGCGCAGCAGGAGCAGGCGGCGCAGCATGTCCAGGATGGCCATGCCCGCCAGCGCACCAGCGGCCAGGATCATGAGCATGACCAGGGTCTGTTCGGACCGGCTGGGAAGGACCCGTTCGAACAGTTGGAACGCGAAAACCGGCAGGACCAGCACCAGCAGGGTGACGAACAGGCTGAACGCCCCGGCGGCCAGGACCTGACCGTTGGCGCGCCGCAGCGCGGCCTTCAGCTCATCGGCCCGGGAGCGAGGCGCGCCCGGCCGCGCTGCCGCGGACTCAGCCAAGGCCACCCCGCGCCGTCATGCCGCCCCCTCGCGCGCGATGCGGCGCAGGTACTGGCCGTAATCGGTCTTCTCCAGCGCCGCGCCGAGCCGGTCGAGCTGGTCGGCGTTGATGAACCCCTTGAAGAAGGCGACCTCCTCCGGGGCCGAGATCTTCAGGCCCTGGCGGCGGTCGACTGTCCGGACATAGTTGCCCGCGTCCAGCAGGCTTTCATGGGTGCCGGTGTCGAACCAGGCGAAGCCGCGCCCCATGCGCTCCACGGTCAGCGCGCCGTCGCGCAGGTAGAAGGCGTTGACGTCGGTGATCTCCAGTTCGCCGCGCGGACTGGGTTTCAGGTCGGCCGCCACGTCCCCCACGCGGTGATCGTAGAAATACAGCCCCGTGACCGCCCAGTGCGACTTGGGCTGCCTGGGCTTTTCCTCGATGGAGGTGGCGCGGCCCTCATCGTCGAAGTCCACCACCCCGTAGCGCTCCGGATCCGGCACCCGGTAGGCGAACACGGTGGCTCCCTGGTCGCGGGCGGCGGCGGTCTGCAGTTTCTCGGTCAGGCCGTGGCCGTAGAAGATGTTGTCGCCGAGGATCAGGGCGCAGGGGCTGCCGTCCAGGAAGTCCCGGCCGATCAGGAAGGCCTGGGCCAGCCCCTCGGGGCGCGGCTGCTGGGCATAGCGGATGTCGATCCCCCAATCCGCGCCGTCCCCCAACAGGGCCTCGAACATGGGTGCGTCGTGCGGCGTGGTGATGACCAGGATCTCCCGAATACCGGCCAGCATCAGGACCGACAGCGGGTAATAGATCATCGGCTTGTCATAGACCGGCAGCAGTTGCTTGGAGACGGCACGGGTCAGCGGATGCAGGCGGGTGCCGGAGCCTCCGGCCAGGATAATGCCCTTCATGAACGCCCTCTCGCAGCGGTCGGACGAACGCGGGGCGGTCCCCACGCCTTGCGGCACTGTTTCCGATCGGGCGCGGGAACGCAAGCCCCGGCGGCGGCGGGCATCAGCGGGCGCCTTGTGGCGGCCCGCCCCGGACGCCATCATGGGCGCCGGGCCGGATGCGCCGGCCCGCCGGGAGGGTTCGTCCATGTCCCACGACCAGAGACCGGCGGAGGCGGGCGGTCTCCGCGCCATGACCCGGGCCGCGCGGGACCGCCTCGCCCGCGCCCTGGGCGGCCGGTCACGCCACGACGGGGCGACGGCGGACGACGCCGATCAGGCGGCGGACCCCTCCCCCGGTCGGCGCGGCCAGTGGCACTTTCCGCCGGACGAGACCTGGGGGCCTCGGGTTTCGGTCGCCGCGACGGCCCGCCGGACGGACCCGGGCACGCCGGCCCTGGCCGACCCGGACCCGCCGCTGGACTTCGGCGGCGGCGCGGCCGACGCGGACGCGGTCGACTGGGAGATCGTGGCCCCCTTCGCGGCCCTGGAGATGGCGACGCAGCGGGCGGGCCTGGACCCGAACGCGGTCCGCCGCACCGGCCCCGACGACGATCCGGCGGCCGAGGCGTCCGTTCCGTTCCCCTCGGCGTTCTGCACGGACCCGGTGGTGTTCCTGGGGATTCTGGCGGTGCTGGTGCGGGCCACGCCGCACGTCCGGCTGTTCCGGGTGCGGCCGGGCGCCGGGGACGGCGCCGACGCCGCCCTGGTCAAGGTGTTCCCCGAGCCGGGCGCGGAGACCCTGGCCGTATTGGTGGCCTTCCACCCCGACGCGGCCGAGCAGGTGCGCGCCACCACCCGCATGGTGGCGGACGCCCTGGCTCACCTGGAGGTGCGGACCGAAGAGGGAGACGGACGGACCGCGCTTTGAAGGCCCGGCCCCACGATCCAGGGCCATCGGGTGAAAGGACGTGTGGTCGAAGAGACGCCGGGTCGGGCGGATTCGACCCCGCCCGTTTCCCGGCAGGGAAACGCGGTGGGGACAATCCGCCGCATGGCTGGTTTGCGGCGGGTTGCGCCTTCGGCGCGAACCCGCCCTACGAGGTCTCGCATTTCGCCAAAGGTGCCTTCACCCGGTTGCCCGGCCCCACGATCAGGCGTGGTTGCCCTCGGCCACGAAGCGTTCCAGCCACCGGATGTCGTAGTCGCCGGAGATGAACGCCTCCGCCGTCATCAGGCGCTGGTGCAGCGGAATGGTCGTCTCCACGCCCTCGATCACGTATTCGCCCAGGGCGCGCTGCAGCCGCATCAGGCATTCCGTCCGGTTGGCGCCGTGCACCACCAGCTTGGCGATCATGCTGTCGTAGTGCGGCGGCACCTTCAGGCCCGTGTAAAGCCCCGATTCCACCCGGACCCCCATGCCGCCGGGGGCATGGTAGCGTCCGATGGTGCCCGGCGAGGGCGCGAAGGTCACCGAGTTCTCGGCGTTGATGCGGCACTCGATGGCATGGCCGTGGAAGCGAATGTCGTCCTGGCCGTAGCCGAGCGGTTCCCCCTGGGCGACGCGGATCTGCTCCTTCACCAAATCCAGGGTCGTAATCATCTCGGTGACCGGGTGTTCCACCTGCAGGCGGGTGTTCATTTCCATGAAGTAGAAGTTCCCGTCCTCGTACAGGAACTCCATGGTGCCGGCGTTGTAGTAGCCCAGGGCCGCCGCCGCGCGGCAGGCGATGCCGCCGATGCGGGCGCGCTCGTCCGGGGACAGCGCGGGCGACGGCGCTTCCTCCAGCACCTTCTGATGCTTGCGTTGCAACGAGCAATCACGCTCGCCCAGGTGCACGACGTTGCCATGCATGTCCGCCAGCACCTGCACCTCGATATGGCGCGGGTTGGCGAGGTACTTCTCCATATAGACCTCGCCGTTGCCGAAGGCGGCGGTCGCCTCGGCGCGCGCGGTCTGCCAGGCCTCCACCACGGTCTCGGCGGACTCGGCCACCTTCATGCCGCGTCCGCCACCGCCGGCGGAGGCCTTGATGAGCACCGGATAGCCGATCTCGGCGGCCATGGCCCGGGCCTCGTCGGCCGTCTCCACGGCCCCGTCGGATCCGGGCACACAGGGCAGCCCGGCCTCGGTCGCGGCCTTCTTGGCGGCGATCTTGTCGCCCATCATGCGGATCAGCTTCGCGGGCGGGCCGATGAACGCCATGTTGTGGTCATGGACCATCTCGGCGAAGTCCGCGTTCTCGGACAGGAAGCCGTATCCGGGATGAATCGCGTCGCTGCCGGTGATGGTCGCCGCGGCCAGGATGGCGGCCTTGTTCAGGTAGCTGTCGCGGGCCGAAGGCGGACCGATGCACACCGACTCGTCGGCAAGGCGGACGTGCATGGCCTCGGCATCGGCCGTGGAGTGGACGGCGACGGTCCGGATCCCCATTTCGCGGCAGGCGCGCAGGATGCGCAGCGCGATCTCGCCGCGATTGGCGATGAGGACTTTGTCGAACACGATCGGCGGACGATCGGCGGAGGCGGACGGCGACATGGCGGAATCCATACCCTATTCGATGACCACCAGCGCCTCGCCGAATTCCACCGGCGTGGCGTCGTCCACCAGGATGGCGGCGATGCGGCCGCCGCGCGGGGCGCGCAGCGGATTGAAGGTCTTCATGGCCTCGATCAGCAGCAGGGTGGCCCCCTCGTCCACCGTGTCGCCCACCTTGATGAAGTTGGGCGCGCCCGGCTCCGGCGCCATGTAGACCACGCCGACCATGGGCGAGGTCACGGCCCCCGGATGCCCCTCGGCCCCGCCGGCGGCGGGGTCGGCGCCGCCCGTCGCCGACGGCGCGGGAGCCGCGGCGGGCGCCGGCGCGGTGGCCTGGACGGTCACGGTCCGGGCGACGCGAATACGCGTATCGCCGGTGTCGTACTCGATCTCGGTCAGTCCGGATTCGCCGAGCAGCTCGGCAAGGGCGCGGACCGCGTCGGTATCGATGGGAGTGCTGGCCATGGCGGTGTCTTCGATCTCGGGTCTGGGGGAGCCGGTGCCGCTGCGGCCCCGCGGATCGGGGCGAGGCGGCCGGCGCCGGCTCATGTGGACAGGGAACGCGGGCCGTCGGCGTTGGCGGCGTCTGCGTCAGCGATCAGGCGGGCCATGGCGTCCAGGGCGAGCAGATAGCCCTGGCTGCCCAGACCCACGATGACGCCGGTGGCGACCGGCGAAATATAGGAATGGTGGCGAAAACTCTCGCGGGCATGCACGTTCGACAGGTGCACCTCGATGCAGGGCAGCGCAACGGCGCGCAGCGCGTCGGGGATGGCGACGGACGTATGGGTGTAGGCGGCCGCGTTCAGGATGATCCCCCGCACGTCGGCATGGCTTTGCTGGATCCACTCGACCAGCTCGCCCTCGTGGTTGGTCTGGCGGAAATCGACGCGGATCCGCAGCTTTTCGCCGCGCACCCGGCACGCCGCCGCGATGTCGTCCAGGGTCTCCCGCCCGTACACGGACGGTTCCCGGCGGCCCAGCAGGTTCAGATTCGGACCGTTGAGGATCAGGACGGTGTTGGGCACCGGATGATGTTCCCTCCGGACGCACGGGTGGGCTCGGGATGCGGCGCGGCCCGGACCGGATCGGCCCCGGGGATCGTTCGGCCCCGGCCGGCCACTGCAAGAGTCGCGCGCCTGTCCTATATCAGCACGGGGCCCGGGGCAATATACTGTTGCGTTCCTGTTGCGCAGGGGCGGCATCAGACGCCCCGTGCGATCCCCGCCGACCCGATGTCACAACCAGCGGAGGCGTTGACGTGGACCAACAGACGCGAACGGAGATCGAGGCGGCGGCGTTCCGCAGCCTGGTGGCGCACCTTCAGTGGCGCACCGACGTCCAGAACATCGACCTGATGGCGCTGTCCGGGTTCTGCCGCAACTGCCTGTGGAAGTGGCTGAGGGCGGCCGCCGAGGAGACCGGCGCCCCCCTCGACAAGGCGGAGGCGCAGCGCTGGGTCTACGGCATGGACTACGCCGACTGGAAGGACCGCCACCAGCCCGAGGCCACGCCCGCGCAGGCCCGGGCCTACGAGGCGAGCAAGCCCCTGCATTCCGCCATCAGCAAGGGCTGAGCCCAGCGGCGCGGCCGCTGCCCTCGCAATCGGGCCGCGGCGCCCCCATGTGAGCGCAGGCCCGAGGGGGACGCGATCAGGCGTCGCCGGATCGTGGCGTGCCCTCCCGCACAAGGAGTTCCAGCCGTGAGCATGATCAAGGTCGGCGATCGTATCCCCGAAGTCACCCTGCACCGGATGACCGATGAGGGGATCAGGCCCATCACCACCGCCGAGGTGTTCGCGGGCAAGACGGTGGTGCTGTTCGCGGTGCCCGGCGCCTTCACGCCGACCTGCTCGGCCCGGCATCTGCCCGGGTTCATCGACCACATCGACGCGCTCACCGCGAAGGGCGTGGACACGGTCGCCTGTATCGCGGTCAACGATCCCTTTGTCATGGCGGCCTGGGGCGCCCAGGCCGGCGCCGACGGCAAGGTGCTCATGATCTCCGATGGCAACGGCGCCTTCGCGGCGGCCACGGGCACGGAGATGGACGCCAGCAAGGCGGCCATGGCGACCCGGTCGCAACGGTATGCCATGGTGGTGCGGGACGGCGTGGTGGCGCACGTCTTCCTCGATTCGCCCGGCGCCTTCGAGGCCTCCAGCGCCGAAAACGTGCTGGCTCACCTGTAGCCCGGGCCGCCCGCGCAGCCTTTTAATGGACGGCCGAATCGACTAGGGTGACGTCGGTCATCGCGCGGCGTCAGGCCGGACCCGAAGAAGGGGCATCCATGCGGGTCCTGATCTACAGCCACGACAGCTTCGGGCTTGGTCACCTGCGCCGCTGCCGCCGCATGGCCCACGCCATGGTCGGCGCCAGCAAGGACCTCACGGTTCTCATCATCTCCGGGTCGCCGATCATCGGCAGCTTCGATTTCCGCGCCCGGGTGGACTTCGTGCGCGTGCCGGGTGTGGTGAAGCTGCAGAACGGCAATTACACGGCGCTGAACCTGCTCATCGACATCGAGGACACGCTGGCGCTGCGGGCCTCCATCATCCAGCACACGGCCCTGGCGTTCGCGCCCGACCTGTTCATCGTGGACAAGGAGCCCCTGGGCCTGGGCGGCGAGGTGGAGTCCACCCTGCGCCGCCTGAAGAAGCGGGGCACCCGCCTGGTCCTCGGCCTGCGCGAGGTCATGGACAGCCCGGACCGCCTGTCCGCCGAATGGAAACGCAAGCGCGTCATGCCGGCCCTGCGCAATCTTTACGACGAGGTGTGGGTGTACGGGCCGGACGGCTTCCACGACCCGCTGGCCGGCCTCAGCATCCCCGACGGGGTGCGCGACAAGCTGGTGTTCACGGGCTTCCAGCGGACCCACGTGCCCTCGGAATGGGGCGGACTCGCCGAGCGGCCCATCGACGAGCCCTACATCCTGGTCACCGCCGGCGGCGGTGGCGACGGCGCCGCCCTGATCGACTGGGTGCTGTCGGCCTACGAGAGCGACCCGGGGATCCCGCTGGCGCCGGTGTTCCTGTTCGGCCCGTTCATGGACGCCACCCTGCGCGAGACCTTCGGCGAGCGGGTCCACGCCCTGGGCCGGGGGGCCGCCCTGGAGTTCGACGCCACCCCCGAACACCTGATGAAGGACGCCACCGCCATGGTCTGCATGGGCGGCTACAACACGTTCTGCGAGGTGCTCTCGTTCGACAAGCCAGCCCTGATGGTGCCCCGCACGGAACCGCGCGAGGAACAGCTTGTCCGGGCCCGCCGGGCCGCCGCGCTGGGCCTCGTGGACATGCGGGTGCATGAGGAGGACGCCAGCCCCGAGACCATGGCCCAGGCCCTGCGCGGCCTCGCGGACCGGGCGCCGCCCTCCGCCCGGCTGCCCGCCGGCTGGCTCGACGGCCTGGATTTCATCTGCCGTCGCACGGGCCTGACTCCGCCCCATACGGCCCGGTCCACCGCCCGGCGCCCGACCGCCCAGAGCCGGTCGGGCTGAGGAAGGACGCACCCCATGACCCGCACCCTGGCCGTGGTCCTGAAGGGCTATCCGCGCCTGTCCGAAACCTTCATCGCCCAGGAGCTTCTGGGGCTGGAGCGGCGCGGCCTGAGCCTGCGCCTGGTCTCGCTGCGCCACCCCACCGACACCAAGACCCACCCGGTCCACGCCGAGATCGCGGCCCCCGTCACCTACCTGCCGGAGTATCTGCACGACGACCCCGCCCGCATGCTGCGCGCCTGGCGGACGGTGCGCGGCTGGCCGCGCTACGCCGAGACGCGGCGGCTGTGGCTGCGCGACCTGCGCCGCGACCCCACCCGCAACCGGGTGCGCCGCTGGGGTCAGGCGCTGGTTCTGGCGGCGGAGATGCCGTCGGACGTGGAGGCGGTGTACGTCCATTTCCTGCACACGCCCGGGTCGGTGGGCCGCTATGCCGCGCGGCTGCTGGGGCTGCCGCTGTCCATCTCCGCCCATGCCCGTGACATCTGGACCATTCCGGACTGGGAGAAGGCGGAGAAGCTCGCCGACACCCGCTGGACGGTGACCTGCACCGCCTCGGGGGCCGCGCACCTGGACGGGCTGGCGCCGGGCCGGGTGCGGCTGCTGTATCACGGCTTCGACCTGGACCGCTTCCCGGCGCCCGATCCCGTGCCGCAGAGCGCGCGCGACGGCACCGATGCGGCCGATCCCGTGCGCCTGCTGGCCGTCGGCCGGGCCGTGCCCAAGAAGGGCTTCGACCTGCTCTTGCGCGCCCTGGCCGCCCTGCCCCCGGCGGCGCACTGGCGGCTCGTCCACATCGGCGGCGGCAAGGAGCGGGACGGCCTGAAGGCGCTGGCCGCCGAACTGGGACTCGCGGACCGGATCGACTGGCAGGGGGCGCGCGATCAGGCCGAGGTCCTGGAGGCCTACCGCGCCGCCGACCTGTTCGTGCTGCCCTGCCGGGTGGATGCCGACGGCGACCGCGACGGCCTGCCCAACGTGCTGATGGAAGCCCAGAGCCAGGGGCTCGCCTGCCTGTCCACCCGACTGTCCGGCATTCCGGAACTCATCGTGGAGGACGACACCGGCGCGCTGGTGGAGCCGGAGGACATCGCGGCGCTGACCGCCGTGCTGGCGGCCCTGATCGCCGACCCGGCCCGGCGTGCTGCCCTGGGCGCGGCCGGCATGGCGCGGGTGCGGTCCGCGTTCGACAACCGCGCGGGGCTGGACCGCCTCGCCGCCCTGTTCCTGGAGGACGACGAACCCGCGCCCCCATGAACCGCCCCCATGACCGACCCTTGCCCGGGCGCGCGCATTCCCTATACTCGCGCCCTTTCCAGATCATCCGCGAACACGAAGGCAATGGGCATGAGCAAGGGTCTCGGCAAGGGCGACGTCAAGAAGGTGGTGCTGGCCTATTCGGGCGGCCTGGACACCTCGATCATCCTGCGCTGGCTGCAGGACACCTACGGGTGCGAGGTGGTGACCTTCACCGCCGACATCGGCCAGGGCGAGGAGGTGGAGCCCGCCCGCGCCAAGGCCGAGATGATGGGGATCAAGGAGATCTACATCGACGACCTGACCGAGGAGTTCGTGCGCGACTACGTGTTCCCCATGTTCCGCGCCAACACGGTCTACGAGGGTGTGTACCTGCTCGGCACGTCGATCGCCCGGCCCCTGATCGCCAAGCGCCTGATCGAGATCGCCGAGCAGACCGGCGCCGACGCCATCAGCCACGGCGCCACCGGCAAGGGCAACGATCAGGTCCGCTTCGAGCTGACCGCCTACGCCCTGAAGCCGGACGTCAAGGTCATCGCGCCGTGGCGCGAATGGGACCTGAACAGCCGCGCCAAGCTGATCGACTACGCCGAGAAGCACCAGATCCCCGTGCCCAAGGACAAGCGCGGCGAGTCCCCCTACTCCATGGACGCCAACCTTCTGCACATCTCCTATGAGGGCAAGGCGCTGGAGGACCCCTGGACCGAGCCCGACGAGGACATGTTCCGCATGACGGTCTCGCCCGAGGCCGCGCCGGTGACGCCCGAATACGTCGAGATCGATTTCGAGAAGGGCGACGCCGTGGCCATCAACGGCGAGCGGCTGTCCCCGGCGAATATCCTGCGCCGGCTGAACGACCTGGGCGGCAAGCACGGCTGCGGCCGCGTCGATCTGGTGGAAAACCGCTTCGTCGGCATGAAGTCGCGCGGCGTCTACGAAACCCCGGGCGGCACCCTGTTGCTGGCCGCGCACCGGGCCGTCGAGTCGATCACGCTCGACCGCGAGGCCATGCACCTGCGCGACGAGATGATGCCGCGCTACGCCACGCTCATCTACAACGGCTTCTGGTTCGCGCCCGAGCGCGAGGCGCTGCAGGCCCTGATCGACAAGACCCAGGAGCGGGTGACCGGCACCGCGCGCCTGAAGCTGTACAAGGGCAACGTCATCGTTGTCGGCCGCAAGGCCCCGGTCAGCCTGTACAGCATGGACCACGTCACCTTCGAGGAAGACGAGGTCTACGACCAGTGCGACGCCGAGGGCTTCATCAAGCTGAACGCCCTGCGCCTGCGCCTGGGCCGCATGGCGGGGTAATTCCCGTGGCGGGTTGCGCCTGCGGCGCGAACCCGCCCTACGGGACGCCATCCGCCGCCCCCCCGGCGTCGATCAGGCGCCCACGCCGGCCATGGAGAACGCCACGCCGGTGATGATCAGGCTGATGGTGAAGTTCATCACCGTGGCGCCGGCGGCGGACCACCAGGGCACCTCCAGGCCGAAGCGGGCCAACGCGGCCACGATCAGCAAGGACGCCGTGATGATCGTCAGCCCCACAAGGGCGGCGAAGTCCTCGGGCATGTCCACCAGACGCCCGATCAGCGCGGGCACCATCAGGATCAGCCCGACGGGCAACTGAATCCAGTTCAGCGGCACCAGGAAGCGGAACAGCGTCCTGTCCAGGCCCATCGCCGGGGCCAGGGTCACCATGACCAGCGGAAAGGCCACCCAGTCCACCACATAGGCGATCGTCTCGATTGAGACATACCGCAGCGCCGCCCCGGGACCGCCCAGGTCCAGCATCAGCACGTCCAGCACCAGGTAGAGCAGGAACACGGGCAGCAGGAACGCCGCCACCCAGAAGGACTTGAGCAGCCCGGTGGCGGTCGCCTCGAAATAGTCGAACCCCTTCGGGTCCAGCCGGGCCAGCCGGAGCAGACCATACAACGCGGCGGCAATGTCGGACGCACTCAGGGGCGGCATGGGCGGGGGATCCTCTGCCTTTTTATGATCCTGATCGGCCGTGAAGCGGACGGGTCTGCGCAGGGCCTCCGCGGCCCAGATCAGGCCGCGAAATAGCCGTCGATGACCTGCCGATAGATCTCGGTCAGCGACTCCAGATCGGCAAGGGGGGCGCACTCGTCCGCCTGATGGATCGTGCGGCCCACCAGACCGAACTCGGCGACGGCGGCGATGTCCTTGATGAACCGCGCATCGGAGGTTCCGCCCGAGGTGGAGATTTCGGGCCGACGCCCGGTCACCCGCTCCGCCGCGCCCTGGAGCAGGTCGCTCAGGCGGCCCGGCGGCGTGAGGAAACTTTCGCCCTGCACCGTGGCGTCCATGTCCACGGTGCCCGGCCGGCCCTTCTGCACCGCCAGAATCGTGTCGCGCAGGCGCTCCACCAGCGACCGCCCGGTGTGCAGGTCGTTGAAGCGGATGTTGAAGCGCGCCGTCGCCTTGCCCGGGATCACGTTGGTCGCTGGGTTGCCCACATCCACGGAGGTGATGACCAGGGTCGAGGGCTCGAAGTGTTCGGACCCGTGGTCCAGCGGTTCGGCGGTGAGGGCCGCCAGCATGTCCATCAGGCGCGGGATCGGGTTGTCCGAGCGGTGGGGATAGGCCGCGTGCCCCTGCCGCCCGTGCACGGTGAGTTGGACGTTCAGGCTGCCCCGGCGGCCGACCTTGACCATCTCGCCCATGGTGTCCGGATTGACGGGCTCGCCGACGATGCAGTCGTCGATGTGCTCGCCCTCGGCGGCGAAGGTCTCCACCATGCGCTTGGTGCCGTTCAGGCCCGGGCCTTCCTCGTCGCCGGTGATCATCAGCGACAGCGAGCCGGAGGGCGGACCGCCCTCGGCCAGACGGCGCGCAAAGGCGGCCACGAAGCAGGCGATGCCGCCCTTCATGTCGGCCGCGCCCCGGCCGTACAGCACGCCGTCTTCGATCTCGGCGGCGAACGGGTCGCGGGTCCAGCCATGGCCCACGGGCACCACGTCCGTATGCCCGGCGTAGCACAGATGCGGTCCGCCCGCGCCCAGGCGGGCATAGAGGTTGTCCACGTCCGGCGTGCCCGGCTGCGAGAACGGCATGCGCCGGCACGAAAAGCCCAGCGTTTCAAGCGCGGCCTGGAGCACGTCCAGCGCGCCGTCGTCCACGGGGGTCATGCTCTGGCGCTGGATCAGCGCCCGGGCCAGGGGAACCGGATCGGCGAGGCCCGCCACGGTCCAGTCGAGGACGGGGGCGGGCCGCCCGGCCGTGTCGCCGGGCGCGAGGGGGGCGGGATCAGTCACGCAGCAGTTCGTTGATCGAGACCTTGGCGCGCGTCTTTTCGTCCACGCGCTTGACGATGACGGCGCAGGCCAGGTTGGGGCCCGGGCTGCCGTCGGGCAGCGGCTTGCCGGGCATGCTGCCCGCGACCACCACGGAATAGGCCGGCACGCGACCCATGAAGACTTCGCCCGTGTTGCGGTCGATGATCTTGGTGGACGCGCCGATGAACACGCCCATGGACAGCACGGCGCCTTCCTCGACGATCACGCCCTCGACCACCTCGGAGCGGGCGCCGACGAACACGTTGTCCTCGATGATGACCGGGTTGGCCTGCAACGGCTCCAGCACGCCGCCGATACCGACACCGCCGGACAGGTGCACACCCTTGCCGATCTGGGCGCAGGACCCGACCGTGGCCCAGGTGTCCACCATGGTGCCGGAGTCCACATAGGCGCCCAGGTTCACGTAGCTGGGCATCAGCACCACGCCGGGCGCGATGTAGGCCGAGCGCCGCACGGCGCACGGCGGCACGGCGCGGAAGCCGGCGGCCTTGAAGCGGGCGGCGTCCCAGCCCTCGAACTTGGACGGCACCTTGTCCCACCAGGTGGAGCCGCCCACGCCGCCCTCGATGGGCGCCATGTCGTTGAGGCGGAAGCCCAGCAGCACGGCCTTTTTCAGCCACTGGTTGACCTGCCAGTCGCCGCCGATCTTCTCGGCCACGCGGTAGACGCCGGAATCCAGGCCGTTCAGCGCGGTCTCGACTGCGTCCCGGACCGGGCCCGTGGTCTCGGCCGTCACGGAGTCCCGGCTCTCCCAGGCGTCCTCGATGGTGCGTTCCAGATCTTCAAGCGTCATGGCGGGGTCCGTCAGGCGAGGATGGGCGAAACGGGGCCGGGCGCACCGGGGCGACGGACCCGCGCCCGACCATACCCGGGCCGCCGGGCAAGTCAACCAAGGCGGCGTGAGCGCCAGGGCTCCGAATCCGGATGACAGGGCTGTTTTCATTCGTGCCCCCTCACGAGATCCTTCGCGCCCCAACGGGCGCTCAGGATTGTCTGTTTGATTTGTGGCATTGTGGAGATGCCGGGTTGCGGGGCCCCGGGTGGCCACCCGGGGCCCCGCACCGGATCGTGTGATCGTCTCAGGATGGGGTCTTTGCCCGTTGTCATCGTGATCCGCGATCCGG
>NZ_WIVE01000034.1 GCF_009601025.1 Roseospira navarrensis | reverse complement strand
CCGGATCGCGGATCACGATGACAACGGGCAAAGACCCCATCCTGAGACGATCACACGATCCGGTGCGGGGCCCCGGGTGGCCACCCGGGGCCCCGCAACCCGGCATCTCCACAATGCCACAAATCAAACAGACAATCCTGAGCCGCCAAAGGCGGCGAAGGATCTCGGGAGACGACACGACCCATGATACCCCGGTTATCCCAGTTCGGAGGCCCGCATGACGGCAGCGAACCGCCGCCGCCTGATCCTGTACGGCCTGCCCGGGCTGGCCCTGGCCATGCCCACCATCCCGGTGTTCGTGTTCCTGCCCACGCTGTACGCGGACACGCTGGGGCTGGGGCTCGCCGCTGTCGGGGCGGTGCTGCTGGGCGCGCGCCTGATCGACGGCATCACGGATCCGCTGGTGGGCCTGTTGAGCGACCGCCTGCGCACCCGCTGGGGCCGGCGCAAGCCGTGGATCGCGCTCGGCGGGCTGCTGGCCGGGCCGGCGCTGCTGATGCTGTTCCTGCCGCCGGACGACGCCGGCCTCGGGCACCTGCTGGTCTGGAGCATCGTGCTCTATGTGGGCTGGACGCTCATCAGCGTGCCCTACACCGCCTGGGGGGCGGAGCTCTCGGGCGACTACAACGAGCGCTCCCGCATCACCGGCTGGCGCGAGGGCCTGATGATCGTGGGCATCCTGGTCGCGGGCGCCATGCCGGTGCTGGCGACGATGCTCGGCCTGAGCGAGGGCGCCGGCCTGGGCATGGTCGCCGGCGCCGCCGTGGTGCTGGGGCTGCCGGCCATCGTGCTGCTTCTGGCCAAGGTGCCGGAGGTGCCGTTGCCGGCCGGGCCGCGCCGCAACCTGGGCTCGGTCTGGCAGCAGGCGAAGGGCGTGCTGCGCAACCGGCCGTTCACGCGCCTTCTGGCCGCCTGGGTGCTCAACGGCATGGCCAGCGGCCTGCCGGCGGCGCTGTTCCCGCTCTACCTGGCGCACGGGCTGGGCGTGGATGACGCCACGCGGGATCGCCTCATCCTGATCTACTTCGTGGCGGCGGTCGTAGCCATACCGGGATGGCTGGCGCTCAGCCGCGCCTGGAGCAAGCACCGGGCCTGGGCCGCCGCCATGGTGCTGGCCTGCCTCAGCTTCGTCTGGGTGCCCGCGCTGGGGCCGGGGGACGTCTGGCCGTTCCTGGTGATCTGCGTGCTGACCGGGGCGGCGTTGGGCGCCGATCTGGTGTTGCCGCCGGCCATGCAGGCCGATGTGATCGACCTGGACGCCCTGCGCACCGGCCAGCGTCGCGAAGGCATCTTCTTCGCCCTGTGGGGCATGGGCACCAAGGGCGCGCTGGCCCTGGCCGTCGGTCTGGCGTTCCCGATCCTGGATTGGGTGGGGTTCAAGGCCGACGCGGCGGTGGGCACCAACACACCGATGGCCCTGGCGACCCTGGCGGGGCTGTACGCGCTGGCCCCGGTGGTCCTGAAGCTGGGCGTGCTGGCGCTGGTCTGGAACCACCCCATGACCCGGCGCCGTCAGGCCATCATTCGCAAACGTCTGACCCGGTTGGGAGGGGAGCCCTCATGATGAACGGAAGCCCGGCGCGCGCTCCGCAGCGGCGCCGCTCCTGGAGACACCGCCTCGGCGGCCTGCTCGCGCTGAGCCTGCTGCTGGTCACCGCCACGACACTGACGGGGTGTGGAAACATGAAACCCGACGATTTCGCCGACGCCGAACCCAAGCTGGTGCTGGAAGAGTACTTCCCCGGCAAGACCTATGCCTGGGGCATCTTCGTGGACCGATTCGGGAACCTGCGCCGCCAGTTCCAGGTCGAGATCGACGGCACCTGGGACGGCACGACCCTGACGCTCGACGAGCACTTCGACTATGCCGACGGCGAGAAGGACCGCCGGGTGTGGCGCATCACCAGGACGGGCGAGAACACCTACGAAGGCCGGGCCGACGACATCATCGGCGTGGCCAACGGCACCATCGCCGGCAACGCGCTCAACTGGTCCTACGACATGAACCTGAAGGTGGGCGACAGCACCTGGAAGGTCCACTTCAACGACTGGATGTGGCTGCAGCCGGGCGACGTGCTCATCAACCGCGCCACGGTCACCCGATGGGGCTTCGAGCTGGGCACCGTGACCCTGTTCTTCACCAAGACTCCGCGCAACGCGCCGCCCGCCGCCGCCACCGACGCGCCGTCCTGAGCGCGGCGACGTCCTGAAGGGGGAGGGGCAAGGGCGGCGTCCAGACCCGGCGCGTGTGTGAGTCCTTGCCCCTCACCAGCCATGATGCCGGACGGGCGTTGGACTCCCGCCCGGACCATTTTCATCCCCATCCATCGGGCGAAACGGTCCGGACGGGGCTGCAAGCCCCGTCCGGCATGCGGAAAGCCTGTCCGTGGGACCCTTTGCGATATGCGATACCGGCCGACGGGGCCGGCGCCCTCTCGGCGCCGCATCGGGGCGCCATTCCTTAGGTGGCCGCCCATGGGCAGCCGGGGTGGCGGAGCCGCGCGCCCCAAAGGGGCGCTGCGGCGAAAACAACAAAGACCCATCCTGACGGTTCGGTGCAGCGACCCTGTGCGAAGGAGTCATCCTCATCGTCAGCCGGTCTCAGTCATGCCGCACCTTGCCGTCGCTGGACAGCAGGATGGCGATCGGACGGGTGGCCGGGATGTAGGACATCACGATCATGATGATCCCGGTCAGCGGCACGCACAGGAACATGCCCACGACGCCCCAGATGTTGCCCCACACCACCAGGGACAGGATCACCACCAGCGGGCTGAGGTTCAGCGAGCGCCCCATCAGGCGCGGCTCAAGAATGTTGCCGATGGTGAATTGCACGGATCCCAGCACCCCGGCCACGACCAGCGCCGGGATGGGTGTCGGGAACTGCACCAGCGCCAGCAGAACCGGGAACGCCACGCCAAGCAACGACCCGATGGTCGGGATGTAGTTCAACAGGAAGATGACCACGGCCCAGAACGGCGCGTAGTCCACGCCCACCGCCACAAGCACCCCGTAGCTGACCGCGCCGGTCAGGACGCTGGTCAGGGTCTTGATCCAGACATAGGTCTTGATGTCGAGCTGGATGCGACTGAGCACGCCGCGCACCCAGCGTTCACGCTCCGGGTCGGGGAAGAGCGCCTGCAGCTTGGCGCCGAAGCGGCGCTGCTCGACCAGCAGGAACAGGGTGTAGACCAGGATCAGCCCCGCCTGTCCCACCAGCGACGAGACGGCGCTGGCCACCTGGGGGACCGCATCGGCCAGACTGATCTGCCCGACGAAGTCTTCCAGATCGATCGGCCCCCTGATTCCCGCCAGTTCCGTGGCGTCGTGGACAAGCGTGCGCAGGTTCTCCTGGTACACCGGCGCGGCCTTGGTGACTTCCGAGATGTTCTCGCTGGCCATGCGGCCGAACAGCACCAGCAGCAGCGAGATGACCGCCAGCGCCAGCGCCATGTGGACCCAGCCGGGCAGACGCGAACCGACCTCGGGAATACTGGCGATGCCCTCGGCCAGGGCATTGATGAGATACCAGACGATCACCGCGATCGCGACCGGCACCAGGACGTCCTCGCCCAGCACCAGCACGGAGCCGATCAGCACCGCCGCGCCGAACCAGAGCACCGCCGTGATGGACCGCAGCAGGGCGAGGCGTTCCATTCCCGTCATCCTCCGTCTGATCCCGTCCGCCGGGAGGGCCCCTCCCGCCCCGGCATGCGCGCCCCCGGGTCGAGGCAAGCGGGATCAGAACGCCTGTACCCCATTCCTGGTTCACGATCCATCCCCGCGCCGCCCCTGTCAGGGCTTGGATTCCAGATGACCGGGTTTCATCGTTGGGGCCTTGTCACGAGATCCTTCGCGCTCTTAGGGCGCTCAGGATGACGACTTCTATAAAAAATTGTCATGCTGAGGGAGCCCCCGCGACCATCGGTCCGATGGTCGCGCTCCTTTGCGGCGACGCAACGCGTCGCCGGGGGCGACCGAAGGACCTCGTGAGGCGGGTTTCCCACAACCGTGCACAGAACGGCAATCCGGGTTCGGAGCCCTGCCGCCCCCGTGCGCGGCCCGGCGATGGACCGGAACGCGGATCAGGAGCGCTGATCCAGGTCCCGCATGAACGCGGCCACACGGTCGGAGAGGGTATCGGCCTCGCCCGTCAGGCGGTCGGCGGCGTCCAGCACGGCGCCGGCGGTCTCGCCCAGGTCGGACAGCGCGCCGGCCATCTCGGCGATGGCGGCCGAGACGGTCTGGATGCCGGTGCTCGCCTGATGTGTGTTGCGGTTGATCTCCTCGGTGGCGGCGCTCTGCTGCTCGATGGCGGCGGCCACGGAGGACGAGACCTCCTTGATCCGCTCGATCCGACTGTTGATGTCGGCGATGGAGGTGACGGCCGTCCCCGTGCGGTCCTGCACGCCCTTGATCTGGGTCGCGATCTGGTCCGTGGCCTTGCTGGTCTGGGTGGCCAGCGTCTTGACCTCGTTGGCGACCACGGCGAAGCCCTTGCCGGCGTCCCCGGCGCGCGCCGCCTCGATGGTCGCATTCAGCGCCAGCAGGTTGGTCTGGTCGGCGATGTCGGTGATGAGATTGACCACGGTGCCGATCGACTCGACGCTTTCGGCCAGGCCCTTGATCTGGCCGTCGCTGGCGGCGGCGGCCGTGCCCGCCTCGTCGGCCGCCTGGGTCTGGTAGGTCATCTGGCGGCTGATCTCGGAGACCGAATGGCCGAGCTGTTCGGCGGCGGCCGCGACCGTGCCGGCGTTGCGCGAGGCCTCGTCGGCGTCCGACACGACGGCGGAGGACCGGGCGCGGGTGGTGTCGGCGATGGACGCCATGCGTTCCGCCGCCCCGTGCATTTCCTTGGAGGACGCCTGCACGGAGGACATGGCGGCGGCCACGCTGTCCTCGAACTGGGTGACCAGAAGGCGGATGGCCTCGCGCTTCTCGGCGTCGTGGCGCTCGGCGGCCTGGACCTGCTCGGCCTTCAGCTCGTCCATCTGGATGACGGTGCGGCGGAACACCTCGACCGAGCGCGCCAGGGCGCCGATCTCGTCCTTCCGCGTCACGGCGGGCACCGTCTCGCCGTGGTGGCCGTCGGCGATGCGTGTGGTCACGCCGGTCAGGGCCACGATCGGGCCGGCGATGGAGCGGCCGATCAGCCACAACACCAGCACCATCAGGGCCAGGAACCCGAGGCCGATTCCCGCCATGGTCCATTGCAGCGCGCGGGACGCAGCCAGGATCTCCGCCGTGGGCGCGGCGGCGAACGCGACCCAGGTCGCACCCGCCCGCTCGAACGTGACCGGCGCGGCGGCGAACATGACGTCCTGACCGTCGATGACGGTGGCGCCCACGGTCGTCCGTCCGCGCAGCGCGGCGGCGTGGGCCTGCGCGATGGCCTCGTCCTGGCCGATGATCGACGTGTTCAGGCGGGCGTTGTCGGCGTGGGAGACCCATGCCCCCGTGCCGCTGAGCAGCCCGCCGAACCCGGTCTTGAACACGGCGATCTGGCCAATGCGGGCCTGCAGGTCGTCGAGCGCCAGATCCACCGTGGCGACGCCGATGGCGCGGCCGTCGTCCAGGATGGGCGCGGCGGCGGTAGTCATCAGCACGCTTTCGCCGGCGATCTCGTAGTCATACGTGTCGGTCAGCACCAGGGCGCGGCGCTGGATGGGCAGGTCGTACCACGCCTCCGACCCGCTGCCCTCGCCCATGAGCAGCGGCTCCCAGGTGACGGTGCCGCCATCGTGATAGAAGTAGGGCACCAGCCGGCCGCCGTCGTCGCTGTAGCCCTGGCCGGCGGCCTCCGTGTCCGGTCCCAGAACATCCGGCTCGATGCCCAGGCCGCCGCCCACGAACTGCGGGTGCGCGTCGATGGTCTGCTCCACCACCTTGGCGTAGGCGGTCCGGTCCGTCACCCCGGCGTCCCGCAGGCCGGCCAGGGCCGAGGCCATGGTCACGGCCGATTCCGTGGCCTCGCCCACCACGGCCGTCACCGTGGCGGCGATCTTGGCGGCGTTCTCGCCCAGCGCCTCCCGGCCGACATCCTCGGAGTAGGACGCCTGCTGACTTGAAATCACATAAAAGAACACACCGAACACGACGATCGTGACGATGGAAAACTGAAGCGCAATGCGCCAGGACAACGAGAGACCGGACATCATGGGAGGGCACCTTCTGTTACCACTATGTTGCTGTTCCGTCGCAATTAAGGCAATTCTTTGTCTTGCTACCTTCTGGCGGGGCGGAGTATAGGCGGCACCCGATCCGACCACAATTTAAAACCCGGCGATTTGTGATCCTGCCACCAGCCGAACAGGCCACCGGCGCGGCCGTCGCCGTGTCCCGCGACCCGACTCCCTGCGACACTCTCTGACGGAACGGTTGACACTTCGTTCATGAAACACCGCGTAAAATGTCCCCATGGCCGAGCCGACGATTGACATCCGTCCGGGAACGTTTCTTGATCCGGGGGGCGAGGGGTGTTGCGCCTCAGTCGTTTGCGGGCCCCCTGATCGGGATGACGCCCCGGATAAGGCGTGGACAGGACGCGCCCGCATCGGGCATATCACGACACGGGCGCGCGGCAGGGCCGCAGGCGGAACGGACCGGCGGCTCTGCCATGAGCCGAACCCGCGAGAGCGGGTGCGCCCGGCACCAGGCGGACCGGGAAGCGAAGGACCGTCGCAGGGGAACGCGAGACGCGGGGTGAGTGAGGACACATGTTTTCCAGGATGACGGGATGGCTGTCCGCCGACATGGCCATCGACTTGGGTACCGCCAACACCCTCGTCTATGTGAAGGGACGCGGCATCGTCCTCAATGAACCCTCGGTCGTCGCCATCGCCGAGCACAAGGGCCGCAAGCAGGTCCTGGCCGTGGGTGACGAGGCCAAACAGATGCTCGGCCGCACGCCCGGCAACATCCAGGCCATCCGCCCGCTTCGGGACGGCGTCATCGCCGACTTCGAGGTGGCCGAGGAGATGATCAAGCACTTCATCCGCAAGGTGCACAACCGGCGCAGCTTCGCCAGCCCGATGGTCATCATCTGCGTGCCCTCCGGCTCCACCGCCGTCGAGCGCCGCGCCATCCAGGAAAGCGCCGAGGCCGCCGGGGCGCGCCGCGTCTATCTGATCGAGGAACCCATGGCCGCCGCCATCGGCGCCGGCCTGCCGGTGACCGAACCGACCGGCTCGATGGTCGTGGACATCGGCGGCGGCACCACCGAGGTCGCGGTGCTCTCGCTGGGCGGCATCGTCTATGCGCGCTCCGTGCGGGTCGGCGGCGACAAGATGGACGAGGCCATCATCGCCTACATCCGCCGCAACCATAACCTTCTGGTCGGCGAGGGCTCGGCCGAGCGCATCAAGAAGGACATCGGCAGCGCCTGCGCCCCCGCGGAGGGCCCGGGCCGCACCATCGAGATCAAGGGCCGCGACCTGATGAACGGCGTGCCCAAGGAACTGGTCATCAGCGAAGCGCAGATCGCCGACAGCCTGGGCGAGCCCGTGTCGTCGATCGTCGAGGCGGTCAAGGTGGCGCTGGAGCACACCGCCCCCGAACTGGCCGCCGACATCGTGGACAAGGGGATCGTGTTGACCGGGGGCGGCGCCCTGCTCAGCAACCTGGATTTCGTGCTGCGCATGTCCACCGGCCTGCCGGTGTCCATCGCCGACGATCCGCTGTCCTGCGTCGCCCTGGGGACGGGCCGCGCGCTTGAGGAAATGAAGAAGCTGCGCAACGTCCTGACGACCATGTACTAGGTCCGCCGCCGCCGGAGGGCCCCGCGTCGCGATCCGTGCCGCCGGGCCGGGTCCGTCGTGGGCGGTCGAAGCGACCGCGACCCAACAGCGTGTGCCGGTAACGAGGCAGCCCGCGATGCAGCCCAACGGCCAGATGTCCCGATTCGGGGCCATGAAGGTGGCCCTGCACCGGCTCGCCTTCGGCGTGCTGGTGGCGGCGGCGTTCGGCCTGATGCTGCTGGGCAAGGCCGATACCGTGTTGATCTCGCGCATCTCCAGCACCGTGATCGACGCCCTGACGCCGGTGCTGGAGATCATGTCCAAGCCCGCCGCCAGCGTCGGCGCGGTCATGAACAACATCCGCGAACTGGCCGCCATCCGCGAGGAGAACGCCCGCCTGCGCGAGGAGAACCGCGGCCTGCTGCGCTGGCAGACCGTCGCGCGCGAGCTTCAGGTGGAGAATCAGCGCCTGCGCGAGCTGGCCAACCTGGTGCCCGAACCCGCGCCGAACCACATCACCGCGCGCGTGGTCGCCGACACCGGCGGGGTGTTCGCGCGCAGCCTGCTGGTCACGGCCGGCACCCGCGACGGCGCCCGCAAGGGACAGGTGGTGGTCGCCGCCGAGGGTCTGGTGGGCCGCCTGACCGAGGTGGGGGGGCGTTCCAGCCGGGTGCTCCTGCTGACCGACATCAACTCTCGCGTGCCGGTCATCATGGAGGAAAGCCGCGCCCGCGCCATCCTGATGGGCACCAACGACAACCGCCCGGAACTGGCGTTCATGAAGGCCAAGACGGGGATTTCCCCGGGCGACCGCATCGTGACGTCCGGCACGGCCGGGGCCTTCCCGCCGGATATCCCGGTGGGGGTGGTGGCCTCGGTGGACGATGGCCATATCCGGGTGGAACTGCTGATCGAGGAAGGACGGCTCGATCTGGTCCGGATCCTGGACTACGGCATCGAGGGCATCGTGCCCGACCCCGGGCCCGGCGTCGCCCTGGGCGGGCGGTAGGCGCCGATGCGGCCGACCCTGTGGCAGTCCCTGGTGCAGACCGTGCGGCGGCTGGTGCCGTTCGTGCTGTCGGTGGTCCTGGTGCTGGTGGCCGTGGCCCCCATGACCACGCCGGGGTTCCTGCGGGCCGGCCCCATGATCGGGCTGCTGTGCGTGTATTACTGGGCGGTGCATCGGCCCGACCTGATGGGCTATCTGGGCGGCTTCCTGCTGGGCATCCTGACGGATATCCTGATGAGTACACCCCTGGGGGTCACCTCGCTGGTGCTGATGCTGACCCAGTATGTGGTGTTGACCCAGTATCGGTTTTTCGTGGGCAAGCCGTTCCTGATTACCTGGTGGGCGCTGGCCCTGGTGGCGCTGGGAGCGACCCTGCTGAAGGCGCTGGCCGTGGCGGTCCTGACGGGGTACGTGGTGGCCCCGGGGGCGCTGGCCGCCAGCTACGGCCTGACGCTGCTGCTGTATCCGATCCTGGCCTGGGGTTTCGCGCGCACGCACTTCCTGTTGACCAAGGAGTCCTGAGGACCCGCCGCCATGCAGAAGGACGGAGATCGATCCAAGGTCTTCACCCGCCGGGTCGTGCTGTTGGCCGGCGGCAAGGCGCTGCTGTTCACGCTGCTGGGCGGCCGCATGTATTTCCTGCAGGTCATGGAGGCGGAAAAGTACCGCACCCTGGCCGAGGAAAACCGCATCAACATGCAGTTGATCTCGCCGCCGCGCGGGCCGATCGTCGATCGGCACGGCATCCCCCTGGCCGTCAACCGCCAGAACTTCCGCGCCCAGGTCATCGCCGAGCGCACCAAGGACCTGGAACAGACCCTGGACACCTTCGGCACCCTGGTGCCGCTGACCGACTACGACCGCCAGCGCGTCATCAAGGAGATCAAGCGCCGGCGCAGCTTCGTGCCCGTCACGGTGCGCGAAAACCTGACCTGGGAGCAGATGGCCACCATCCAGGTCAACATCCCCGACCTGCCCGGCGTGACCATCGACGAGGGCCTGACCCGCGACTACCCCTATGCCGACCTCGCCTCGCATCTTCTGGGGTATGTGGCCGCCGTGTCCGAAGAGGATATCGACGCCGGCGACGACCCGCTGTTGCAACTGCCGGACTTCCGCATCGGCAAGGCGGGCATCGAGAAGGTCTATGACCTGCCCCTGCGCGGCACCAGCGGGGCCAAGCAGGTGGAGGTGAACGCCGTCGGGCGCCGCATCCGCGAACTGCGCCGCGAGGACGGCGAGCCCGGCCACGAGGTCCAACTCACCCTGGACATGCGGCTGCAGGACTATGCCTCGCGCCGCCTGGGCGACGACAGCGCGGCCTGTGTGGTCATGGACGTGCACACCGGCGAGCTGCTGGCCATGGCCTCCATGCCGGCCTACGACCCCAATGCCTTCGCGCGCGGGCTGAGCAACAAGGAATGGGGCGAGCTGGCCAACAACCCGCGTGCGCCGCTGCGCAACAAGGCGCTGGCGGGGCAGTACGCGCCCGGCTCCACGTTCAAGATGGTGGTCGCCCTGGCGGCGCTGGAAAGCGGCATCGTCAACGCCGAACAGACCGTCTACTGCCCCGGACACCTGCGGCTGGGCAACCACCGCTTCCACTGCTGGAAGCGCTGGGGCCACGGTCACATGAACATGACCTCGGCCATCGAGCAGTCGTGCGACGTGTACTTCTACGAGGTCTCACGCCGCATCGGCATCGAGCGCATCGCCGACATGGCCACCCGCATGGGGCTGGGCGCGCCCCTGGACATCGAACTGCCGGGCGAGGCCTCGGGCCTGATCCCCACCAAGGCGTGGAAGTCGGCGACTCTGGGCCAGCCCTGGGTGCAGGGCGAAACCCTGGTGGCCAGCATCGGCCAGGGCTACGTGCTGGCCACGCCGCTGCAACTGGCCGTGATGACGGCGCGCATCGCCAACGACGGCCTGGCCGTCCGCCCCACCCTGTCGCGCCAGGCCATCGTGGACGGCCAGCTTGTCGAACAGCCGACGCCCGCGTTCGAGAGCCTGGGCATCAGCAGTTCGGCCATGGCGGCGGTCAAGCACGCCATGTGGCGGGTGGTCAACGGCAACCGGGGCACGGCGCGCGGCGCGGCCATCGACGTGGACGGGGCGACCATGGCCGGCAAGACCGGCACCTCGCAGGTGCGCCGCATCACCATGCAGGAACGCCAGGCGGGCGTGCGCAAGAACGAGGACCTGCCGTGGAAGTTCCGCGACCACGCGCTGTTCGTCTGCTACGCCCCGTCGGAGGCGCCGCGCTATGCGATCTCGGTGATTGTCGAGCACGCCGGCGGCGGGTCCCGGTTCGCCGCGCCCATCGCCCATGACGTGATGATGGAAACCCTGCGCCTGGACCCGTCGCGCCGCCGCGCGCCGGAAGACGTGGCCGCCATCCAGGAGCGCCCGCCCGAGACACCCGCCGAGCGGGCCACCCGCACCGGCGGATCCGCCGTGGCCAGCGTCGAAGGCGGAACCGACGGCGGGACCGACGGCGGCACACCCCCGGGAGGGACCGGCGAATGATCGGCGACGGGCTGATGACCTCCCGCATGCGGCGGGGCGAGATGACGCTGGGCGAGAAGCTGTGGCAGATGAGCTGGTCCCTGATCCTGCTCATCGGCGCGCTGACCGGCATCGGCGTCATCATGCTGTATTCCGCCGCCAACGGCAGCATGGATCCCTGGGCGTCGCGCCACATCATGCGTTTCGGCGTCGGGCTGGTGCTGCTGGTGGTGATCGCCATGATCGATATCCGCCAGTGGATGCGCTACGCCTACTGGCTCTATGCGCTCGCCTTCGTGCTGCTGGTGGCCGTCGAGGTGAAGGGCACCATCGGCATGGGAGCCCAACGCTGGATCGACCTGGGCGTGGTCCAGTTGCAGCCGTCCGAGTTGATGAAGGTCACGCTGGTGCTGGCTCTCGCCCGCTTCTTCCACGGCGCGGATCTGCAGGACGTGGGCCGACCGCTGTTCCTGATCGTGCCGGCGCTGCTGGCGCTGGCGCCGGTGGCCCTGGTGCTCAAACAACCGGACCTGGGCACCGCGCTCATGCTGCTGGCGGGGGGCGGCGTGCTGTTCTTCGCCGCCGGGGTGCGGCTGTGGCTGTTCGGACTGGTGGTCGTCGCCGGCCTGGGAACGATCCCCGTGGCCTGGCAGTTCCTGCACGACTACCAGAAGAACCGGGTGCTGACGTTCATCAACCCCGAACGCGATCCGCTCGGGGCCGGCTACCACATCCTTCAGTCCAAGATCGCGCTGGGCTCGGGCGGGCTGACCGGCAAGGGATTCCTGCAGGGGACCCAGAGCCACCTCAACTTCCTGCCCGAGAAGCAGACCGACTTCATCTTCGTCATGCTGGCCGAGGAATTCGGCATGCTCGCGGGCATGGGCCTGCTGTTCCTCTACGTGCTGGTGCTGGCCTACGGGCTGGCCATCGCGCTGCGTGCGCGCAACCACTTCGGCCGGCTGGTGGCGATCGGGATGATCGTGACGTTCTTCCTGTACGTCTTCATCAACATCGCCATGGTGATGGGCCTGATCCCGGTCGTGGGCGTGCCGCTGCCGTTCGTCTCCTACGGCGGCACGGCCATGCTGACGCTGATGATCGCCTTCGGCCTGTTGATGAGCGTGTGGGTCCACCGGGACGTGCAGATCGGCCGGCGCGGCGCCTACGACGACGGGTGATCCCCGGCGGATGTGATACCGCCGGGCCTATGAAGTGACTTCATAGGCCGGGCGGCCGGTGCGACTGCACCGGCGCCGCGAAGCGGCGTATGGCTTTTATCCTGACGAGTCAGGATAAAAGCCGGCCGGTATGAGGGGGGCGGCGGCCTTCAGGCCACGAGCCCGGCCGGGATCAGTCCCGGACCACCAGCACGGAACAGCCGGCGTGCCGGACCACGCGGGCGGCGTTCGGCCCCAGCAGGTAGTCGCTCAGCTCCGGCCGGTGCGCCCCGATGACCATCAGATCGGTGCCCCGCTCGCGGGCGGTCTGCAACAGGGCCTCGTAGATGTTGCCCTCGCCCACCAGATGGCTGGCCTTGAGGCCGTCGGGCAGGCGGCTGTCCACCTGCTCGCGCAGCCGATCCATGGTCATCTTGACCACCTTGTCTTCATAGCCGGTGGGGAAGAACTGGCTGACCATGCCCTTGCCGTAGTCGGGAATGACCGTCATCGCTTCCAGCGCGGCCCCCCATTGCTGGGCGATCGAGGTGGCCACCGGCAGCGTCCTGTCCCAGTCGAACGGGGAGTCCAGGTCAACCGACACGAGGATCTTCTTGAACATGGCAACGTCTCCCGGGGACTGGTGGCGACCGACCGGCCCGATCAGCCGGATCCTTGGCGCAGCTTAGAACCAGGGCCACGGGCCGTGAACCGATTTTCGTCCGGGCCCGGTCGTAGACTGGGGTCCCCGGAGTTCACGCCCGACCGGCGGTGGCGAGCAGGCCGCCGACGCCGATGAAGGTGGTGCCCGTCACGCGGTTGAACCAGCGCCCGCCCTTGGCCAGCCACGGCGACAGCCGGTGGGCGGTGCCGGCCAGCAGCAGTTCATAGGCGACCTCGATGGTCACGAACGTCCCGCCCAGGATCAGCAGGTGCGGCCAGAAGCCGAGCCCCGGCGTCATGAACTGGGGCAGGAAGGCCGCGAAGAAGATCAGAACCTTGGGGTTGGAGACCGCGACGGTGAAGCCCTGCGCGAACAGGCGGGCCCCCTGGGCGTCCCGGCCCAGCGCCGGGGCCGCGTCGTCCACCACGCCGATCACCGGCGCGGGCGCGCGCCACAGGCGGATCCCCAGACAGATCAGATAACCGCCGCCGATCCACTTGGCGATCGTGAACGCCTGTTCCGAAGCCGCCATCAGCGCCCCCAGCCCGGCCAGCGAGGCCGCGATCAGCACCAGGAACCCGACCCCCGCGCCCAGGGCGGTGAACGCCGTCCGACCCAGCCCGAAGCGCGCCCCGTGAGTCAGCGACAGCAGGCCGTTCGGCCCGGGCGTCAGGCTCAGTCCGACCGAGGCCACCAGGAACATCAGCCACAGGTCCAGGCTCATGGCGCGGTCCTTTGGGCCGGCGTCCAGTCCGGCAGCCGCCCTTCCTCCACCGCGTGGCAGGCGACGGTCCCGTGGGCGTCGCGGATCATCGCCGGGCGCTCGCTCATACACCGCTCGGTGGCCAGCGGACAGCGGGTGTGGAAGGCGCAGCCCGGCGGCGGGGCGAGCGGGCTCGGCACCTCGCCCGCCATCGGGCGTCGGTCCCGGTCGGGCACGCGCAGGTCGGGCACGGTCTCGATCAGCAGCCGCGTATACGGATGCCGGGGCGCGGCGAACAGGGCATCCGCCGGCGCCAGCTCGCACAGCCGGCCCAGGTACATGACCCCGATGGTGTCGGCAACGAAGCGCACCACGGCCAGGTCGTGGGTGATGACCAGATAGGTGAGCCCCAGTTCCCGTTGCAGATCGCGCAGCAGATTGAGGATCTGGGCCTGCACCGAGACATCCAGCGCGCTGGTGGGCTCGTCGCACACCAGGAAATGCGGGCTGGAGGCCAGGGCGCGGGCGATGGACAGGCGCTGGCGCTGGCCGCCGGAGAACTCGTGCGGGAAGCGGTCGGCGTCGGTGGCGCGCAGGCCCACGTGCTCCAGCAACTCGGCCACCCGGCGGCGGATGGCCGCGCCGTCATCCATCAGGCCGTGGGCGCGGATGGGCTCGGCGATGATGCGCCCCACCCGCCAGCGCGGGTTCAGGCTGGCGAACGGGTCCTGGAAGATCATCTGCATCCGGCGCCGGACCGGCGCCAGGGCGTGGCGGTCGCGCAGGCGGCCGATCTCGGTGCCCTCGAAGATCAGGTCGCCGTCCGTGGGCGTGTAGAGTGTGACCAGCATCCGCGCCACGGTGGACTTGCCGCAGCCGGACTCCCCCACCAGGGCCGTGGTGCGGCCGCGCGGGATGTCCAGGTCGATGCCGTCCACCGCCTTCAGGATGCGGCGGCGCTTGCCTTCCAGCACCCGCGACAGCAGCGGCGGCGAGACATCGAAATGCTTGGTCAACCCGCGCAGGCGCACCAGCACCGGCCGGCCGTCCTCGTCCAGCAGCGGGGGCGTGTGGCCGTCGTCCCTCATGCGCGGGTCCTTTCCAGGGTCCGCGTCCCCTCCGACGACCACAGCCAGCAGGCGGCCGACGACGGCGCATGGTCGAACAGCGGCGGCCGCTCCGCCACGCAGCGGTCATGGGCGTGCGGGCACCGCGGATGAAAGGCGCAACCGTCCGGCATGGCGGTCAGCGACGGCATGGAGCCCTCGATCTGGGCCAGCCGGGGCGGCCGGTCGTGGGTGGTGGGGATGCAGGCCATCAGGCCCTCGGTGTAGGGGTGCAGCGGCCGGTTCACCACGTCGTCCACCGGGCCGACCTCGGCCAGCCGCCCGCCGTACAGCACGGCCACGCGGTCGGCGGTCTCGGCGATCACGCCCATGTCGTGGGTGATGAGCATGACGGCGGTGTCGTGCTCGCGGCACAGGCGCTTCAGCAGAGAGGTGATCTGCGCCTGAATGGAGACATCCAGCGCGGTGGTGGGCTCGTCGGCGATGATGAGGCGCGGGTTGGCGCACAGGGCGAGCGCGATCACCACCCGCTGGCGCATGCCGCCGGAGAACTGGTGCGGATAGGCGTCCAGGCGGTCGGCCGCGCCGGGAATGCCCACCTCCTGCAACAGCTCCAGGGCGCGGGCGCGGGCGGCGCGCTCGCTCATGTCCAGGTGGGTGCGGATGGTCTCGGTGAGCTGGCGGCCGACGGTGTACAGCGGGTTCAGGCTGGTCAGCGGGTCCTGGAACACCGCGCCGATCTTGCGGCCGCGCACCTTGCGCAACTGCTCCTGGGTCAGGCCGTCGATGCGCTGGCCCTCCAGGATGATTCTCCCGCCGGCGATGCGGCCCGGCGGCTCCAGCAGGCCGATGATGGCCGCCCCGGTCTGGGACTTGCCCGCGCCCGATTCCCCGACCACGCCCAGAATCTCGCCGGGGTGGATGTCGAACGACACGCCGTCCACGGCGGTCAGAACGCCCCGCCGGGTGGGGAACTGGACCCGCAGGTCGCGCACGGAGAGGAGGGGTTCAGTCATCCGGTCGCCCCGTCCGCATGACTCAGACACAACGGCGAGGCGCCTTTCTCCTCCCCCCGGAGGGGGGCGGTCGGGAGGGGGGAGTTTCGGCGCTCGCCGGCCATTGCGCTCGCAGCATCAACCCCACCCCATCCCTCCCCTGTCCAGGGGAGGGAGTCCGGGCTTCGCCCGCCGCACGGATTGAGAGCCTGTACCGGCCGTGCACCTGTCCGATCCGCCATGGCTGTTTCCTCACCGCAGCTTCGGGTTCAGGGCATCGCGCAGCCAGTCCCCCAGCAGGTTGACCGACAGCACCAGCAGCACCAGGGCCACGCCGGGGAAGATGGTGATCCACCATTCGCCCGAGAACAGGAAGTCGTTGCCGATGCGGATCAACGTCCCCAGCGAGGGCTCGGTCGGCGGCAGACCCACGCCCAGGAAGGACAGCGTGGCCTCGGTAATCACGGCGATCGCCAGGTGAATGGTCGCGATCACCAGCACCGGCCCCATGACGTTGGGCAGCACGTGCCGCACCGCGATCACGACCGGGTGGATCCCCATGATGTGCGCCGCCATGACGTATTCCCGGTTCTTCTCCACCATGGTGGAGCCGCGCACGGTGCGGGCGTACTGCACCCAGCCCGAAACCCCGATGGCGAAGATGATGACCCAGATCGCCACGTCATGATGCACCTCGCGCGGCAGAATCCCGCGCGCCACGCCGTCGATCAGCAGCGCGATCAGGATGGCCGGGAACGATAGCTGCACGTCCGCCACCCGCATGATGAGCGCATCGACCCAGCCGCCGGCGTAGCCCGCCAGCAGGCCCAGCCCGACCCCCAGGATCATGGCGAAGACCACCGAGGCCGCGCCCACGAACAGCGAAATCCGCATGCCGTACAGGATGGCCGACAGCATGTCGCGGCCCTGGTCGTCGGTGCCCAGCAGGTACGCGGGCGATCCGCCCTCCATCCAGACCGGCGGCGTGAAGGCCGCCATCAGGTCCAGGGTGGCCAGCGCGAACGGGTTGGTGGGCGAGATCAGGGGGGCGGCCACGGCCGCGCCGATCAGGCCCAGCGCCACGACGGCCGCGACGATGGTGACCGGCGAGCGCAGGAAGGAATAGAGGATATCCGAATCCCAGGCGCGCCACAGCGCGTCTCGGACGTGACCCATCGGGGTGGCGGTGGGCTCGGTGGCGGAGCGCGTCATGGTCAGTGCCCTCCGCCCGCGCCGCCGCCGCCGCCCACGCGCAGGCGCGGATCCACGACCACGTAGAGGATGTCCACGATCAGGTTGATGAGCACGAACAGGAACGCCACCAGCACCAGATACGCGGCCATGACCGGGATATCGACGAACTCGATGGCCTGGATGAACAGCAGGCCCATGCCCGGCCACTGGAACACGGTCTCGGTGATGATGGCGAAGGCGATCACGCTGCCCAGTTGCAGGCCGGTGATGGTGATGACCGGCACCAGCGTGTTCTTGAGCGCATGGCCGAAGTTGACCGCCCGGGCGGACAGGCCGCGCGCGCGGGCGAACTTGATGTAGTCGGTGCGCAGCACCTCCAGCATCTCGGCGCGCACCAGCCGCATGATGAGCGTCATCTGGAACAGGCCGAGCGTGATCGACGGCAGGATCAGGGCCTTCAGGCCGTCCCAGGTGAGGAAGCCCGTGCTCCACCAGCCGATCTGCACCGTGGTGCCGCGCCCGAACGAGGGCAGCCAGCCCAGCCAGACGGCGAAGATCAGGATCAGCAGGATGCCGATCAGGAAGGTGGGCAGCGACACCCCGATCAGCGAGATCGTCAGGAACGCCTTGGACAGCCAGCCGCGCCGGTTCAGGGCGGTGTAGATGCCCATGGGCACCCCCACCAGCAGCGCGAACAGCCCGGCGGCCAGCGAGAGTTCCAGGGTCGCCGGGGCGCGCTCGATCAGCAGATCCTCGACCGGGCGGCCGTGGCGGTAGCTGATGCCGAAATCCGCCTGGGCCGCGTTGACCACGAAGCGGGCGAACTGCACCGGGAAGGGATCGTTCAGGCCCAGATCCTCGCGCAACTGCGCGCGGTCCTCCATGCTGGTGTCCTGGCCGACCAGGTTGTTGACCGGATCGCCCACGTAATTGAACAGGGCGAACCCGACCAGGGCCACGGTCAGCATGACGAGGACGGACTGGATCAGGCGGCGGACGATGAAGGCGATCATGGCGGTCCCGGCAGGCAGGTCCCAGCGGCGGGGCCGATGGGCGGAGCCGATGGGCGGAGGCATGGCGCCGGACAGACCCCGCACACCGTGCCTCGGCCCGCCTTATCCCATGAACCGGGGGCGGCTGTCACGCGCCGCGCGGACGCGATCCCCGGGGCCGGGCCTCAGCGTCCCGATGAGCCGCCCGGGTCGGATCCCGCCTTGGGGGCCTTGGCCTCGGCGTCGGGCGTGGCCTTGCCCTCGGAGCCCTCGCGGTCGGCCATCAGGCGGTCGAGCTTGCGCTGCATCTCCGCCATCTGGGTCTTCATGGCCTGCACGTCGGTGCTGGTGCTGGTGCTGGTGCTCGCGCCGGCGCCGTTGCCTTCCGCGCCCTTGGGCGCCTCGCGCGGGGTCGGGCCGATCGCCCCGGGCGGGAAGCCGCTCATCATGTTCGCCCCTTCGAAGGGCGAGAACATCTTCATGGCGCTTTCAAAGAACGCCATGTTCTGCTTGTTCAGTTCTTCCATGTTCTGCATGGGGAACAGGCCGTCCAGGGCGTTCTGCATGACCAGGCGCATCTGCTCCTGGTTGCGGGCAAAGGCCTGCATGGAGTGTTCCAGGTACTGCGGCACGACGCCCCCCAGGGAGTCGCCGTAGAAGCTGATGACGTTGCGCAGGAAGCTGATCGGCAACATGTTCTGGCCGTTCTTGCCTTCCTCCTCGACGATGATCTGGGTCAGCACGGACCGCGTGATGTCCTCGCCGGTCTTGGCGTCGTACACGACGAAGTCCACCTGATCCTTGACCATCTGGCTCAGCAGGTCGAGCGTGACATAGCTGCTTGTGGCCGTGTTGTAGAGTCGCCGGTTGGCGTACTTCTTGATGATGACCGGCCCGTCACCTCCCCGCTTGCCGCGCGCGGCGGTCCCCTTCTCCGTCATGCGATCCTGTCCCGTTCCCGGTTCAACTGCCCTGTTCTTCCGCTCTGATACCCGCGGCGGATGAGGATGTCTCATCCGCCTCTTCGGCACCGGCTTCAACGGTCCTCGTCAAAGGCCGCTGGCGTGTGTCCCATCACCGACGATGAAAACACGAGCACCCGGCCCGCTGTCCGCGGCCGGCCCGACTCGTCGGCTGAGACTTTTTTTGCAGTTTCGGGGTTCGCGCGCGGCAATGCAACAGGATTGTGCGATAGCGAGCGAGTCGCCTTTTGGGCGCACCGCCCCCGTCAGCGCAGGAATGGATTGCCGCGCCGCTCCGCCTCGAAGGTGGAAGCCGGCCCGTGTCCCGGGACAAAGGTGATGTCGTCACCCAGGGGCAGCAGGGTCTCCTTGATCGCGCGGATCAGGGCCTGCGGGTCCGATCGCGGAAAGTCGGTGCGCCCCACCGACCCGGCGAACAGCACGTCGCCGACGAAGGCAATCCGGGCCTCGGGCTGGACGAACACGATGTGGCCGGGCGTGTGCCCGGGGGTGTGATGGACGTCGAAGGGGATCCCGCCGACGGTCACCGTGTCCCCGGCGTCCAGCCACCGGGTGGGCACGACCGGCGCCGGCGTTTCCGGCCAGCCGAACATGCGGCATTGCTGCGCCAGTTGGTCGATCCAGAACGCCTCGTCCCGGTGCGGCCCCTCGATCGGCACATCCAGGTCGCGCGCCAGCGCGCCGGCGGCCCCGATGTGGTCCAGGTGGCCGTGGGTGAGCAGGATCTTTTCCAGGGTCACGCCCTTGTCCCGCGCCACGGCAACCAGACGGTCCGGCTCGCCGCCCGGATCGATCAGGGCCCCGGCCATCGTGGCATCGTCCCACACCAGCGAGCAGTTCTGCTGGAAGGCCGTGACGGGAATGACGACGACGCTCAATGCCATGAAGCGGGGATCCTTATGTTTTCATGCGGCACCGGCCCGCACCCCCACCCGGCCACCCAAAGCCAGTATCCTATGGGTGGCCGGGTGGGGGAGCGGGCCGGCCACGGACTTCAACGGTCTCGACAGAGGCCGTTGGTTCTTCCTGTTGATCGGCCATGACCCGGGCGAGCCCGGGTCAGACCGGCGGACGACGGATCGGCCGGCCGTCGTCCGCCGACCAGGAGGATCAGCCGCGACGGCCCTTGCCGCCGGATTTACCCTTGCCCTTGCCCTTCGTCGGTTTGCCTGCCCCGGCGGCAGGCTGCGCCGGTGCCGTCTGGGCGGGAGCCGGCTGCGTGGCACCGGGCTTGGCGGGCGCGGCCGGCTTGGCCGTGGGCGCGGCCGCGGGGTTCGGGGCGGGCTGGGCCGCCTGAGCGGGCTTGGGGGCGACGGCCGGCGCTGCCGGTTTCGGGGCCGCCTGGGGGGCCGCCTGGGGGGCCGCCTGGGGAGCCGCCGGAGCCGCCGGCTTGGGCTCGGGCGCCTTGGCCGGAGCGGGCGGCGCGGACGGCGCGGGGGTCGCGGCGGCCGGAGCCGGCGCGGGCGCGGGTTTAGCCGTCGGCTGGGGCGCCGGCTGAGGCGCGGGCTGCGACGGGGCGGGGGTCGCGGCGGGCGCGGCGGGCGCCGGGGTCTCGGCGGGTGCGGCCGCCGGCTGCGATCCGGCCTGGCTGGCCTCGATCTCCTTCACCAGGGCGCGTTGACGAAAGCTGACCAGGATCAGCAGTCCGATAACCAGTACGGCTTCCACGACGAACATATTGGGCCCCCGAATGCGGTGCGGTCATGACGAAAGCCCGCGGACGGCCCCGGCGCCCGGCCCTCCGCGGTCAGCGAGTGGACGCCGTCGCGGCGCCCGGCAAGGGTTCCCGTCCCGGACAACGACCCCGGGGCGGACCCGCCAATCTTGCGGTTTGGCGCGGCGCGTCAAGAGAAATCCCGGGCGGCGGAGAACACGCCGACCCCCGGGCTCGAACCGCGCGGCCGCACGGCCCGGCGCGGGCCGACTCGCAGCGTGGGACAGGCGCAGAGGGAGGGCGTTCGGTCTGCACCCGACGAAAGGTCCAGGGAAGACCCATTGCCCCGATTTTCCGTGGTGAACCAAAAAAGGAGACCCCCCCGGACGTCGGTCCGGGGGGGCCCGCTCCAACGAGAGGCTGGGGGGCAGTCGGGGGGGTGCCTCCCGTCGGAACCCGGTCCGGCCCGGGACGCGTCAGGCTGCCACGGAAAGGCAACGCGCGGGGACCGAAGGACAAGAGCGGCTCATACGATCGAGGGGGGTGTTGTCTGCCGTAACGACGGCTTTACTTTCTGCCCCGAACAACACCCGATGATCGAAAGGTAGCAGGGACACGAGGGCTCGCGCAACATGTTTTTATTTTCGAAAAGACTACCGATAATAATCAGGTATTGTATCCAATTTTTTATTTCGGACCGCGTCGCAGCGGCGCCGACCATGAAACGGAGGCGTCCGTTTCATGGCCGATCAGCCGCGGACCCCGCGGCCTATTCGCGGAAGTTGTCGTGGCAGTCCTTGCAGGTGCCGCCCAGCTTCTGCATCAGCGGACCCATGGCGGCCTTGTCCGCTTCGGCGGCGGCCACGGCCAGTTCATCGGCGGCCTCGGTCATGGCGTTCAGGCCGCCCTCGAAGGTGTCCCAGTTCTCCCAGATGGCGGGCAGCGCGGTGGTGTCCGCCATGGACTCGCGGGTGTCCTCCTCGAACGCGTCCACGGCCAGTTCACCGGCGAAGGCGATGGACTTGGCGGCGCGCGCGAGGACCCCACCCTCCAGGGCGCACTCGCCCTTCATGAAGCAGCCGAGCGCGCCCATGCTGGCGCCGGCGATGGTCATCACGTCCTTGCGGTGCTGCACGGCGGCCTCACCGTCGTCGGCGAGGGCCGGCGTGGCCGAAACGCCGGCGATCATCAGGGCGGCGGTGGCGGCGGTCAGAACCTTGTTCATGAGCGGCAACTCCCTTGGATGGAACGGTGGATGGTTGGATGGAACGCGTGTTGGACAGACGATCCGCGCGGATCGACCGACCCGCGCGACAAGGACCGACCGCGCCGGGACGGGTCACGGTCGGCACACCCGCGATCGTTCGGGCGATCGTCGGGAGGACACATCCTGAACAGCGAACGCGCCCGAAACAATGACAACTCTCAAGCGCGATCTCAAGGCGCGGGGCACCGCAACCGCCCCCGGCGGCCGCCGCACCGATCCAACGACGACCCAGCGCCCGGCGCCGAACAAACACTGACGTATGGTGGGGCCTTTCGTTTTCAAGAACCGTGGGGCCGCGCCGCCGTGTCCCGGGCGTTGGCCACCGCCATCACCCCGGCGCGGGTGGCGGCGTCGGCGGGCACCCATTCGACCGTCACACCGCGCGCCTCCATGGCCCGGGTGTAGGGCGCGCGCAGGGCCGCGCCGCCCACCAGGATCACCGGCCCGGCGGGCGTCTCGCCCGCCAGCGCGCCATCCAGTTCGGCCCCGATCAGCACGCCCGACAGAAAACTCGCGATCCCCTCGGCCCCCAGTTCGCCGTACAGGAACCGCCCGCGCGACGAGAACAGGTGGTGCAGCGGCCCTTCCGGCCCCTCGGCCTGGGCCACCCCCTGATCGAAGGCGGCCGGGTCGAACGGCGCATCCGGCGCGGCCGGCTCGCCCAGGATCGAGTGCCCCAGCAGCACCGCCCGCACCTCACCCGTCATGAACGTCGTAAACGCGGTCAGCCGGCCGCCCTCCGCCCGGGCCCACTTGGAATGGGTCCCCGGCAGGCAGAACCGCCCGTCCGACCGCCCCAGCAGCGCCAGGGCGCCCAATACCTGGACCTCTTCGCCGCGCATCACATCCACATGGCCGCCCGCGCCCCGGGCATGCACGCCGGGCACGATCCAGGCGCCCGGCAGGCCGGTGGCCTCGACCAGCCCGGCGGCCAGGTCGGCGGACCCCACCGGCAGCGGCGGCTGCCCGGCCTTGCGCCAGCCCGAGGGCGCGCCGACCATCCCCGCCATCAGCACGGGCGGGGTCCCTTCGCCGTTTTCCGCCCGCCACGGCGCCAGCACCGCCCGGGCGTGCTCGGGGAAGTCGCGCCCGGCCATGGCCCGCAGACCCGGCCCGGACGGGATGGTGTCGAGCACGGCCCCGCTCTCCCGCTCCACCAGCCAGGCGCGGAACTGGGTCGTGCCCCAGTCGATGACGATCAGGCGGCTCATGACAGCGGCCCGGCGTCCAGGTCGCGAATCAGGAACACGGCCTCCTCGGCGTCCCGACGCGGCGTCTCATGCGTCAGCCAGGCGTTCCAGCCCAGGCGCGGCGCGCCCTCGGCGGACTCCCCGGCGCGGGGCATGCGCAGGCGGGGCACGGCCTCGCGCGCCAGCACCACCTGCACGTCAAAGGCGAACTCCGGCCCCAGATGGAGCCGGGCCAGCGACGCCAGCCGCTGCAGGTCCGGGCCGTCCGGCTGGAAGCGCCGGAAGCCCTCCCAGTCCACCGGGCCGATGCGCAGACGGACGCTGCCCTGCACATCCCACACCCGGCTGCCCGCAACCGTGTCCACCCCCAGCCGGCTGCCCTGAGGCGCGCCCAGGCGGCTCTGTTCCTCGGGCGGCAGGAACAGCCAGCGGCCGTGGAACTGCTGCACGGTGATCGGCCGGCCGAAATAATCGCCCAGCATCTGTTCCAGCGCGGCCGCCGTGGGAGGACGGCGGCTGAAGTGGCCGCCGTAGTAGACGATCCGCTCGTCGTCCACGGGCAGCCGGTCCGTCAGGCCGGGCAGGCCGAGCCCGACCAGGGACATCAGCGCCTGGGTCACGGCGTCCAGATCGCCGTTCTCCGGGTGCAGCTCGTAGGACAGGTCCAGGCGGTATTTGGCCATGGCCCGCCAGAACAGCGACAGCAGGCGGTGATTGAAGAGATCGAAGAAATCCCGCATGCCCGTGTCATGCTCGCGCGCGCGCTGCATGACCATTTCGGTGTAGTGCTGGGGCAGAGCGCCGTTCGGGCCGGTCAGGCCCAGGAACGTGGCGGCGATGCGGGGGATGCCGTCCTCGGCGGTGTCGCGGCGGCGGGGTGGCGCCACCTGCCCGGGCTGGAAGCCCAGCGCCTGATGGGCGCGCAGCCGCACCGCCTCCTCGCCCGGGGGCGCATCCCCGCCCACGGAGCGGCCGGAGCCCGCGCGCCGGGCCTCGCGCTGGTGCAGACGCACCGCCTGAACGAAGGTAAAGCGGTGGGGCTCGGCCTGCAGCCGCCCCATCACCCCCCGGCGGTCGTCCGGACCGTCCGTGCTCACAGCATCACCCGCGTGCCGGAACGGGGCGCGAAGCGGCGCAGCACGCCGGGCCGGCCGCGCACCGAGACGGACAGCCGCGTGAACGAATTGATGGACACGTACAGCCCCAGGAAGTGGTCGATCACGCTGGCGAACAGGAACGAGCCGGTGGCCGGGATGGCGCGCTCGTCCAGCTCCAGCGACACATCGAGGCCGCGCGCCATGGCCGCGCCGACGCGGGCATGGGTGCGGGCCACGCCCTGGGTGGTGGACAGCCCCACGATGCTCTCGATCAGCGCGCGGGTCTCGGCGGCGCCGCGCACATCGTAGAGCGTCAGGATCTCCCGCAGGGCCTGCACCGCCTCGTCCCCGCCGGTCAGCGACAGGTGATTGAGCGCCAGGTGCGAGACCAGCCGCCAGCGCCCCCCCGGACCGCCCGCCGGGCGTAGGGTGCGGGTGGGCGGGGTCAGCGCGGTCACGCCGGTGACCGCCGCCGAGGCCTCGTTGAGCGCCATGCGCGGGTTGCCGCCGCCGAACGGCAACTGGTTCGGCAGGTCCCGGTTGATGCACAGGGTGTCCACCGACAGCACCCAGCCGTCGCGGTTGGCGCGCTCGAAGTCCAGGTCCGCAAGGCCCAGATAGACCTCGGTGCCGGTGTCGTCGGTGGCGCCGGGACGGCGGTCGGCCATCCAGTACCAGGGCCGCCCGTCGTCGGGATCCCCCGCCCCGTGCGAGACGCCGTAGAACGGGCGGACCTCCACCGTCTCGTCCTCCGGCGAGGTGGCCAGCACCCGTTCGACCCGGTAGACCTCCAGGCCCTTGGGCCGGCGGGCATCGGGAATGACCCGGTAATCCGGCACCGTCTGGGTGATCTCGATGGGCTCGGCGCGCTGACGCAGCAGGTTGACCACCGGCGTGCACCCCAGGGCGAAACTGGCGGCGGAAACGGTGCGCTCCAACTCGCTGAAGGTCCGGTCCAGGTAGACGAACACCTCCAGGGTGTTGCCGGCCTCCAGCATGACCTTGGCGTCCAGGCCGCACAGGTCCACGAACAGGAACTTCTCGGGGAAGGCGAAGAACTCGCTGAGCAGACGGTAGCCCGGGGCCGAGCGCGCCGACCAGGGCAGCAGGCCCTCGTCCTCGGCGAAGCCCACGGGCTTGATCGTCTCCGGCCCCACGATCACCGGGTGGCGGTCCTCCGGCGTGTCCGCCAGCGCCACCGAGACCGCGTTGTTCATGAGCAGTTCATAGAGCGGATAGGCCTCGTGCGGCGGGCCCTGCAGGAACAGCCGCAGCCGGTCCAGGCCCAGGTTCGAGACCGTCTGGTCGGCCTGCAGGCACTTGAACGTCAGCCGCAGGCAGGCCACGGCCTTGCTGGCGCGCGGGTTGTTCGGCGCCTGGAACGGACGCGAGGCCAGGGCCGCCTTCTCCAGCCTTACCGGCCACAGCGTGGTGTCGAACCCGGTGCGGAAGCGGCAGGGCTCGCCGTGGGACGGGCTGGTGTCGATCTCCGTCCCCCGGGGCACGGTATAGCCGCCCGAAAGGTCCGGCTGGCAGGTCATGCCCACCACCGCCATCGAGGGCACCGGGGCCAGATAGTGCGGGTAGAGTACGCCCAGCAGGGCGTCCGTCAGCTCCGGGAAGGTGTCGTCCAGCTTCAGCCGGATGCGCCCGGTCAGGAACGCGAAGCTCTCGATCAGGCGGGCGACGTGTGGATCCTCGGCCACCGTCTCGGACAGCCGCAGGCGGCCGGCGATCTTGGGATTGGCGGCGGCGAACGCGCCGGCCAGACGCCGGATCGCGGTCAGTTCGGATTGGTAATGCGGCAGAAGGTCGTCAACCATGGTCGCTGGAGCGTACCTCCATGTCGCGGGTGACGGGGTCCATGAAGCTGTCGAACACCACGGGTTCGGGCGAGGGATAGGCGCGCATCAGGGCCTCGATGCGGAAGCACAGGCGGCGGTCGTCCGGGTCCAGATCGCCCACGATGCTCACCGCGGCCTGCAGAAAGCGGGGTTCGAAGCGCCGGATGGCGTCCTCCACCGCCTTGCGCAGGCCCTCGCGGTGCTCGGGCGCGGCCATGTCCTCGCCGGTGAAGTCCGGAATGCCGTAGTCCACCACCGACAGCCGCACTTCGTCCAGATCCGCCGGCGGGGAGATGCAGCGGTGCCGGGTGTTCAGCAGGGCTTCCAGATCGCGCCGCACGGCGCGCCGCAGCGACTCCACCTGCCGCGAGACCGAGGCGTTCGGTCCGGTCAGGCCGTCGATGGCCTCGTCATCGCGCAACCGATCGATCAGCGACGGCATGGGGGGTTGCTTGAGCGCACCGTAGGCGGCCATGGCGGGGTCAGTCCTCCGACGCCGGCGCGTTGTCCGGCAGGCTGAGCGTGCCCAGGCCCATGATGGGCTGGTCCGTCTCGCCCACCAGCCAGCAGCGCTGGCCGATGCCGAGGACGGGGCCGGCCTCCTCGTCGCCGACCCATTCCGTCACCCGGCCGAGGCGGTGATCGGGCCGCACGGTCTCGCCCGGCGGCGGCATGTACAGCGCCGGGATGAAGACCTCGCCCTCCGGTCCGTCGGCGACCTCGATGGAGGCCCGCCGCCAGATCAGATCACGCGGGCGCTCCGGCGAGTGGAACTCCAGACTGACCAGTCGTTCGAAGCCGATCCAGTAGTAGTTGCCGTTGGCGGCGATGACCTCCAGCACATTGGCGGTCAGGTCGTCCAGGTCGCGCAGGTCGGAAAACGCCGTGCCGTCGGCGGTGCCGGACACGCCGGTCCGCGCCTCTTCGGCGTCGGCCAGGGCGGCGCGCACGCCAGCCATGTCGCCCTCGCGCAGGGCGGTCAGCGCGCGCAGGTGGGCCTGCAGGCAGGGCGAGGGCTCGCCGATGAACTCGGGCGCGCGCCCCTCGCGGAACACCTGGTCGCGCTGGATGGCGCCGCGCATCACCCGGCGGAACAGGGCGATCCCGACCGCGTGCTCCTCGTCCTGCTTGGAGACGACCTCCATCATCTTGTCGGCGCGGTCGATGTCGCCGGTGAAACACAGCATCTCGGCCAGCCGGGCGCGCGCCTGCACGTCGGTGGGGTTGGCCTTGACGGCGGCCGTCAGGGCCGCGACGGCGCCGTCGAGGTCGCCGGACTGGAACAGTTCCGTGGCGGTGCTGGCACTCATGCTTGGCTCTCCCCCTCTCGCGGGACGGATTTGGTGAGCGCGGCCGGGCCCGTCAGGAGCCGGTGCGCAGCGGTGTCGTGTCCAGCTCCAGCCGGAAGCTGCTGAACACCTGGTCGATCTGGAAATGGGGCACGAGGTGACACGTGCAGGAATAGACGCCGGGTCGCCCCGGCAGTTCCCGCACCGACACCGACGCCTCGCGCAGGGGCCGCTTGGCCTTCTCGATGAACGAGGCGGTGGCCCGGCTCTGCACGTACTGGATCAGCTTGTTGTGCAGGTACAGCTCGCACTCCTCCGGGCTGGCGAAGGAGCCCACCTTGTCGCGCACCATCACCTTGAGCAGATGGGCGAAGCGGGAGACGCACAGCACATAGTGCAGCATGGCCGACAGGCGGGCGTTGATGTTCGCCTCCTGGCGGTCGTAGCGCCTGGGCGCCTGGATCGAGCCGACGGCGCGGAACACGGCGAACGGGGTGTGCTGGTGCGCGGACAGCGGCATCAGGCCCACCTCGGCCAGTTCGCTTTCGCGGATCTCGGGCATGGCCACCGACACCGGGATGCGGTAGGCGAGCCCCGGGCGGTCGGTGCCGTAGTCCGGCGCCGGCAGGTCCTCGACCAGACCGCCGCCCAACTCGTTGCGGCGCGCGCCCCGGATGGTGCCGAACCAGCGGCTCTCGATGAAGGCGCGCACGGCCACGCGGCCGAAGGCGTACACCGGCGACGCCCACAGCCAGGCCGAGGCGTCGGGGGCCGAGACGTCCTCGGCGTAGCGGAAGGGCTGCGCGCCGCTGCCGTCGTCCTCATGGGCGTCGCGCATCAGGGTCCGGGGCAGGGCGACGGCCAGGAAGCGGCTGTCCTCCGAACTGCGCAGCGAGCGCCAGCGGGCGTACTCGGGGCCGTCGAACAGGCCGGCCAGCCGGATCGGCGCCGTCAGCTCGCCGAAGGTGTCCAGCCCCAGCAGGGCGGGCGTGCAGCCGATCACCATGGGCGCGAAGGCGGCGGCGCAGACCCCCGACATGGTCTTCAGCGCGGCCACGTCGTCGGTGCGGTGGTGGCGGTCCGCCCGGTGCTGCACGGCGTAGTCGGCCAGCAGCAGCCCATAGGGCTCGCCGCCCGGGGTGCCGAACTCGTCCTCGTAGATCTTCTGGAACATCTGGCTCTGGTCGAACTCCAGCGCCCGTTCCAGGTCCCGGCACAGATCGGCCCAGCTCAGGTCGAGAACGCGGATCCGCACCAGGTCGTCGCCCTCGGTGGAGTCCACCAGATAGCGCAGGCCGCGCCACGTGGATTCCAGCTTCTGGACGCGCGGATGATGCAGGATGGCGTTCGTCTGGGCGGACAGCAGCCGGTCGATGATGGCGATATCCCGGTCGATGCCGGCGAGCAGCCGGTCCCGGTCGAGCAGCGACGCCCGCTCGGTGCCGACCCAGGCCAGCAGAGCCAGGTCCCACCGCTCCAGGGCGAGGAAGCGGGACAGGGCCTCCGGATGCGGCTCCCCGTCCCCGGCCCGAGCGGCCCGAGCGGCCCGCCCGGACACGACGCCCGACAGCCCGGCGCGGACCCGCGCCGACGCCACGGCCGCACCCTGGGGCGCCGCCCGACGGGGCGTGACCAGGAGTGTCGCGTCGTCGGTGTCGGATGTCACGTCGGGACCTCTCCGAACTGGGGTGAACCAGGCGGGTCATGACGCGCCCGGGGCCGCGACAGGTTCGGCGGCCCGGGGGCCTGGCAGGGCCGATGCGCGGTCTGTCGCGCGACGGCGCCCGCGCCGCGACGCGCCCGAGGCGCTGAACCGGGCTCGCCCGGTTCAGCGCCGATCCGGATCACGCCTGCTTCGGAATGCGCGCGACCAGCCGCATGGACGTGGTCAGCTCTTCCATCTGCAGCCACGGACGCAGGTAGGCCACGGCGTTGTAGGACCCCGGCTGGCCCGGGATCTCGCGCACCTGCACCGCCGCCTCGCGCAGCGGATACATGGCGCGCAGCTCCTGGTCCGCGCCCTCCTTGGCGTTGACGTAGTTCATGATCCAGCGGTTCAGCCAGGCCTCGCAGTCCGGGGCCTCCATGAACGAGCCGATCTTGTCGCGCGCCATCACCTTGAGGTAGTGGGCGAACCGGGACGTGGCCATGATGTACGGCAGGCGGGCGGAGATGGCGGCGTTGGCCGTCGCCTCCGGCCGGTCGTACTTCTTCGGCTTCTGCGTGGTCTGCGCCCCGAAGAACACCGCGTAGTCCGTGTTCTTGTAGTGACACAGCGGCAGGAAGCCCAGCTTGGACAGCTCCGCCTCGCGCCGGTCGGTGATGCCCACTTCGGTCGGGCACTGGGTGTCGGTGTCGCCGTCGTCGCTGATGAAGTTGTGCGTCGGCAGGCCCTCGACCTTGCCGCCGCCCTCGGCGCCGCGGATGGCGGTGCACCAGCCGTAGCTGGAGAACGCGCTGGTCATGCGCACCGCCATGGCATAGGCGGAGTTCATCCAGCAATAGTGCTCATGGTCCATCTGCCGGGCCGAGCCATCCGGATTGTACGGCGCTTCCTCGTAGTCGAACTCCTCGATGGTCTTGGTCGCTTTGCCATAGGGCAGGCGGGCCAGCACGCGCGGCATGGTCAGGGTGACGAAGCGGCTGTCCTCGCTGTCGCGGAAGCCCCGCCACTTGCCATACTCGGACGTGTCGAAGATCTTGGCCAGATCGCGCGGCTTGGACAGTTCGGTGAAGTCGTTCATGCCGAACAGTTCGGGCGAGGCCGCCGAGATCAGCGGCGCGAACGACGCCGCCGCCACGCTGGACAGGCCGGACAGAAGCTCCTGGTCCTCCGGGTGGTTGGTGAACTCGAAGTCACCGACCAGGGCGCCGTAGGGCTCGCCGCCCGGGGTGCCGAACTCGTTCTCGTAGATCTTCTTGAACAGGCCGCTCTGATCGAACTCGACCGCCCGGGTCAGATCCTTGTGCAGTTCGCGCTTGGTGGCGTTCAGCACGCGGATCTTCAGGTTGTTCGAGGTCTCGGTGTTCATCACCATGTAGTGCAGACCGCGCCACGCGCCTTCGAGCTGGCGAAACTTGTCATGGTGCATGATCGCCGCCAACTGCTCCGAGAGCTGCTGGTCGATGGCGGCGATGGCCTCGTTGAAGGTCTGCGTCAGGTTGCGCGAGAACTGGACCGTGCCCTTCAGGGCCTGCTCGGTCAGGGTCTTGATGAGTTCCTGCGCACGGTCGGGCTCGGTCTGCTTGGTGGCCGCGATGGCCTGATCCAGCAGGCTGGGAGCATCGGCAACCGCCGTTTCGGCCGCGGCGCCTTGAGCCTTTTCTGCCTCGCTCATGCCTTGTCCCCTCCCTCGGCGTTTTCACTTTCGGGCTCGACGCCCAGGGCCTGCTGCAGGGCGGCCAGATCGTCCTTGTTCTGAAGCACCTTTTCGAGCAGGGCCTCCAGGTCCTCGGAGCGGTCCGCCTTGGACATCAGGTCCCGCAGCTTGTTGCGGGTCTCCATCAGCGATTTCAGCGCCGGCACCTGTTCGGCCACGCGAGCCGGCTCGAAGTCCTCCATGGAGTTGAACTTCAGGTTGACCGGCATTTCGCTCCCGTCGCCCTTCAGGGTGTTCTCGACCTTCAGGTTCAGGCCGGGATTCATGCGCTGCATGACCTGATCGAAGTTGTCGCGGTCGATGGTCACGAACTTGCGATCGCGCAGCGGCGGCAACGGCGCCGTCGGATCGCCCGACAGCGAGCCCAGCACGCCGACCACGAACGGCAGTTCCCGTTCGACCACCGCGCCTTCGGTCTCCACATCGTAGCGGATGTGCACGCGCGGTTTCCTGACCCGGTTCAATCTGTTGTGAACGCTCTCCGCCATCATCGTCTCCCTTCGTCATGCCGCGGGGCGCCTTCCGGGCCGTGGTCCCGTCGTGCGGCCATGAGCGGCCCCAACTGGTGCCGGCGGGGGCCTGGACGCCCGCGCCGGTCGGTGTGGTGGATCGGGGCGGGGGGTCCGTCCCTTGACCGGGGCGCTGCCCCGGATCCTGCCGGTCCCGTCAGCCTCGTCCTGTCTCTCTGTCTCCACGCCGGCACGCGGTAGGGTCCGCGTGACCGATGACCCCGCCGGTTACTCGGACCCGTCGGAGTCGTCTTGGGGCGGCACGATTCCCGCCCGGATATAGAAGTTGTGCCGGGCGTCATCGTCCGGGATCAGCTCGGCCAGCAGGTTGGTCAGCGGCAGGCGGCCGCGGCGCACCAGGTCTTCCAGGGTGTGCGGAATGACGGAGTGCGGCTCCGTCTTGCGGAAGAACTCGGCGATCTTGAGAAGCTGCGAGAACGCCTGCTCGCGCGACTGGATCGCCCCGGCCGCCGCGACCGACACGCCACCGCCGGTCCCCGCGCCGCCGCCGCCGCCGCCGCCCGCGTCGCCGCCGTCACCCCCGCCGGAGCCGGCATCGCCGCCGCCGGTGTCGCCACCGCCGTCGTCCGCGCTGGCCTTGTTCCAGGTGCGGATGATGAAGGACACAGTGTCCGCGATCTGCTCCAGCGTGTCCCGGATGTTGCTGGTGGGCGGCGCCTCCGCCCCGCACTTTTCGGTCAGCAGCGCGTCCAGGCGGGTGAAGCTGGCCCGCGCGCCCGCCAGGGTCTTGGACAGGTCGCTGTAGAACGAGACCGGCGTTTCCAGCACGGCCTGTTCGAAGGTCTGGTAGGTGATCGCGCCGGCCTCGACGCGGGCGGCGATCTTGTCCTCGTCGGTCAGCTTGCGCAGCTCGCTGGCCTGCTCGAAGCGCCAGTGCCCGAAGGCGCCGGTCATGCCCTGGGTCAACGGAATGCGCCGCAGGGGCGCGATCAGGGTGCCGTCCTGGCCCGACCCGTTCAGATGAACGATGTCGAGAACCTTGTCCTCAACCGTATCCTCGATCGGGGGATAGAGGTCGTCCCAGTACTGCTCGATGAGCCCGATCAGCAGGTCGAAGCCGTCGCGCAGGCCGGCGAAGCCATCGTAACGCACCGACGCCTCGATCAGGGAACAGGCGATCCGCAGATCCTTGGATTCGGTGGCCAGCACCTTGGGGGCCAGATCAACGATTTCGCCCCACTGCTCGGGAATGCCGCCATCGTCCTCGTCCAGGACCATGTTGCGTTCGGCGTTGGACGCCGCCGAGCGCAGGTCCTTCAGCGTGGACAGGGACGAGGTGCCCGAGGTCACCTCCCTCAGGTCCACGCCGGTGGGACACTCGCCCTCGATCGGGGCCAGCATCGCCTCGACATCCAGTACACGTTCGACCATCGCCGTGTTTGCCCCCCAATGGCTCACCCCAGTGGATGCGCCCGACCAGTGTCCCCCGTGCCCGTCACCCGCTTTGACCGTACCCGCCCAGCCCAGGGTGACAGGAATATTTGAGCGAAAGAATAGCCCTTCGAACCCGGCGTGCCAAGCGACGGGACAGGGTCAGGCCGCGCTTCCGCCCTGACACGCCGCGTTGACCGGCCCCGAGATCGCTCCGGCGGGCGCAAGGCCCGGCTGCACTAGCGCACACGGACCGTAAGAGTTTGAGCAGCCGCGCGCCCGTTCGCGGCCCGGTTGATCGTGGCCAGGATGGTGTCGAGGGAATCCACCGGCAGAACCTCCAGGCCGCCACCCCCCAGCAGCACGGAAACCCGCGCGGTCAGGTCGGATTCCGCGCCGATGCAGGCGACCCGCTCGGTCTCGCCCGGGGTGTCCATGCGGATCAGGAACGGCTGGTCCCCGGGCAGGCGCAGGTCCCGGCCCGGCTTGACCATGGGGTCCTTGGCGAACTGTGTGGGGAAGATGCGCACGATGTCGCCGTGCCCCATCTCGTAGAAGCAGTAGGTGAACAGCGGCCGGTCGGCCCGCACGGTCACGTCCAGGGTCTCGTCCGGCGCGAACACCGGCGAGGGGCCCCGCGTCGTGGTGACGCGCAGGCTGTCCGGCGGCAACGCGGCGAGTTGCTCCGGCGGATCGGAGGGCGGGGGCGTCGGTGTTGGCTCGGGCCGGGGATCCGGCACCGTCGGCGGCGCCGGATCGGCGGCGGTGCCCGAGGACGGTTCGGCGGATGGTTCGGCGGGTGGATCGGCGGGCGGATCTGGCGGCGCATCGTCGGGGGGATCCGCCGTGGCGACGGCCTGCGTTTCCGGCGCGGTTCCGGGGGCGGACCCCGTGCTGCGCGTGCTCTCGCCGGTCCCCGGCCCGCTCGGTGCGCTCGGTCCGCTCGGTCCGCTCTGCCCGTCGCCCGCGCCGCCGTCACCGGAGCCGTTCGCGAAGCTGGGCACCGCGGCCGGCGCCGAGGCGGTGTGCGTCCCCGCCGACTCGCCGTCGCCGTCGCGCTGCGGGCGGATCTCGGTCCACCAGTACCAGCCGCCGGCCCCGCCGCCGCCCGCCAGCAGGAGCAGCACCAGCGCGGCCACCAGACCGCCCCGGCCCTTGCGCTTCCGGGGCTCGGGCGGGGGCGCCGCGCCCCGGGCGGTGCGCAGCCCCGGCGCGGTGCCCGTGCCCGTGCCCGTGCCCGTGCGCAGGCCGGTCGCCGTGCGCAGGCCGGGGGCGGTGCCGCCGCGCGAGCCCCAGGTGCCCTCGCCCACGCCCTGCACCACGGTGGCGTCCGGATCGGCGAAGGCGGGCCGGGCCGTGGGGATCGACAGCGGCTCGTCCAGCGTGTCGCGCAGGGCCGCGGCGAAGCTGTCGGCATCCGGGAAGCGGGTGTCCGCGTCCTTGGACAGGGCGCTCAGCACCACATCGTCCAGTTCGGGGGTCAGCTCGGGCACCAGCGCGCTCGGAGGCTCCACCTCGCCCTGCAGCACCTGAAGGTGGATCTGGTTGACGTCGCCTTCGTACGGTTTGCGCCCCGTCAACATCTCGTACAGCACGACGCCCACGCTGTAGAGATCGGCGCGGTGGTCCACGCCCTTGCCCAGCAACTGCTCGGGCGCCATGTAGGCCGGCGTGCCCAGCATGGTGCCGGCCACCGTGATGCCCGCCGACGCCAGCCGCGCCACGCCGAAATCCAGGATCTTCACCTGACCGTCGGGTGTCAGCATGACGTTGCCGGGCTTGATGTCCCGGTGCGTGACCTCCATCCGGTGGGAGTAGGCGAGCCCCTCCAGGATGCGCACCGCGACCTTGATGGCGTCGCGCGGCTCCATGCGCCGCCCGGGCGCCGCCGCCATGTGCGCCTTCAGCGTCTGGCCGGCGACGAACTCCAGGGCCATGAAGCCGGTGCCGTCCTTCTCGTCGAACTCGTACAGCGTGACGATGTTGGGATGCGACATGCCGGCGACCGCGCGGGCCTCGCGGATGAAGCGCTCGCGCATTTCGTCGGCGTCGTCGGAATCCCACAACTCGGAGCGGATGGTCTTGATCGCCACGGTGCGGTCGAGCTTCTCGTCATAGCCTTCGTAGACGATGCCCATGGCGCCCTTGCCGAGCACGCGGCGCAGCAGGTACTTGCCGAGGTGCTGCGGGCCGCCGGGCTCAGCCATGGCCGTTGTCCCTCCAGTGGATGGCCGTGTCGTCGCTGTCGAAGTCGTCGCCGCGGCGAGACCTGGCGGGGTCGGCCCCGCCCGTCGTCACGACGACCACCGTGACGTTGTCCCGCCCACCGGCGCTGAGCGCCTGATCGATCAGATGATCCACGCTGCCCAGGCCGTACCGGCCGAGGGTGTCGGCGATGTCGGCGTCCGGGACCATGCGGCTCAGCCCGTCCGAGCACAGCAACAGCATGTCGCCCGGCGCCAGCGGTCCATGGACCGACGCCGGCTCCAGGTCGCCGCGCGCGCCCAGCGCCTGGGTGACCACATTGGACAGGGGGTGGCCCTCGGCTTCCGATTCCGCCAGCGCGCCGCTGTCGATCATGCCCTGGACCACGCTGTGGTCGTGGGTCACCCGGGTCAACGCGCCGTCGCGCATCAGATAGCAGCGGGAATCGCCCGCCCAGACGCAGGCGAAATGATCCTGATAGACCATCAGCACCACGACGGTGGTGCCGATGGTTTCCTCTCCGCCCAGCGCGGCGGCATGGTCCAGCAGTTCCGCATGGGCCGCGTGCAACCCGTCGCGCACGGCGTTCAGCAACTCCAGACCAGAGGCGGGCGGCGGAATCTCGCTCAGGACGCGGCAGACCGTCTGGCTGGCCAGATCGCCGCGACTGTGCCCGCCCATGCCGTCGGCCACGGCCCACAGCCCGATGTCCGGGCGTTCAAGATAGTTGTCTTCGTTGACCGAGCGGACGAGTCCGACATGGGACGCACTGGCGCTTACGATTCGTTGCGTGCCCTTGTTCATCAGCCGCCGCCCATCCCGCCGTCCCTGACCATGCCGTGCGCGTGTCCCGCACCGTCCTCGTGTTCCGATCATGGCGCGCCCGCGATCCCCGGGATCCTCGGACTCCGGCCGCCCGGTCGCGGCTCGGGCGTCCGGAAGAGCGGCCGGACGGGTCGCGTCGTGCCGAGCACGCTAGCACACCGTGCCGGGCCTGAGAACGCCGTCGTGACCCGGGCGGACGCGCCGCCCCGATGGCCGCGCCGGTATTTGCGTGTCCGTATCATTCCAGTGTTGCTGGCCTGCGACGCCTTTGCGATACTTGAGTGGCGGCGTGGGCTGTTGCGGTGCCACCCGGCGCGCCCCGGTCGGGGATCGCACGCCGGACCAGCGCCATCCGGAGACGCGGGGCGGGGGCCGCCACGGCCCATGACCAGGGAGGTGCATCGCATGCGGACGGTTTTCAGGGGCTTGGTTCTCATCGGCCTGGCAGGGGGTCTGGCGGGGATGGTGTCGGGGTGCGTGACCGTGCAGCGGCCCACCATCGCCCATACGCACATCGGCCACACCATGACGGCCTGGACCGACACCCCGGGCAAGGCCGGGCTGCTGGACACGGCGGAGCGCGAGGCCCGCGTGGTGACGCAGGAGGCCCGGGCCGCCGCGGCCGCGTCCGATCTGGCGGCGATCAAGGCGAACGTGCGCGACATGCGCCACGCCATCGACCCCCGCCTTCAGGCATCCGGGCCGGGCGCCGGCTACGGGCTGCGGCGCGCGCTGGAGGGCTCGGTCAGCCACGTCCGCTTCGCCATGGAATCCGCCGACGCGACCCCGAACGTGCGGTCGAACGGGACCCGGTTCACCGAAATCGGCGAGGCGGTGCTGTATGACGTGGGCCTTCTCATCGGCCTGTCGGACGCGGTGCTGGGCGCCGGATCGGCCTCCGAGGCCCACGCGCTGGCGCAGGAAATGGCCCGCGTGGCGCAGGGTGTCCAGACCGGAATCGACGAGAACAGCGACGGACAGTACAGTGCGGAGGAGGCCGGGCTCCTGCAGATGCGCCAGTCGATGGAACAGACGCTGGCGCAGGAAAACCCGCCCTACACAACGGTTGAGCGCCGGTGGCTGTTCAACCTGATCCGGCTGCCATCCGGCGCCTGGGCGTGGCGCGACCCCGCCGGGGGCGGTGGCAGCGGGATCATGAGCAGGGAAGGCGGCGATGGCGGCGGTGGCGGCTACTAGACAGCGGGATCGCGCCGGGCCGGCGAAAGGCCGGACCGGCGTGGCCGCCTTGCGGGTCGCGGTGATGGCCTCGGCCCTGGTCTGGTCCGCGCCGACCTGGGCGCAGTACGATCACACGGCGGCGCAGTGCCTGGCGACCGCGCCGAACCGGGCGGCCAGCATCTGCACCCGCGCTTTCGAGGCCGACCGCACCAACGGCCGGGTGGCCGTGGCCCTGGCCGAGGCGCTCAAACGCGCCGGACAGGCCGAACGCGCCATCCAGGTCCTGGACCAGGCCCGCGCCGCCGGGGCCGGCGGGGCCGACATCGCGCACGCCCTGCGGATCGCCCGCAGCTACCTTGAGGAACAGCGCTTCCAGGAGCAGCAGGCCGCGGCCCGCGCCGATACCAGCGGCGCGGTGCAGCTTCGGGTGGAGCGGATCAAGTGCGAGACCCTGAGCGGGCGGGCCGCGCTCAGCGCGTGCGAGGTCGCGCTCGCCCTGGCCCCGGATGATGCCGGCCTGCGCGCCCGCCGCGACAGTCTGCGCACGGCCCTGGGGATCGGGCGGCCCGCCGCACCGGCCGTGGCCGCGCGGCCCGAAACACCGGCGCCGGCGGCCCCGACCCGGGCGCCCGCCCGCGACCCCGCGCCCACCCCCGCCGTCTCGGCCGCGCCGCCGGCTCCGCCCCCGCGAACGGATCATGCGGCCCTGGGTCCGAAGCCGGACCCCTTCGCGCCGGTGATCCCCGCGCCGGCCCCCGCCGTGGCCGCCGCGCCCGAGCCGGCCCCCGAGCCGAACCCCGAGCCGACCCCCGAGCCGGCCCCCGCGTTGATCCCCGCGCCGACCCCGCCGCAACAGCAACAGCAGGCCGCGCGACCCGATCCCGCGCCCGCGCCCGAACCGACGCCGCCCCCGCAGCAGGCGGCCGTCCCCGATCCTGCGCCCGCGCCCGATCCCATCCCGGCCCCGACGCCCGCGCCGGCGCCGGTGGTCGAGACCCCGCCGTCGGATCGGCCGCCGCCAGCAGCGCAGCCCGCCGACGTCGCGCCCGTCGAAACGGCACCGACCCCGGCCGCCCCGGCCCCCTCGACCCCCTCGGACAGCGTGATCGTCCTGGGCGGCGTGGGCAGCGGGCTGCCGCGCGACGAGGTCCGGGCCGCCGCGCCTTCCCCTGACGCGGCCAAGCCCGCCCTGCCCGATCCGGACGCCAGCATCGGCGCGCAATTGGCCACGCTGCGCGACCTGCGCGAGCAGGGCCTGTTGACCGAGAATGAATACGCCGACCGCCGCCAGGCCATCCTGCGGCGCGCCTTCGGCCGCGTGGACGACGACGCCCCGTCCCCGTCGGGGACGGCGCCCGCCGTCCAGTGATCGGGTCCCGGGGTCGCGTCCGTCCCCGGGACGTCTCTTCCCCTGTGCGGTCGCGGGCCGCGCCGGGGATGACGACCCCGCCCCCGCGATCGCGGCCGCGCCGTCCGGCGTTGCGCCGCTCCACTTGTCAACCCGACGCGCCGGTCGCCCGCCGACCGCAGCGTCCCTTTCGTGCCGGTTCCCATGCGCTTTGACCCGTCCCATGCCGACTCCCTCCGCCAGCTTCTGGAGTGGCGCCGCGACATCCGCCACTTCCGCTCCGAGCCTGTTCCCGAAGGGGTCCTCGACCGCCTGCGGGACTCCATGGACACCGCACCGTCCGTGGGCAACGCCCGGCCCTGGCGGGTGTTAAGGGTCGAAACGAAAGGTCTGCGGGACGCGGTCCGCGCCGAATTCGAGCGCTGCCGCACGGCCGCATCGACCATCTACGACGGGCCGCGGCTCGCCAAGTACAACCGCCTGAAGCTGGCGGGCCTGGACCGGGCGCCCGTGCATCTGGCTGTGTTCACCGAGACGGACCCGGCGGAGGGCGCCGGACTGGGCCGTCAGACCATGCCGGAAACCCTGATGCAGTCCACGGCGATGGCGATCCACACCCTGTGGCTGGCCGCCCGGGCGGAGAACGTGGGGCTGGGGATGGTCTCGATCCTGGAGCCGCTCGAACTGGAGCGGCTGTTCGCGGTGCCGGAGAGCTGGTGCTTCACGGCCTATCTCTGCCTGGGCTACCCCGAGGCCCACGACGACCGGCCGTTGCTGGACCGGGCGGGCTGGCAGCCGAACGTTCCGACCCGCTGGGAGTCGGTGTAGGCGGGGCGCGGGAGGGGCACACGACAGAAAAGCCAAGTCATACCGCCCGACGGAAAGGTTCATCCTTTTCGTCGGGCGGCCGGTGCGACTGCACCCGCGCCGCGAAGCGGCGGAGCCGCGCGCCCCACAGGGGCGCTGCGGCGACAAAAACAAAGACTCACATGCCGAACGGAGCTTGCAGCCCCGTCCGGACCGTTTCGCCCAGGGATGGGGATGAAAACGCTGCGGGCGGGAGTGCAACGCCCGCCCGGCATCAGAGGAGGTCGGGGGGTGGTCTGGCTTGCCGCGTGGTCCTACCCGTCCGCGCCTGGGCCGAAGGCGCGCGACAGGTAGTCGAGCAGCGTCATGCGCTCGTCCATGGACAGCGGGGCGTCGTAGTCCGTGCCCATGCGCCGCAGTTCCGACGCCCAGCCGGCGCGGTCGCGCGGGACCACGGTCATCTGCACCCAGCCGGTTCCGTCGGGCAAAGGCGGATGGCACAGGGCGCAATGGGCGGCGATGATGCGGCGCGCGGCCGCGTCGGCGGCCGCCATCTCCTCGGCCGATGCGGGCCCCGACAGGACCGACACGGCGGCCGCCCAGAGGACGACCGCCGCGCCAAATCCGGATCGCAGGATCCGCCGCATCACGACTCCGGCGCGTCCGGCGTCAGTTCGACCGTGTGCAGGGTGGCGCCCTCCAGGTCCTTGAGCCGCACCGTCATGGTGCCGTCGCCGGCGATATCCACCTGACCGAAGAACTGCAGGCCGTCGGACGGCGGCAGGTTGGCCTGGCCTTCGGCCGGGCCCTTCTCGTAGTCCACGGTGATGCCGAAGGTGGCGTCCTTGTCGTTGGGACCGAAGGTGCCGGCGTTCAGGGGGCCGGAGACGAACTCCCAGAAGCCGGTGAAGTCCTTGAAGGCGGCCTTTTCCGGGTCGTAGAAGTGCGCCGCCGTGTAGTGCACGTCGGCGGTCAGCCAGACCACGTTGTCCACGTCCGCCGCCTTGATGAAGCGCAGCAGGTCGGCCATCTCCAGTTCGCGGCCCTTGGGCGCGCCGTCATCGGCGTTGGCCAGGTTCTCGAAGTGGTCGCCGTCGCGCACCACCAGGCCGATGGGCATGTCGGAGGCGATCACCTTCCAGGTGGCGTCGGAGGCCGACAGTTCGCGCTTCAGCCAGGTCACCTGCTCGGCGCCGAGGAAGACCGTCTCGTCGGACATGGTCTCCTGCAGGTTGGGCGTGTTCGGACCCCGGTAGGTGCGCATGTCGATGAAGAACACGTCCAGCAGCGGGCCATAGGAGACCGTGCGGTAGACGCGCTCCTCGGTGCCGTCGATGCGGCTCGGCGTGTACTCGGCGAAGGCCTGCTTGGCGCGGGCCGACAGCAGGGCCACACTCTTGACCGCGTAGCGGTCGTCGTCGGTCAGCACCTCCTGCGGGTACCAGTTGTTGGTCGTCTCGTGGTCGTCCCACTGCGCGAACACCGGGACCTCGGCATTGAACGCGCGGACGTTGGCGTCCATCAGGTTGTAGCGGTAGTTGCCCCGGAACTCGTTCAGGGTCTCGGCGACCTTTTCCTTCTCGGGGATGGTCACGTTCGTCCACGTGGAGCCGTCGGCGAGCTGGACCTCGGGCTTGATCGGGCCGTCGGCGTAGATGTAGTCGCCCGAGTGGATGAAGAAGTCGGGCTCGGCCTGGCGCATGGTCTCGTAGATCTTCATGCCGCCCCAGGACTCGTTGATGCCCCAGCCCTGACCGGCGGTGTCGCCCGACCAGGTGAAGCGCACCGCAGCGCGGCCGGCGGGCGCGGTCTTGAACGCGCCGGCGACGGGCGCGCCCTCGATGGTCTGGTCCTCCAGGTCCTGGAAGATGACGCGGTAGAAGATCTCGGTGCCGGCCGGCAGGCCGTCCAGGATCATCTTGGCCGTCAGGTCGCTGTCTTCCAGCGCGGCCGGGCCGACGACGCGGGTGGCGTCCGCGAAGTCCTCGGTCGTGGCCCACTCCACGATCATGCGGGCCTCGCGGTCGGGCCGACCCCAGATGACGGCGGAGTCGGTGGTCACGTCGCCGCTCTGGATGCCGAAGGGCTGGGCGGGACCTTCAGCGGCTTGGGCGACAGCCGGGGCGACAGCCGGGGCGACAGTCGGCGCGGCGGCGGCGAGCGCCAGGGCGATCGCGGTTGCGGCCACGAAACGGGCGCGGGAAGCAGGCATCACGGCGGAGTCCTCCAGACTGGAATCGGGTGGAGAGGATCGAGGACCGTTAGCCTACGGACGGTTGATTGCAGCGCCGTGACGCCCCCTTGAATTTGCCGTGACGATGCGGCGGACGGCGGAGACCACGGCTTGACGGGCTCGCCGAAAACGCGCCCCCTGGGCGGCGATCCACCCGGAGACGGCGAACGAGGGATTATGCTTTTTCTGGACATCACGCGGGAGCAACTGCTCCCGCTCATGCCCAAAGGGGGGCGCTGCGCGGAAATCGGTGTTGCCTCCGGCGCGTTCTCGCAAAAGATTCGCGAGAGTGTTGCCCCCAGCCGCCTGCACCTGATCGACCCGTGGGTGCATCAGGCCGACACGGCGTACGCCGCCGACGAGAACAATCTGGCGCAGGCCGAGCAGGACGCCCGGTTCCGCAACGTGACGGCGATGTTCGCGCCTCAGGTGGCGGACGGCTCGGTGGTGATCCACCGCGCGTTTTCGGCGGACGCCGCCCGGGACATCCCCGACGGCAGCCTGACCTTCGTCTACATCGACGGCGACCACACCACCGACGTGGTGCGGGCCGATCTGGAGACCTACAGCCGCAAGATCGAGGACGCGGGGTTCATCCTGGGGCATGACTACGCCAACCACCCCGGCGCCCGCGCCCAGAACATGGGGGTGATCGAGGCCGTCAACGCCTTCGTCATGGACACGGACTTCGACTTCGTCTTCCTCACGCGGGAGACATGGCCGACTTATGTGCTCGCCCGGCCGGGCAACGCCCATCTGGCGTCCGTGATGGGGGCGCTGCTGATGATGAGCGTGAAGATGACCGAGGTGACCGGGTTCCCCCACACCACGCGCTTTTCGCAAAGCATCGTGCGCCTGGGGGACACGGTCAGGGTGCTGCCCCGGTTCGAGCCGGTCGCCCGCTGAGGGCGGTCGGTCTGCACCCGACGAAAGGTCGAGGGACGCCCCATGGCCCCGATTTTCCGCGATGACCCAAAAAAAGAGGCGACAAACCGGACGGATCCGGCTCATCGCCTCTCAGACTCGGGCCATAGGCCGGTCAGGACGGATTACGCGGCGGCCGGGGCGGCCTTGTCCTTCTTCAGCCAGCGGCTGCCGACCAGACCGCCCAGCGCCGTCAGCATGAACCACGCGGCGGCGGGAAGCGGCACCGTCGACACGACATGCTCGAACGCATTGTTGGGGTCCGAAATCAGAACGACGGAGTCGAACTCAAAGCCCGGGTCGGACTTGAAGTAGACGTTCACAAAACCCAGACCCGGGTCCGGGGGGTTGTCAACCTGGTCACCCGTGAAGCTCTCAACCAAGCTGCCCGAATTCCAGAACTGCAGGGTATTGTAGCTGTCCGGGGAGCCCCAGGTCACCAAGAGACGGTCGATCGCCCCGCCAAACGTGTAGGTGGCCGAGCTACCCCCCTGGACGGAATTGTACTCATAGGTGTTGGCGCCGGCCGTCCCTTCCCAGATGTCCCGGTACACGCCGGGATCGCTGCCCGTAACGTCCATGTCAACGGTGCCCGTCGTCGAGGACGGGGTGTTGTCGTAGGACGTAAACGCACGCGTATCGAAGACGTCGAAGTTCTTGGAGAAACTGATCGCCGCATTTGCGGTGGTCGCGGTCATGCCCAGCGCGCCGCACACCATGGCGGCGCCGAGGGTCGTCTTCATCCACGGAAAAGCAGTCATGTCCCCATCTCCTTCCAGTCTTTGTCGGGCGGTCGAATTTTCGACACGGACCCGAACAAGGCCATCGTTGCGGTGAGTATCACGACCATGATCGTCGAAGCCGGCCGGGTTCCCCTGGTGGCTGTCCCGACGACAGGTCTGGTTCCAGGCGCTCGTTCCTGAGCACACCGCCCGCGAAGGCGATTGAGGCGAATCCACGCCCCCAGCATTCGTCTAAATCTTTATGCGATTGTCAGGCATTTGGAAGCCCCTTTCGACTCCCCCCTCCATCACGTGGAGCATCGGCACGGGCCGACCTCCACCAAATGGTGGAGGTCCTCGGGGCGGGGCGGCATCGTCCCCCGGTCAGGCTCCACCGAATGGGGGAGGGGAGGTGGGGGCGGAAAGCCCGACCGCACACGTGGGAAACGCACAGGGTGAAAGGCCCGCGCCGACGTGCATCGAATCGGTGAGCGCGCCGGCGCGGTTCATGCGCCGCGCTCTGGAGGGTTTCCCCCGAGTCGCTCGCCATGGGCGAGGGCCGCCCTACCCATGGTGCCTGCGCGGATCGGACCTGCCCGCGATCCATGCGACCTCGGGTCCGCGGCGGCTGCGCCAGCTCATGTCGTCCATTCGAAGGAGGACGCGCCATCGCGGTCCGAAGGCGGACTCGGGCGCTGCGGTGTGTCCGGGCCGGGAGGGCGGTCAGCGCGCGGCCGGGACCGGCGGGCCGGGCAGGATCGCGTCTCCGCCCCAGAACAACGCCAGGTCGGTGCGGTCCAGGGCCAGATGAGCCTCGGTCCGCAGCTCCGGGGGTCCTTCATTGCGCAGCAGAACCCGCGCGGGCCCGTCGGCCTCCGCCATCGGGGCGGTCCCCGGGTCGATGGCGTCCAGGATGGCGGTGGCGCCGTCCCGGAAGATCAGCAGGGCGGGCAGGGCGGTCGCCTCGGGGCCAGACCCTCCCCCAGACGGTTCCCCAGACTGTGCCCCAGACGGTCCTAATGTGGCCAGGTCGGCCCATGACAGCCGGGCGTGCCGGGCGTTCAGCCCCAGCGCGGCCGCCACCGCCAGCACGGTTTCGATGGGAAAGCCGTCGCCGGCGATGCCGTGCGCCTCGGCCAGGCGGGTCCGGTCGGCGACAAGACCCCGGTCCGCCGCGATCAGCACCAGGCGGTCCAGGAAACAGCCGTTGACGGCGGGCGCGGACGGGCTGGGCGGCGCGGGCGGGCGCGGATCATGGGATGGGGCGGAGGTCATGACGCACAGATGGACCGGGGGGACGCGGGCGGCAAGCCCTTCTTCCGGGCGGCGCCGTCAGGCGCGGACGGGATCGGGCCGCGGCGCGTCCGCTCCGGTCGGGTCGGCGGGCGCGCCGTCGTCGAGGCGCGCGGCGGCGATCTTGCTCGCCGATTCCTTGGCCTTCTTCTTGTACCGGGCGATCAGGCCGGCGATCTCGTCCGCGCTGCGGGTGCTGTGGCCGCGCGGGATCTCGATGACCGCGGCGGAGGCGGTCAGCAGCGGCAGGTGGCGCTCGACCCCCTCGCGGTCGCGCGCCACGATGAAGCCGGTGCGGCGGGCCTCTTCGTCGTAGAAGCTCTCCACGTCCCGGCGGAACCGCTCGATCAGGTCGCCGATCAGGTGAACCACGTGGTCCGGGTCGAAATCGCGGAAGCCGACAAAGAAATCGTCGCCGCCCACGTGCCCCACGAACACGTCCTCGCGCGGCAGCGCCTTGCGCAGCAGTTCGGCGAACAGGGTAATGGCCCGGTCGCCCTGACGGTAGCCGTAGGTGTCGTTGAACGGCTTGAAGTTGTCGAAATCCAGATAGACCAGGGTCGAGGGCCGGTCCGTGGTGTGCAGGGCCTCGAAGATGTATTCGTTGATCATGGTGTTGCCGGGCAGGCGGCTGAGCGGGTTCTGGTCCCGGGCCATGGCGAGGTTCTTCTCGCTGATGACCTTCAGCAGCGACGAGGCCGACAGGAACCCCATGTATTTGCGGTCCCGGGTGATGAGGACGCATTCGGCCCCGCCGGAGGCCGAGAACACATCCAGGATCTTTTCCGCCGGGGTGGTCACGTCCGCCACGGGGGCGCGCACCACGAACCCGTCCAGCGTGCGGCCCAGGGCCCGGTTGCTCAGCAGGTCCTTGCCGTACAGGCTGTAGGTGTATTCCTTGAGGTCGGCCTCGCGGATGATGCCGACCGGCTCGTCGGCCGCATCGACGGCCGGCAGGAAGGTCTGGTCCTTCGCCTGCCGGAAGCATTCGAAGACCTCGGCCATGGCGGTGCCCATCGTGATCGGCGCCATGTACTCGGTCTGGGCCGCGATCAGGGCCGCGTCGTTGCCCACCCGGCGGTGATCGATCTCCGACAGGGACCGGATCCCCTCGTAGGTGCGGGGCAGATCCTGCGCCGCCGTCACCCGGGGCCCGGCGAGGGGGCCCTGCAGGTACTCGCAGCCGGCCTGGCGGCAGGTCTGGTACTGCTCGACTGTCTCCACGCCCTCGGCGATGACCAGTGTGCCCAGCGGCTGGGCCAGATTCACCAACCCCTGCAGGGCGAGGCGGCGGCCGCGGTCGCGGGCCTGGGCCTGCACGAAGAAGCGGTCCAGCTTGACGAAGTCCGGGCGGGTCAGTGTGAGCAGGGGCAGGCTGGCCGAGCCGGCCCCGAAATCCGCCAGGGCGAGGCGGCCGGAGAGGCCGCGCAGGGTGGCGAGCAGGCGCTCCAGGTCCTCGTGCGCGGCATCCGCGCCCGGCGCCCCGTCGCACAGGGCTTCCACGTTCACGAACGGCATGCGCTCTGAGATGGTCAGGACCACGGACGTGGGCGCGATGCCGTGGTCGGACAGGGAGGCGCGCAGCCCCGCCACGATCCGGTCGGCGTTGGCGAGCAGGCGCGAATCCAGATTGAGGAACAGCTTCAGCGCCGGATTGTCCGGCAGGGCCGCGAACAGACGCACGGCGGCCTGATGGGCCGCCGTTTCGATGTCGAGGAGGCGATTTTGGGCGCGCAAAGGATCGCTGCCGTCGCTGCTGTCGAACGCGGCGTCCAGCAGATCATGGGTGGAGGCGTAGCCCAGCGCCACGGCATTGTCCATGACCGCCTCGACCCCCAGGGTCCGGCCGGAATGGATGCCGACCACCGGGTCCAGCGCCATCCGCAGCCCCTCGATCACGCCGTCCCAGCCGATGGCCCGCGCCAGCGTTTCCTCGTCGGGCGGGGTGCGCCGGCCGTGGGGCACCGTGAAGCGCGGCCGGTACCACGGCGGATTCGCGCGGGCCTCCCACCCGGACTCCGGCGCGTCGGCCGGGTCTGCCGCCTCCCGTTTTCCGGTGTCCTTGGCCATGGCCGTGGTCGAATCCTGTTCGGTCGGGATCGCCCGACCATGACGTGACGATCGGCAGGCCCCCGCCCGGACCGTGGGAGCCAGTGCGCGGCGTTGCGCCGGCTGCGGCCACCCCGGTCAGGACCCCGGAGCATGGCCTCCGCGCGCGGGAGGCGTGTTCGCCGGCGCGCGGGCAACGTCGCTGGCAGGACGGTGTCCGATTCCCGTGTGAAATGGAAGCACTTGATCGCGAAACCGGACGAAAGGCCTAGGCCGAAGATCGGATGCCGCGGGCGTCCGCCCGCAATCATCGTGTCGGCGCGCCGTCGCCATGAAAGCGTCGCATGGGGCCGGGCGGACCGGGCCCCCTGGGATGCGGTTTCAGAGCGTGGCCGGCAACTGGCCCATGCGGCCCACCAGATACTCCAGGTCGTCCGATTCGAAGTCCACGCCCAGATCGCCGTACTGGGTCAGAATCCGCTCGATCATGCGGCGGCTGAAGCGCTCGCGGTCGTTTTCCAGGCCGTCGTAGTCGGTCTGGCGGAAGGTGTCCACGGCCGCGCGCAGGGCCGGGTAGATGTTCTGCGGCAGGCCGGTCTGGTCGAAGATGCCGCGCAGGCCGAGGTCGCCGGAGTCGTGGATCAGCATGCGGGCGTTGGCCAGGGTGACCGACGCCAGTTCGGCCATGGCGCATTCCAGGAAGATGATGTCGCCCATGCAGGCGGCGCGGACGATGATCGACGGCGTCAGCCGGTCGTGCTGGCGCAACTGGCGGACCAGGCGCTGCACGCCCTCTTCGGACGAGCCGGTGGACAGCCCGATGGTGGCCCGTTCGCGCGAGTGCAGGATGAGATCTTCCGCCGCCTCCGCCGACAGGGCATGGCGGGACAGCAACTGCTCCCGCATGGCCTGGGAGACCTGGTTGACCAGCTTTTCGGCGATGGTGATGGGCAGCACCTCGCGACCGATGAGGGAGCCCTGCATGCCCTCGTTCTCGCCGTAGCGGTCCACGATCTTCAGCAGGGACGTTTCGGTCAGGTCCGCGCCCTGGTTGCCGGCCAGCACCTCGACCACGGTTTCGCCGGCCTCGTCCACCAGGGCGTCGGCCACGTCCGCCTGCACCACCTTGCGCCGCGCGATGGCGACCTGTTTGCTTTCGTCCTTGCCGCGCACGATCTCGATCAGGTCGGCGGGTGTCAGGACCTCGGAGAACTCCAGGATCGGCAGCGCCACCGTATCCACATCGCGGGCCAGGGCCTGGGCCACGTCGCGGGGCACCAGCGGGTTGTCCTTCAGGTTTTCCGACAGGGCTTCGCGCACGCGCACGGCCGCGTCCCGCGCCATCAGGCGCAGGATTTCCTCGGCCATGCGCCGCTCGGTGTCGGTCAGGGAGGTATCGTCGATCTGACGCGCCAGCTTTTCGGCCGTCTCTGCCCGCGTCTCGTCGGAAGGGTCGGTCAGAAGACGGTTGACGTCCTGGATCGACAATCGCTGATCGGTCATCGTCGTTGTACCTGTGACTCTCCACCCGCGCGCCCGCTCCGGCCGCGCCACCCCCGCTGAACGGATCCGAGGCGCCAGGATCACCCAACCCGAGGGCCGCCGTGCGCCCCGGATATGCGCCTGAGGGGAAACCGTAATCCGCGTTGAGGATTTTGTATAGCCATTGCCGCCCGCACGCCAGCGCGACGGGCTCAGGTTAACGGGATCGCTCTCCCAGGTCTTTGCAGCGGGTTGGAGACTTGCGCTCGAGGTCCTTCAGCCGCTTCGCGGCTTCAGGATGACATCCTATATATTTAAGGCTCAGTTTGCGTTAGATATGCATGCTGGTTGTTTGGGCGAGATAAGTCCGGCGATGCATGCCAGGATTGCACGGG
>NZ_WIVE01000033.1 GCF_009601025.1 Roseospira navarrensis | reverse complement strand
CCGGATCGCGGATCACGATGACAACGGGCAAAGACCCCATCCTGAGACGATCACACGATCCGGTGCGGGGCCCCGGGTGGCCACCCGGGGCCCCGCAACCCGGCATCTCCACAATGCCACAAATCAAACAGACAATCCTGAGAGAGTGAAGCGACCGAAGGACCTCGTGAGGCGGATTTGACCCCATCAGTGTCACAGAACGGTCATCCGGGTTCGGGCCCCTGGGATGCCAGCCGGCACGCGATGCCGGCGCCATCCCAAGAGATCCACCGCACGCCCGGCGATTCCAGCGCGTTTTTCTTCTCCACGGGATCGCCGTTCAGGCAATACATCCCTTTCTTTTCAGGGGGTATCAGCAAAACCGGGGCTGTTGTACGCGAACACATGGCATCGATTCGGAGAGGCGTGCGCCCGGGCGCACGGGATCATGATTCGCTCTTGAACGGCCGTGATATTTCGTTAGGGTTATCTAATATTCAAACGGCCAAGAGGGGCTCCAGCGGCGCGAGACCGCTCCGGAAAGCCCCCCGCCACGACAGGGAGACGAAACGATGGTCCGGACAAAGGGGGCGCCGCCGGGCGGTGCCGGAATGCAACGGCCTTCGGCGCCCAGCTCAAGCGGGCGCCGCCGGTTTCTCAAGGCCGGGGCCGGCATGGCGGCCGGGGCCGCCGCCGGCGCCGTGATGGGCCGCACCGGCGCGGCCGCCGCCGCGGCCGAGGCCGATCCCACCACGCTGCCGCCGAACGTGCCCTGGTGGGGCCAGTACCTGGGGGACGGCGTGGCGGCCCATCCCTACGGCATGCCCTCGGAGTTCGAGGCCCATGTCGTCCGGCGCAACGTCCCCTGGCTGACGGCGACCACCGAGTCGTCGGTGAACTTCACGCCGATCCACGAGCTGCACGGGTTCGTAACCCCCAACGGCCTGTGCTTCGAGCGCCACCACGCCGGCGCGCCCAGCCTGAACCCGGCTGATTTCCGGTTCATGATCAACGGGCTGGTGGACACGCCGAAGATCTTCACCCTGGAAGACATCCTGCGCTTCCCGCCGGTGAGCCGCTTCCACTTCCTGGAGTGCGCGGCCAACAGCGGCATGGAGTGGCGCGGCGCCCAGCTCAACGGCGTGCAGTACACCCACGGCATGATCCATTGCGTGCAGTACACCGGCGTGCCGCTCAAGGTGGTGCTGGATCAGGTGGGCGTGAAGCCGAACGGCACGTGGCTGATGGCGGAGGGCGGCGACGCCTCCGGCATGAACCGCTCGATCCCGCTGGAAAAGGCCATGGACGACGCCATCCTGGCCTATGCCATGAACGGCGAGATGCTGCGCCCGGAGAACGGCTATCCCCTGCGCCTCGTCCTGCCCGGCTGGGAAGGCAACATGTGGGTGAAGTGGATCCGCCGCATCGAGGTCGGCGATCAGCCCTGGTTCGCGCGCGAGGAAACCTCCAAGTACACCGACCTGCTGGCCAACGGCAAGGCGCGCTACTTCACCTGGGAGATGGACGCCAAGTCCGTCATCACCGGCCCGTGCCCGGAAAAGCCGGTGCTGCGCAAGGGGGTGAACCAGATCAAGGGGCTCGCCTGGTCGGGGCGCGGCAAGATCAAGGAAGTCCACGTCAGCACCGACGGCGGCCGCAACTGGATGCAGGCGCGGCTGGCGACCCCCGTGCTGGACAAGTGCCTGACCTGCTTCAACGCCGAGTTCGACTGGGACGGCGGCGAGGTCCTGCTGCAAAGCCGCGCCGTGGACGAGACCGGCTATGTCCAGCCGACCATGCAGGCGCTGCAGGAGGTGCGCGGCGTCAACTCCATCTACCACAACAACTCCATCCAGACGTGGCTGGTGAACAAGAGCGGGGAGGTGGAGAATGTCCGTCTCGGCTAAGACCCTTCTGGCCGGTGTGGCCGGCGCCACGCTGCTCGCGGCCGGCGCCATCGCGGCCGATCTGAAGCCGGGCAAGTCCTACGATTTGGGCCGCGCCGCGACACCCGAGGAAATCGCCGGCTGGGACATCGATGTGCTGCCTGATGGCAGCAATGCCCTGGAAGGCGAGGGCACGGCGCTGGAAGGCGAGGAGATCTTCATGGCCCAGTGCGCCGTCTGCCACGGCGAGTTCGGCGAGGGCGTGGACCGCTATCCGGTGCTGTTCGGGGGCGAGGACACCCTGGCCAGCCACGACCCGGTCAAGACCCCGGGCAGCTACTGGCCCTATGCCTCGACCCTGGTGGATTACATCTACCGGGCCATGCCGTTCGGGCAGGCGCAGACCCTGACGCCGGACGAGGCCTACGCCCTGACCGCCTACCTGCTCTACATCAACTTCGTGCTGGACGATGACACCCTCGTGCTGAGCCACGAGAACATCGGCGAGGTCGAGATGCCGAACCGGGACGGGTTCATTCCCGATGACCGCCCGGACGCCCAGCCGGAGACGGTGTGCATGAGCGACTGTGACGTGGCGACTCAGGTGGTCGGGCGCGCGCGCATCATCGACGTCACGCCGGACGACGACGAGACGGCGGGCATCAGCATCGAGTAGGGCTTGACGGTGCGCGCGGGGCGGATCGCCTCGCGCGTCACCCGGTCGCGTCGTCGTCCCAGCCTTCGTCCCAGGGGTCGATGCGGTCGCCGTCGTCGTCCTCTTCCTCTTCTTCCTGGGGCGGGTTCTCCACGGGCAGCACCGGCAGGACCCGGCCCGCCGACGCCCCGGCGGCGTTTGTCACGGCGGGCTGAAACACGGTGGCCAGCGCCTCCCGCTCCGGGGCCGACAGTTCCCCCAGGGTCTCCAACACGAGACCCAGCGCGACCTCGGCCGCGCGGCGGTCGCCGTCGTCGATCTTGAGCGCGAGCCCGAGCCCCCGCTCCGGCAGCATGGCGGCCGTGTTGCCCTCGGCGCCGCGCTTGACCAGCACGCGGCCCCGGGTCGTCTCCATCACCACGGTGTCGCACCAGCCGGGCCCGGCGATCAGGTCCGGGTGCGCCGCCATGGCGGCCCGCAGGCGGATCGCCGCCGACCGTCGGGGCGGCGCCAGGGTCTCGGGGTCCGCCAGCCGGGCCATGCCCAGCGCCACCGCCCACAACGGCAGCGCCAGCGAGGGGATGCCGCAGCCCTCCAGGCCCCAGGGAGCCGCCTCGGCATCCAGGTCGGTCAGGTCGGAGATCGCGGCCATGGCGGCCCGCTGCACCGGGTGGTCATGCTGCACATAGCCCCGTGTGGGTGCCCCCATCGCCTGCGCCAGCCGCAGGAACCCGGCGTGCTGGCCGGCGCAGTTGTGATGCACCGCCGTCGGACGCGCGCCGGCGCGGGCCATGGCCCGCGCCGTCGAGGGCTCCGTCGGCCAGTCCAGGTGGCCGCATTCCAGGTCGGCGTCGGACAGCCCCATCTCGGCCAGCCACGCCTCGATCAGGGCCGTGTGCCGGGGCAGCCCCACATGGGACGAGGCATGCAGCGCGATGCGCTCGGGAGTCAGGTCCGGGGCGTCGGGCAGCGCCTCCAGCAGCGGCAGGGCCTGCATGGGCTTGAGCGCCGAGCGCGCGAACACCGGCCGTTCCACGTCGCCCCAGGCCAGAACCACGTTGCCCTCGGCGTCCAGCACGATCGCGGCGCCCCGGTGGTGGTTCTCCACGGTCTCGCCCCGCGTGGTGGCCACCAGGACGGGATTGTCGGGAAACGCCACGGCCGGGGTCTGGTCCCGGGAGTCGGCGGCGGTGTCAGCGGGCTCTGCGCACATGCGGGCGATGTCCTTGGCGGAGGGGGAGGAAGCGGCACGGCCCGCGACTGTGGCAAGGGACCGCCGGGCAGGCAAGCATCCGCGGCCGGGGACGCGGGACCCGACACGCGAGGGACCCGACACGCGAGGGACGCGACACGGCGCGGGCGATCCGATAGATTACCGCAACACCGCCCCTTGATGGTGCCGCCGGTCGGTCGGCGCAGACCTGGGGGCGTCCCGCGAACGGATTCCGTCCATGACCTCGCCGCTGACCCGTGTCCACGCCCTTGCCGTGTCCGCCGTGCCAGGCTGGCGGACGCTGCCGGGCAACGTGCGCGGCGGGGTGCTGATGCTGGTCTCGGCCTTCTTCTTCACGGTGATGGCGACCCTGGTGAAGGCCCTGGGCGGCGTGGTGCCCACGGTCGAGCTGGTGTTCTTCCGCTTCGCGTTTCAGGCGGTGGCGCTGCTGCCGCTGGGCGTGCTGGCGCTGCGCGACGACCGACGGGCGCTGATGACGCGCCGTCCCGGGCTGCACGCGCTGCGCCTCGTGTTCGGCGCGGCCGCCATGTACGGCGGATTCTTCGCCGTCGCCAATCTGCCGCTGGCCACGGCGATGTCGATCACCTTCACCCGCGCCCTGTTTCTGACCGTGCTGGCCGTGATCGTGCTGCGCGAGTCGGTGGGCCCGCACCGATGGGGAGCGGTCTGTGTGGGGTTCGCGGGGGTCCTGGTGATCCTGCGGCCCTGGGACGGCGGCGCAATCGAGCCGGCGATGCTGGTGGCGCTGGGCGCTGCGGCGGCGGTGGCCAGCATGAGCATCTGTGTGCGCCTGCTGTCGCGCACCGAAGGCAATCTGGTGCTGATGCTGTACCCCAGCCTGTTCGCGACGCTGCTGTTCGCGGGGCCGGCCTGGGCGGTCTGGGTCATGCCGGATGCCTGGACCCTGGTCCTGCTGATCGCCATGAGCGCGGCGGGAGGGCTGGGACAGGTGCTGCTCATCAGCGCCTACCGGCAGGCCGAGCCCTCGGCGGTGGCGCCGATCAACTTCACGCAACTGATCTGGGCGACCCTGTTCGGGTTCGTGCTGTTCGGCGAATTTCCGGATGCCGCGACCTGGATCGGGGCCGCCATGATCCTGGGCGGCGCGCTGTACACCCTGCACCGGGAGCGGCGGCGGCGCATCACCATCGCCGCCGGCTTCGATCGGAGTGGCGGCGATCCGTGACCCCGCCCGGTGGGCGGGGCGCCGTCGTCAGGAATGATCCTCGGGCATGGCCGGTTCCAGCGGGTCGTCGCCGCTGGACTCGTCGTGGTCCAGTTCGACCGGCTGATGCTGCTGCTGCGCGGCGTGGCCGGCCCGGCTGCGGGCGATGATGATGGCCTTCTCCAGGTCCGCCTCGATGCACAGGCCCAGGATCACCGGGTTGCGCGGCTTGATGTTGGGCGCGTTCCAGTGCGAGCGGTCGCGGATCGACTGGATCGTGGGCTTGGTGGTGCCCAGCAGCTTGCAGATCTGCGCGTCGGTCAGTTCCGGATGGTTCTTCAGCAGCCAGGCGATGCCGTCCGGACGATCGTGGCGCTTGGACACCGGGGTGTAGCGCGCGCCCTTCTGGCGGGACTGCGGAATGGGATTCTGGCCTTTCTGGAGCACCAGGCGCGCATCGGAATTGGCCTGGCATCGATCCAGTTCGGCCTGGGTCAACTGGCCGTTGGCGAGAGGATCGAGCCCGGTGATCCCGATGGCCACCTCGCCGTCGGCGATGGCCTGGATCTCCAGTTCATGCATGCCGCAGAACTCCGCGATCTGCTCGAAGGTCAGCGCGGTGTTCTCCACCAGCCAGACCGCGGTCGCCTTGGGCATCAGCGGCAGAGCCATGGGTCGGTCCTCCCAAACGATAAGCCGTCGCCGGACGGGGGCCGGCGCCTGACAGGCCATCCGGGGCGCATGGCTGCGCCGCCGGATCCGTCCTGGACCCGGTGGACCCTCCGTCCCCCTGCGACGTGAAGTTGCGTGAGCGTCCGTTTCTCCGCCTCGGCCGACCATCATCCAGGCGGCGCGCGTGCACGGAGCGTATCCCGTGTATTTGGCGGGTCAGCGACCCACGGTCAAGACAATCTTGCCGATGTGGGCGCTCGATTCCATCAGGGCGTGGGCCTGGGCGGCCTGCTCCAGGGGCAGGGTGGTGTGGATCACGGGGCCGACGGAGCCGGCCTCCAGCAGCGGCCAGACCTGTTCGCGCAGGGCGGCGGCGATGCGGCCCTTGGCGGCCACCGGCTGCGGGCGCAGGGTCGAGCCGGTCAGGGTCAGGCGTTTCAGCATGACCGGCATGAAGTTCATCTCGACCGTCGAGCGCGCCAGGAAGGCGATGGAGACATGCCGGCCCTCGGGCGCCATCAGCGCCACGTTGCGCGGCAGGTAGTCGCCGCCGACCATGTCCAGGATGACGTCCACGCCCTTGCCGCCGGTGTCGGCCTTGATGGCCTCCACATAGTCCTCGGTGGCGTAGTTCACGGCCAGATCCGCGCCTAGATCGCGGCAGGCGGCGCACTTCTCGTCCGAGCCGGCGGTGGTGTAGACCGTCGCCCCGAACGCCTTGGCGAGCTGGATCGCGGTGGTGCCGATGCCGCTGGTGCCGCCGTGGACCAGGAACCGCTCGCCGGCCTTCAGCGCCGCGCGCTCGAACACGTTGTGCCACACCGTGAAGAAGGTTTCCGGCACCGCCGCCGCCTTGACCCCGTCGTAGCCGGTCGGGACCGGCAGCACCTGCGGCGCGGGGGCCACCGCATAGGCCGCATAGCCGCCGCCGGCCAGCAGGGCGCAGACCGACTCCCCGACCTTGAGGCCGCCCGTGTCGCCCTCGCCGAGCGCGACGATCTCGCCGGCCACCTCCAGGCCCGGCAGGTCGGAGGCATCCTTGGGCGCGGGGTAGTGCCCCAGGCGCTGGATCACGTCCGGCCGGTTGACGCCGGCGGCTTGCACCTTGATGAGCACCTCGCCGGACCCCGGGGTCGGGACAGGGCGTTCGGTTGCCACCAGCACGTCCGGGCCGCCCGGCTTGGTGATCTCGACGCAGGCCATGGTCTCGGGCAGGGCGTCGGTCATGGCGGGGGCTCCTCTGTCGGGCTGGGTGCGGGGCGGTTCGGGCCGCGAGGGTAGCGGGCGGGGTGCCACCGGACAAGGCCGGGCGGCGTGGTGTGTTACAGCCAGTCCCGCACCCGGTGCAGCGCCATGGCGGCCACCAGCATCGGCGTGCGCAGCAGGCGCCCGCCCGGGAAGGGCAGGTGGCGGATGCGGGCGAACAGGTCGAACCGTTCTTCCTGCCCCGCGACCACTTCGGCCATCAGGCGGCCGGCGAGACTGGTCAGGCCCACGCCGTGGCCCGAGAAGCCCTGGGCGAACAGGGTATGCCGTCCCAGCCGCCCGAAGTGGGGCAGCCGGTTCACGGTGATCCCCACGTAGCCGCCCCAGGCGAAATCCACCGGCACGTCCGACAGGTCGGGGAAGGCCCCCAGCATGGTCCGGCGCATTGCCTGTGCGACGCTGGACGGCTCCACGCGCGAATAACTGACGCGGCCGCCGAACAGCATGCGGTGATCGGCGGAGAGGCGGAAGTAGTTCAGCACGAAGTTGACGTCGGACACGCCCTCGTTGCCGGGGATCATGGCCCGCGCGCGCGCGGCCCCCATCGGGGCGGTGGCGATGATGTAGGTGCCCACCGGCATGATGCGGCTGCCGATGGCGGGCACCGTGCGCCAGAGATAGGCGTTGCCGCACAGGATCAGCCAGCGCGCCCGCACCGTGCCGTGCGGGGTGCGAACGACGATGCCCGTGTCCGTCTCCTCGAACCCCAGCATGGGCGTCGAGTCGTGGATCATAGCGCCGGCGCGTTCGGCGGCCTCGGCCAGCCCCAGCGTGTAGTTCAGGGGGTGCAGGTGGCCGCCGCCGGGGTCGTGGACCGCGCCGACGTACCGGGAACTGGCGATGCGGGATTGGGTGGTGGCGCGGTCCCACACCTGCAGGCCCCGATAGCCCATGCGCGCCCAGTCCTCGGCGGTCTCCTCCAGCTCGCGCACCTGGCGGCGCTTCAGCGCGACGTCCACATGGCCGGGCGCGAAGTCGCAGGCGATGTTGTGCCGCCGGATCAGATCCTTGACCAGCGAAACGGCCTCTTCGCCCAGGTCCCAGTAGGCCTGGACCTCGGCCGGTCCCAACTGGGCGCGGATCGGCTCCAGCCCGGCCGCGAACCCGGCGATGAGCTGCCCGCCGCTGCGCCCGGAGGCCCCGAAGCCGATGACGTGCTCTTCCAGCACCCGCACGGCGTAGCCGCGCTCCGCCAGATGCAGGGCGGCGGCCGTGCCGGTCATGCCGGCGCCGACGACGCAGACGTCGGTTGTGGTGTCGCCGTCCAGCGCCGGCCGGGGCGCGCGCGGATGAGCGGACTCCGTGTACCAGGAGCGGGGCGGCGTCTGGGCGGGCTGGCTGTGGGGGGGCGCGAAGGGCATGCGGAGGAAACGGGCCGGCGGCGGAGGGGAAACGGCCATCCCCTCTTACGCCAGGGCCTCGGTTTGCGTCCAGGGCCAGTGACGGACCCAGGGGAAAGGCGGTCTCTCAGCCGCCGCCGCCGCACAGGCGGGTGCGCTGCGCCTTGCGATCCGCATAGGGCACGGCGTGCCCGGCCTCGATCAGCGCCCGGCCCAGATTGAGGCCGGTTTCCGTCTCCAGTTCGCCCAGCACCCGGCCGGCATAGGTGCCCAGCCGGACGTTGCGCAGCCACAGCGCCCCGTCGGCCTGGATCACAAGGGCCTTGACGTGGTCGCGTGCGCGTTCGGCGGCGGCCTTTTCAGCGGCGCACCGGCCGCGGAGTTCCGGGGTGTCGATGTCGGCCAGGCGAACCGCCGTGGTCACCACCTGATCGGGCCAGATGTGGGCGCGCACCTCCACCGTGTCGCCGTCGATCACGCGCACCACTTCGGCCAGGAAGGGCCCCGGATACAGGCGCGGGTCGCCGGCGTGCGCCGGCCGCGGGCCGATCGCCAGCATGGCGAGGCCGACGCCGGTCAGCAGCGCGCAGGCGCGAGCGGAAGCGGGGCGGGCGCGGGTCGTTACACGTCATGGTTAAGTCTGGGGCGAATGTGCGCTCAGGATGCGCGCTCGGCCGTCCGGCCTCAGGCGAAAAATGCAGCCGAAACGTTTTATTCTCATGAATGCGCGCTTTGCGCGCGTCAGCGCTCGCCTTGAGGGCGCGCGCCTTGAGGGTGGGCGCCGCTGCCGGTTTCCCATGCCTCAGGGACTCGTAACATGCGTTCAATTGGATTATGTAAGAACGGGTCGGAGGCACCGTGGTTCGATGCTGTGAATGGTCGTGGCGTTGATCTATGTGGGCCGCGACAGCCTTACGCCTTCAAGCCGGGTTGGAGTCCCAAGCGCCGGTGAACCAGAATCGAATAAAGACGATCATCGCCTGGAGCCTGCTCATGCCCTTGACCGCGATCAAGTATTTCCTGCGAATGGAGGCCTCCGGCGGGATCCTCCTCATGATCGCCGCCGTTCTGGCCATGATCGTGGCCAACTCCGCCATCGCCTCGTACTACACAACCTTCTTCGAGACCCATCTGGTCATCGGGTTCGGCGACCTGAAGCTGGACAAGTCCCTGATCCACTGGATCAACGACGGCCTGATGGCGATCTTCTTCCTGCTGGTCGGCCTGGAGATCAAACGGGAGGTCATGCGGGGCGAACTGTCGACCCCGTCCAAGGCCGCCCTGCCCATCATCGCGGCGATCGGCGGCATGGTGGCCCCGGCGCTGGTCTATGTGGCGTTCAACTACGGCGATCCGGTGACCATGCGGGGCTGGGCCATCCCGGCCGCGACGGACATCGCGTTCGCGCTCGGCATCCTGATGCTGCTGGGGTCGCGGGCGCCCATCTCGCTCAAGATCTTCCTCACCGCGCTGGCCATCATCGACGACCTGGGCGCGATCATCATCATCGCCCTGTTCTACACCGAAGACCTGTCGATGGTGGCGCTGTATGCGGGCCTGGCCTGTATCGCGGTGCTGACGGTGTTGAACCTGGCCGGCGTGCGCAAGGTGTCACCCTATGTGATCGTCGGCGTGATCCTGTGGGTCTGCGTGCTGAAGAGCGGGGTGCACGCCACGCTGGCCGGTGTGGCGCTGGCGCTGGCGATCCCGCTGGGCGAGCGCGGCAAGGACCAGAAGGATCTGGCCGGCCACATGGAGCATGAGCTTCACCCCTGGGTCGCCTACGCCATTCTGCCGCTGTTCGCGTTCGCGAACGCCGGGGTCTCGGTGCAGGGCATGACCCTCGCGAGCCTGCTGGCGCCGGTGCCGCTGGGCATCGCTCTGGGTCTTTTCGTGGGCAAGCAGATCGGGGTGATGGGCTGCGTGTGGCTGGGCGGCAAGCTGCGGCTGTGCAAGCTGCCCGAGGACGTGACCTGGATGCACATCTACGGGGTCTCGCTGCTCACGGGCATCGGCTTCACCATGAGCCTGTTCATCGGCACGCTGGGCTTCGAGCACTATCCGGAATACGGCGACGATGTGCGCATCGGTGTGCTGGGCGGCTCGATCCTCTCGGGTCTGGCGGGCTACTTCGTGCTGCGGTTCATCGCGCCGAAGGCCCAGGACATCGGGGCCACGCCGGCGACGGCGGACGCCAGAGCGCAACCCGCCGCGAGCAGGGCGGGATGACGGGCGGGGGCCTCCGGGCCTCCGCCCGGTTCCGTGTCCGGGAGGTCAGGCGAGGGGCGGAAGGTCGCCCGCCTCCATCTCCGCCAGCACCGACGCCGCGTGGGCCTGAAAGCGTCCCTCGGCGATGGCGGCCCGCAGGCCGGCCATCAGGTCCTGATAGTGCTGGATGTTGTGCCAGGTCAGCAGCATGGGGCCGAGCATCTCGTTCGCGCGGATCAGGTGATGCAGATACGCGCGCGAGTACCCCCGGCAGCACGGGCAGCCGCAGGTCTCGTCAAGGGGCCGGGGGTCATCGGCGTGGCGGGCGTTGCGCAGGTTGACGGTCCCCCGCCACGTGAACCCCTGCGCCGTGCGCCCCGAGCGGGTGGGCATGACGCAGTCGAACATGTCCACGCCGCGCCGCACGGCCTCGATGATGTCGCGGGGCCGACCCACGCCCATCAGATAGCGCGGACGGTCCTGGGGCAGGTGGGGCGCGATGCCCTCCAGCACCCGCAGCATCTCCGCGTGCGGCTCTCCCACCGCAAGCCCGCCGATGGCGTAGCCGTCGAAGCCGATGTCCCTCAGCGCGGCCGCCGACTCCCGGCGCAGGTCGTCGAACACGCCCCCCTGGACGATCCCGAACAGGGCATAGCCCGGCCGCGCCTGGAACGCGGCCCGGGAGCGCGCGGCCCAGCGCATGGACAGGTTCATGGACTCCGCCGCCTGCTCCCGGGTGGCGGGGTAGGGGGTGCATTCGTCGAAGGCCATGGTGATGGTGGAGTCCAGCAGCCCCTGGATCGCCATGGACCGTTCGGGCGTCAGGTGGTGGCGCGACCCGTCGATGTGCGACTGGAAGGTGACGCCGTCCTCGGTCAGGGTGCGCAGCTTCGCGAGGCTCATGACCTGAAAGCCGCCCGAGTCCGTCAGCACCGGCCCCGGCCAGTTCATGAACCGCCGCAGGCCGCCCAGCCGCGCGACCCGCTCCGCGCCCGGCCGCAGCATCAGGTGGTAGGTGTTGCCCAGCACGATTTGGGCCCCGGTCGCCGCGACGCTGTCCGGGCGCATGGCCTTGACCGTGCCGGCGGTGCCCACGGGCATGAAGGCGGGCGTGTCGAAGCTGCCGTGCGCGGTCTCGACGCGGCCCAGGCGGGCCGCGCCGTCGGTGGCGAAGGCGGTGTAGTGGAAGGCGGGCGGCGCGGCCGGGGCGGGGGTGTCGATCATCGCGCGGGTTTAGCCCGCCGCCTCGGTGCGCTCAAGGGGCACGGCGTGCAGGCAGGGCAACGGGCTCAGGGTAACGGCATCGCTCTTCCAGGTCGTTTCAGCGGGTCGGAGGCCTGCGCTCGAGGTCCTTCAGCCGCTTCGCGGCGTCAGGATGACATCTTATAATTGTAGCGTGTCATCCCGAGTGAGCGAAGCGAGACGAGGGATCTCGAGAGGCCTGTTCCGGCCGAGCGGACCGTGCCGTCATGTTGACCTGAGCCCGTTGCCCTGGGCGCGCAGGCGCTCAGGAGCCGTCCTCGATTATCAGGCGGAAGGTGTCGTGGCACGACCGGCACACCGCCGTGACCTCCTGCAGGCTGCCCATGAGGGCAGTCACCTCGGCGGCGTCCGGGGACTCGCCCATGGCGCGGGCCTGCTCGGCGAAGCGCTGACCGGCGGCGTGGAAGCTCTGGCCCATCATGCGAAAGTTTTCCGGCATGAAGCGGCCCGGCCCCGGCCCCATGGCCATGCCGCCGCCGCGTCCCATGCCCATGCCCTGGCCCATGCCCTGGCCCATGCCGCCGCCGGGGCCTTGTCCCGATCCGGGCTCCATGCCGGCGGCCGTCATGGCATCGCGCATGGCGGCCTTGCGCGCCGCGATTTCTTCGGGGCTCATGCCCTGGTCTTCCATCGCCTCCCACATGCGGTGGGCGAAATCCCAGTGGACCACGGCGATGTCGGCGGCTTCGTCATAGTCGCCCTCGGACAGGGCGTACAGGATGTCGTCGAGCGAGCGCATGTGCCCGCGCATCTCGGCGCGCAGGGCCTCGGCGACCGCGGCCGGCAGCGGCACGGCGATGCGGGGGTCGCTGGTGTCGCCCGGGGTCTGGGCGCGGGTCGGCGTCACGGAAGCAGCAGTCAGGGCGGCGACGATCGTGGCGGCGGTGAGTGTCGCGCGGAGGGGCACGGGGCATCTCTCCCAGGATCAAGGTGTGGCGAGACCGGCTCGCCGGGACCCAAGCGTAGCAGGGCGGCCCCCATGCAGGGAAGCGGTCGCGCCGGGGGAGTAAGGCGGCGGGGGCCTGCATCGCCGCACCACCGATGCGTCCCTCCTTGCTCTGCTGCTCTCGGGCAAAACTATCAAAAATTTGTGACAATTATGCTTATATTTTTGTTCAGGTCGGCGCCGCGGCTTGGTATTGTGGCGATATGATGGTCCCGGCTGCGGGTGGGCGACCGCGCCCCCCACCCGCGACCCGGGCCAGCGGTCACGTGGATGGGAGATCTCCCCATGAGCACGGAAGCGTTGCATCGGCCGGGCCACCGGGCATTGACCACCCAGGAATGGGTCGCCGCCTGCACCATGGCGGCCATCGGCGGCATGCTGCCGACGCTGTCGCGCATCGCCGGGACCTATGTCTCGAACCCGGGCAACCCGCTGCCGGAAATCGGGCTTTTGGTCGGGCTGGCCATCTTCGCGCTGATCGGCATCGTGCTGTGCATCGCGTTTCGTCAGACGGAGCTGCGTCAGGCGCTGATCGTGGGGATCTCGGCCCCGGGCATCGTCACCAATATCGTCGGCGGCCTGTCTGACGGGCAGGGGCGGGCCGAGGCCGAAGCCGAGGTCGCCGCGCTATCGCGCACCGTCGAGCAGCCCACGGCCGCCGTGATGCCCGGGGGATTGTTCATCGCCAGCGCCCATGCCAAGGACCCGGTGTTCACGCGCGAGTCGGCGGTCCAGCCAGCCAGCACTCGTCAGGCGGTCATCCAGTATTCGCAAAAAGGGTTGGCGAGTTCGACCCCGATCCTGGTCTACGCCAACACGGCGGGCCGGGGGGGCGCCGAACGGCTGGGCGTGCTGGGCCGGGTTTCCAGCGTGGCCATTCCCCACGACACGGTGTCGCTGTCGTTCCGGTCGGGCAGCCTGACCAAGACGGTGGATGTGCCCGATTCGGGCTCGTTCGTCGTGACCGTTCAGGTGGTGTCAAAGGCGACCTGGGGGCAAGACCTGCTTTGGGCGCTCGGCAAGCAACGGTCCGGGTCCGTGGTCGAACTGGATGCGCGCGTCATGACCGCGTATTAGGGCCTGTTGACATTAGGGGCACGGTCACGGCGGGCCGGGGTTTTTCGCTGGCAAGGAGCGGATGGCGCCGTGTGGCAGGTCCCACACAAGCCATGCGCGACGCTGCCCAGCGGGAAATCCCGGCCCGTCCCTTCGGGATTGGGCGAAAACGGCCCGAGATGGCGTCGCTTGTCCTTGAATATGCGCGGCATGTCCTTCGTCCTCGCTCCTGATCTCTGACCGTTTTCGCCTCAACCGTGGCCGCGCCTCCTATTGTCAACAGGCCCTAGCCGGGCGTGTTCTCGTCAGGGCGCATGCGCGCGCCTTGCAGGTCGTAAAGTGGCCCCCATGTCACGGTCGCGTCGAGCCGGTGACCCGCGATGTCCACCTGAACCCGGGTTCCGGTCTCGACCGGCGTGGACAGGTCCTTGAGGACCGCCAGCGCGACCGGCCGCCCGATGCGGTAGCCGAAGGCGCAGGACGTGGTGTCGCCGATGATCCGGTCGCCCAGGTGGACGGGCTCGTGGCCCAAGGGCACGGCCTGGGGATCATCCAGCGTGAGGGAGACGATCCGTGCACAGGCCCCCTCGGCGCGCCGGGCGCGCAGGGCCTCCGCTCCGATGAAGCCGCCGGCCTTTCGGGTCAGGCCCGCCAGCCCGGCCTCGACGGGCGTGATGTCCGAATCCAGTTCGTGGCCCATCGCCAGGAAGCCCTTTTCGATTCGCATCGCGGTCTGGGCGTACAGGCCGGCCGGCGCCGCGCCCGCGCCGGTCAGGGCCGCGTAGACATCCCGCGCCGCCTCGACCCGGCGGGTGATCTCCCATCCGGCCTCGCCCACGTAGGAGAGCCGGGCCGCGCGCACGGCATGGCCGGCGATCTCGACCGCGGCATGGCGAAAATAGCCGATGGCGTTCAGCGCCGGGCACCCGATGGCGGCGGCGATCCGGGGCGTGTCCGGCCCCATGAGGCCGAGCACGGCGAAATCCTCCGTGCGGTCCGTCACCGTGACGGCGAAGCCCTCGGCATGGCGGCGGAACCAAGCCAGATCGCGCCGGATGGCGGTCGTCCCCACGAACAGGCGGTAGCGCGTTTCCGTCAGGCGTTGAGCGGTCAGGTCGCTTTCATAGGTGCCGCGGTCGTTCAGCACGGCGGTGTAGATCACCGCGCCCGGCGCGCGGCCCACCTGGCCCGCGCAGGTGTGGCGGAGGAAGGCCTCGGCGTCGGGACCCTCCACCTCGATCTTGCCGAAGGGGGAGGCATCGAACACGGCGGCCGCCTCGTGGGCCGCGCGGACCTCGGCGCCCACGGCTTCGAACCAGTCCGGGCGCCCGAACCGCAGCACGGGCTCGGCGGTCTTGCCGTAGTAGAGCGGCCGTTCCCAGCCGTAGACCTGCCCCATGTGGGCCCCGGCGGCGCGGTGCTCGGCGTCCAGCGGCAGGGGGCGCAGGTCTCTCGCGGTCCGGAATTGCATGCCGGGATAGGCGATCGCGTAGTGCGTGCCCAACACCTCCGGGGCGCGCGCCATCAGGTGCTCGACCGAATTGAACACGGGGGCGAACCGCATGGCGTCGGCCTCGCCCAGGTCATAGGCGGTGTGGCCGTGCACGATGGCGTGGGCCAGGTTCATGCCCGCGCCGCCCCCCGCCGCGATGCCCACCGAGTTCATGCCGCAGCCCAGGAACAGACCCCGGGTCTCGGCGGTCTCGCCCAGCATGAAGGTGCCGTCCGGCGTGAAGCTCTCCGGCCCGTTCAGCAGCATGCGCACCTCGGCCTGTTCCAGCACGGGCAGGCGGTGCAGGGCGCGTTCGGCCATGGGTTCGAAATGCGCCCAGTCCTCGGGCAGCAGCGCGAATTCGAAGGTCTCGGTCAGCACGCCGGGCGGGATGGCCTTGCCCATGGGCTCGAAGCAGCCGACCAGAAGACCGCCGGAATCATCGCGGATATACAGATGGTTGTCGTGATCGCTCAGGGTAGGCAGGTTGCCGGAGATGCCTTGCACCGGCTTGGTCAGCATGTAGAAATGCTCGCAGGGCCACAGCGGCGCGTCGGCGCCGGCCATGGTGGCCACCTCGCGCGACCACAGGCCGGCGCACACGGCCACGGCGTCGCACATCACGGTGCCCTGCGTGGTCTCGACGCCCCGGATGCGGCCGGTCTCGGTCAGGATGCCGCTCACCCCCGTCTGTTCGAAGAAGGTCGCGCCCAGCCGCTTTGCCGCCTTCACCAGCGCCGCACAGACGTCGGAGGGGCTGACCCGTCCGTCCTCCGGTGACCAGACCGCGCCCAGCACATCGGCGGCGTTCATCAGGGGCCAGCGCTCGGCGGCCTCGCCCGCGGGGATCGTGCAGGCCGGAATGCCATAGGAATGGGCGAGGGCGGCCTGTCGTTTTATGTGGGTCAGGCGGTCCGGGGTGGTGGCGATGGACAGGGATCCTTCCCCGATCCACCCCACCGCCTGGCCGGTTTCTGCTTCCAGACGGTTGTAAAGATCGACGGAATACTGGATCATTCGTGTCAAGTTTCGGGAATGCCGAAGCGCGCGGACCTGCGCGGCGGAATGCCACGTGGTCCCGGAGGTCAATCTGTTCCGGTCCACCAGGATGGCGTCACCCACACCCATCCGGGCCAGATGATAGAGGGTCGAGCAGCCCATGATGCCGCCGCCAATGACAACGACGGAGGCCTGTGCGGGAAGGGGCTTCGAAGGCATGGCGCCGCGCATCCGGATCAAGGTGAGAGGGTCACGGCATAGTACAGTTGTTTCACGCAGAGGCAATAGTTGAAACACATGAAACGCCGCCGCGCATGACAGATCCGGTTCGGCCTCCCCTGCTCCTGGACGCCATTTCCGCCCGGTATGCCGACCTGAGCGAGTCCCTGCGTGCGGCGGCCGACTACGTGGCCGCGCACCGCGTCGAAGTGGCCACCCGCAGCCTTCGGGCGGTGGCGGGGGCCAGCGGGGTCTCGCCCGCCAGCTATTCCCGGCTCGCCCGCGCGCTCGGGTTCGAGGGCTATGAGGCGCTGCGCGATCAGGCGCGGGCGGAGATCGAAAGCCGCCTGGACAGCTTCCCGGACAAGGCCCGCCGGCTGCGGGACGACCCGGACCGCCCCCTGCTGCCGCGCCAGGTGAAAGCCTGCACCGCCAACATCGAGGCCCTGCTTGCCGACATCGATCCGGCCGAGCTGGAGGCCGCGGCCGACTGCCTTGCGACCGCCCGGCGGGTCGTCGTGGTCGGGGCCCTGGGATCGGCCGGTGTGGCCCACTATCTGTCTTACATGGCCGGCTGGTTCAGCGACCGCTGGTGCCTCGCCGGCCAGGACGGCGCGACCATGGCCGGGGCGCTGGCCGGACTCGGGCCGCAGGATGCGGTGATCGTGATTTCCAAGGCGCCCTATGCGCGGCGGGCGGTGAAGGCGGTCGAGGCCGCCGCCCGCGCCGGGGCGCGCCTCGTCGTCCTGACGGACAGCCACGCGTTCCCCGGCCTCGCCCGGGCGGACTTCCGCTTCATCCACCGCATCGACAGCCCCCAGTTCTTTTCCTCCTACGCCGCCACCCTTGTCCTGATCGAGACCCTGACAGGCATGCTGGTGGCGCGGGCCGGTCCCGCCGGCGAGGCGCGGATCCGGACAGTCGCCGAGCAGAACCGCCTGCTTGACGAATTCGCAGGGGACGAGTGTCCTGCGTTTCCACCCTCCTGACCGTTCAGAAAACAGGGAGACCACCACGATGAAGATGACCCACGTCAAATTCGCCGGCGCCGCGCTGGCGGCCAGCGTCGCCTTCTCGGGCAGCGCCGCGGCCGACCAGTTCATTACCATCGGCACCGGCGGCGTGACCGGGGTGTACTACCCCACCGGCGGCGCGATCTGCCGTCTGGTCAACAAGGACCGCAAGGACCACGGCATCCGCTGCTCGGTGGAGTCCACCGGCGGGTCGGTCTACAACACCCGCACCATCCGCCAGGACGAACTGGACTTCGGCGTGGTGCAGTCCGACGTGCAGGCGTCCGCCCTGGAAGGCACGGGTTCGTTCGAAAGCGACGGCCCGTATCCCGAACTGCGCGCGCTGTTCTCGCTCCATCCGGAGCCGCTGCACGTGATGGCGCGCGCCGATGCCGGCATCGACACGGTGGCCGACTTCGAGGGCAAGAAGATCAACATCGGCAACCCCGGCTCCGGCACCCGCGTGCTGGCCGAGACCCTGCTGGCGTACTCCGATCTCAGCCCCGAGGACTTCGCTCTGGCCGCCGAGCTGAAGTCGTCCGAACAGGCGACCGCGCTGTGCGACGGCAAGATCGACGCCACCATCTGGGCCGCCGGCCTGCCGAACGGCTCGTCGCAGGAAGCCACCTCCACCTGCGACGTGAACATCATTGCGCTTGAGGGCCCGGGCATCGACACGCTGCTGGAAGAGAACAAGGCGTATGCCCGCGCCACCATCCCGGGCGGCATGTACCCCGGCAACCCGGACGACATTCCGTCCTGGGGCCCGAAGGCGACCTTCGTGACGGCCGCCGAGACCCCGGATGACGTGGTCTATGCGGTGGTCAGCGCCGTGTTCGACAACTTCGAGGACTTCAAGAAGCTGCACCCGGCGTTCTCGCGCCTGCAGGAGTCCGAGATGATCAAGGACGGCCTGTCCGCCGACCTGCACCCGGGCGCGGTGAAGTACTACGAGGAGCGCGGCTGGATGTAATCCGGCCCCGGCAGGACGCCGCGGTTCCGGATCCGGAATCGCGGCGTTCGCCGTTCCGACACAGGTGAGACCGCCCGGCAGGGAGAGGGCCCATGACCACCGAGGCCGAAAAGGCGAACGACTACGACGACATCATCGCGGAGGCCGATACCGGCGCCCGGGCGCCGAAGCACTGGTTTTCGCGCTCGTTTCTGTGGGTCGTTCCCCTGATCTGGTCCTTGTTCCAGTTGTGGATCGCCTCGCCGCTGCCGTTCGTCCTCGGGATCGGGGTCTACAACGACACCCAGACCCGGGCGATCCACCTCGGTTTCGCCGTCCTGCTGGCGTTCCTCGCCTTTCCCGCGTCCAAGAGCGGGCCGCGCGACCATATTCCGATCCTGACCTGGATCGTGGCCGCCGTGGCGGCCGCGACCGCGTCCTACCTGTTCTGGGATTACGACGGCATCGCCGCGCGCACCGGCATCCCCAACACCACCGATCTGGTGATGGCCGGGATCGGGCTGGTGCTGCTGATGGAGGCCGGGCGGCGGTCGTTGGGCATCCCGCTCATGGGCGTGGCCGTGGTGTTCCTGGCCTATGTGTTCTTCGGCTCGTCGGAGCTTCTGCCGGACGTGGTGCGCTGGAAGGGCGCCTCATTCGAGAAGGCCATGAGCCACCTGATGCTGACCACCGAGGGCGTCTACGGTGTCGCGCTCGGTGTGTCCTCGGGGTTCGTGTTCCTGTTCGTGCTGTTCGGGGCGCTGCTGAACCAGGCCGGCGCCGGCAACTACTTCCTGCAACTCGCGTTTTCGGCCCTGGGGCATCTGAGGGGCGGTCCGGCGAAGGCGGCCGTCATCGCCTCGGCGGCCACGGGCCTGATTTCCGGCTCGTCCATCGCCAACGTGGTGACCACGGGCACCTTCACCATCCCGCTGATGAAGCGGGTGGGCTTCTCCGCCACCAAGGCCGGCGCGATCGAGGTGTCCTCGTCCATCAACGGCGTGCTGACTCCGCCGGTCATGGGCGCGGTGGCGTTCCTGATGACCGAATACGTCGGCGTGTCCTATGTCGAGGTCGTCAAGACCGCCATCGTGCCGGCCGCGATCTCGTATGTCGCGCTCATCTATATCGTGCATCTGGAGGCGCTGAAATCCGGCATGACCGGCACCTCCACCATGCACCCGGTGAAGTTCATCCTGGGCGCCGTGTTCATCATCGCCATCTCGCTGGTGATCGCCGGTGGCACGCTGTACGTGGCCGGCGTGGTGGTCGATTTGCTGGACGGCGCGGTCGGTCCGGCCTCGACACCCACCCTGGTGGCGGTGCTGGCGATCGCCTACGTGACCTCGGTCTGGTACGCCTCGAAGGCGCCCGACCTCGACCTGAGCTTCGAGACCATCGACCACCTGCCGTCCACGGGCACCATCTTCAAGACCGGCATGCACTATCTGCTGCCGATCCTGCTGCTGATGTACCTGCTGATGATCGAGCGCAAGTCGCCCGGCCTGTCGGCGTTCTGGTCCTCGGTCTTCATGCTGGGCATCCTGGTCACCCAGAAGCCCCTGAAGGCGCTGTTCCGGGGCGACGCCAGCGTTTTGATGCGGGCAAAGGAGGGCTGGGAGGACGTGGCGGCCGGCCTCATCATCGGCGCGCGCAACATGATCGGGCTGGCCTGCGCCATGGGCATCGCCGGCATCATCGTGGGCTCGGTGACGCTGACCGGCGTCGGTCAGGTGATGGCGGAGTTCGTCGAGTTCCTCTCCGGCGGCAACCTGCTGGCCATGCTGTTCTTCGTGGCCTTGATCTCCATCGTGCTGGGCATGGGCCTGCCGACCACGGCCAACTACATCGTGGTGTCGTCGCTGATGGCCGGTGTGGTGGTCGAGCTGGGCGCCCAGTCCGGCCTGATCGTGCCGCTGATCGCCGTTCATATGTTCGTGTTCTACTTCGGCATCATGGCGGACGTGACACCGCCGGTGGGGCTGGCCAGTTTCGCCGCCGCCGCGATCTCCGGCGGCGATCCGCTCAAGACCGGCTTCCAGGCGTTTTTCTATTCCATCCGGACGGCGCTGCTGCCGTTCCTGTTCATCTTCAACACCGACCTGCTGCTGATCGACGTGGGGCCGGTGCAGGCGGTGTTCGTGTTCGTCGTCGCGCTCATCGCCATGTTGCTGTTCGCGGCCGGGTCCATGGGCTTCATGTTCACGCGATCCCGGCTGTGGGAGAGCGTGGCCCTGATCCTGATCGCGTTCACGCTGTTCCGGCCCGGGTTCTTTCTGGACATGATTACGCCTGAGTTCGAGACCCGGCCGGCCGCCGATGTGTACCAGATGGCCGAGGATGCCGGGGCGGGCGAGAGCCTGCAGGTCCGCCTGGTCGGCGAGAACCTGATGGGCGATCCGGTGGATGCGAAATACCTGCTGCCGCTGGGCGAGGCCGGTGCGGACGGCGAGACCCGGCTGAGTGAAAACGCCGGCATCGAGTTCCGGGTGGAGGACGGCGACTACTACGTGGACAACCTGGCGTTCGGGGGGCCGTCGGAGCAACTCGGCATCGATTTCGACTGGCAACTGGTCGAACTGGAGGTGGCCACGGACCGGCCGCCGAAGGAACTGTTCTTCATCCCCGCGTTCCTGCTGTTTGCGGTCGTCGCGCTGATCCAGCGGCGGCGCCAGCGGGCCGAAGAGGCCGAGGCGCACGCCTGACCCGGGAGGCAAGGGAGGCACAACCATGCCCAAGACCGTTCTCGTCGCCGTGGATCTGGATCATGCCGAGATGCACCGGCGGGTCCTGCGGGAAGGCGCCCGCCTGGCCGGGTTCTACGAGGCCAAGCTGTGCGTCATCACCGTGCTGCCGCCGCTGGACGGCAACGTCAGCACCTATTTCCGCGACGACGCCGCCGACCGGATGATCCATGACACCCAGGTCGCCTTGCACCGCTTCACGCGCGAGACGCTGGGCTCGGACAAGCACGTGCAGCACATCATCTGCCACGGCTCCACCTACGAACAGATCCTGGCCATGGCCGAAGAGATTTCGGCGGATCTGGTCGTGATGGGTGCGCACAAGCCCAAGTTGCAGGACTTCATCATGGGGCCGAACGCGGCGCGGGTCTCGCGTCACTGCCGGTGTTCGGTGTATATCGTCCGCGAGACGGACGACGAGGACTAAATCGGGGCTGGCCGCGGGGGGCGCTCGGCGGATCCCCCAGTGGGAGCGGACATGGGGCTGACCAAATTCATGCGCCGACGTGCGGCCGCCGTCATGGCCCCCGTCACCGACGAGGTGCTGTATTTCGAGGTGTTCCGGGATCGCCTGCGCGCGCTGGACCTTCCGTTGATCTACCGTCCGTTCGGGGCCGGGGCCAATGCGTCCTTGCTGTTCCTGATCGTGCGCCTGATCGAGCTGCACCGGCCCGCGCGCGTGCTGGACCTGGGCGGCGGGCAATCCACCCTGCTGCTGGATGCGCTGTCGGACCGCTTTCCGATGACCCTCCAGACGGTGGAGAGCGATCCCGGCTGGCGGGACGATCTGGCGGCGCGGGTGCGCCACGACGTGCGGCTGTGCCCGGCCGAGACCCGGCGGCACGACGGCCACGCCATGCGGGCCTATGCGCTGCCGGACGATGTTCGCGCCGGTCCCTACGACCTGATCCTGGTGGACGGGCCGGGCGGGGCGCGCCGCTTCGGCCGGGTCGGCGCGCTGGACGTGATCCCGGCGGCGCTGACGCCGGGGGGCGTGGTGGTGTTCGATGACACCCACCGGCCCGGAGAGCGCGAGACCGCCGCCCTGGCCGAGTCCCGGATCGCCGCCGCGCACGGTCCCGTCCGCCGCCTGACCTACGAGGCCAAGGGCGCGCAGGTCCTGCTCGCGCCCGCCGCGGCGCCCTGGCTGTCGCGACTCTAGGGTGCCGGGCAGGGGAGGCGAGGGCGCGTCGCAGGGGCTGCCGGAAAGGGTGTCCAGCCCCGGGGAAATCGGATAGTCTCCGCGCCATGACGACCGATCCCGCCGCCGCGCCGTACCCGCGCCTTGTCTATCGCCTCTGCCACGCCGACGACTGGCGGGCCGCCGCCCTGTCGGGTGTCTTCGAAGGCACCGACGTGGATACGCGGGACGGCTACATTCACCTGTCGGAAGCCGGTCAGGTCGAGGACACGGCGCGTCTGCATTACGCGGGCGTGCGGCCCCTGATGCTGCTGATCGTGGACGGCGAAAAGGTCGCCGGCGACCTGCGGTGGGAGCCCAGCCGGGGCGGCGCCCTGTTCCCGCATCTGTATGGCACCATTCCGCTGGAGGCCGTGATGGCGGCCCTGCCGGTGCCCGAGGACCGGGAAGGCCACCTCATGTTCCCCACGCTGTCCAATTCACCGGGAGATCTCGGACTATGAAAGCCGTCGATTCCATGTTTCTCGGCCTGCTGCAGGCCATGGACCCTGAGAAGGCCCATGACCTCAGCATCCGGACGCTCGCACGCGGCATGGGCCCGACGCTGCCGCCGCCGGACGATCCGGCGCTGGGCGTGGAGATCTGGGGCAAGCGGTTCAACAACCCCATCGGGCTCGCCGCCGGCTACGACAAGAACGCCCTGGTGCCGGATGCCTGCCTGCGCATGGGCTTCGGCTTCGTCGAAGTGGGCGGCATCACCCCCCGCCCGCAGCCCGGCAACGCGCGCCCGCGCCTGTTCCGGTTGCAGGAAGACGGCGCGGTCATCAACCGCATGGGCCTGAACAACGACGGCATGATCGTCGCCTACGACCGGCTGTCGCGCCGGCCGCGCTGGGAGGACCGGGGCTTCGTCGGCGTCAACCTGGCCATGAACGCCGATACGCCGCTGGAGCACGCCGCCGACGATTACGCCACCCTGGCCGCCGTGCTGGGGCCGCACGCCGACTTCCTGGTGCTCAACCTGTCCTCGCCCAACACCGAGGGGCTGCGCCAGCTCCAGGCCGCCGACTCGCTGCGGGCCGTGATCCGCCGCACGCGGGCCGCCATGCCGACCCGCGTCCAGCCGCCGCTGTGCCTCAAGGTCTCGCCGGACCTGACGGATGCGGAGCTGGACGACATCGCGCGCGTGGCGCTGGAGCCCGAGAACCCGCTGGACGGCATCATCGCCATCAACACCACCACCGCCCGGCCGGAGTCGCTCCAGCACCCGGCCAAGCAGGAGGCGGGCGGCCTGTCCGGTGCGCCACTGAAGGACCGCGCCATGGAGGTGCTGCACTTCTTCGTTGCCCGACTGTACGGGCGGATGCCGATCATCTCGGTCGGCGGCGTGGACAGCGCGGCCGACATCATGATCCGCCTGAAGGCCGGGGCCAGCGCGGTGCAGATGTATTCGGCGCTCGCCTACTTCGGGCCGCGCCTGATCCCGAAGCTCAAGACCGAGCTGCTGGAGATGATGCAGGCCGAGGGCTTCGAGTCCATGCAGCAGGTGGTGGGTGCGGACCGGCAGGCCGCCGCCGCATGACCCCTGCCATTCCCGTGCTACCCGGCCTGCGCGATCTTTGCGCCGGCCGGGACGGTCTCATCATCGACCTGTGGGGCGTGCTCCACGACGGCAACACGGCCTATCCCGGGGTAACGGACGCCCTGGCCGCCATCAAGGCGTCCGGGCTGCGCACCCTGCTGCTCACCAACGCGCCGCGTCTGTCCGCGCCCCTGGTCGAAACCATGGCCGGGATGGGCATCCCGCGCGACCTGTACGACGACATCCTGTCGTCCGGGGACGCCGTCCACCAGGAACTGCGTCGGCGCAGCGATCCGGCCTTTGCCGCGCTGGGCGCGCGCTGCTGGCATCTGGGGCCGGCGCGGGACCGCAGCATCTTCGAGGGCCTGGACGACATCACGGTGGTCGAGAGCCCGGAGGCGGCCGACTTCGTGCTCAATACGGGGCCGTGGTCGTTCGACGAGACGGTGGCGGACTACGAGGACCGGCTGAATCGCTGCCGGGCGCGGGCGCTGCCCATGGTCTGCGCCAACCCGGACCACGAGGTGATCCGCGAGGGCCGCAAGGTGATCTGCGCCGGCGCCGTCGCCGCGCGCTATGCCGAGATGGGGGGGGCCGTCATCGACCGGGGCAAGCCGGATCCGGCGATCTATGACCTGGTGATGGACCGCATGGGCCTCGCCGACCGGCGCCGGGTGCTGGTGGTGGGTGACGGCCTGCATACGGACATCGCCGGGGCCGCCGCCGCCGGCATCGACTCGGTGTTCGTGGCCGGCGGCCTGTTCGCCGAACCGCTGGGCCTGACCTCCTATGGCCAGACGCCGGAGACGGACCGGGTCACGGCCCTGTGCGCGGCCGAGAGTCAGTCCCCGATCGCCGCCATTCCCGCGCTGGTGTGGTAGGCCAGGGCCACCGGGTGACGGCGCGTTTGGCGAAAGGCGAAACCCCGTAGGGCGGGTTCGCGCCGAAGGCGCAACCCGCCGCATCGCTGACTCGCGGCGGATTCGACACCGCCCTACACCGCGCCTTTGTGCCCACACGTCCTTTCGCCCGATTGCCCAGGGGTGTGATAGACGGCCCGCGTTGACAGGCCGGGCGGGCGATGCCATATCCTCCGGCACGGATACAGGACCAAATTACTCCGTATTCCGTTCGGTGTCATTTCGGGACCGTCGCCCCTGCGGCGGCCTGCCAGTGAAGGACAGTCTCCCATGAGCGATACCCCGGTCGAAGCGCGCATCCGCGAGGAAATCACGAGCAACGACGTCGTGCTCTACATGAAGGGCTCGCCGATGTTCCCGCAGTGCGGCTTTTCCGCCGCCGTCGTTCAGGTGCTCAGCCACATCGGCGTGAAGTTCAAGGGCGTCAACGTGCTGGAGGACGAGGAAATCCGCCAGGGCATCAAGGACTTCTCCAACTGGCCGACGATTCCCCAGCTCTATGTGAAGGGCGAGTTCGTGGGCGGCTGCGACATCGTGCGCGAGATGGCCGCCGAGGGCGAACTGCAGACCCTGCTCAAGGACAAGGGCGTGGAGACGGCCACGGCGGCCTGATCCGACCGGAGTCCCGGTTCCGGGCTCACTCCACCGTGATGCCGCGCGCGTCCAGAAAGGCGCGGATCACGGGGGTGGGCACCATGATCCCGCGCGGCAACGGCCCGCTGGTGGCGAAGCCGATGGAGATGCCGGCGACGCGCGGGGCGCCCCCGTCCTCTGCCGCGCCCACCAGGATCGGGCCGCCCGACGAGCCCTTGGGGCCGTCGCAGTCGTGGCGCCACAGGGGCCCCTCCGTCAGGCCCTGCATCACGCAGTTCTCGTGTACGCTGAGCAGGTGCGGCCGGTCCTGGGCATAGGCGGCCAGCATCACCCGCGCATGCGTCGCCGGGTGACGGCGGGCGTCGGGTGCGGGGGCCAGCGGAATGGGCGTGATGTCCAGGGGCTCGGTCAGGCGCAGGATGGCGAAGTCATTGCGGGGGCCATCCCGCTCCGGCCGGATGAGTTCGGCGGCCAGCCTGTGACCCTCGAAGCCGCCGAACCGATATCCCGCCACGAAATGCATGCTCACCGGCGGCAGGGTGCCCACGCGCCGACTGGCGAGGCAGTGCTGCGCGGTCAGCACCAGATCCGGGGCGATCAGCGTGCCGGTGCAGAAACCGCCCGTGCCCCGGTTGACCCGGCCGATGGCCTGCCAGGGCCAGGGGTACTCGCCGCGCTTGGGTGGACCGCCGGTTATCACCGGGCGGCGGTCGTCGGCGCCATGGATGCCCGGCAACTCGGTTGCCCCGGCGAGCCCGCCCGCGCCGCTCAGAAGCCCCGCGAAGACGAGGGCTCCGATCGCCCGGGTCAACCATCCCCGGCGTGGGAGTCGCGGGGCACCCGTGTGACCCGGTGTCGTCCTGGGTGGCGGGATCGCCCCTCTGTGTCTCATGGTCTGCCATCCGGTGCGGGGGCGTCGGCGATCGCCAGCCCCTGCGCTCGCAGGAACGCGCGGATGACCGGGGCCGGAATCATGACGCCATGGGGCGGCGGCCCGGCCGTGGTGTACCCGATCAGGACCCCGGCGATCCGGGCCCCGGACGGGTCCGTGTCCATGCCGACCAGGATCGGTGCGCCCGAGGCCCCCGACGGCCCGTCGCAGGTATGGTACCAGAACGGCTGGCCGAATTGGCCGTCCAGGATGCAGCGGTCGTGCACGGACAGCACGTCCGGCCGGTCGCGGCTGTAGCTGGGCAGGACCACGTGGCTGGGCGCGGCCAGGATCAAGCTCAGCCTGTCGTCGGACGCCAGCGGGATCGGCGGGATGTTCAGGCCGGTGGCGAGCCGCACGACGGCGAAATCCTGGGTCTGGGACTCCGCGGGCGGCGCCAGAATCTCCGCGCCGGCGGTGGTCGTCTCCGCGACCCCGAATCGGTATCCGGCGGCAAAGGTCAGGCCGGATGCCTCCGGGATGGGGGCGCCGCGAGACGCCATGCAGTGCCGGGCCGTCAGCACCAGATCGGGCGCGATCAGCGCGCCGGTGCAGAGGGCCGCGCCGCCCCAGTCCAGACGGCCGATGGCGCGCCAGGGCCAGGGATAGGGGGCGGACTCGGCCGTGTCGGCGGTCAACACCGGCGTCCGGTCATCGCGTCCCTGAATGCCCACCACCGCGCCGTCCGCTTCCGCCGGGCCGCCGGGCCACAGCAGGGCGGCGGCCACCAGGGCGGCCACCGGCAGGGGGGCTCTGTCAGAGGCCAAGATCGGCATCCCGCCACGCCCCGCGCGCGATGAAGTGCGGGTTGAGGAAACGCGCGTTCTTGGCGTAGCCGAGGGGCGCGCCGTCCTCGGTCTCGACGCGGCCACCGGCCGCCAGCAGGACCGCGTGGGCCGCCGCCGTGTCCCACTCGCAGGTGGGGGCGAGGCGCGGGTAGAGGTCCGCCGCGCCCTCGGCCAGCCGGCAGAACTTCAGCGAGCTGCCGGCGTTGGTGCGGTCCGCCACCGTGTAGCGGGACAGGAAGGCTTCCATGCGGTCGCTGTCGCCGTGCGACCGGCTGGCCAGCACCACCAGACCGTCCGGTCCCGGCGTGCGGCAGGCGATGGGTTGGGCCGCGCCGTCCCGGATCACCCGGGCCGTGCCGGGACCGTGGCCGATGTACAGGGTCTCCAGCGCCGGGGCGAGCACCAGCCCCAGGATGGGCGCGCGGTTCTCCACAAGGCCGATGTTCACCGTGAACTCGCCGTTGCGCTTGATGAACTCCTTGGTGCCGTCGAGCGGATCCACCAGCCAGAACGGGCCGTCCCCCACGGTGGGCACGTGGCCGGCGGCGACACTTTCCTCGGCCACAACCGGGATGTCCGGCGTCAGGTCGCGCAGCGCCGCCAGGATGACCGCCTCGGCGCGTCCGTCCGCCTCGGTGACCGGGGATGTGTCGTCCTTGTTGGCCACGGCGAAGTCGGTGGCGTAGACGGCCATGACCTCGCGCCCGGCGGCCCGGATGACGGGCACCAGCGCGGTGGCCCAGGCGGCGAGGCGGGCGGGGTCGGTGGCGGCGGAGGCCGGAGCGGTGGTCATGGGGCGGCGGCTTTCCTGCGATCCTGGATCGCCCGCCACACCCGGAACGGCGTGGCGGGCATGTCGAGATGGGTGACGCCGAGCGGCGACAGGGCGTCCACGACGGCGTTCATGATGGCGGGGGCCGCGCCGATGGCGCCGGCCTCGCCCGCGCCCTTCACGCCCAGCGGGTTGGTGCGGCAGGGATAGTCCTCGACGGCTTCGAACGCGAAGTCCGGGATGTCGCGCGCCCGGGCCAGGGCGTAGTCCTGCAGCGTGCCGGTGACCAACTGGCCGGAGTCGGGGTCGTAGATCACCTGCTCGCACAGCGCCTGGGAGAGGCCCTGCACCGCGCCGCCGATGATCTGCCCTTCCAGCAGCAGCGGGTTCAGGACCACGCCCATGTCGTCCACGATGGTGTAGCGCAGGATGGCGGTCTGTCCCGTGTCGGGGTCGATCTCGACTTCGCAGACATGGCAGCCGTTCGGATAGGTGAACTGGCTGGCGACGAAGGACTCCGTGGCGGTCAGCCCGCCGCCGGCCGGCATGTCCTCCGGCCGGTGGGCGGGGTCGCGCGCGGCGGCCGCGACCTCCGCCAGATGCAGGGTCCGGTTGGTGCCGGGCCGGCGGAACAGGCCGGTCTCGGGGTCGTGCTCGATGGCGTCCGGCCCCTCGGCTTCCAGCACGCGGGCCGCCACCGCCCGGGCGCGGGCGATCAGGGTGTCCGTCGCGGCGGCCAGCGAGGCCCCGCCGGCCGGAATGGAGCGCGACCCGCCGGTGCCCTTGCCCTCGGGCACCTCGTCCGTATCACCCTGGCGCACGCGAATGCTCTCCAGCGGCACGCCCAGCGCATCGGCGACCATCTGGGCGTAGGCGGTTTCGTGGCCCTGGCCGGTGGACTGGGTGCCGATCACCACCGTGACCGTGCCGTCCGGGTCCACGCCGACGGTGGCGGGCTCCGAGAAGTTCCGGCCGCCGCCGCAGGCCTCGACATAACAGCTCAGGCCGATGCCGCGCAGGCGCCCGGCGGCCTCGGACTCGGCCCGGCGGGCCGGGAACCCGGTCCAGTCGGCGCGGGCCATGGCGCGCGCCATCAGGCCGGCGAAATCTCCCGAGTCGTACACGTGCCCCAGCGCGGTGGTGTGGGGCAGGGCGTCCGGCCCGATCAGGTTGCGCCGCCGGATCTCGTCGCGCGACAGCCCGGTCTCCGCCGCCGCCACATCCACCAGCCGTTCCAGCAGATAGGCGGCCTCGGGCCGGCCGGCGCCCCGATAGGCATCCGTCGCCACCGTGTTGGTCATGATGCCGCGACTGCGCACCGTGGCTGCCGGAATGTCGTACAGGCCCACATACATCGCACCGCCGGCCATGGTGGGGATGAAGGCCCCGAACTGCGAGCAGAAGGCGCCCAGGTTGGCGCGGATGTCCACCCGCAGGCCCAGGAAGCGGCCGTCGGCATCCATCGCCAGCTCGGCGTGGGTCAGGTGGTCGCGGGCGTGCAGGTCGCTGGCGAAGCCCTCCGCGCGCTCGGCGATCCATTTGACGGGGCGGCCGAGCTGGCGGGCGGCGACCAGCACCAGCACGTGTTCGCTCATCAGAAACAGGCGGGTGCCAAAGCCGCCGCCCACGTCCGGACAGACGACCCGGAAGCGGTCCTCGGGCAGGCGGAAGACGCTCTTGGCCAGCACCGCCCGCAGATTGTGCGAGCCCTGGCTGCCGGTATACAGGGTGTAGCGGCCGTCCGCGTCGTCGAAGGCCCCGATGGCGCCGCGCGGCTCCATGAAGGTGGGCGACAGGCGATTGTTGACCAGATCCAGGGAGACGACTCGGGCCGCCCTGGCGAACTGGGCCGCCGTGGCCTCCGTGTCGCCCATCTGCCAGTCGAACAGGACGTTGCCGGGGGCCGCCTCGGGATGCAGCACCGGCGCGCCTTCGGCCAGGGCGGCCGGCATGTCCGCCACCGCCGCCAGCGGCTCCACGTCGATCAGCACGGCCTCGGCCGCGTCGCGGGCGGCATGGGCGGTCTCGGCCACCACGAAGGCGACCGGCTCGCCGGGGTACAGCACCCGGTCGCGGGCCAGGGTGGGGCGCGGCGGCGTGCCCATGCGCCGGCCGTCGCGGCTCTTGACCGCCATCCCGACGGGAATCTCGCCCAGCCCGGCCGCGTCCAGGTCGGCTGCCGTCAGGACAGCCAGCACCCCGGGCATGGCCCGCGCGGCCTCGATGTCCACGGCCGTGATCGCGCCGTGTGCATGGGGCGAGCGCGCCGCGGCGGCGAACGCCATGCCCGGCAGGGTGATGTCGTCCGTATAGCGGCCGGTCCCCGTCAGGAACCGGCGATCCTCTGTGCGGCGAATGGCCTGGCCGGCGCCGAAGCGTCCCATACGGATCTCCCGTCACGCTCCCCGGGTCCGGCGCCGTGCGACTCGGCACAGGGCGCCGTCCGGGATCGCCGCGAGTGTAGGGGCTGGACCGGGGGAGCGTACAGGGTTCTGTACGCCGTGGCGTTCGGGCCTGACACGCAGGGTCAGTCGGCGCGGTTTCGCCGCTCGGTTTCCTTTCGAACGATGTCGAGATCGGCGGTGACCATGTCCCGCACCAGCTCCGGGAAGGTCGTGGTGTGGCGCCAGCCCAGTTCGGCCTGGGCCTTCGACGGATCGCCGAGGAGCAGATCAACCTCGGTCGGGCGGAAATATTTCGGATCAATCTTGACCAGCGTCTCGCCGGTCCGGGCGCAGTTGCCCGTCTCGTTCACGCCCTCGCCTTGCCAGACGATCTTGCGGTCCACGCAGGCGAAGGCCTCCTCGACGAAGTCCCGCACGGAATAGGCCTCGCCGGTGGCCAGGACATAGTCGCTCGGCGTGTCCTGCTGCAGGATGCGCCACATGCCTTCCACGTAGTCGCGGGCGTGCCCCCAGTCCCGTTTGGCGTCAAGATTGCCGAGGTACAGGCGGTCCTGGAGGCCCTGTGAGATCGCCGCGACGGCCCGCGAGATCTTGCGGGTCACGAAGGTTTCCCCTCGGATCGGGCTTTCGTGATTGAACAGAATGCCGTTGGAGGCGTGCATCCCATAGGCTTCACGGTAGTTCACGGTGATCCAGTAGGCGTAAATCTTGGCGGCGGCGTAAGGAGAGCGCGGGTAGAACGGTGTGGTTTCACGCTGCGGCGTCTCCTGAACCTTGCCGTACAGCTCCGACGTCGAGGCCTGATAGAACCGCGTCGTCGACTCCAGGCCAAGGATGCGGATGGCCTCCAGAAGCCGCAGGGTTCCAAGCGCGTCGGAGTTGGCCGTGTATTCCGGGGTCTCGAAACTGACCTGGACGTGGCTCTGCGCCGCCAGATTGTAGATTTCGTCCGGCTGCACTTCCTGAACCAGGCGGATCAGGTTGGTGGCATCGGTCAGGTCTCCGAAGTGCAGGAAGAACCGCACGTCGCTTTCATGCGGATCCTGGTACAGGTGGTCCACACGCTGGGTGTTGAAGGACGACGAGCGCCGTTTGACGCCGTGAACCGTGTACCCTTTGCTCAGCAGGAGTTCCGCCAGATAGGCGCCGTCCTGGCCCGTAACGCCCGTAATCAGGGCGGTCTTCGCTGTCATCGTATCGCGCTCCCAAGATGTGGTGTCGTCAGCCAAGCGATCCCGGCGGATGGGCGGACGCGGTCCAAGGCGTCGAGGCTCTCCGGGGACCCACTCAAGGGCCCGACAGTCGCGGCGTGGTCGTCCGCCGCCCCAACGCCGTCAGGGCGGACGCATTGAAACGCATCCGAGGTGAGTGATCCAGGCAGAGTTGCCGCCCCGAGTCCTCCAGGATACCCCCCAATCCGGGGCCGAGGATGGGGTTTGAACAGATGGCCTGCCCGCAATGCACTCAGTACGGCAGTCCTCTGCTCAGGCATATCTTTGAAATGCCTGCTTTGCGCGAAGCAGGGGATTGGCCCGTTCGACGTCAAGGGCGCGCTGTCCGCGCGCGCTGCCAAGAATGGCGCTGACGACGGAGAACGTGGACCGGCTGGAGTACAGCAACTGGTCGCACTGCCCCAACGTCCACATGTCCGCCAGCGCGTTTTCCGCTTCGAGGGTCGCATCCGGTATATTCGCGTTGTTGTGCAGGCGTCCTCCGTCTTCCGGCAGCCACTTCGCCAGGGTAAACACCCCCGGAAACCGATCGCGGATGCGCCGTTCGACCTCGCCACTGTCCGTCGCCAGGAAAATCGCGGCGTCGGGTTGCTTCGCCAGGGCGGTCGTCAAGGCGCGCTCGAAGGCGCCCAGCGGCGTCTTGCGGTCGGTGTAGCGGATATGGACGCCGATCAAGGGCCGCCGGTCGGCTGATGCAAGGGCGTCAACCTTGGCCCGAATCCGCGCGTTGGGGCGAAACCACGTTTCCAGGACATCCCGGTTGATGGCGACGTGGGAGCGGCCGCGGAACCGCGGGTCGGCCCGGAGCGCCCGGTTCAGCCGCGCAAGCTTGGGCAAGTAAGACCAGAATACGACGACGGTCGTCTCGCGATCGAGCCGGCTGAGATCAACGCAGTATTTCCGGTAAATGAAGGGGTCGGAGTGCTTCTTCGGATCGAACTGAGAAATCAACTCTGAAGGGTTCATGCCCAGCCGGCCGCGCCAGAGGGCTGGCGCCACGGATTGTTCATCGTTCAGGCTTTCCGGGTCCGGCATCTCAGGCGAGTCAAACAAAGTTTTGTAAACATTCATTCCCGTGCTGTCATAAGTATTGTCGCGCCAGTCGATCACGGGCTGTCGATCTGTAAGTTCTGCATAAACAATTCCGGTCGCAGCCGAAAGGATCCGGTTGCCGAAGCCACCTTTTCCCTTAATCAACACATATCGGCTCATATAACCGCTCTCCGAGACTGCTGCCGGTGTTGGTCCTGCGGCAAAGAGGGTATTGTTTGGTCCGTGCCGTTGTGGGCGAACACTGATGTCCGAGACCGGCACACGGCATCCAAGCCAACGTACTGCACCCCATTGACGGGGCACAAGGTACCTTTCTAGGGCCGAACAAGTTGGCCACCGTTCATGTGATGCATTGGAACCCTGTTGCCCATCTCGATTGCGGTTCCCCGGTTGGCGATCCCGTGCGGCCCGCTGCCCAGTCGCCCGATGCTCCAGGGGGTGCGCGATGTCGTCGGGCCCCCCAGGAGGCGAGGCGGCCGCCGCCGCCGTTCACCTTTGGTGCCCCGTAGCGAAGGGTATGTCATTTCTTTGCTGTATGGTCGGGCGAACATTGGCATCAAAAGGTATTTCGACTTGGCCCGGAAATTTTTTTCGTCCGATCCGCACATCTGTCAACGGGGCAAAATATTTGTCGCTCAGAAATGCAATCCGTATAGTGGCGGGCGCCTGGGGCCGGTTAGGCCTCTGAAGGGTCAGATCTGCCTTGCCTTAACCCGACGACACCCTCAGGTTAGCCACTGGCACTGAAGAATGGTTTAAAAGGGCGAAAAGCATGAGCGTTGAATATATAAGAAGTCGCGTCAAAAGGCTGCTCGGCCGACAGCGCCTGCTGTTTCAGATGGCAAAATCTGTATACGAGTGGTACAAGTACAAAGTAGATACGAGGGTGGCGCGTTCGATATCAAAAGACGTGGCAATCGTTAGATACAAGAAACAAGAAATTAAGTAGATGCGTAAAAGCGGGTGCAGATCTCAGTTTGGGCAAGATCACTATTTTTTGAATCACGTTTTTAAGTCTCAAGACACCGGAATATTTATTGATATTGGGGCTAACAGGCCAATAGAAAATAGCAATAGTTATGTGTTTGAGCGCGCCGGGTGGAGGGGTTGGGCTTTCGATCCCCTATCCTGTTTTAAGGAGGATTGGGCGCGTGAAAGAACTACACCTTTTTTCTGCGCAGCGATCTCGAACAACGCCTGCGAACGGCCGTTTGTTGAGTTCGAGGCACTCCAGGGTTGGGAGCACCAATTGTCCGGGTTTTCGGATTGCGTCCGCGCCGAAGATCTTTCGCTCCATCAGCATAAGATCTATGACGTAGCGTGTTATCCGCTGGATCATTTCCTTCCAGACGTCACCCATATCGACCTTGCCTTGATCGACGTCGAAGGCGCTGAGTTAGCTGTCATTGAAGGATTGAACCTTGGCCGGATTAAGATCGACTGGCTGCTGATCGAAAACGTGTCCGTTTTGGGTGGCGATCAAAAAGTCCGCGCGGTGATGGCCGAGCATGGCTATGAGTTCCGTGCCCGCATCGCGATGACGGACGATCTGTACGAGCGTCGGGGGGCTTAACCAGGCCCTTGGATTGAATGTATCGCCCATAATGCGCCTTTTTTGGGGTTCCGCTGTCCGGCATTCTTCTTGATTCGAGCCCAGTGAGGATACAGTGCCGGCTCCTGCGGCCCCCGATTGATGCGCCGCCCAACGGGGCGCGTGCCATCAAGATTAACCGGAAGGTGCACAAGTGGGGGCAAGCGCTTATCAGAATCGGAAGAAATGGCACAGTCAATGAACGCGACTGGAAATGGGTTGGATGGAGCGCTGCGAGCCCGGGTCCCTGAAAAAAGGCTTGGGATCATGGGTGCGCTTTTTCTTGTATCTCTGTTTATACCCGTTGGCTTGAGCATTGGCCCTATTCACCTCCAGACATTTCGGTTTATCCTTATTCTTTTCTTTTTTCCAGCGCTTTTTGCGTTCTTTTCAGATCGAACCATCCGGCCTTCCCTTGCGGATGGGCTGATCGTTATTCATGTGATGTGGGCGTCTGTCGCCATCCTCGTCTTGCATGGCGTCGTGCGAATTGAAGCCGTGGGGATTTATGCGATCGAAGTCCTGGGTGCCTATTTCCTAGCCCGCACGCAGATCAGGTCTCCGAAGGCCTTTATGCAAGCGTTCGTTATTCTTTTGGTTGCGGCTGCGGTGATGCTGCCGCTTGCGATTTTCGAATCAGTGACAAACAAGAATGTGTTTTCAATGTTACTCGGGTCCTTTTCAGTTTCACGTGGTTTTTACGGTGTCCGATTGGGGTATTTTCGGGCTCAAACTGCTTTTGACCACCCGATATTGCACGGTATGGTGTTTGGCAGCCTGCTTGCTCCGGCCATGTATTTGACGTACAAGAGGACGCGTATAATACGGTCATTGTTCCGCGCATTGCTTCCAGTATCAACGACAATGTTCTCTTTGTCGTCCGGCGCGTTTACGCTGCTCGCGGTTCAGTTGCTTGCGTTCGCCTGGGACAAGGTCGTGAAGGTTGCGTCGAAATGGAAGATTCTTGCAACGCTCATCATTGCGGGATACGTGGTGGTGGACCTGCTGTCCGACAGAACGCCCTATCAGGTCGCCATCAGTTACCTGAGTCTGAGTCCCGGAAGCGCGTATAACCGAATCCTCATCTGGAATTTCGCGTCCGACGATCTGTTTCGAAACCCGATTTTCGGGATCGGGTTCAATGCGTGGGATATGCCGGACTGGATGCACTCGAACAGTACGGACAATTTCTGGCTTGTCACGGCGCTACGCTATGGGATTCCGGGATTCTTGTTGCTGTTCCTGACGCTTGTCTTCGTCATCGTGAACAATGTCCGTGCGAAAGTGACCATTCCATACGTCAACAATTTCCGGAAGGGCTACAATATCATGATGATCGCCCTTTCGTTTTCGATTCTGACCGTCCACCTTTGGAATCAGCCTTTTGTTCTGTACATATTCTACCTGGGGGCCGGTATGTGGTTCCGGGAGTATCAGCGGCGCGTGAACCGCCTCGCCGCCGCGCGCCACAACGCCTCGCTCGCCCCGGAGCCGGAGGCCGCTGCGCCCAATCCAGTGTGATCCCGGCCCTCGGGGGCCTGTCCGCTCGCGCGCCGGGGTGTCGTGGCCCGTGCGGCGCCCCTGACCGCGCCGGCGCCGCGCTGCGGTGACACGTCCGTGTCCCGACGGGGCGCGACGACAACCGCCCATGAGGGCAACAGCCCCCGCGATTTGAACAGCGCGCGCCCCGGTCGTCCGTCGAGGGTCCGGCCCCGCCTGCGGCTGCGTGTCCGGGGGCCGGCTCCGGTCGTCGGATCATGGCACCCATTTCGATCCGAATGCCGGCAAAATTCGTCGCAAAATAATAAACAAAAGAAATGTCAGAAAAAGTAAATAAAAAGCAAAGAACGGAGTTGTAACGCCCGTCACTGTCCAGATCCGAAGCCTGATCTACTGTGATCCCACCGTAGACATCGGCCGTTTCAGAATGAAGGCGCGGTCGTCAGGCTGAAGGAGTTGGTGAGATGACGTCGTACACCGTGTCGAACAGCGAAGAACTCATTGCCGTGCTGGAGAAGGCCACAGGTGGCGAAACAATTCTCCTGGCGGGCGGCCAGTACGACGACATCAGCATCCACGGCGTGAAGAATCCGGCCACCGCCAACTACGATGCGCCCGTGACCATTCAGTCGCTGGATAGCGAAAGCCCGGCGGTGATTACCGGCCTGGAAGTGTACGGTGTCGACAATATCACGTTCCAGGATGTTGACTTCAGCTACACGTATCAGGGTGGTGATCCGACCCGCGAAAAGCCCTTCACCGTCGGCGAAAGCAGCGGCATCACCTTCAATGACTGTGAGTTCTCTGGCCAGCCCGTGGAAGGGACCGGCACGGTGTCTGACGGCTACGGCGGCGGCATTGGCCTGTATGTGACCGACAGCAGCGACATCGGCGTGACCGATTGCCAGTTCGAGACGTTCCACCGCGGCGCCGTCTTCGGCCGGGTGGACGGGCTGACGGTCACCGGGAACACCGTCACGAAGATGACGTCGGATGGCTTCAACTTCGTGACGGTGAACAACGTGCTGATCGAAGGCAACCATTTCAGCAACTTCGACAAGGCCGATACGGACACCTCGCACCAGGACTTCGTCCAGTTCTGGACCAACGGTACGACGGAACCGTCCACCAACATCGTGATCCGCGAGAACATTTTCGATCGGGGCGAGGGTGACGCGCCGCAGGCGATTTTCATGCGCAACGAAGCCGTGGACTCACAGGGCGGCGGCTACGACATGTACTACCAGAACATCCTGATCGAGGATAACGTCATCTACACGTCCGTGATCCACGGGATCACGGTGGGTGAGACGGACGGCTTGGTGATCCGGGACAACACGATTGTCCAGTCCACCGAGGGCGACAGCGACTCCCTGTGGGTTCCGCACATCAATTCGAATGGCGAATCGTTCAACGTCGAAATCTACGGCAACATCGTGCCGGCCGAGCCGGTTCTGAGGACCAGTGATCCCAACAGCTCGGTGGGCGAGAACTTCATCACCCAGAACACCGATCCGCTGGCGCCCAACTACGTGCAGACCGTGTTCAGCGACGCGCTGGGCGGCGCGACCGTGGCGGTTCCCGAGGACCTTCAGGTTCTGCCGGACAGCCCGGCGGCCGGCTTCGGGGCTCCGCAGACGCAGTTCGACGCCACCCCCGACGCGCTGACGGCGTCGATCCGGTTCGAGGACAATGAAGCTCTGACGGGCGAGGCCCTGGTCCTCGACGGCAGCCTGACCCGCGATGCCTCCGGGCTGCTGTCCGCTGATGCGGCCGACTTCGCGTGGACGGTCTTCGACGCCGAGGGGAACGCGGTCCAGACGGCCTCTGGCGTGACATTCGAGTTCAAGACCAACGTTCCCGGCGCCTATACGGCCCAGTTGACCGTGACCGGCGCGGACGGGTCGCAGGCGACCAACGTGACCGCGATCGAGATCGCGGACCGCGTCCTGATGGCTCTGGACTTCCAGGCGGGCGCCGTCGAGGACCTGTCCTATTACAACGGCGACGGGACCAACGTGGACGAGGCGGTCTTTGCCGACGTGGATGGCGTCACCGCGCTCGACATGACCAACACGCTGGGTGTGAAGCTCGACATCGGTGACAACGATCAGCTCTACAGCCTTGATGCCTTCACATTGGATTTCGGCCTGCAGCGCGCCGATGTGCTGGGTGGCGTGGGTGATATCTTCCGGATGCACACGGCCTTCACGGTGACGCTGACGGACACGGGCGAGTTGAAGGTCTGGCTGGCCACTCAGGACGGTCAGGATGTTGCCGTCACCACCAGCGGGGCCGGCCTGCAGGATACCGACTGGCACCATGTGGCGGTCAGCTATGACTCGGATGCGGGCTCCGTCGGCGTCTATGTGGACGGCGCGCTGGTCGGCTCCGGTGACATTTCCGGGCTGACCCTGGCCCAGGCGTCCTGGCATCCGATGCTCGGCAACCTGTGGAAGGGTGGGTTCCAGGGTTATGTGTCGCACCTGAACATGACGGCGGACTCCAGCGACGCGGCCTCCGTCGAGACCCTGAACACCGCGTTCGATGCCTACCTGACCGGCGCCGGTGAGTCCGTGTCCAAGGTTCTGACCTCCGCCGAGGTGGTCGCGGATCCGGTCGAGCCGACCGAGCCCGAAGACACGGTGGAGCCGGTCCTGCTGCCGGAGACGCAGTTCGCCTTCGACGCGTGCAGCTACGACGACAGTTGCGTCAGCCTGGAAGGCGGCGCTACGCTGCAGACCGCCGCGGACGGCACCAGCTACGTCAACACCACGGACGGCTACGTCAGCTTTACGGACAACACGGCCCTGACCGGCAGTGACCAACTGAGCGTCTTCTTCGACTTCCGGACCGAAACCGCACCGGGCGGCGAAGCGCGCATGTTCTGGCACCACATGAACATGGGTGTGGTTCTGAAGGAAAACGGCGACCTCGCCTTCACGTTCCTGAACGGCGACCGGCAGTCCGTCACCGTCTCCGATCTCGGTGTGATCGATGGCGAATGGCACAAGGTCGGCTTCACGGTGGACGAGACCACCGGCGCGTTCCAGGCCTTCCTGGATGGCGAGCTGGTCGCGAGCGAGACCCTGGACGGCCTCAGCCTGGCGGACAGCTCCAGCCGCGACGTGTGGCTGGGCGGCACGGCCTGGGGGCGGAGCCTGGACGGCGACGTCAACAACCTGGATATCTTCGCCGAGTGCGTGGATTGCGAGACGGCGCAGGCGATCGCCGGTGTCGCGCCGACCGTGTCCGAGCCCACCACCGATCCGGTCACCGATCCGGTCACTGATCCGGTCACCGATCCGGTCACCGATCCGGTCACCGATCCGGTCACCGATCCGACGACCGACGGCGGGACCGACACGGACGTGGCCGGGCCGGCTCCGAGCCTGTCCTTCGATGGGGCGATGGACTCCGACGGCGACGGCCTTGCCGAAGCGGTTCTGAAGGGCGCGGCCCAGGTCGTGGCCGAAGCCGACGGGTCCGTCTACGTCGATACCACGAGCGGATACGTCAGCCTTGACGACAACAGCGCCCTGGCCGGCCAGGACGAGGTCAGCGTCTTCTTCGACTTCCGGACCGATGGCCTGAGTGGGGACGCGCGCATGTTCTGGCACCACATGAATGTCGGTGTGGTGTTGGGCGAGGACGGTGACCTGACCTTCACCTTCCTGGATGGCGAACGGCACAATGTCACGGTCTCCGATCAGGGTGTGATGGATGGCCAGTGGCACACGGTCGGCTTCGCGGTGGACGAGACCTCCGGCGCCTTCCAGGCCTACCTGGATGGCCAGATGGTGGCGAGCGAGACGCTGGCGGGTGTCTCCCTGGCGGACAGCTCCAGCTACGACATTTGGCTGGGTGGTACGGCCTGGGGGCGGAGCCTGGACGGCGATGTGGACAATCTGGCGGTCTACGACCAGTTCATCACCGAGGACATGGCGGCCGACGTCTCCACGATCCTTGCGACGGACGACCTGATGATCTGATGTCCGGGCTTTCCTTCCGGAAGTGACTCGAAGGCCGCGCTTCACCCGAAGCGCGGCTTTCCTGTTGGGTGCCAGGCATGGCACGAACCTTGGAGGTGGAAGGTTCAACCGCGCCGGCGCCGCGAAGCGGCGGAGGTCCTGAGGCGGGCGTGTCGCCGTCCCGCCGATCCATCCCGAAAAACCCGGCGCGACCGCGCCGGCGCCGCGAAGCGGCGGAGGTCCTGAGGCGGACGTGTCCGCCTCAGGACCGATATCCAAATACATAGGAACGTGCCGCGCGGGCCGGGCCTGTTCGATTGAGCAGATCGAGCAGCGGGGATCAAATCGCGCCGGTGGCCCGACCCGCGCGGTCGGGTGGGGGAAACGGGGTCCCCCCTACGCTGTGGCCGCCATGCCGTCCTTGCGCAGCCAGCGGGCGCCGACCAAACCACCGATCGCCGTCAGCAGGAACCAGGCGGCGGCGGGCAGCGGGGTGACGGCGATGCTGACCACCATGTCGTCGTGGTTGTCGTCCGGACCCGCGCCGCCGTCATCCAGGGCCAGAAGGACGGTGTTGCCCGCGCGGGCCGCGCCGTTGCCGTCCAGGATGAACGAGGCGAAGACGTTGGGGTCCTTGGTGGTGCCGTTGCCGGCGTTAGTGGCGTCATAGTCCGGCGTGTTGTTCGCGTTGCGATCGGTCACGAACTTGAAGCCCAGAAGCGTGTTCTGCGTCCCCTGCGGCAGCAGGGTGCGGGTCACGGTCTCCAGCGGATTCGCGAGCGTGCCCTTGCGGTTGGACGGCGCATAGTCCTCGGTGTCGAAGATCTTTTCGGCGGCCGAATAGAGGCCGTCGCCGTTCAGGTCGAGCCAGAACTGGTTCTGATAGCCAGCCTCGAACCCGTGGAAGGTCAGCGCGACGTTGGGGTTGGTCAGGGCCCCGAAATCCAGCCAGACGCGGCCGTAGAAATAGCCCGGGGTGGCGTCGTCCATGACGTTGTTGACGTCGGTGGTGGCGCCCGCGATCGGACCCGCCGTGCCGCCCTCGATGCTCATGTAGGCGGCCTGGGCCGGCGTGGCGGCCATCAGGGTGAGCGCCGCGGCCGTGGCCATGCCCGCGATCCCCGACCGGGTCGTCGTGATCCGTTGCATCATATTCATCGTGTGTGTCCTTCACCCGTGAACGATGCGGGACCTGATGTGTCCGCCCATCATCGTCGGTTGTTGTTGTGTTCCGCCGGGGGTTCGTAAGGGGACACCGAGGCCCGGCAGCGGGTGCCAGAGGTGAGGGCAATGTCTGTCGTTCAGACAGCGGCCTCAACTGGCACTCTCAATTTACCATCAATTTGAAACGAAACAACGCGGCAAACGATATATGGTGAATTAATCTTGAGGTATGCCGGGATATGCGTCTTATGACTTAGGGCATAAAGCGCCGGTACTTATGGGCATATTGCTTTGTGTTGGGTGGGGGCGTGCCTGTGGCCGAAGGCAGGGGAGGCGTCCGGGTCCACGTCGCGCCGAACGGCCTCCCTCCCTATGGAATGGCTCTCCGAGTCACACGTCTTCGGCGGCGGGCGCTGGATGATCCGGCAGCGCCGGATCATTCACCACCAAGACACAAAGAACACCAAGAACGGAGCATCAAGACAATCGCGTCAAGAGCCCCAGACTCGTAGCCGGTAACCGCAACGGTATGGCCGGATGACGACATGACGACCGCTCTGTGACCTTTGGGTCTCTGTGGTTAATTTTGCTGCGGAGGAGAAGTAGACCACAAAGACACGAAGAGCACCAAGAGCGCGGCGAAAATGTCATAGCGCCCGCCCTCCATCATTTTCCTGGAGGGTCGCTGCGGGTCCGCCAAGGCGCGGACCCCTTTGTGATCTTGGGGTCTTGGTGGTCCATCCTCTTGCAGAAGACGGCCGCACTCGTTCGAAAAATCTGTGACCGTGATAGCGGCAGGTTGAGGCTGGGAGGGGTCAAGGGCGGCACCCGAAACCAGTGCGTGCTCAAGCCCCTCCCGAACCCTCCCCTTGCCAGGGGAGGGCGTTCGGTCTGCCCCCGACGAAAGGTCCCGGGACGCCCCATGGCCTCGATTTTCCGTGAGGAACCAGATCCTTCCCCGCTGTCAGCGGCTTCGGGTGACGCGCAGGGCTCCGAATCCAGATGACAGGGGTGTCATGGCTCATCCCTCATCACGAGATCCTTCGCGCCCTTCGGGCGCTCAGGATGACACTCTCTATCAAAAGTGTGTCGTTCTGAGGGAGCCCCCGCGACCATCGTTGCGATGGTTGCGCTCCCTTGCGGCGACGCGACGCGTCGCCGGGGGCGACCGAAGGACCTCGAGAGGTAAGTTCGACCCCATCCGTGTCACAGAACGGTCATCCGGATGTGGAGCCCTGGGGTGACGCGGGCTCTCATCGCTGGTCTTGCGCTACAGAATGAACTTGGACAGGTCCGCCGACTTGGCCAGCGGGCTGACGCGGTCGCGCACCATGGCTTCATCCACCACGATGGTCTCGCCGCCCCGGTCCGAGGCCGTGTAGGAGATCTCCTCCAGCAGCCGCTCCAGCACCGTGTGCAGACGCCGCGCGCCGATGTTTTCGACCGACGTGTTGATCTCGGCCGCCAGATCGGCGATCGCGCGGATGGCGTCGTCCTCGAACGCGAGGGTCACGTCCTCGGTGCCGATCAGGGCCTTGTACTGCTTGATGAGGCTCGCTTCCGGCTCCGTCAGGATGCGCACGAAGTCGTCCTTGTCGAGCGCCTTCAACTCCACCCGGATGGGCAGGCGGCCCTGCAGCTCGGGCAGCAGGTCCGACGGCTTGGCCAGATGGAACGCGCCCGAGGCGATGAACAGGATGTGGTCGGTGCGCACCGCGCCGTGTTTGGTGGCGACGGTGGTGCCCTCGATCAGCGGCAGCAGGTCGCGCTGGACGCCTTCCCGAGAGACATCGCTGCCGCGCGCGTCGGTGCGGGCGGTGATCTTGTCCACCTCGTCCAGGAAGACGATGCCGTTGTTCTCGACGGACGCGATCGCTTCCTTCACCACCTGGTCCTCGTCCAGGAGCTTGTCGGCCTCCTCGCGCACCAGGACCTCGTAGCTCTCCTCGACGGTCATCCGCTTGCGCTGGGTGCGCCCGCCCAGGGCCTTGCCGAAGATGTCGCCCAGGTTGAGCATGCCCATCTGCTGGCCGGGCATGCCCGGGATGTCCAGCGTCGGCATGTTCATGCCGCCGGTGTCGCGGACATCGACATCCACTTCCTTGTCGGCCAGTCGGCCCTCGCGCAGCATCTTGCGGAAGTTCTGGCGGGTGCCTTCCTTTGCGTTCTCGCCCACCAGGGCGTCCAGCACGCGTTCCTCGGCGGCCGTTTCGGCCTTGGCGTGGACCCGCTTGCGCATGCGCTCGCGGGTTTCGCTGATGGCGATCTCGATCAGGTCGCGGACGATGCTTTCCACGTCGCGACCGACGTAGCCCACCTCGGTGAACTTGGTCGCCTCCACCTTCAGGAAGGGCGCCTGGGCCAGTCGGGCGAGTCGCCGGGCGATTTCGGTCTTGCCGACGCCGGTGGGGCCGATCATCAGGATGTTCTTGGGCAGCACTTCCTCGCGCAGGGCCTCGGGCAGTTGCTGGCGGCGCCAGCGGTTGCGCAGGGCGATGGCGACGGCGCGCTTGGCGTCGGCCTGGCCGACGATGTAGCGGTCCAGCTCGGAGACGATTTCGCGGGGGCTGAAGGCGGACATGGCGGCGGACTTCTCTCAGGCAATCGAGCGGGAAGGGCGGGCGGGTCTCCGGGCGGCTCAGTCGGCGCCGTCGAGGGTCTCCACGACCAGCGAGTGGTTGGTGTAGACGCAGATGTCGGCGGCGATGGCCATGGCCTTGCGGGCGATGGTTTCGGCGTCCATGTCGTCGCGGTCGATGAGGGCGCGCGCGGCGGCGAGCGCGAACGACCCGCCGGAGCCGATGCCGATCAGGCCGTCCTCGGGCTCCAGCACGTCGCCGTTGCCGGTGAGCACCAGCGAGACGGAGCGGTCCACCACCACCATCATCGCCTCAAGCCGGCGGAGGTAGCGGTCGGTGCGCCAGTCCTTGGCCATTTCGACACAGGCCCGCGTGAGCTGGCCGGGGTGCTTCTCAAGCTGGCCCTCCAGGCGCTCGAAGAGGGCGAAGGCGTCGGCGGTCGCTCCGGCGAATCCGGTCAGCACCGCGCCCTCGGACAGGGTGCGCACCTTGCGGGCGTTCGACTTCATGACGGTCTGCCCGAACGACACCTGGCCGTCACCGGCAACCACCACGCGCCCGTTCTTGCGGACCGACAGGATGGTGGTGCCATGCCACTGGATCGGGTCGTGCGACGGCGCGGCTGTCATGGATCGGGGCCCTCCGGATCGAAAAATAGGGTCATTCACGCGCCAACACATGGGGCAGGGCGTCGCGCGGGGCAAGCCAAAACGTACCGTCGGCGCTTCGCCTCACGCCGGGGCGTAGACGGCCTCAGGTCTGTCCACGCCGCGCAGGGCATGGCGGCCCAGGGCGCGCCACGGGCCGGGGTGCCGCTCGCGGAAGGCCGCGCTGACCACGACGGGCTCGTCCAGCGTCTTGCACAGGCCCTCGACTCGGGCGGCCAGATTGGCGGCGGCCCCGATGACGGTGAACTCCAGCCGGGTCTGTACGCCGATGTTGCCATAGGTCACGCGGCCCACATGCAGGCCGATGCCGTGCCCCAGGGGCGGCAGGTCGGCGGCCAGCCGTTCCGCGTTGAGCGCCGCCATCCGCGCGCCGGCATCGCGGGCGGCATCCATTGCGGCCCGGGCCGGGGCGGGGTCCGCGCCCTCGGTGTCGCCGGCGGGGTAGGGGAAGATGGCCAGCGCGGCATCGCCGATGTAGCGCAGCACCTCGCCGCCGTGGTCCAGGACGGCCCCGGCCATGGCGTCGAAATAACCGTTCAGCGTCTCCAGGAAGCACGCGGCGTTCATGGCCTCGGCTAGGCGGGTGGAGCCGCGCAGGTCGCAAAACCAGATCACGGCCTGGATCACGTCGCTGTCGCCGCGCCGGATCTGGCCGTCCAGCACCCGTGCTCCGGTCTGCCGGCCCAGATAGGTCTGCATCAGGGTCAACGAGGTATGGCGCAGGGCCATGATTTCGACGACGCGGGCCAGGGCCGGCGCGGCGTCGTCGATCAGCGCCAGATGGGCGGCGTCGAACCCGCCGGGCGCCCTGGTCGCCAGGGTGATGGCGCTGTGCCGCCCGTCGGAGAAGGGCAGGCCGAGCGCCAGATAGTCGGTGAAGCCCTCGGCGGCGAGGTCGTGCAGGATGGGGTAGTCGAGGGACGCCGCCGGGCCTGTGATGCGCCGCCGGATCACGGCCCCATCGCCGTCGCTCAGGTCCTTCAGGGGGCTGAGTCGGAAGCGGTCCTCGTCCAGGATCGCGTAGGCGCCCTCCAGCCGCTTGATGGGCTGTCCCGGCTGCCAGATGAACACGAGGCTGAACACCTGGGGATGCAGCAGCCGGACCGAGAGGTTCACGCGGTCGGCCGGAACGCCGGCGTCGATCAGACGGGGGCACAGCTCGGAGAGCAGCGCTTCCGGCGTGCGCGTGCGCCAGCCGTCCTCCAGCAGCCACCGCACGATGTCGTTGCGTCGCCAGCTTTCGCTGGCGAGGGTCGGAGCCGCCGGGTCCAGGACGGTCGCGTCGCCGTTCATGTCGTCTCCGTCATCCTTCTGGGGGCGGCCCTAAAGGGGGGTCAGGGCGGGTCCCGTCTCGCCGGACAGCACGTCCAGGGATCCGGTGCTGCGGAACGGCAGGCCGCCCCGTCCAGTGGACGGCCCGAACGCCTCGCCGCTCAGGACATAGTCCACCCCCGAGCGGTTTCCCAGGGTCAGGATCTGCCGCACCAGGTCCACGGAGTCGATGCGCGCCCGCACCGGGATCGTGACCGTGGACAGACGCGGCAGGGTGGCGGTCCGGTCGGCGTAGCCCCGGGCCAGGGGCTGGCCGTTGACGGTGAGCGCGACCCGCAGCCCCGTGAGCGGCATCGGCTCCGGATTCGGGTTGCCGACGGACAGCAGCAGGTCCACCTCCTGCTGGAACAGGCCGGCGCGCAGGAACCGCACGTCGGCCAGGGCGACGTCGGGGGGAGACAGGGCGCGGGGCCCGGCGCAGCCCGCCAGCAGAACGGGGGCGGCGGCAAGGGCGGCGAGAACGGTGCGGCGTGGCGTCACGGGCGGGCCTCCGGGTCGTCGGGGTGGCGTCCTGAGTCCATTCAGCCCGGGCATCATGTCCAAAGTGCGCCAAACCCGTGGCGGACGGACGCAGGACGGTTGTGTTTCTGGACAGGTGGGGTAGGGACGGTCTAATACAGGAGCCATCCCTTGGGACCATCGCGCCTCGGGTCGTGCATCGCTCAAGGTCCGGACCACCCCCGTATCCCCCAGACAAGCCGAGAGGAACAGGCCGTATGCCCACGACCAAGCCCCTCGTCGTTGTGACGCGCAAGCTGCCCGAGCCGATCGAGACGCGGATGGCCGAGCTGTTCCGCGTGGAACTGAACCTGGATGACCATCCGTTCAGCCGCGAGGAACTGGCCGCGGCCATGGCCAAGGCCGACATCCTGGTGCCGACCGTGACGGACCGGCTCGATGCCGCGGTGCTGTCGCAGGCTGGTCCCAATCTGCGGCTGATCGCGAACTTCGGCACCGGCGTGGACCACATCGACGTCGCCACCGCCCACCAGCGCGGCATCACGGTGACCAATACGCCGGACGTCCTGACCGAGGATACGGCGGACATGACCATGGCGCTGATCCTGGCCGTGCCGCGCCGCCTGGTGGAGGGCGAGCGCCTGCTGCACTCCGGCCAGTGGGCGGGCTGGTCGCCCACCCACATGCTGGGCAACCGCATCTGGGGCAAACGCCTGGGCATCGTCGGCATGGGCCGCATCGGTCAGGCGGTGGCGCGGCGGGCGCGCGGCTTCGGCATGGCCGTCCACTATCACAACCGTCGCCCGGTCCATCAGGATGTCGAGACGGAGCTGGAGGCCACCTACTGGGACAGCCTGGACCAGATGCTGGCCCGCATGGACGTGATCTCGGTGCACTGCCCGCACACCCCGGCGACCTATCACCTGCTGTCGGCCCGGCGCCTGAAGCTGCTGCACCCCACGTCGTACATCGTCAACACCGCGCGCGGCGAGGTGATCGACGAGAACGCCCTGGTGCGCATGCTGTCCAACGGCGAACTGGCGGGCGCCGGCCTGGACGTGTTCGAACAGGCCCCGGCCGTGAACCCCAAGCTGCTGTCCATGAAAAACGTGGTGGCCATCCCGCACATGGGCTCGGCCACCATCGAGGGCCGCATCGACATGGGCGAGAAGGTCATCATCAACATCAAGACCTTCAGCGACGGCCACCGGCCGCCGGACCGGGTGCTGCCCAACCTGCTGTAATCCCGGCCGGGTCGGCGCGGGAGGGGCGAGGGAGTCTCCGCATGGCCGAGACGGTCGTCGCCGTCCTCCCGGTGTTCCTGGTCATCCTTCTGGGATTCGGGCTGAAGCGGTCCGGATGGGTGCCGGACGCCTTCTGGGGTCCGGCGGAGCATCTGACCTATACCGTGACCTTCCCGGCGCTGCTGACCGCCAATCTGGCGCGCGCGGACATGGGCACGGTCGCCTGGGCGCCGTTCATGTCGATCCAGGCGCTGGCCGTGCTGGCCGTGGCCGGCCTGACGCTGGCCCTGCGCCGGCCGCTGCTGACGGGGCGCATGGGTGTGGACGACGCCGGCTTTACGAGCGTCTTTCAGGGGGCCATCCGACCCAACACCTACATCGGCCTCGCCGTCGCCGCCGCCCTGTTCGGCGACCTGGGCGTGACGCTCACCGCGATCGGCGTGGCCGTCGTGGTCCCCCTGGTCAATGTGCTGTCGGTGGCCTGCATGACCCGGTTCGGCCGCGGTCAGGCGGCGAGCCTGTTCGGGGTGGCGCGCGGCATCGTCACCAACCCGCTGATCCTGGCCTGCGCGCTGGGGCTGGTGCTGAACGCGAGCGGGGTGGGGCTGCCGCCGGTCATCGGCCCCGTGCTGGAGATCCTGGGGCGGGCCGCGCTGCCGGTGGCCCTGCTGGCGGTGGGGGCCGGCCTGTCGTTCGCCCACCTGAAACGCGCGGGCGGGCCGGTCGCGGTCTCGGCCGTGCTGAAGCTGCTGGGGCTGCCGCTGCTGGTCTGGGCCGGCTGCGCCCTGGCCGGGCTGGATGCGGTGACGACCACCGTGGCGGTGCTCTATGCCGGGTTGCCGTGCTCGGCCTCGTCCTACGTGCTGGCGCGGCGCATGGGCGGCGACGCGCCGCTGGTCGCGGGCATCATCACGGCCCAGACGCTGGCGTCCGTGGTCACCATCACGCTGCTGGCGGGATGGGTCGGGGCCGGCGGGTGAGTCGGGCGGGTCGGACCGCCAGGGCTCCGAATCCGGATGACTGGGGTGTCACGGTTCGTGCCCCATCACGAGATCCTTCGCGCCCTTCGGGCGCTCAGGATGACACTCTCTATTAAAAGTGTGTCATCAACTCAGTTTGTGGCGGGTTCGGGCTGAGGCCGGAGGACCGCGTTTGCGATGATGACGAGCTTTCTGGCAACGGCGAGGAGTGCGCCTTTTGGTGTCTTTTTGTTGCCGATAAGCCTTTCGTAGAAGGCCTTGAGGTCGGGGTTGTATCGCACGGCGGAGAGCGCGGCCATGAAGAGCTTGGATCGCAAGGCGC
>NZ_WIVE01000032.1 GCF_009601025.1 Roseospira navarrensis | reverse complement strand
CCGGATCGCGGATCACGATGACAACGGGCAAAGACCCCATCCTGAGACGATCACACGATCCGGTGCGGGGCCCCGGGTGGCCACCCGGGGCCCCGCAACCCGGCATCTCCACAATGCCACAAATCAAACAGACAATCCTGAGGGAGCCCCCGCGACCATCGTTCCGATGGTCGCGCTCCTTTGCGGCGACGCGAAGCGTCGCCGGGGGCGACCGAAGGACCTCGTGAGGTGGGTTCGACCCCTGCAGAGTCACAGAACGGTCATCCGGGTTCGGAGCCCTGGAGGGATCTCGAAAGGCCCGCGCTGACGGCGCGGACCGTGCCGTCATGTCAACCTGAGCCCGTTGCCCTGCGGTCACGCCCTGGGGCCGGGCACGCGAACGATGCGGGGCGCGGCGGCGTCGGCCGGCCAGTCGGACTGCACGCGCGGAACCCGCTCCATCAGGGCGAAGCGGTCCTCGCGGGCGACGACGGCCGGGTCCTCGCCGTCCGGCACGGGCACCCACAGTTTGTACTGCGGATCGTTGCCGCCGGCCCAGTCGATCTCCTCATGAAAATCGAACACATAGACCCAGCCGCACTCGCGACACCGCAGCACGTAGCGCCACTCGTGGCTGTCCTGGAACACGGTCTCCAGGCGCTCGAAGTGGTCCGCCATCCGCGCCCGGGTGATGGTCTCCGGGTCGCGCCACAGGGCGCAGGTCTCGACGGTGGGCATTGTGTTTGCCTCCGTGTTCAAATCCGACTTACCGGGCGGCCGCCGCCTTGGTCCGGGTGGTGGGCGCGGCGGACACAGGGTCTTCCGGCCAGGGATGCTTGGGATAGCGGCCCTTCATCTCCTTGCGCACTTCCGCCCAGGCGCCCCGCCAGAAGCCGGGCAGGTCGCGCGTGATCTGCACCGGGCGGCGCGCCGGCGACAGCAGGCGCAGCACGACCGGCACCCGCCCGCCGGCCAGCGTGGGATGCGCGTCCAGCCCGAACAGCTCCTGCACCCGCACCGCCAGCGCGGGTCCTTCGGGATCGTCGTAGTCCAGGGCCAGCCGCGAGCCCGTGGGCACGGTCAGGTGCGACGGCGCCCGCGCATCCAGGTCCCGCGCCCGGTCCCAGGGCAGCAGTGCCGACAGGACCGCCAGCAGGTCCAGCCGCTCCAGATGCGCCGCGCGGGTCATGCCCACCACGAAGGGGGCCAGCCAGTCCTCCAGCGACTCCAGCAGGGCCGCATCCGACAGGTCGGGCCAGCCGGCCTCGGCGCCCTCGGCGTGGCGCAGGAACAGGACCCGCGCGCGCCAGCGCCGGGCGGCCGCGCTCCAGGGCAGCCCATCCAGCCCCAGGTCGCGCACGCCCGCCAGCAGCGCCGCCGTCACCGCCGCCGGATCAGGATCGGCCAGGGGCGCGTCCTTCAGCACCAGCGCGCCCAGGGTGGTGCGCCGCCGCGCGAGCACGGCCCGGTCCCGACGCGACCAGACGATGACCTCGCCCGTCTCCAACGGGTGGACCTCGCCCGCCAGCACCGCCGCGCCGTCCAGGGGCGCCGCCACCCGCACCCGGCCTTCAGTCCCGGCCCGGTCGGCGATGTCCGCCACCGCGAGCCAGTCCACCCCGGCGAGGGGATCATGCGCGTCCACGGCCACCCCGCGCCCGCCGGAGAGGAGGAACCGCCCGGCCTCGCCCCCGGTGCGCCGCTGGCCGATGCGGTCCGGGTAGGCCAGCGCCAGCAACGCCCCCGGATCTCCCGCCTCGCCCTGGTCCCGCACCCCGGCGAGACGGCGGATCTGGCGCGCCGCCTCCCGCGCCCGGTGGAGCGCGCCGGCGTGCGCCTCGGCCTTCGGCGCGCGGCCACGCAGCAGGTCGAGCCGGTGGCGCAGATCCGCGTCCCGTGTGCCCACCGCAAGGTCGCGCTCGGACAGCAGGGCGGCGATATCGGCGGCCAGCGCACCCGCGCCCCGGTCCGCCCCGACCACCACCATATGCGCCAAACGGGGATGCAGCGGCAGCCGCGCCAGCGCCCGGCCGTGTGGAGTCACGCGGCCGTCCGCGTCCAGCGCCGCCAGCCCCCGCAGCAGATCCCGCGCCGCTGCCCAGGGGCCGGCGGGCGGCGGGTCGAGCCAGCGCAGCGCCCCGGGGTCGGTCACGCCCCAGGCCGCCAACTCCAGGACCAGCGGCGCAAGGTCGGCCTCGGCGATCTCCGGCGGAGTGAACGGCACCAGGGCCCCATGGGCGGCCTGCGGCCACAGGCGGTGGCAGGTCCCCGGTCCCAGCCGGCCGGCGCGCCCGGCCCGCTGCGCGGCCGAGGCCTGCGAGATGCGCGCCGTCTCCAGCCGGGTCAGGCCGCTGCCCGGATCGAAGCGGGGCACGCGCGCCAAGCCGCTGTCGATGACGGTGCGGACCCCCTCGATGGTCAGGCTGGTTTCGGCGATGTTGGTGGCCAGCACCACCTTGCGCCGCCCCTCGGGCGCGGACCGCAGGGCGGCGTCCTGACGCGCGGCGGGCAGCGCCCCGAACAGCGGCATCACATCCACGCCCGCACCCAACCCGGAGAGCCGTCCGGCAACCCGCGTGATCTCGCCCTCCCCGGGCAGGAACACGAGCACGTCCCCGCCGTCGTCCGCCAGCGCGGCCCGGATGCGCGCCACGACCGCGTCCGTCAGGCCGTCGCGGGTGGCCGCCGGGGCCGGGTGATGGTGGACCGAAACCGGATGCTGCCGCCCGACGCTCTCGATCACGGGCGCGTCCCCCAGCAGGCGGGCGACCGGCCCGCCGTCGAGGGTCGCCGACATGACGAGCAGCCGCAGATCCGGGCGCAAACCCTCCTGGCTGTCCAGGCACAGGGCCAGGCCCAGATCCCCCTGAAGCGAGCGCTCATGGAACTCGTCGAGGATGACGCACCCCACGCCCTCCAGCGCCGGATCGTCCTGGATGCGGCGGGTGAGGATCCCCTCGGTCACCACCTCGATGCGGGTGCGGGGGCCGACCGCGCTGTCCAGGCGGACGCGGTAGCCGACCGTCTCACCCACCGCCTCGCCCAGGGCAGAGGCCATATAGCGCGCGGCGGCGCGGGCGGCCATGCGCCGGGGCTCCAGCATGACGATGCGGTGGCCGGGATCGAGCCAGGGGGCGCGCAGCAACGCGAGGGGCACGCGCGTGGTCTTGCCGGCCCCAGGGGGCGCCAGCAGCACGGCGTTGGGCCCCGCGGCCAGGGCGGCCGTCAGGTCCGGCAGCACAGCATCCACGGGCAGGGGTGCGGAGTCCGTCATGTCAGGGGGCCTCGCCATCGGCATGCAGAACCACCCGGGCCAGGGTGAGCACATCCACCGCCACCGCACCCGCCCGCTTCAGGACGCGGGCGCCCTCCTCCACCGTCGCGCCGGTGGTCAGCACATCGTCCACCAGCAGCACCCGGCGGCCCTCGACACGCTCCGGCCGGACAACCTGGAAGGCGCCGCGCACGTTCTCCGCCCGCCCGCGCCGGCTGCGACCGCCCTGGGTGGGCGTCGCTCGGGCGCGGGTCAGCACGCCGGGCGACCACGACCGGCCCGCCCGCGCCGCCACCGCCCGCGCCAGCAGCGCCGATTGATTATAGCGGCGGCGCCACAGACGCCAGCGGTGCAACGGCACCGGCACAACCAGATCGGCCGAGTCCAGCACATCCGCGCCCGCTCGCGCCATCCAGCCGGCCAGTGCCCCGGCGGCGTCGGTGCGGTCGGCGTGCTTGAAGGCCAGCACCAGCGGCCGCGCCCCGTCGTCGTAGACCAGCGCGGCGCGCGCCCGGGTGTAGGCGGGCCGCCGGCGCAGGCAGACCCCGCACAGCAGGCCCTCCGCCTCGTCCGCCTCGGGCTCGCCCCAATCGCCGCCGAACGGCACGCCGCAGCGGGCGCATTGCGGTCGGGTGATGAAGGCGACCGCCTGGAAGCAGTCCGCGCACAGGGCCCCGGGATCGGCCACCAGATCCCCGCAGCGCAGGCAGCGCGGCGGCAGCACCAGGTCCAGGGCGGGCCGCAGCGTGGCCGCGCCTCGGGTCACCGCGCGCCGCAGCGGGACGAGGGGATGGTTCGACACCGTCGTCATGGGGTATTGATGCGGGCCGTGCGCCGTCGGCGCAACGGATTTCCCGCCTGCACTGATGCAACTCGGTCTTAACATCGCCATCAACCGGGCTCACATTCATCGCATGACCGCACGATCCGACAGCATGACCGTCTTCGACCGTCCGCTTGTGAGGCGGCACCGCGAGCGCGCCGCCGCCGGCTGGGACGGCTTCGACTTTCTGGTGCGCGAGACCGCTGACCGACTGGTGGACCGCCTGGACGACATCACGCGCCGGTTTCCGGTCGCGCTCGACCTGGGCTGCCACGGTGGCGAGGTGGGCCGCGTCCTGAACGGCCGGGGCGGCATCGAGACCCTGATCCAGGCCGATCTGTCGGACGGCATGGCGCGGCGGGCCGCCGCCAACGGGGTCGGCCCGGTGATGGTCTGCGACGAGGAGGCGCTGCCCGTCGGTCCCGCGTCGCTGAACGCCATCCTGAGCAATCTCAGCCTGCACTGGGTCAACGACCTGCCGGGCGCGCTGCTCCAGGCCCGCCAAGCCTTGAGGCCGGACGGCCTGTTCCTGGCCTGCCTGCTGGGCGGGGCCACGCTGCGCGAGCTGCGCACCTGCCTCGCCGATGCGGAACTGGAGATCGCGGGCGGGCTGTCCCCCCGCACCTCGCCGCTGGCCGATGTGCGCGACGTGGGCAACCTGCTCTCCCGCGCCGGGTTCGCGCTGCCGACCGCCGATGCCGACCTCATCACCGTGCGCTACGAGACCCCCCTGAAGCTGTGGGCCGACCTGCGCGGCATGGGGGAGAGCAACGCCGTGCTGGCGCGCCCCCGCGGCTTCGCGCGGCGCGACGTGATGTTGCGCGCGGCAGACCTCTACATGGAGCGCCACGTCGGGCCGGACGGCCGGGTGCCGGCCACGTTCGAAGTCATCACCCTGACCGCGTGGGCGCCCGATCCCAGCCAGCCGCAGCCGCTCGCCCCCGGCAGCGGCCGCACCAGCCTGACGCAGGTGCTGCATTGATCGTGTTCGTCGATGGACCGGACTGGTCCGGTCCATCGCCTCCGCCGCTTCGCGGCGCCGGCCCGGTCGGGCCGGCCGATGGACGACATGGTAAACCCTGTCGTCCATCGGGAGGACACCCTTCAAAATAGATCCCTAGGGAGCCTGACGACCGCCGATGGACTTTCCCGCACCCCTGATCCGGGGCACGCTGGTGCGCCGCTACAAGCGCTTCATGGCCGACGTGGACCTGGACGACGGCACCCGTGTCACCGCGCATTGCGCCAACTCGGGATCGATGTTGACCGTCCAGCCCCCGGGGGCCGAGGTCTGGCTGTCGCCGCAGGACAGTCCCAAGCGCAAACTGAAGTACACCTGGGAGCTGGTCCGAATCGGTGACCATCTGGTGGGCATCAACACCAACCATCCCAACGCCATCGTGGCGGAGGCGGCGGCCGACGCGCTCATTCCCCAGCTCGCCGGATACGACACCGTGCGCCGCGAGGTGAAGTACGGCCGCAACAGCCGCATCGACGTGCTGCTGTCCCATCCGGATCGGCGGAGTTGCTACGTCGAAGTCAAGAACGTGACCATGAAGCGGGGCCCCGAGGTCGGCGGACCGGCCGAGTTCCCCGACGCGGTGACGGCGCGCGGCGCCAAGCACCTGGACGAAATGATCGACATGGTGGCGGCCGGTCACCGCGCCGTGATGGTCTATGTGGTCCAGCGCGGCGACTGCGGGTCATTGCGCATTGCAGGCGATATCGATCCGGCTTATCTAGAAGCCCTGCAGCGGGCGCTGGCCCTCGGCGTCGAGGCCGTGTGCGTGTCCTGCAGCGTGACGCCGGAACGGGTGGCCGTGACCGGCCCTCTTCCCCTCGACCTGGATCCCTGACCGTCATGATCGAAGCCGCTGCCCGTTCCGAGTCACAGGTGACCCTTCATGGCGCCGAAGGCTTTGCCGCGATGCGCCTCGCCGGACGTCTGGCCGCCGAGACCCTGGACTTCATCACGCCTTACGTGCAGCCCGGGGTGTCCACCGACGCCTTGGACCGCCTGTGCGCCGAGTTCATCGCGGATCACGGCGCGGTCTCGGCCCCGCTGAACTACAAGGGCTTCCCCAAGAGCATCTGCACGTCGGTCAACCACGTGGTCTGCCACGGCATCCCCGGCCCCAAGACGCTCAAGGACGGGGACGTCGTCAACATCGACGTCACCCCCATCCTGCACGGCTGGCACGGCGATTCGAGCCGCATGTTCTATGTCGGCAACGTGGGCGTGAAGGCCCGCCGCCTGTGCGAGGTGACCTACGAGGCCATGATGCGCGGCCTTGCGGTGATCCGCCCGGGCGCCTCCCTGGGCGACATCGGCCACGCCATCCAGTCCTTCGCCGAAAGCCAGCGCTATTCCGTGGTGCGGGATTTCTGCGGCCACGGCGTCGGTCGCGTGTTCCACACCGCGCCCAGCGTCATGCACTTCGGCCAGCCCGGCACCGGCACGGTGCTGCATGAGGGCATGATCTTCACCGTCGAGCCGATGATCAACGCCGGGCGCTACGAAACCAAGATTCTGGCCGACGGCTGGACCGCCGTGACCAAGGACCGCTCGCTGTCGGCCCAGTTCGAGCACACCATCGGCGTCACCGCCGACGGCTGCGAGATCTTCACCACCTCGCCCAAGGGCTGGCACTGCCCGCCCTACGAATAGCGCGGCCCGCCGCCCTCGGACCGCTTCGAAACCGCCAAGGCCGTCCCCTCCCGGGGCGGCCTTTTTTGCGTCCGCCAGACAGGCCCTGACACCCATTTCGTGCTACCGCCGATCCCGCCGCCCACAGCCGGCAGGCGAACGGGCCCGGTGGTTTCCGCCCGTCCCAAAAAAATGGCTTGAAAAGACGACCCCGTTGATCGGAAATGTGGTCCGCGATTCACATGCCGACACAGGGGTTTTTTGGCCGGTCCACAGCCCCCATGTCGGATGCATGGCGTGTCGTACCCACGAACCCGGTTCAACGCGGGAGACGGTGCGTTGTGATGCCGTGAGCGTGGGGGCGCCTTTGGTGTCGATCCGACACACCACTGCGACGCTCGATGAATGAAAACAGGGAGGACACAGTTCCATGACATCCATCAAGACCCTGGCCCGTTTCGGCGGCGCCACCGCGGTGGCCGCGATGCTGGCCACCACCGTCGCCAACACCGCCTCGGCCCAGGACCGCGTGCGCTGGCAGATGACGATGGGCTTCCCCTCGACCCTGACCGCGCTGGCCGACACCGCCCCGTGGGTGGCGGAGCAGGTCAACACCATGTCCGGCGGCAACATGACCCTGCAGGTCTTCGAGCCCGGCAAGCTGGTGAAGGGCACCGAGGTGTTCGACGCCGTCTCGCAGGGCAAGGTCGACTCCGGCTACGTCTGGGCCGGGTACGAGATCGGCAAGCTGCCGGCCTCGGCCCTGTTCGGCGCCCAGCCCTTCGGTCTGGAGCCGATGGAAATGATGGCCTTCATGCTGGAGCACGGCGGCCAGCAGATGATGGAAGAGATCTACGCCGAGCATAACATCATGCCGCTGTACTGCGGCACGATCAGCCCGGAAGCCGCCGGCTGGTTCACCTTCCCGCTGGAGAGCCTGGACCAGGTCAGCGGCATGCGCATCCGCTTCGCCGGCCTGGGCGGCGAGGTGATGCAGAAGATGGACGCCGAGGTGACCCTGCTGCCCGGCTCCGAGCTGTTCGAGGCCCTGGAAAAGGGCGTGATCGACGCCACCGAGTTCTCCCTCCCGACCGTGGACGAGCAGCTCGGCTTCTACAAGGTGGCCAAGTTCTACCACCTGCCGGGCTGGCACCAGCCGTCCACCAACCAGTATCTCTACATCAACCTGGACAAGTGGAACGGCCTGGATGAGGCGCAGCAGTCCATCCTGCGCACCGCCTGCGTCGCCGGTGTCGCCAAGTCCGTCGCCCGCGCCGAGGGCCTGCAGGGCGCCGTGCTGAGCACCTTCATCGAAGAGCACGGTGTGACCGCCGTCAGCCTGCCCGAGCCGATCCTCATGGAACTGCAGGAAAAGACCGACGAGGTCATGGCCGAGTTCTCCGAGAAGGACGAGGACTTCGCGCGCGTCTGGAGCGCCATGTCGGCCTTCAAGGAAGAGCACAAGAACTGGAAGGAACTGGGCTACCTGCCGCGTGACTGGATGAGCAAGGTCGCGGGCGAGTAATCGCCGCCGACTCCATCGTCCCGTGGTCGAATGCGCCGGCCCCCGCCCGAGGCGGGGGTCGGCGTTCGACCGTGAGGCCGGGCGAACCTGAGGGTTCGTTCAGCCGGGCAGCGGAAGGAAACGGTTCCATGAGCGAAACCCCGACCCCCAATTTCGACGGCACCGATCCGGACGGTCTGCCGGACGATCGCCGCTCACTCCCCCGCACCCGCCTGTCCAACGCCATCGACCGCTTCATCATGGCGGTCGGCAACGTGGCGTCGTGGATCTGGGTGCTGCTGATTCTCGGCATCATCCTCAACGTCACGCTGCGCTACGTCTTCGGGCGGGCCACGGTGTGGCTGGAGGAGCTGCAGCTCTACTTCTACGCCATCGGGTTCATCATCGGCCTGAGCTACGCCATCACCTGGAACCGTCACGTTCGGGTGGATGCGCTGGCCGACCGCTGGAGCCCGCGCACCCGGGCCTGGATCGAACTGCTCGGCATGCTGTTCCTCCTGCTGCCGTTCTCGGTGTCCATCCTGATCGAGGCCGTGCCCTACGCCCTGACCTCGCTCCACCTGAACGAGGGCTCCCCCTCGCCCGGCGGCATGCCCTACACCTGGATCCTGAAGTCGTTCATCGTCTGGGGTTTCGCGCTGATCTTCCTGGCGGCCTTCTCCCGCATGCTGCGGTGCACGGCCCTGCTGTTCGAGCGGCCCCGCCCGATCTGGTAGCCGCGGCCCCGCGCCGCGGCTTCGCACCATTCCGATTTGCGCCGCCCGCGTCGGGCCGGCGTTCCGAACAGGGAGAGCGGTGTCCGACCAAGATCCCCGCCGGCCCCACCACCCCCGGGCCCGCATGACGAGGGGACGACCGGACAGCCCGAGGGAGAGCCGCCGTGTTTGAATACGAGATTCTCGTCATCATCCTGCTGGTCAGCTTCATGGCGCTGATCTTCACCGGGTTCCCGCTCGCGTGGGTTCTGGGCGGGGTGTCCTTTGTCTTCATGGTGCTCAGCCTGACCGTGCTGAACTGGTTCGGCGTCGACACCTATTTCCTCGACGACTGGAACGACTTCGCCATCATCGTCGATCGAATATGGGCGCAGATGCAGAACTGGGTTCTGGTCGCCCTGCCCATGTTCGTGTTCATGGGCCTGATGCTCGACCGCTCCGGGGTCGCCGACAAGCTGATGGCGAACTTCACCAAGCTGTTCCGGGGCCTGCGCGGCGGCCTGGCGCTGACCGTGATCCTGATCGGCGTGCTGCTGGCGGCCTCCACGGGCATCGTCGGCGCATCGGTGGTGTTGCTGTCCATGCTGGCCCTGCCGCCGATGATGGAGGCCCGCTACAACAAGAGCCTGGCGACCGGCGTGGTGGCCTCGTCCGGCACCCTGGGCATCCTGATCCCGCCGTCGATCATGCTGGTCATCATGGCGGACCAGTTGTCGCTCCCGGTGGGCGACCTGTTCATGGGCGCCGTGTTCCCAGGCCTGATCCTGGGCGCGCTCTATGTCACCTACGTGATCGTCGCCGCCATGGTCCGCCCGGACATCGCGCCCGCGCCCGAGCGGGCCGAAACGGTCACCTGGTGGGACGTGCTGGGCGTGGTCTGGTCGATCGTGCCGCCGCTGCTGCTGATCCTGGCCGTGCTGGGCTCCATTTTCGCCGGCATCGCGACCCCGACGGAGGCGTCGGGCATCGGCGCGCTGGGGGCCACCCTGCTGGCGGCCGCCAACCGCCGCCTGAACATCGAGGTGCTGCGCCGGGTCTGCCGCGAGACCATGCTCACCACCGCCTTCATTTTCGGCATCTTCCTGGGCGCGACCGCGTTCGCGCTGGTGATGCGCTCGCTGGGCGGCGACGAGTTCATCGGCGGGCTTCTGACCGGCCTTGATGTCGAACCCTGGGTGGTCGTGGTCATCATCCTGTTCGTGGCGTTCATCGCCGGCTTTTTCCTGGACTGGCTGGAGATCAGCCTCATCATCCTGCCGCTGGTGGCGCCGGTGGTGGACGCCCTGGGCTTCGACCTGATCTGGTTCACGGTGCTGTTCGCGACCACGCTGCAGACCAGCTTCCTCACTCCGCCGGTGGGCTTCTCGCTGTTCTATCTGAAGGGCGTGGCGCCGCCGGGGATCACCATCGGCCACATCTACAAGGGCGTGATCCCGTTCGTGATCCTGCAGATCATCGCGATCATCCTCGTGTTCCAGTTCGAGGATATCGTGCTCTGGCTGCCCGACCAGATGTACTGACGCCCGGGGCTTGCCCCGGGGGCGGGCTCAGCCGGTGGCCCCGACCGGCTGAGCCGTCGGGGCCTCGACCGGGACCAGTCCGATCCGGCGGGCGTGGTCCCGGGCGGTCTCGACACGGCCCGGATCGACGGGCGCCATCAGGCCGGGCACCCGGTTCGACTGGTAGGCGGGATGAAAGCCGTCGAGCAGGCTGACGGTCATGCCCGCGCCCAGAAGGTCCCGCACCGCGTCCAGGGTGGCCGTCACGTTGCCCATGTCCTGGGGCAGCACCAGATGACGCACCAGCAGACCCCGCCGGGCGAGCCCCCGCCCGTCCGTCACCAGCGGGCCGACCTGCCGGGCCATCTCCTGCAGCGCCTCGCGGTTCGCGGTGACGTAGTCCCGCACACGGGAGCACCGCCGGGCCGCCATGTCGTCGGCGTACTTGGCGTCGGGGGTGTAGATGTCCACCACGCCGTCGAGCAGACGCAGCGCCTCCACCGCGTCATAACCGCCGCTGTTGTAGACCAGCGGCAGGGTCAGGCCGCGCGCGGCGGCAATCACCAGGGCCTCCAGCACTTGCGGCACCACGTGTGACGGCCCCACCAGATTGATGCAGTGGCAGCCCCGCGCCTGCAACGACAGCATGGCCTCGGCCAGGGCCTGGGCGTCCATGTTCTCCCCCTCGCCCTCCAGCGAGGACGGCGCGTTCTCGCAGTAGACGCAGCGCATGTTGCACCACGAGAACAGGAGATCACCGGACCCGCCGGTGCCGACGATGGCCGGTTCCTCACCGAAGCCGGGCGCGACGGCCGCGACGCGGGCACGGCGCCCGGTCCGGCAGACCGCGCCGGCGGCGATGCTGCCTGCCGCCGCGCTCAGGCGGTCCACGCCGCAGGCCTGGGGGCAGAGGTCACAGGCGGCCAGGCGCGCGAGCGCGGCTTCGGCTCGTCGCGCCAACTCGCCGGTGTCATGAAGCGTCAGGTAGGCAGCAGGCATCCATATCCCCCGTTCCGGACCACGGGTCGTGACACCACGACCGAAACGACACGATGCCGGAGCGCGCCACCGTCTTCAAGGTAGCCGGACCGGAGGCCAGGGCTCCGAATCCAGATGACAGGGGTGTCATGGTTCGTGCCCCATCACGAGATCCTTTGCGCCCTTCGGGCGCTCAGGATGACAATCTCTACTACAAGTGTGTGATCCTGTGGGAGCGAAGCGACGGAAGGATCTCGTGAGGCGGGTTCGCCTCTTCAGAGGCTCAGAACGGCAATCCAGGGTCGGAGCCCGGGCCCGAAGGGGATCCGATCACGACCCGCTCAGGCAGTCCCGCACGGACTCGGCCAGCCCGCGCAACAGCACCGGGTAGAGACCCGCCCCGGGCGTCAAATCCGTGCCCAACGGGTCCAGCACCCCGGCGCGGACGTCGGTCCCCTCGGTCACCACGTCCACCACGCGCGGCTCGAACTGGGGTTCGGCGAACACGCAGACGGCCCCCGTGTCGCGCAGGGCGTCCTGCATCTCCGCCAGCCGCGCCGCCCCGGGGGGTGTGCCCGGATTGACCGTGATGGACCCGGCCGAGGTCAGGCCGAAGCGGTCCTCGAAATACCGATAGGCATCGTGGAACACGACGAAGGGCCGGTCGCGCACGGGCGCCAGCATGGCGTCGATCTCGTCGGTCAGCGCGGACAGGTCCGCCCGCATCCGGTCGGCGTTGGCCTGGTACAGGTCCGCCCGGTCCGGGTCCGCGTGCGCGAGCGCATCCGCGATCGCGCCGGTCATGGCGGCGGCATTGACGGGGTCGAGCCACAGGTGCATGTCCGCCCGGTCCGGGTCGACGCGCCCTTGGGCGGATTCGTGCCCATGCTCGTCTTCGTGCGCATGCTCGTCTTCGTGCGGGTCCTCGGCCCCATGATCGTGGCCATGATCGTGCCCGCCCGCGCGCACGGGCCGCAGAGTGAGCCCCTCCACATCGGACAGAGTCAGGACCCGCGCATCTCCGGCCAGACTGTCCAGCGGGGCCGCCAGGAAGGTTTCCAGCTCCGGCCCCACCCAGACGACCAACGCCGCGTCCTGCAGGGCCTGGGCGTCGGACGGCCGCAGGCTGTAGGTGTGGGGCGACTGGCCGCCCCGGACGATGAGATGGGGCGCCCCCGCCCCCTCCATCACGCCGGCGACCAGGGAATGGATGGGCGTGATGCTTCCCACCACCGCGGGGGCCTCGGCCGCATGCGGCACCCCGCCGCTCCCCATCGACAGGCCCAGCGCCAGCACCGCGCGCCGCGCCCAGCGGCCGGCGCCCCCTTGCATTGTTTCCGTCGGTCTCGTCATGTTGAGGTCTCCGTTCGTCCGTGCGTCCCCTTGGATGAAGTGTTATATTATAACATATCATCCGCCCGGCAAGAGGCGACCCGCCTCAAGGAGTCCCCACCCTCATGTCCGCACACCCCGACCGGGATATTCTGGCGGAAGCCCACGGCCTGGGCGTGTTCCGGGCCGGCCGCTGGATCATCCACGGCATCGACCTGACCGTCCGGCGGGGGGAGATCGTCACCCTCATCGGCCCCAACGGCTCGGGCAAAAGCACCACGGCCAAGACCGTGATCGGCCTGATGGCCCCGGACGCCGGCACGGTCCACCGCGCGCCCGGCCTGCGCATCGGGTACGTGCCACAAAGCCTGTCCATGGACGGCACCCTGCCCCTGACCGTCTCGCGGCTGCTGACCCTGACGCAGCGGTGCCCGCCCGACGCCATCCGGCGCGCCCTGGAGGCCGTGGGCATCCCCCATCTGGCCCGGGCGCAGGTCCACAGCCTGTCCGGCGGCGAGTTCCAGCGCGCGCTGCTGGCCCGGGCCATGCTGCGGGACCCCGACCTGCTGGTCCTGGACGAGCCCGTCCAGGGCGTGGACGTGCAGGGCGAATCGGCGCTGTACGCGCTGATCGGGCGGATCCGGGAAAACACGGGCTGCGGCATCCTGCTGATCTCGCACGATCTGCACGTGGTCATGGCGGCGACCGACACCGTGGTGTGCCTGAACGGGCATGTCTCCTGCCGGGGCACACCGCAGGCGGTGGTCTCCAACCCGGCCTATCAGAAGCTGTTCGGGCGGGCCGCCGCCGACACCCTGGCCGTCTACCGGCACCACGAGCACGGTCACGACCACGACCACGACCACGATGACCATCCCGAGCCCTCTACGCACCCCCGGACCGAGGAGGCCGCCGACCATGCTCGATGACTTCTTTGTCCGCGCAATGGTCGCCGGCATCGGCCTGGCCGTGACCACGGGCCCCCTGGGCTGCTTGGTGGTCTGGCGGCGCATGGCCTATTTCGGCGCGACCATGGCCCACGCCGCGCTGCTGGGCGTCGCCCTGGCGCTGTGGGCCGGTGTGGACCCCATGGCCGGCGTGTTCGCGGTCGCCGCGCTCGTCTCGATCGCGCTGCTGCTGCTGCAGCGCTCCGGCGCGCTGTCATCGGACACCCTGCTCGGCATCCTGGCCCACGCGGCCCTGGCCATGGGACTGGTCGCGGTCTCCGCCATGAGCTGGCTGCGCGTGGACCTGATGGGGTTGCTGTTCGGGGACATCCTGGCGGTGTCAAAGGCCGACCTCGTGGTGATCTACGCCGGCGGCGGGGTCGTGCTCGGCGGCCTGATCGCGCTATGGCGCCCGCTTCTGGCGGCCACCGTCAGCGCGGACATGGCCCGGGCCGAGGGCCTGCGGCCGGACGCCACGCGCATCGCCTTCATGCTGCTGATGGCCGTGGTCATCGCCATCGCCATGAAGATCGTGGGGATCCTGCTGATTACCGCGCTGCTCATCATCCCGGCGGCGGCGGCGCGTCGGCTCGCCTCCGGACCGGAGGCGATGGCCGTGCTGGCGTCCGTGGCGGGGGTCGTGTCCGTGATCGCCGGGCTGTCGGCGTCGATGGCCTGGGACACGCCGTCGGGCCCGTCCATCGTGCTGGCCGCCTTCGGTCTGTTCCTGCTGTCGCTGATCCGCGCCCCGGCCCGGCCGTCACCGCCCTCACCGGAGCCGTCCCCATGACCGCCGCCCCCCCGAAATCCCTGACCCGCAACCAGTCGCTGGTCCTCTCGGCCCTTCGCGCCGGCGGCACGCCACAGGGCGCCTATGCCCTGCTGGACGGTCTGCGGGACCAGGGCCTGCGCGCGCCGGTGCAGGTCTACCGGGCGCTGGAGCGGCTGCAGGCGCTCGGCCTCGTCCACCGGCTGGAGAGCCTCAACGCCTTTGTCGCCTGCAGCCACGATCACGGCGGGACGGAGGACGCGGAGGCCACCCCCGGCCCGGCCGTGTTCGTCATCTGCGAGCACTGCGCGGCCACGCGCGAGCTGACCGACCCGATCATCGGCGGCCGCATCGAGCGCCTCGCCCGCACCGAGGGCTTCGGTCTGCACACCAGCAGCATCGAACTGCGCGGGCTGTGCGCCGTCTGCACCGCCCGGGAGGCGGAGGAGACGGAGACGACGGCGGACCCGTAATCGCCCTCCCGCGCGTCCCGTTGCGTTTCGACAATTACAACCGCACCCGCTTCGGCGAACACTGGGCGATCCTCCAACGCCGAAGAGTCGGTCATGCCGGAAACGCTACGCCGGGCGCTTGAGGAAGCGCTCGATCACGAATATCAGGCCGCCGCCACCTACGAGGCCGCGATTGCGGCCTTCGGCCCGGTGCCGCCGTTCGTGGAAATCGTCGAGGCGGAACGCCGCCACGCCGACCAACTGCTGTGCCTGTTCGAGCGGCACGGCTTCGACCCGCCGCCCAATCGTTGGCGCGGCCACATCCCGAAACCGGCCGACCTGGAAGACGCCTGCCGCGCCGCCACCGCCACGGAAGAGGCCGGGGCCGCCCTGTATGCGCGCCTCGTGGACGGGGTCGCCGATGCGGAGACGCGCGCGGTCTTCACCCGCCTGCAGACGGAGTCGATGGTCGACCACCGCCCGGCCTTCGCGGCCTGCGCCGAAAACCGGACCCGGCACCTTCTGCCCATCCGGTGACCGGACGTCCGGCGTGATCCGCCCCAACCACAGGAGCTTTGACGCATGGTTTGGTCGTTCAGAACCCTCGGCATGGCCGCCGCCCTCGCCCTGTCGCTGGGGTTGGCCGCCGCCCCGCCCGCCGCTTGGGCCGCCGACGCCCCGGACAAGGCCACCGCGCAGGTGAAATCCGGGCTGTACGTCACGGCCCTGGAAGCCTGGGACCTGATGCAGCAGCACCCGGACACGCTGCTGATCGACACCCGCGACCCGGTCGAGGTGATGTTCACCGGATTCGCCACCGAGACCGACGTTCACGTCCCCTACATGATCGCCGACCCCACCACCCTGAACGCCGACAAGGGCCGCTGGCGCATGGTCAAGAACGCCCGCTTCGCCAACGAGGTGGAAGAGCGCCTGTTCGCGCTGGGCGCCGACCCGGAGACCACCCGGCTCGTGTTCATGTGCCGGTCCGGCAGCACCCGCAGCGCGCCGGGCGCCGACCTGCTGTACGAACGCGGCTGGAAGCGGGCCTATACGATGGTGGACGGCTTCGAGGGCGGCAAGCGCCCGGACGGCCCGTCGCAGGGCGTGCGCGACGTCTCCGGCTGGCGCAACAGCGGCCTGCCGTGGAGCTACACCCTGCCGGCCGACGTGGTCTACGTGCGGCCGGACTGAACGGCGCGGCGCGACGCCACGGCCGCCCCCACGATCGCGGACCTCTCCCCACGCCGGGAGGGTCCGCGCTGACGGAACCCCTTTACATTAGCGCTTTCTTATATATAAAAGCTCCGGGTGCGGTCATGCGCCCAGGGGCCAGAAGAGCCGGAATCGGCCGCGTCCAGCACCACAGGGAGGACACTCGCCATGACACCCCGAGTCCCGGGGCCGCGCGGCCCCGTCATCGACCGCCGCCGCCTGCTCCAGATGAGCGCCGCCGGGGCCTCCGCCGCCGCTCTCGCCGCCGCCGGCGTGCTGCCGGCCCGGCCCGCCCGGGCGGTGGAAACCAGCGCCCGGATCGTCATCGTCGGGGCCGGCGCGGCCGGCCTGTCCATGGCCTCGCGTCTGGCCGACCGCCTGGACGGCGCGACCATCACGATCGTGGATGCGCGCCGCCGCCACCTCTACCAGCCCGGGTTTACCCTGGTCGCGGCGGGCCTGAAGGACAAGGCGTATCCCATCTCGCGCACCGAGGACTATCTGCCGCGCGATGTGGAGTGGATCGAAGAGTCGGCCGAGGAGATCGACCCCGAGGCCCGCAAGGTCGTGACCGAGGAAGGGCGCGAGATCGCCTATGACTATCTCGTCGTCGCGGCCGGCATCGACCTGGACTATGACGCCATCGACGGCATGGAGACCGGCCGCATCGGGCAGGAGGGCCTGGGCAGTCATTATCACAGCCCCGAGGCCGCCTGGGCCACCTGGCGGGAGATGTCGCGGTTCACGCAGTTGGGCGGCACGGGCCTGTTCCTGCGCCCGGCGACCGAGATGAAGTGCGCCGGGGCGCCCCTGAAGTACACCTTCATGACGGACGACTGGCTGCGGCGGCGCGGCACCCGCGAGAAATCCACCATCATCTACGCGGCCCACTCGGGCAGCCTGTTCAGCGTGCCGATCGTCCACGAGAAGGTCCGCATGCTGTTCCAGGACCGGGGCTTCGACGCCCGTTACAATCACGTGATGACCGGGATCGACCTGGGCAAGAAGGAAGCCGTGTTCGACACGCCGGACGGCGAACAGACCATCGGCTACGACTTCATCAACGTCATTCCGCCTATGCGCGCGGCCAAGGTGGTCCGTGACAGCCCCCTGCCCTGGCAGGAGGGGCCGTTCGCCGCCGACGGCTGGATGGAGGTGGACAAACACACCCTGCGCCACGCCCGCTATCCCAATGTGTTCGGCGTGGGCGACATCGCCGGCGTGCCCAAGGGCAAGACCGCCGCGAGCGTGAAGTGGCAGGTTCCCGTGGCCGCCGATCACCTGATCGCGGACATCGCCGGGACGACCAGCCCCATGTCCTACGACGGCTATACGTCCTGTCCGCTCATCACGCAGATGGGCCGCGCGATGCTGGTCGAGTTCGACTACGACAACAACCTGACGCCCTCGTTCCCGGGCGTGGTCGCCCCGCTGGAGGAACTGTGGGTGACCTGGGTCATGAAGACCATCGCGCTCAAGCCCACCTACATCGCCATGCTGCGTGGCGACGCCTAGGACCGACGGGAGGACAGACACCATGGAAAGCTTCGATCCGGCCGTCTTCCTGGCGGTGTTTCTTGAGATGATGGGCAGCATCTTCTGGGTGCTGCTCGCCGTGGCGCTCCTGGGCCTCGCCGGGTTCGCCTGGGTGGTGTGGCGCGAACGCACCCTGCACAGCCGCCGCCTGATCCGGGCGGAGATCCTGGGCGTGCTGGGCGGCTTCGGCGCGCTGGCGCTGATGGCCTATGTCACGGTCTCGGGCTTCACCGATGCCGGCGGTCCCGTGGACTGGCTGCTGATCGGCGTCATCTGGGGCATGGGACTGGTCGGGACCACCATCCTGAGCTATGCCGTGATGGGCGTGTTCGACTGCCTGACCGGACGCTGCGCCGAGCGACCCCAGACGGGGTAATCGGCGCGCGGCGCGGGCGAGGGGGTCGGTCCCGTTCCCCCAACCGGGGCCACCCCCTCGCCTGGAGCGCGTTTCGTGCCCGTTCATTCTTCCGTGTCGCCCGACGGCACCCGCTGGCCCGTGGTGCTGGCCCTGCTGGCGGGCGGCGTGCTCGCCGCCGTCCATGTGGGCAAGGTCCCGCCGGTGCTGCCCACCCTCAGTGACGATCTGGGGCTCGGACTGATTCAGGGCGGTTTCGTCGTCTCCACCTTCTACCTGCTCGGCATGACGCTGGGGCTGATGACCGGGGTTCTGGCGGACCGCCTGGGCCGCCGCCGGCTGGTGCTGGCGGGCCTGGTGTCGCTGTGCGCGGGCGGGGCCGCAGGGTCCCTGGCGGACGGATTCGCGGCGCTGCTGGCGAGCCGCGTGCTGGAGGGGCTGGGGTTCATGGCGGTCTCGGTCTCCAGCCCGGCGCTGGTGGTCGCCGCATCCGCGCCGAGGGACCGGCCGCGCACCCTGGCCCTGTGGAGCATGTTCATGCCCACCGGGATCGCGCTCGGGCTGGTGGCCGGATCCCTGACGGCGGCGCCCGAGGCCTGGCGGGGCCTCTGGCTGGCCGTGGCGGCGCTGACGCTGGCCGGGACCCTGACCGTGACCCGCATGACGCGGGGGCTGGCCGCCGTCCATGGACCGCCACCGGGATCGCCCTGGCGGGTGCTGGGCGAGACCCTGGGCCGGCCGCGCCTGCTGCTGCTGGGGGCGGTGTTCTGCGCCTATGCGTTCCAGTGGATCGCGGTCATGGTCTGGCTGCCCACCTTCCTGCCCGCCGCCCTGGGGGTGGGGGCGACCACGGCCGCCCTGATGACGGCGCTGGTGGTGATCGCCAACGTGCCCGGCAACTACCTGGGCGGCCGGCTGCTGCAACGGGGCGTGGGTCTGGGCCGGCTGGTGCCGGGGGTCTCGGCTGTCATGGCCCTGTGCGCCATCGGCCTGTTCACCGAGGTCCTGCCGCCGACGGCCCGCGTGACGCTTGTGCTGGTGTTCTCTCTGACGGGTGGGATCATCCCGGCGGCCCTGTTCGCCTCGGCCCCGGCCCGCGCGGCCTCGCCCGGGCATCTCGCGGCGGCCAACGGGCTCTTGATGCAGGGCTCGAACATCGGGCAGTTCCTGGGGCCGCCGCTGGTGGCGGGCGCGGTCACCCTGGCGGGCGGCGCGTGGAGCGGCGCCCTGGCGCCGGTGCTGACGGCCGCCGCCCTGACGGCGCTTGCCGGGGTGCTGGCCGGACCCACGGGCCGGTCGTAGGGGGAACCGCCCCCGGCGGATTGCCGACAGCTACGTTCAGGGCTCGCTTTCGGCGGCGGGCTGGAACACAAGGCCGTCATCGGCCTCGATGACGCGACCGATCAGGGTGCCGTCGTCCTCCAGCACCATCGGCGGCACCGGCCGCCCGGCGGTGGCCATCATGCCCCCCTCGCCGTCCCGCACCACGCCGGCGGCCGCGACGCCCGACGGGGCCACCAGCCAGGGCGTCTCGCCCAGGGCCGACATCCGCCACGCCGCGAAGCCGCGCAGGTCCAGCAGGATATCGCCGGCGGGGTCGGCGAGGCGCACATAGGGCCCGTGCCGCCCCTCCGCCGGGAACCAGTGCACGGCCAGACCAAAGCGCCGGTCGAGCGGCGCGGGGAACAGCGCGGTGTCGATGATGCGCTGACCGGCGCGCTCGACCCACAGGCGGCGCGCGCGCAGCGGGGCCAGCCACCCCTGCTCGGGCACCTGCAGGCCGAGGCGCCCGCCGCGCTCCGGCAACTCGATGCGCACGGTCTCCGGTTTCGGCACCAGCAGTCGGTCGCCGCTCACCACGCCGGTGCGCCAAGCGGCCAGTAGAGCGGTTCCCGCAACAACCCCGACCGCGATCAGGCCCAGCCAGTGCCGGGTGCCGCGCGTCATCGGACGGCCGCTCCGGCGTCGGTTTGGGCCCCGTCCACCCGCGTCAGCAGGAAGACCGCCTGGGCGCTGAGCAGGTTCGCCCAGGGGCCGGTCGCCGACAGGCGATTGACGCTCCCGTTCTCGTTCAGGGCGACACCGCGGTCGATGCGGATGTCCATCTGGCGGGTCAAGTCCACGAAATCCTTGATGGTGCAAAAGTGGATGTTGGGTGTCGCCCACCATTCGTCGGGCAACCCGGTGGTCATGGGCATGCGCCCGGTGCTCACCAGGTGCCAGCGGGCCTTCCAGAACCCGAAGTTGGGAAACGAGACGATGGCGTACCGCGCGACCCGCAGCAACTGATCCAGCACATCGCGCGGGCGCTGCATGGCCTGGATGGTCTGGCTGAGAATGGCGTAGTCGAAGGCCCCGGCCGGGTAGTCCACCAGATCGGTGTCGGCGTTGCCCTGGATGACGGACACCCCGCGCCGCACGGCCGCGCGCACGCCGGCCATGGACAGTTCGATCCCGCGGCCGTCCACGGACTTGGTCTGCGCCAGGTACTGCAACAGGGCGCCGTCGCCGCAGCCGACATCGAGCACCCGCGCCCCCGGGGTCACCATGTCCGCGATGATGCGCAGGTCGAACCGCAGTTCACCGTTGCCGCTGCCGGTGCCGTTCACGCTGCCGTCCGCATCCAAAGAGGCCGCATCGGTCATGACGCCGCCTCCGCCGAGGCCGGCAGACCGCGATGACGCGCCGCCCCGTCCAGGAACCCGCGCAGCGTCTCGTGGAACTCCGGCTCATCCAGGAGGAAGGCGTCGTGGCCCTTGTCGCTCTCCACCTCGACGAAGCTGACGTTGGCCGCGACGCTGTTCAGGGCCTGCACGATGGCCCGGCTTTCCACGGTCGGGAACAACCAGTCGCTGGAAAAACTGATGACGCAGAAGCGGGTCCGCGTGTCGCGGAAGGCGTTGGCCAGCTTGCCGCCGTGCTCGGTCGCCAGGTCGAAGTAGTCCATCGCGCGTGTGATGTAGAGGTAGGAGTTGGCGTCGAACCGATCCACGAAGGTGGAGCCCTGGTGGCGCAGGTAGCTCTCCACCTGGAAGTCGGCGTCGAAGCCGTAGGTCACCCGGTCGCGGTCCTGCAGGCGACGGCCGAACTTGCGATGCAGCGCCGTTTCCGACAGATAGGTGATGTGGGCGGTCATGCGCGCCACGGCGAGCCCCCGGTGCGGGATCACGCCGTGCTCGTGATAAGCGCCGCCGCGCCAGTCGGGATCGGCCATGATGGACTGACGCCCGACCTCGTGGAAGGCGATGTTCTGGGCCGAATGCCGGTACGACGCCGCGATCGGCACCGCCGTGAACACCCGCGACGGATGGGAGGCCGCCCACTCCAGCACCTGCATGCCGCCCATGGACCCGCCGATGACGCAGAACAACTGATCGATGCCCAGCGCGTCCAGCAGGCGGGCCTGCACCGTGACCATGTCGCCGATGGTGATGACCGGGAAGCCGAGCCCCCAGGGCTGGCCCGTCTCCGGGTTGATGTCGCGCGGGCCGGTGGTGCCCATGCAGCCGCCCAGCACGTTGGCGCAGATCACGAAGAAGCGGCGGGTGTCGATCACCTTGCCGGGCCCGACGAGCGCGTCCCACCAGCCCGGCTTGCCGGTCACGGGATTGACGCCGGCCACGAAGTGGTCGCCGGTCAGGGCGTGACAGACCAGAACGGCGTTGGAGCGCTCGGCGTTCAACTGCCCGATCGTCTGATAGGCGACGGTGACGGGACCGAGATCGAGTCCGCTGTCCAGCCGGATCGGTCGATCCTCCCCGACCCGGAGGGTCTTGTTCTCGGGTGCGTCCAACGGCATCTCACATGGGCTTGGGGCGGAGCGCCGGTCGCGAGGCGGCGGGCGTAAAGGCCGCGACGTTCACCCCACCTGTCCCGGCCGCCGAACTCCTAGGCGGCGTCCCGTCGAGTGTCAACGTTTTCTTTGATTTCCGGGGCTTCCCGGCGTACATCTGAGCCCCCTTTGACAGCCGTGATGGAAGGCCCCCGGATGAGCCGCCCGACGCAAACGCTCGACAGTCTCCGGCAAGAGATCGACGACCTGGACGATCAGATCCTTGACCTGCTGATGCAGCGCTGCGCCGTGGTGGACCGCATCGCGGCCGCCAAGCGCGGCGGGCCGGCCCTCCGCCCGGGCCGCGAAGCCATGATCCTGCGCCGGGTCGTGGGCCGCTGGCAGGGCAGCCTGCCCAAGCGGACCCTGGTCCGACTCTGGCGCGAACTGCTCTCCGGTCTGGTCGGCGTGCAGAGCCCGTTCTCGGTCGCGGTCTGGATGCCGGAACGCGGCGCGGGCTACCTGGAAGTCGCCCGCAATCAGTATGGGTCCTATACCCCGACCACGTCGCATCAGTCGCCCAGTCAGGTGGTGCGCGAGGTGACCTCGGGCAACGCGACCGTCGGCATCCTGCCGCTGCCCCGGTGGGAGGACGAGTCCCCCTGGTGGACCCAGATCCTCTCCAACGCGTCGGACGCGCCGCACATCGTCGCCCGCCTGCCGCTGACCGGCCCGGGACCGCTGGGAATCGAGGCCTTGGCCATCGCCCGCATGGAGCCGGAAGCGACCGACGACGATCACTCCGTGCTGGCCGTGGAGACCGGCCCGGATATCAGCCGGTCCGCCTTCACCGAGGCGCTGGCGGCCGCCGGTCTGCCGGCCCGCGCGGTGTGGGACGCCCGGCCCACCTCCGACGACGGCCGCTTCCACGTGATCGAGGTGCGCGGCTTCGTCGAGCCCAAGGACGAGCGCCTGGCCGCGCTGCAGCACGGCGCCAGCGACGGCGGCGGCATCCGCAATGCGCGGCTGCTGGGCGCCTACGCCACGCCACTGCCGGCCGAAGCCTTGACGGACTGACCCCGGATCGGCTCCCATTCCCGGCTTCTGCGCTTGCCTTCGCGAGCCCTCCCTTTCACCGCGCCGCCTGCTGGAACGTCATCATGAAACAGCCCCCCGTCCGCCCCGGCATCATGGACCTGAAGCCCTACGTGGCCGGAGAATCGAAGCTTGAGGGCCATGCGCGCGTCATCAAGCTGTCCTCCAACGAGGGCGCCCTGGGCCCCAGCCCCAAGGCCATCGCGGCCATGCGGGTGGCCGCCGCGGTGGTGGACCGCTATCCGGATGGCGCGGCCGTGGCCCTGCGCGAGGCGATCGGGCGACGCCACGGCCTGGACCCGGCCCGGCTGGTGTGCGGGTCGGGCTCGGACGAGCTGATCTCGCTGCTGGTCCGCGCCTATGCCGGTCCCGGCGACGAGGTGCTGTTCCCGGCCCATGCCTTCCTGATGTACCGCATCTACGCCCAGGGGGCGGGGGTGACCCCCGTGGCGGCGCCCGAGAACGGCATGGTCGCGGACGTGGACGCGCTGCTGGCGCACGTCAGCGAGCGCACCCGAATCCTGTTCCTGGCCAACCCCAACAATCCCACCGGGACCTATTTGTCGGACGCCGAGGTGCGCCGCCTGCGCGAGGGCCTGCGCGAGGACGTGCTGCTGGTGCTCGACGCGGCCTATGCCGAGTACGTGGAAAAGAACGACTACGAACCGGGCATCGCGCTGGTGGACAGCCACCCCAACACGGTGATGCTGCGCACGTTCTCGAAGATCCACGGCATGGGCGGCGCGCGCCTGGGCTGGGCCTACGGCCCGGATCACGTCATCGACGTGCTGAACCGGGTGCGCAGCCCGTTCAACGTCTCCGTCCCGGCGCTGGCCGGGGGCGAGGCGGCGATCCAGGATCACGCCTTCACCGACCTGGCGCGCGAGCACAACGACTACTGGCTGGCCTGGACCGCCGAGCGCCTGCGCGCCCTGGGGCTGAACCTGACGGACAGCGTGGGCAACTTCGTGCTGGTCACCTTCCAGACCGAGCCCGGCCGCACCGTCAACGACGCGGACGCCTTCCTGCGCGGCAAGGGCATCATCGCGCGCGCCATGGGCGCCTACGGGCTGCCGGACAGCCTGCGCATCACCATCGGCACGGGCGATGAGATGCGCGCCTGCGTCGATGCCCTGGCGGAGTTCGTGGCCGGATGACCGCCTCCCCCGCGTTCGAGCGCCTGGCGATCGTCGGCATCGGGCTGATCGGCTCGTCCCTGGCCCGCGCCGTGCGGGCCGAGGGGCTGGCGCGCACCATCGTGTGCGCCGACGCCAACGCCGACCACGCCGCGCGCGCCAAGGCCATCGGCATCGTGGACGAGGCCACCACCGACCCGGCGGAGGCGGCGGCCGGCGCGGATCTGGTCATGTTGTGCGTGCCCATCGGCGCCTATGCGGACGTGGCGCGGACCATCGGCCCGGCGCTGAAACCAGGGGCCATCGTCACCGACGTGGGCTCGGTGAAACAGGCCGTGATCGACGCCGTGGCCCCGCATCTGCCCGAGGGCGTTCACCTGGTGCCGGGCCACCCGGTGGCGGGCACCGAGAAGTCCGGCCCCGACGCCGGCTTCGCCGCGCTGTTCCCGGGCCGCTGGTGCATCCTGACGCCCGTGCCGGGCGCCGACGAGGGGGCGACCCGCAAGGTCGCCGATCTGTGGCGCGCCTGCGGCATGACGGTGGAGCGCATGGATCCCGGCCATCACGACCGGGTGCTCGCCATCACCTCCCACCTGCCGCACCTGATCGCCTACACCATCGTGGGCACGGCGACCGATCTGGAAGAGCACCTGCGGCAGGAGGTCATCAAGTATTCGGCCTCCGGCTTCCGGGACTTCACCCGCATCGCCGGCAGCGACCCGACCATGTGGCGCGATGTCTTCCTGAACAACCGCGAGGCCGTGCTGGACTGCCTGCAGCGCTTCACCGAGGACCTGACCGCCCTGCAGCGGTCCATCCGGCGGGGCGAGGGCGACGCGCTGTTCGACCTGTTCACGCGCACCCGCGAGATCCGCAAGGGCGTGCTGGACGCCCGGCAGGCGTAACCCGCGGGACAGGGCAAGACCCCCGCAAGCGTCATGCCCCATGGGACGGGTAGGGTATAGCCTCCGTCCACCTTGCCTCCCGATCGTTCGAAAGATTATAGTCTGCAACGAGCGGGCGACGCCAAGCAAAGGCGTGGGCCTCGCCTCCGGCACGAACTGTTTTCTTAAATTTGAGGAAAATTTTAGACCGTCGCCCGCCGGGTTTCGTGCGCGTCGTCACTTCCCGGCACTTCGCGGATGGCGGATACGGAGGGCTCAGCCGCCTTGCGGCGCCGGACTCCAGCGGTCATCGTCGAAGGCCGGTGGGATGACCTGAAACGGGGGCCGTCATGCCGCACCATCCACTCATACCAGCCGCGAATGAGTTTGACTCATGCGCCCGGGCGCCCTTCGGGCGCCCAACCGTGAAAAAGCGGCACCGGCCCTCTGCCCGCCGGAGCGTTCTGGCCCTGGCCGCCCTTCTGCTGCTGCCGTTGCAAGGCTGCGACGACGGGGCATCCGAGCCGGCGTCCGAGACCGAGGCGATCCTGCTGATCTACTGCGGCATCACGATGCTGCACCCCATCCGGGCCATCGTGGACATCTTCGCGGCCGAGACCGGCGCGCGCGTCACCATCAGCCAGGGCGGGTCCGAGGACCTGTACAAGAGTCTCGCCCTCAGCCGCATCGGCGACCTGTACTTTCCGGGGTCCCTGTCCTATCGCGAGCGCCACCTGGACGAGGGCCTGCTCGGCCCGGCGGTGCGGGTCGGCTACAATGTCGCGGCCCTGGTGGTCACCGAGGGCAACCCGAAAGGCATCGCCGCCGACGTGGCGGTGCTGACCGATCCGGCCCTGTCCGTGGTGATCGCCAACCCGGAAAGCGGCAGCATCGGCCGCGAGGCCCAGAGAATCCTTGAACACGTGGGCCTGTACGGTACCGTTCTCGACAACATCAGCGTGATGGCCACGGACTCCCGCAATCTCAATTTCACCCTGGTGGACGGGACGGCGGACGTCGCGCTGAACTGGCGCGCCACGGCGTTCTTTCCGGAAAACCGGGACCGCCTGGACGTGCTCGACATCGACCCGGCCCTGGCCGTGCCGAAGACGCTGGCGATCAACCGCCTGACGTTTTCCGAGCATCCGGACCTGGCGCAGCGGTTCATGGATCTGGCGGCCTCTCCGCGCGGGCAGGCCATCTTCCGGTCCTACGGCTTTCTCGACCGTGATGGTCTTTCCGAGGACTAGGCCCGCATGCTGTCTCCCCGCGCCGCATCGGACGGCATTTCCATCCGCCCCCTGGTGATCCTGTTCGCCGTCTATGTGTTCGGCGTTCTGGCGCTGATCGCGGTGGAACTCCTGTTCTCCAGCCTGATCGACGACCTGAACGAACGCTCCCGCAACGAAAGCAACCGCGTCCTGATCGGCGAGGTCATCGTCAACGATCTGGTCCGGCTGGAGGCGCTGACCTATCGCATGGCGGCCGCCACCCAGAATGCCAAGGCACGGGAATGGGTGCGCGAGCAGGCCCACGCCACCACCGGGCACCTGCGTGATGCGCTGGACGTTCTCGCCCACGGCGGCGTGCTGCGCCGCTCCACCCGCCTGAACATCGAATCCCGCGAGGTGATGGAGCGGGTCATCCCCTACGAGGCCCGCCGGACGGACCTTCCCTACGTTCTGGAGGTGATCGAGATCACGCCCAAGGTGGCGGACGTGGAGCAGTTGATCGACTCGCTGATGGACCTGATGAACCGGCACGATGCCCTCAGCGGCATGTCCGACGCCGTGGCCTACCGGGCGCTGGAGCGGGAGCTGGAAGACTTCATGGCGCGGATGCCACCCCTGTTCCTGCGCATGAACGAGAACGCCAACCGCCTGTTCTTCCGCAGTCAGCAGACCCTGAACGCCCTGACCGCCGACATCAACCGCCGGACCCAGACCTACATGACCGCGCGAGCCGCGCTGTCCGGCGCGATCATCCTGTTCGTCATCGGCACCGGCATCCGGATGCTGCGCTCGGTCCGCGCCTCCAACCGGCGGCTCGCCGACATCAAACGCGACCTGGAATTCCAGAAGTTCGCGCTGGACCAGCACGCCATCGTCACCGCCACCGACGCCACCGGGACGATCACCTACGCCAATGAAAAGTTCTGCGCCATCAGCGGCTACGAACCGGACGAGATCATCGGCCAGAATCACCGGATCGTGAACTCGGGCGAGCACGACGACGCCTTCTTCCAGGACCTGTGGGCGACGATCACCCAAGGCGAGGTCTGGCACGGCGAGGTCCGAAACCGCAACAAGGACGGCAGCACCTATTGGGTCTCGGCGACCATTGTTCCGTTCCTCGACACGGCCGGAAAACCGTTCCAGTACATCGCCATCCGCACCGACATTACCGAACGCAAGCGGATCGAGGAGCGCTTCCGCGAGCGCAACCGCTTCCTGCACGGCATGACCCAGGCCATGGGCGAAGGGGTCTACGCCCTGGACGCGGAGGGCCGCTGCACCTTCGTCAACCCCGAAGCGGAGCGCCTGATCGGCCGGTCCCGCAACGAGCTGCTGGGTGCGGACATCCACGCCCTGGTCCACTATCAGGTGGAGAACGGCAGGCAGGTGCCGCGCGACCACTGCACAATCCAGCGCGCCATCCGTCGGGGCGAGGCTTATCGCTCCGACCGAGAGCGCTTCCGCCATGCCGACGGCTCCGTGTTCTCGGTCGCCATCACGGCGGTGCCGCTGACCGAGGGCGACAGCATCGTCGGATCGGTCACCCTGTTCCAGGACATCTCGGACCGCAAGCGCGCCGAGGACGCCATGAGCCAGGCGCGCGAGGAGGCGGAGCAGTCGAACCGGCTGAAGAGCGCCTTCCTCGCCAACATGAGCCACGAGATCCGCACCCCCATGAACGCGGTCATCGGCCTGACCCACCTGGCGCTGCAGACCGAATTGACGCCGCGCCAGCGCGAATACCTAGACAACATCTCAACCGCCGCCCACAATCTCCTGGCGATCATCAATGACATCCTGGATTTCTCCAAGGTCGAGGCCGGCAAGATGTCGCTGGAGCACGTCCAGTTTCGGCTCTCGGAGATCCTCAACGGCGCGGTCATGGTCGTGCGGCCCAAAGTGATCGACAAGGGACTGACCCTGACCCTGCACATCGACCGGGACGTGCCGGATTCATGGATGGGCGACCCGGTGCGGCTGGGTCAGGTGATCACCAACCTGGTCAGCAATGCGGTCAAGTTCACGGAAAGCGGCCGCGTGACCATCACGGTGTCCCTGGGGACGCCCGACGCGGAGGATGGCCGGCGGCCGCTGGCGGTCTCGGTCTCCGATACCGGCATCGGCATGAGCCCGCGCCAGCAGTCGCACCTGTTCGAGGCCTTCAACCAGCTCGACAGTTCCACCACCCGGCGGTTCGGCGGGACCGGCCTCGGCCTCGCCATCTCGCGTCAGATCCTGGACCTGATGAACGGCACCATCGCCGTGGACAGCAGCCCGGGTGTGGGCTCGACCTTCCATGTCACCGTGCCGCTGGATCGGCCCGAAAAGACGCCGCCGGACGATCCCCTCCCCGCCCCGCTGCGCGGCATGACCATCGCCCTGGCCTGCGCGGACGCGGCCCTGCAAGAGGCGGTCGCGCTGATGGCCGAGCGCCTGAGCCTGACCGTGCGGCTCTGGGATCCGCGCGGCGGCGGCGCGAGCCGGCCCGATCCGGCGGCCGCCGTGGTGATCGTGGACACCGACCTGCGCGACGCCGGCGGCTGGCCGCTGGTGCCGCACCTGCTCGCGGACGACGCCGCCCCGCCGCTGATCGTGCTTGGCGCGGACACCGCGGCGGCGAACCCCGAGCGATGCGTGCGCCTCGACGCCCCCCTGACCGAATGGCGCCTACGGAGTGCCCTCATGAGCCTGACCGGAGACCGCAGCGCAATCCGCACCACCTCCCGGGATCCGTTGTCGAACGCCCGCGCGACCCTGAAGGGCGCCCGGGTGCTTCTGGTGGAGGATACCCCCATCAACCAGAAGGTCGCCATGGAGATGCTCAAGGCCGCCGGCATTGAGGTCGCTGTGGCCGGCAACGGGCACGAGGCGCTGGCCTGGCTGGATCGGGAGTCCTGCGATCTGGTGCTGATGGACATCCAGATGCCGGGCATGGACGGCCTGGAGGCCACCCGCCGCCTGCGCGCCCGCCCGGATCTGGCGGGTTTGCCCGTGATCGCCATGACCGCCCACGCCATGGCCGCCGACCGCGAGCGCAGCCTGGCCAGCGGCATGAACGACCATGTGGCCAAGCCGATCCATCCGCCCGAACTGTTCTCGACCCTGGCGCGCTGGCTCAATCGCGACGTCTCGGCCCCCATGGCCCCGGCGCTGGCCGATCCGGCGCTGGAAACCGAATTGCTGCACAGCCTGGGCAAGGCCATCCTGGACGTGCTCGACCTGCGACAGGCCCTGCGGTCGGTGAACGGCAACATCGATCTTTTGCGTCGCCTGCTCATTGACTTCGCCCGCAACCAGGGGGTCCAGACCTTCGTGTTGTATCAGGCCGTGCGGACCGGAGAGATGGAGGACGCCCGTCATGCCGCCCACACCCTGAAGGGGACCGCCGCCACCATCGGCGCCGCCGAGGTGGCGCGCCGGGCCGCCGCCATCGAGACCACCCTGTCGCGTGGGGAAACGCCGGCCGACGCCTTGATGGAGCGGCTCAACGACGCCATGTCCCCGCTGCTTCGCGCCATCCTGGCCATGGATGACAGCCGCAAGGCGGCCGCGTCGAAGACGTCGGGCGAACCGGCGGGTCCCGCCGCGCCGCCCCCGGACCTGACGGAGGCGGTGGCCGCGCTGCGGGCGAGCCTGGAGGCCGGTGATCCGGAGGCCGAGGGGCTGGCGGACGCGCTGGCGGGGCAGGTTTCCGCCTCTGTGAAACCACAGGCCGACGCCGTCCTCCGTGCGGCGGAAGCCTTCGATTTCGAGGACGCGCTGGCCGCGCTGGCGGCCCTTGAAAAGGCCCTCGTCGCCCCCGTTGACTGAGCGGAGACGCACCCATGCCCCTTGAGTCCGCCCCGCCCGCTGCCCCGGAGCCGGCCGCCGCCGCCGACCGCCGTCCCCGCCTGCTGGTCGTCGATGACGAACCGATGAATATCAAGGTCCTGGTGGACCTGCTGGGTGGTCAGTACCGGCTGACCGTGGCCAAGAGCGGTCATCAGGCCCTGGGTCGGCTGGCGGCCGGCCCCGAGCCGGACCTGATCCTGCTCGACGTCATGATGCCGGGCATGGACGGCCACGAGCTGTGCCGGGTGCTGAAGGAAACGCCGAGATACGCGCACATCCCCATCATCTTCGTCACCGCGCTGGGCGAGACCGAGGACGAGACGCGCGGCTTCGAACTGGGTGCGGTGGACTACCTCGCCAAGCCGATCTCGCCGCCGGTGGCCCAGGCGCGGGTCCGCACCCACCTGCAACTGCGCGAGGCCCGGCGCGTGCTGGAGGACTACAACCGAAAGCTGGAGGCCGAGGTCCGCCAACGCACCGACGAACTGATGGCCCGCACGCGCGAGGTCGTGCAGGCCCAGGACGTCACCATCCGCGCCCTGGCCTCGCTGGCGGAGACCCGCGACAACGAGACCGGCAACCACATCAAGCGCACCCAGCATTATGTTCGCCTGCTGGCCGAGGCGCTGGCCGACCATCCCCGCTTCGCCGACACCCTGGACGCCGAAACCATCGAACTGCTGTTCAAGTCGGCCCCCCTGCACGATATCGGAAAGGTGGGCATTCCGGACGCCATCCTGTTGAAGCCGGGCAAGCTGACCCACGAGGAAATGACCATCATGAAGACCCACGCCGAGTTGGGGCGCGAAGCGCTGCTGGCGGCGGCCGAGGGCAGCGATCCCGCGGACGTGGGGTTCCTCCGGTACGCCTGCGAGATCGCCGGCGGCCATCACGAGAAATGGGACGGCAGCGGCTATCCGGCCGGCCTGGAGGGCGACGCCATCCCCCTTTCGGCGCGGCTGATGGCGGTGGCGGACGTCTACGACGCGCTCATCTCCCGGCGGGTCTACAAACCGCCGTTTACGCACGAAGACGCCATCAGCCAGATCCGCGGCGGACGCGGCAGCCACTTCGATCCGGACGTGGTGGACGCCCTGCTGGCCCGCGAGACCGAGGTCATGGCCATCGCGGCCCGCTACGCCGACGACGCGTGATCCGGGTCGGAGTGTTTCGGTCGGCGGCAGACCCCGCCTCTGGATTGCGAAGCGTCAGTTCCTATTTTAGGTCTGTCTAATATACTTCAGCGCTTCAAAGGCCGACCGCTGGACGCAGGACATGCCGCGCCGCGCGTCTGTTCCGGGTCGCCCCGACCCGGGATGCCCCTTTCGTTTGCCGCCACAGGATCCCCGATGACCGAGCATTCTTCCGACTCCCGCGCCATTGCCGTTCCCGGTGGGCGCCTGTCCCGCCTCGCCCGGTTCGGTGGCCTGGCGTCCACCGTCGCCGGCAGCGCGGCCCTGAACGGCGCGCGCCAGATGGGCCGGGGGCAGCGCCCGCGCGCCCGCGATCTGGTGCTGACGCCCTCCAACGCGCGCCGGGTGGCGGACCAACTGGCCCAGATGCGCGGCGCGGCGATGAAGGTGGGGCAGCTCGTGTCCATGGACGCGGGCGACATGCTGCCGCCGGAGCTGGCTGAGATCATGGGCCGGCTGCGCGCCGACGCCCACTACATGCCCGGCCATCAGTTGAAGGCCGTCCTGAACACCGCATGGGGCGCGGGCTGGCTCGCCCGGTTCCGCAAGTTCGACGGCCGGCCCATCGCCGCCGCCTCCATCGGGCAGGTGCACCGCGCGATCACGGTGGATGGCCGCGACCTCGCCATCAAGGTGCAGTACCCCGGCGTGCGCCAGAGCATCGACAGCGACGTCAACAACGTCGCCACCCTGTTCCGCCTGTCCGGGATGATGCCCAAGGAGCTGGACATCACCCCGATGCTGGACGAGGCCAAGCGGCAACTACACGACGAGGCCGATTACGAACGCGAGGGGCGGTATCTCAGCCGGTTCGCTGGCCTGCTGGCCGATGCCCCGGACTTCCGGGTCCCGGCCCTGCATGAGGACCTGACGACGCCGTCCGTGCTGGCCATGGACTTCGTCGAAGGCGTGGCGGTGGAACGCCTCACCGACGCCCCGCAGACGGTGCGGGACCGCGTCATGGGCCTGTTGATCGGCCTGCTGTTCCGGGAGCTGTTCGAGTTCCACCTGATGCAGACGGATCCCAACTTCGCCAATTATCGCTACCAACCGAAGACGGACCGGGTCGTGCTGCTGGACTTCGGCGCCACCCGCGCCTTCGGTCCAGACCTGGCCGACCAGTTCCGCGCCCTGCTCAAGGGCGGGCTCGACGACGACCGGGCGGCCATGCGCCGCGCGATCCTGGACATCGGGTTCTTCGGCGAGGACACCGCGCCCCACCATCAGGAGCTCTTGCTGGACATCGTCGCGCTGTCCATGGAGCCCATGAAGCGCCCCGGGGCCTTCGACTTCGCCGACAACGACCTCGCGATCCGCATGCGCGACGCCGGGATGGCGCTGGGCGAGGACCGCAGCTTCATGCACATCCCGCCCATGGACACGCTGTTCCTGCAACGCAAGTTCACCGGCCTGTACATGCTGGCCAGCCGACTGCGCGCCAGCCTGGATCTCCGTGCGTTGATCGAGGGGTATTTGTAAGGGTCCGTCCTGATCGGACGGTGTGAGTCCGCCACTCGCTTGAGCACAGCCGCACCGTAACGGCACCGGAGAGTCTTTGTTTTTTTCGCCGCAGCGCCCCTTTGGGGCGCGCGGCTCCGCCGCTTCGCGGCGCCGACCCAGTCGGGCCGGCCGCATTCGCCACGTCACGACGTGCCGAATGCGGTTTCAGCCCCTCATACAGCCATCATGAGACATCACCCGGCCAGCGCCTCACGCCAGACCCGGGCGGCCTCCAGCCGGCGCGGCGATTGCCCCGCCGCGTGCGCGGACAGCGCGGCCACGAGCTGGTCGAGGCTATCCAGCGAATGCACCGGCCGGAAGTCATCCACATGCGGCAGGATGGCGCGCACCCCCGCCGCCTTCGGCTGGAACCCGTCCCACCGCAGCAACGGGTTGAGCCAGATCAGCCGCCGGCAGGACTTGTGCAGGCGTTCCATGGGGCGCGCCAGCCCCTCCGCCTCGGCCTGATCCAGACCGTCGGTCATCAGCAGCACGAGCGCCCCCTGCCCCAGCACGCGGCGCGACCAGTGGCGATTGAACGCTGTCAGACAGTCGCCGATCCGGGTGCCGCCCGCCCAATCCGGCATCGCGGCGGCGGCGGCGGCCATGGCCACGTCGGGATCGCGGTTGCGCAGGGCGCGGGTCACGTTGGTCAGCCGGGTACCGAACACGAAGGCGTGGAAGTGCGGTTCGCGCTGGGCCAGCCCGTGCATCAGGCGCAGGAAGATGCGGGCGTAGCGGTCCATGGACCCGCTGATGTCGCACAGCGCCACCACGGTCGGCGGGCGCGGCTCCGGCGCCGCCCGGCGCAGCGGCAGGGCATCGCCGCCCGTGCGCAGGCTGGCCCGCATGGAGGCCCGCAGATCCACATGCCGGCCATGGGGATCGGGCCTCCGCCGCCGGGTCTTCAGCCGCAGGTCGGGCAGCCGCAGCCGCTCCAGCGCCCGTTGGGCGCGCCGGAATTCCTCGGCGGTCATCTTCTCGAAGTCCATAGCCCCCAGGCGCTCCTGGTCCGACCAGTCCAGGTCGATGGAGAGGCGCTGTTCCTCGGTCGGCGTCTCCCGGTCCGGCGGCGGCGGCGGGGTCCCGGACCCCAGCGCATCGTGCAGGCGGCGCGACCCGTCATCCGCCTCACCGGGGGTGCGCAGGCGCGGCAGCAGCAGGCCCATCATCCGGCCCAGGATGTCCGGATCGGCCCAGAAGATGTGGAACGCCTCGTCGAACAGCGCACGGTCCTGACGCCGCTTGACCAGCACGGCGGCCAGCGCGGCCTTGAGGTCCTCCCGGTGGCCAGGACCAACGGCCTCGACCGCGCGCAGGGCCGCCAGGGTATCACCCGGCCCCACCCGCAGGCCGGCCGACCGCAGCACGCGCACGAAGTGCATGACGTTGTCGGCCAGACGCCCGCCGCTGGCCGCCGTCTGTGCCTCACCCGGCGGGGGCATCATGACCCACCGCCGCGCGCACCTCGGCCAGCACCTTGGCAGCTTCCGACCCGCGCATGCGCAGGATGTCGTCCTGGTACTTCAGCAGCACGCCCAGCGTGTCGTCGATCACCGCCGGGTCCAGCTCGACGATATCCAGTTGCATCAGCGCGTTGGCCCAATCCAGCGTCTCCGCGACACCGGGCAGCTTGAACAGGTCCCGCTCCCGCAGGCCCTGGACGAAGGCCACCACCTGGGCGGCCAGCCGGTCCCCCACACCGGGGGCGCGGGCGCGCAGAATGGCCCGCTCCCGTTCGGCATCCGGATAGTCCACCCAGTGATAGAGGCAGCGCCGCTTGAGGGCATCGTGGATCTCGCGCGTGCGGTTGGACGTGACGACGACGACCGGCGGCGGCCCGCCGCCCCGCACCCCCAGTTCCGGGATCGTGATGGTGAAGTCGGAGAGCACCTCCAGCAGGAAGGCCTCGAACGGCTCGTCCGCCCGGTCCAGTTCATCCACCAGAAGCACCGGCGGCACCCCGTCGATGCCCTCCACCGCGCGCAGCAGCGGACGGCGGATCAGGAACGGGTCGGTGAAGATGTCCCGGCCCAGGCGGTCGCGGTCGGCGCCCCCAGTGGCTTCCGCCAGCCGGATCTCGATCATCTGGCGGGCGTAGTTCCACTCATAGGCCGCGCTCGCCAGATCCAGGCCCTCGTAGCACTGCAACCGCTCCAGCGGCCGACCGAGCGCGCGGGCCAGAACCTTGGCGATCTCCGTTTTGCCGACACCGGCCTCGCCCTCCAGGAACAGCGGCCGACCGAGCCGCAGCGCCAGGAAGACGCAGGTCGCAAGGGCGCGGTCGGCGACGTAATCGTGGGCCGACAGCATATCGAGGACGGCATCAACGGAGGCGGGAGCGTTGGCGGACGGGGCGGGCGATATGGTCACGCGGGGCCTCCGAGGGATGGACGGGGCGAGGGGCGGCGAATGCTCACGCGGGGCCGTGAGAGACGGCCTGACCGATGGGAGACCATGGTAGACAATCGATCCGGCTCGGGAAAGGAGGCCGGCTCGCCGATCGCCGTGCCCATACCGGGAAGCGCATCCAAAGATTGTTTACTCGGCCCGGGAGCGGTAGTAGGATTACGGCGTTCGCGGGGGCGACATCGTGGCCTCCCGATGGAAACAGCCCCGGGCCGGGCTCTGCAAGGACCGCCATGTTCCCATGCACCCTGTACAGCGACGACCCGGAAGACCGGGCGTTCGGTGACGACCTCTGGACCTGGCTGAAGGAACAGCCGCAGGACGCCTGGCTGCTGTGGATGCGGACGGCGAACTGGGACAATGCGGACGGGATCTTCGACAGGATGCTCGACGATCCCAACTGTGATCTGGCCATCGTGTCATGGCTGTTCTGGGCCAGTGACCCCGGATATCACCTGAAGAACCCGGACAGATTGGACCAGTCTCTTCCCGGTAAGATCCTGCGCAATCTGGACAAGGGGTACTATACGAACGCCGATCTGTTCTATGATACATTCAGCGTCATCGACAATGCCCACGCATATATTGCATGCCTCGAAGAGATGCGAGAGAAAGGGATCAACCCGCTCTTCGCGCTGCCCCGGCCCCTCTGCGGTCCCTTCAACGGGCGGCGCGCGCGCATCCCCAATGCCTATGACCCGGAGACGGAAGAGGGCCTGCGGCAGGTTTTCGAGCACATGAACGGTCGCCTGCCACGCTCGGAAGAGGCGTATTGGCGTGACCAGACGGCGGGCGGAAACCTGGCGATCATGAAATACCTCGCCTTGCCCAAGGTTCCCGACGATCCGCTGACCGCGTTCGCCCACCTGGACGATGTCGGCTACATGGAAGCGATCTTCGGACGGCACAAGAAATATCTGCGCGCCCGGAAAAGATTGGTGATCGACTACATGTGGGACCCAAAAAACATGCGTTCACTGCATTACACGACCCGAGGCAATTCCCTGAAACAGGTAAGTATGGTGTGGAAGTATTCAACCATATTCGGAAGGATCGGACTGCTGTTTATCCTCTTTGGCCTTCTAGCTGCAATAGCAATGTCAATCAACATGGCCCGGGATTGGTTCGCCTCATAAGGCGGGCCCTTGGCCGCTGGACCAGGGACCCGCGCCCATGATCCAGCGGACACGCGACACCCTTGAACCGGACACGTGGAACAACGCCAGTGATTTCTGGGCATGTCTGAAGGAGCAGCCCCAGGACGCGTGGCTGCTGTGGCTGCGGCCCTGAAGAAAAGGACCAACGATCCCCCCCTTCGCGCTGCCCCGGCCCCTCTGCGGTCCCTTCAACGGGCGGCGCGCGCGCATCCCCGATGCGTATGACGCCGAGACCGAACGGGACCTTCACGCCATCCTCGACAGACTCGAGAGCACCCTTCCGCGCTCCGAAGAGGCTCATTGGCGGCTGCGTCGGACGTATACGCGCGCCTGGATCGACGACTCCCTTGCTTTGCCCGAGGTTCCGGAGGCGCCGACGGACGCCTTCGCGCACCAGGACGACGTGGCCTACCTGGAAGCGATCTTCGGGCGACACGACAACTACGTGCGGGCCATGAAGAAGCTCCGCAGAGCCGCGGACAAAAACCGGCCTGGCGCCAGCCGTGCCGACCGGCTGATCTGGCTGGTCGTCCTGATTGGCTTTCCCCTGGTGATCGGCGCGGCGTTTGTCGCGCACTACCTCAGAACCCGGACGTGGTGAGACGACATCCGGACGATGGCGTTGCGGAACCGGGCATGGTGTGAGGGGCGGGTGGCCTTTGGCCACCCGCCGCCAAATCGGGTTTGCGGCGGCTGTCCGTCGTCCAGCCGCCCGACAGACATCATCGGCGCGGATGGTTCGCCAGCCCCTCATCCCCCGCAGGCCGCCACGGCCCGGGACGCCAACACCGAGATCAGCGCGGCCCGATAGGCCGCCGAGGCGTGAATGTCGCTGTTCATCCCGTCGGCGGGCATGGCGACCCCCTTGGCGGCCTCGGGCGTGAACGACCGCGCCAAGGCGTCCTCGATGGCGGTGGCGCGGAACGCGCAGGGCCCCGCCCCGGTGACACCGACCCGCACGCCGCCCGCCGTCTTCGCCACCATCACGCCGACGACCGCATAGCCCGACGCGGGGTTGGCGACCTTCTCGTAGGCCGCCGCCTGCGGGATCGGGAACGACACGGCCGTAATCAGTTCGTTCTCGTCCAGGGCCGTGGTGAACAGGTCCTGGAAGTAGTCGTCCCCGGCGATGGTGCGGGTATTGGTGTGGATGGTCGCGCCCAGACCGACCACGGCGGCCGGGTAGTCGGCGGCCGGGTCGGCGTTGGCGATGGACCCGCCGATGGTGCCCCGGTTGCGCACCTGCGGATCCCCGATCAGGCCGGCGAGCCGGGCCAGCGCCGGGATGGCGCCGCGCACCACCTCGGACGCGGCGACCTCGGCATGGGTCGTTCCCGCACCGATGACGATGGCGTCCCCCTCCTTGCGGATGCCCTTCAGGGCCTCGATCCGGCCCAGATCCACCAGAGCCTCGGGCATGGCGAGGCGCTGCTTGAGGGTCGGGATCAGGGTCTGCCCGCCCGCCAGCGGCTTGATGTCCTCGCTGGTCAGCAGGGCCACGGCTTCGTCCAGCGACGACGGCCGGTGATACTCGAACGCATACATGGGTCTGTCTCCGTCCGTCGTCGTTATTCGGCCGCCCGCGCGGTGCCGCCCTTGGCGTCCTGGATGGCCTGCCACACCGCCAGCGGGGTCGCCGGCATCGGGATGTCGTCCACGCCCAGCGGCCCCAGCGCGTCGATGATGGCGTTGATGATCGCGGGCGGGCTGCCGATGGCCCCGGCCTCGCCGCAGCCCTTGGCCCCCAGCGGATTGTGGGTGCAGGGCGTGCAGGTGAAGTCGAAGCGATAGTCCGGGATGTGCTGGGCGCGCGGCATGGCGTAGTCCATGTAGCTGCCCGTCACCAACTGCCCGTCGTCGGAGTAGACCGCGCCCTCCAGCAGGGCCTGACCCAGTCCCTGGGCGATACCGCCCTGTACCTGCCCCTCGACGATCATCGGGTTGATGATGGTCCCGAAGTCGTCCACGGCGGTGAAGCGGTCCACATGGACGTGCCCGGTCTCCGGGTCCACCTCGACCTCGCAGATGTAGGTTCCGGCCGGATAGGTGAAGTTGCCCGGGTCGTAGAACGCGCTTTCGTCCAGGCCCGGCTCCAGCTTGTCGTGCGGGAAGTTGTGCGGCACGTAGGCCTGGAACGCGATCTCGCCCATGGTCAGCGACTTGTCGGTGCCCGCAACCGAGAACACGCCGTCCTTGTATTCGATGTCGCCTTCGCCGGCCTCCAGCATGTGGGCGGCGATCTTCTTGCCCTTGTCGATGATCTTGTCGATGGCCCGCGCGATGGCCGAGCCGCCCACCGCCAGCGACCGCGAACCGTATGTGCCCATGCCGAAGGGGATGCGGTTGGTGTCGCCGTGGACGATCTCCACGTTGGCCATGGGCACACCCAGGCGGTCGGCCACGATCTGGGCGAAGGTGGTCTCGTGTCCCTGGCCGTGGCTGTGGCTGCCCGTGAACACGGTCACCGAGCCGGTGGGGTTGAAGCGCACCTCGGCCGCCTCGTACAGGCCGGCCCGCGCGCCCAGGGCGCCGGCCACCGCCGACGGGGCGATGCCGCAGGCCTCGATGTAGCAGGAGAAGCCCACGCCCCGCAGCTTGCCCTTGGCCTCGCTGGCCGCCCGGCGTTCGGCGAACGATGAATACTCCGACAGCTCAAGGGCGCGGTCCAGGCTGGCCTCATAGTGGCCGGTGTCATAGGCCAGCGCCACCGGCGTCTGATAGGGGAACTGGTCGGGCTGGATGAAGTTCTTCCGGCGCAGCTCGGCCGGGTCCATCTTCAGCTCGCGCGCGGCCTTCTCCACCAGCTTTTCCAGCACATATGTGGCCTCCGGCCGCCCCGCGCCCCGATAGGCATCCACCGGCGTGGTGTGCGTGAACAGCGCCTTGACCTCGGCGTGGATGGCCGGGGTGCGGTACTGCCCCGCAAGAAGCGTCGCGTAAAGGTACGTCGGCACCGACGACGCGAAGGTGGACAGATAGGCCCCCATGTTGGCCAGGGTCTTCACGCGCAGGCCCAGGAAGGTGCCGTCGGCATCCAGCGCCAGTTCGGCCGTCGTCACATGGTCGCGGCCGTGGCAGTCGGTCATGAAGGATTCCGACCGCTCCGCCGTCCACTTGATGGGCCGCCCGACCTTGGCCGCCGCCCAGGTGACCACGGCCTCTTCCGCGTAATGGAAGATCTTGGAGCCGAAGCCGCCGCCCACGTCGGGGGCCACCACACGGACCTTGTGTTCCGGCAGATTGAGCACGAAGGCGCACATCAACAGCCGGATCACATGCGGGTTCTGGCTGGTGGTGGTGAGCGTGTAGGACCCGTCGGCGGGATCGTACTCGCCCACCGCCGCGCGCGGCTCGATGGCATTGGGGATCAGGCGGTTGTTGACCAGTTCCAGGCGCGTGACATGCGCCGCCTTGCCGAACGCCTCGTCCGTGGCGGCCTGATCGCCGATCTCCCAGTCATAGCAGACGTTGCCGTCCACTTCGTCGTGAACCTGGGGCGCGCCCGCCGCCCCCGCGTCCGCCAGATGCACCACGGCCGGCTGCGGATCGTAGTCGATCATCAGCGCCTCGGCGCCGTCGCGGGCGGCGTGGCGGCTGTCGGCCAGCACTACGGCGACGGTATCCCCCACATGACGCACGCGGCCCACGGCGAGCGGCGGGTGCGCCGGCTCCTTCATGGGAACGCCGCTCTTGCCGATCACCTGCCAGCCGCAGGGCAGGCCGCCCACCCCGTCGGCGGCCATGTCGGCGCCGGTGAACACGGCCACGACACCGGGCACGTCCATCGCGGACGGCTTGTCGATCTCGCCCAGCGCGGCATGGGCATGGGGCGAGCGCACGAAGGCGGCATGGAGCTGGTTCGGGCGATTGATGTCGTCGGTGTAGCGGCCCCGGCCGGTGAGGAACCGGGCGTCCTCGGTCCGCTTGACGGACGTGCCGACGGTCTTGGCGGGTGCGTTCATGGCCCTAACCTCCCATCCCGGTCCGCATGCCTTCGGCGCCCGCCTTCACGGCGCGCACGATGTTCTGATAGCCGGTGCAGCGGCACAGGTTGCCGTCCAGGCCCTTGCGGATGTCCTCGTCCGTCGGGTTGGGCGCGTGGGTCACCAGATCGACCGCGCTCATCACCATGCCGGGGGTGCAGAACCCACACTGCAGGCCGTGGTGGTCATTGAACGCCTGCTGCATGGGATGCAGGGTCGCGCCGTTGGCCAGACCCTCGATGGTGGTGACCTGCGATCCGTCGCACTGCACGGCCAGCGCGGTGCAGGACTTCACCGAGACGCCGTCGGCGATCACCACACAGGCGCCGCACTGGCTGGTGTCGCATCCCACGTGGGTGCCGGTCAGGTGTAGCTGCTCGCGCAGGAACTCGACCAGCAGGGTGCGGGGCTCGACGCTGCCGCTGACCGGCTGGCCGTTGACGGTCATGCTGATGGGGATGGACATGCCTGGACGTCTCCTGTGATCCGGTCACGCCAAGGGGCGCGCCGGGGCGATCCGGGGCGGGACTGGGACGGGGAGAGGCAGAGCACATCTGGGAACGGGCCGCACACCCGAACGGCGGGCGCGCGGATCCGTCTGGACCCGAGCCGGTCGCATGGTTTCCTCCCTGAGAAGCACGCCGGTGGACCCGGCTTGTCATGTGCTTTCATTGGGACTAACGCTACGGAAGGTCCCTCGCGAATGTCAACCATGAGAGTCAGGCTTCCGCCGCCCTCCGGACCGTCCCCACGCCGCGCAAGGAGCCCCCATGATCCAGGATTTCGATGAGGACGTGCTGCCCGCCCTGCTGGATTGGCGCACCCGCGACGACGCCGGGGCACTGGTGACCCTGGTGCGCAAGACCCGCTCCGGGCCGCGTCCGTTGGGCGCGCAGTTGGCGGTCTCGGTCCGGGGCGAGGTGGTGGGTCTGATCTCGGGCGGATGCGTGGAAGGCGGCATCGCCGAGGAGGCCCGGGCCGCCATGACCGAGGGCCGCAACCGCTTCGCCCGCTTCGGCGAGGGCTCGCGTTACGTGGATCTGCGCATGCCCTGCGGCGGCTCCATCGATGTCTATGTGGACGCCACGGTCGCGACCGGGACTCTCGCCGATGTCGCCGAGGCCGTGGCCGCGCGGCGGGCGGCGGTGCTCGCCACGGACACCGCGACGGGCGAGACCCGGGTGGAGGCGCCGCAAGAGGGCGACGACGCCGCCTTCGCCACCGCCGAGCTGGTGTGGCCCACCGAGAGCCTGTTCCGCCGCCTGCATCGGCCGCCGCCCCGCCTGATCCTGGCCGGACGCGGGCCGATCGTGCCGCTGGCGGCGCAGATGGGGGCGCTGAACGGCTATCGGGTCGAGGTGCTGACCGATGATTCCCATGTGGCGGGACAGACCGCGCCGGCCTGCGCCGCGCCGGTGCGCGGAACGGGTCCCGGGGACGTGGGGGCGGTCGCCATCGACCCGGCCACGGCGGTGGTGACCCTGTTCCACGACCATGATGTGGAACTGCCGCTGCTGCGCCGCGCCCTGGAGTCGCCGGCGTTCCATATCGGCGCGCTGGGCAGCCAGACCACCCAGGCCGCGCGCCTCGCCCGGCTGGCCGACGAGGGCTATTCCGAACAGGCCCTCACCCGCATCGAAGGTCCGGCCGGGGTGCCCATCCACGCCGCCAACCCGGCCGAGATCGCCACCTCCATCATCGCCGGCGTCATCCGGGCCTACCGGGCCGGACGCCCGCCGGTCACGGCGGCACGGGATCGGCCGGAGATGTAAGGGCCGATTTCACGGCCGGGGCAGATAGTCCGTCCGGTCTCCGGCGCGGTAGACATCCGCCGTGCAGCAGTGCAGGCCGCCGCCGAACGGATAGGCATCGCGCAACGCGACCGGCACGACCTCGAACCCCAGGCGGTCCAGTTGCTCGGCCTGGTGAACCTCGGTTTTCTCAACACAGACGGTCCGGGCATCCAGCATCAGCACGTTCATGGACAGCCACACCGACGAGTAGCACAGGGGCGGCGGCTCGGCGTGGGCCGGAGGCGCCGCCTCCACGACCTGCCAGTCATTGGTCCGGAAGAGGGAGCGCAGGTGCTCAGGCAGCGGGCGCGTTGGGTTGGACAGGATCAGGCCGGGACACAGCGGAACCAGCGTGCAGTCGATGTGCGCCGGATAAGGGTCGCCGGGAAAATGGGCGGCATGAACCCTGTGATCGGGGAAATGTCGCCGGAGCCACGCGATGCCCTTGCGGTTGGTCGTGAACCCATGCTGCACGATCAGGTCCCGGCCCAGCCGGATCACATCCGCCGCGTCGAACAGGATCTCCTCTTCGGTCGTGACGAAAACCTTTCGGGCCGTCCAGTCCAGCCGCGTCTGCACGCCGATCGCGTCATCAAGATACCCCGGGCGAAACGAGCGGTCCGTCAGCCGGGGTTTCGGTGCCGCCGTATGCCGAAACGCCGGGTCTGCCTCGAAGTACCGGGTCAGGAGCGGCCGGTAGGCGAGGTATTCGAACCAGCGGCAGCGGAAACTCATGGTGGCCTCGACGATCTCCGGGCCCACGGTCAGCAGAACGTCCCGGGGCGCCATGCAGCCGAACTGGGTGCGGGCCTGGAAGTCCGGCGTCTGGATGCCGGCGTCGAAGTCGATGGGCTCGGGACGGTCCACGACGATGCCCCGACGGCGCAGCAGGGCCGCGAAGTCGTCCAGCAGCGCATTCGCGCGATCAATGCTGTCCTGTGGCCGGCGCCCCCAGCGGCCCCGCATGTCCGAGTGTTCGGGCACCTTGGCGTTGACCGCCGGTTCCGGGGCGGGCACCTGCCCCAGGTCGGCCCGCCCGACGATCACGTGCCGCAGGGGGTCCCATTCCGTCCAGCTCTCGACCCGCACAGGGTCTTGCGCGCGGGGGACTGCGTCGTGGGCAGGCGTCTTCCCGTCCGGACCGGGCATTCCAGTGGGGTCCACAGTTTCCAGGGTCTCCATGGTCAGGCTCCCACCACCGAACGCCCGACGGGCGCGGTCTCGCCCCCGGCGAGCATGATCCGCCGGACGGCCGTGCGGTCCTTCTTGCCGGTGCGCGTGCGCGGCATGGACTCCAGCACACGACAGGTTTCCGGGACCATATAGGCCGGCAGACCGGCCCGGATGTGCCGCAGCATCGCATCCCGCAGATCGTCCCCCCCGGCGGCCTCGGGGCCCGGCGCGACGAAGACCGCCAGACCGGGCCCGCGCTCGTCCAGCAGGGCCACGCAGGCGGCCGCGTTCGGATGGGTCTCCACCCAGCTCTCGATCATGTCCAGTTCGATCCGCAAGCCATGCAGGCGCACCTGCCGGTCCCGGCGCCCGACGTACTGCAGCCGGGCGCCGTCGAGAACACGGAACACATCCCCGCTGCCATGGCGGCGGGGTGCCGGCACACGGCCCGGCCAGGACGCGCCGGGGGCCAGGTATCCCGACAGCACCGCCGCGCCCTCGACCCAGAGTTCGCCCTCGCGCCCCGGCGTCCAGGCGTCGGCGGAAAAGTCCCCATCCAGCCCGAGCGCCACCGGACCCCCGCGCCGGGTGAACCGGGACGGGTCTCCGTCGCCGTCCATTGCCAGGGGGTCCGCCAGAACGTAGGGCATCTCGGTGCCGCCGAACAGGTTCCAGACGGTTGTGGCCGGGGCCAGGGCCGTCGCCAGCGCGCCCCGCAGGTCCGGTGTGACCCGCTCGCCCGTCAGGGCCAGGGCCCGCAGGTGGGGACGCGTCTGCGGCCACTCCGGCGCCGCGATCATGGCGCCGGCCAGGCTCGGCACCGTAAAGGCGACCGTCGCCCCGCTGCCGGCCAGGGCCCGCCCCATGGGCTCGACACCTGTCCCGCCGACGCCGCGCAACAGCATCAGGCAAGCCCCGGTCCGCGCGGCCGCCAGGATGTCGAACATGGACACATCGAAGCCGAACGACACCGAACTCGCCAGACGGTCGGTCTCCGTGATGCCGAGATCCCGGCAATAGGCCGCAACGGCGGCATGCGCGGCATCACGGGCCATGCAGACCCCTTTCGGCACGCCGGTCGATCCCGAGGAGAACAGGACATAAGCAATCTCGTCCGCCGCCGCCCGCGCACCCGGCGGTGGCGCATCCAGCCAGGACAGAGCGCCCGGCGGGCAGGCCTCGACCGCGATCACGGGCGTCGGGGCGGCGCCCGACGACGCCGGACCGGGCGACGGGTGGACCGACTCGGTTGCCAGGATCGCCTGCGGCCGCAGGGTCTCCAGAATGGCGCGCATGGCCTCCGGGGGCGTCTCGGCCTCGACGTACGCGTAGGCCCGTCCAGAAAGCAGAATGCCCAGGATGGCCACCACGGCCCCGACGGACTTGTGGCCATGCACCAGAACCACCGGATTTTGATCCCCGGGATCCGGCAGCCGGCAGACACGGTCCGCGATCCCGATGGCGCGGGCGAGACCCTCGACCCGCGAGGCCACCCGCGCGCCGTCGCGCACGGCCGGCGCGTTCGGGTCTCGGCGCACCGCCGCGATCCAGGGTTGTATAAGGTTGTCGAACACCTCGCACTGGGATGTCATGGCCGGGACGGATCCTTTTTCGTGAGACGCTGCGCAGGGGTACCTCTACGATCCGAAAGACAAAACATCTAGAAAAACAATCCTGAGATGCTATAGCGTACGACCCCATGAAGGGTGCCCTCGCCACCTTAACACGGAAAGCGCGGACGCCCGGCTCGACAAGAGCCAAGACGGCTGCAGGGGTCAGGGGGCCCGGTCGGCCAAACCGGGGGGCATACCATGAGGGGTGATGATCCGAATCCACAGGCAGGCCTTGCACAGGACCTGATCGAGGCACTCAAGGCGGTCTCGCTCAACGACGTCTCGATTCCCGAAACGGTCTGGCTGGACAGTGCATGTTGCGGACCGGCTGACCATGATGCACAGCCGCCAGAGGGGGCAACGCCGCTCGGCGCGGCGTTCCTGTTTCGCAAGCTGGACCCCCAGAGCCTGGATCTGGCGCGGACAAGAGCGCCGGCGGCAGGCACCGCCCGGCGGGATCTGCCGTGGCGCATCGTCAGGGCCGGTGAGGCGGGCTCGGGCATCACCCCGGGTGCGGGTGTGCTGAGTGAGGTCCTTTCGACCAGCCTGACTCAAGGCGCGCGTTTCGCCCTCACCGCCGCGCCCGGCAGCGGCCGGACCACCGTCCTGGCGGACGTCGCCCAGGACTTGTTGCGTCGTCAACTGGCCCGGCGCGAGGACTCCAACCGCCCGATCGTGTGGCAACTGCCCCTGTTCTTCCACGCGCGGGAGCTGCGCGCGACCGGGGTCGGACGCACCCTGGAGCGGACGGCCGCCCAGGCCTATGGCCTTGCCCTGCCGCTTCAGGTGCTGGTCCCGGCCATCCGGCTCGGCTATTTCGTCCCCATCATCGACGGCCTGGAGGACTGGGGCAACGGCGACCGGCTCAGCACCTCCGACCCACTGGTGGCGGAATTCCTGCGCCTGATGGGACCGAAGGCGCCGTTCCTCGTGGCGGTGGACAGTCGCTGCGTCTACTACACCATCTTCGATCACGACCGCGTAACCGGCCTGGGCGAGCGCATGCGCGACAGCCACGACATCGAGCTGGTCGAGCTGGCGCCCTTCGTCGGCCGTCAGGCCGGCGAGTCCTTCCGGGCCGCGTTCCTGCGCCAACGCCGTGAGTTGGCCTCCCTGCGCGCCGGCGAAGACGTCATGCAGGACGGGCCGCCCGCAAGCGATTCGGATGACGATCCGGTCGAGACGGCGTTGGGCCGGACCATCGAGGCCTGGGTGGCGGAACACGATCCGAACGGCCAGCTAACACCGGACCAGCGCCGGGAACTGGTGCATCAGCTCGCCCTGGAACAGTTCCGGACGGCGACCTCGTCGCTCCCCTTCGAGCGCGTGATGGACCTCGTCTACGGCCGCATCACCTACGAGCTGCGCGACACCTTCCACATCAACGCATCGCTGAGCGAGATCTTCCGCAGCGAGCTGTTCACGGGCGACGAAGAGCGGGGCTTCAACTTCAAGTCCCAGCTCATCTGGGAATCCGCGCTGGTGGACCTGCTGGCCCGCACCGCCGCCCGCGAGAGCATCGGCGCCAAGTTCGTCGGCATCCTGGAGAACGGCCTGCTGCTGGAGCGGTCGTCCCTGGCGTTCTGGCTGCATCGCGACATCCGGCGCAACCAGCGTCGTTTCTATGGGCGCATCGCCCGCATTCTGTCCCACGACAATCCGCTGCTGCCCAAGGACCGCAGTTCCGAGCAGGCGCGCAACACGCTGGTCGGCCTCATGCGCCTGCTGGTGGCGTTCGACCGCCTCAGCGGGAAGGAGCCCCCGCTGCGCATGCCGCCGGGCGTGTCCTTCGAGGGGGCGGCCCTGCACGACATCGACTTCGCCGACCTCGACCTGAGCGGCTGGAACTTCAACGACACGGTCATGCGCGCGCCCCATTTCGTGAACGCGGTGCTGGAGGACTGTTCGTTCCGCAACGCCTACATTCAGGCGTTGTATTTCCAGCCCCGGAAAACAAAGGGTGTCTGCAACTTCATCAATGCCCGCTTGCCCGGTGCGCGGTTCGCCCTGGACACCTTCGAGGACCTGCCGCTGAGCCGGGCGGACCTGAGCGGATCCCAGATCGAGTACCTCCTCAAGGGGAAGGGCAGTGCCGACTGGCGCCGGCTGCGGGCCGAGATCGACAAGGCGGTCCGCAGCAGCACCATCATCAAGGCCCGCGACGGCGAAGCCCCCGTGCCGAGTTCGGGGTTCGACGCCGATCTGGCGGCCGGGCTCGCCGGCGTGCCCTCCGTCCGCCTGCTGGCGGATCGTTTCATCGTCGCGTTGGATGAGAAGAAGAGCGTCCTGACGATCGAAAGCGTGAAACCGGACAGTGCCGAATCCCAAACGGCGGCCGGCAAGAAAAAGGAGGACAAGCCGCCTGCGGCAGACCTTCAGACGACCTCCATCACCCTGCCCGGCAAGGCCCCCCGCTTCGTGGCGGACATCTCCGTGATCGGAGGGCCGCGGACGGATGTCACGGCGGGCCTGCTGGTCGCCGACAGCACCGGCCTGCAGGCGCTGTTCTGGCACGAGGATGGGGCGGAATGGTCGGGGATGCGCCGCCTGGACGCGCGGATCGGCGCCGCCTGGACGCGCGGATCGGCACCCCCGGGTTCGCGGCTCTGCTGGGCGCCGACGGCTCCCTGCTCGTCCATGGATCGGACGGCGCCTTTCTGGTGGCCCCGGACGACACGATCCACCCCCTGGGCCCACCATGGACGGACGTGCGCCTGCTGTCGCTGCCCGATCCCGCCCAGGCCCACCTCGTCGCCGCCACCGAGGATCACCTCCTGACCCTGACGCTCAGAGCGGATCCCGAGACGCCCGGCGGATGGGCCACCGACCCGGGCCCCCGCCGCCGCGTGGACGGCGTGCCCGTCCGCCTGGCGACCGAGGGCGAGGACGTGGCCCTGGTCTATGACGACAACTCGGTGCAGATGGTCTCTCGGCGTTACGGCTGGGCCTCGCGCGGCCACCACCTGACCAGTTTCACGGCCATCCAGGACGTGGTGTTCGTGCGCGATCGCGGATTCCTGTACGTCATCGGCTCGTGGCAGGGCGACGACGGGCCCGAGGGCGGCCCGAAGGGCGGAAAGCCCCAGTACGGCAGTTGCCTGCTGGACAGCCGCACGGGCGAACTGGTGCTGTACTATGATCTGGACCCGAAGGGCTTCAAGGAGTCGATGCTGAAGAAGAACCTCCGCAGCTTCATCCAGTCCCAGGAACAGACCCCCGAGGCACGCATGACCCGGGAGGAGTGGAGCGAGGGGCTGTACGACGGCTCCACGGAAGGCGGCCACTTCATCGTGCAACGCATCCAGGTGCCGGCGATCCCGCAGACCTATTCGGCCGAACAGGACCTGACGGTGGACATCCGGCTGGCGCCGAAGGACCAGCTCAAGCGCCTGCGCGCGATCTACGACGTGCCCGGCGTGGTCGGGCAGATCCCTCTGCGGGTCGAGCTGCAGATTTCGGATACCGACGGCGTCGGCCACGCGGTGCCGACCGACACCATCGAGATGATCGAGCAGGATCCCGACCTGGTGATCCGGTTCCCGTGGTCCTTCCAGAAACCGGGCGACTACACGGTGGTTCCGTCCGTCTTCCTCGGCCCGGCCATGCGCATGCTGGAAATGCCCGGGCGGCTGCCGGTGCGCCCCAACAACCCGTTCGAACACGGCCCCGGCCTGAACGAGGGCAACGCGTACCTCTTTGTCGGGCACGAGGAGATGCTGGCGCGCCTGATGGAGGATGTCCGACGCAACAACGTCATGGTCTGCGGCAGCCGCCGCCAGGGCAAGAGTTCCCTGCTGAACATGCTTCTGCCGCGCCTGCGCAACATCTCCGGGGGCGACATCGTGGCGGCGCGGGTCTCGTTCGATCTGGTGCAGAAATCCGGCACGCGCAGCGGAGAAAGTGTTGGGGTCATTCAGGCTCTGTTCGCCGAGCTGCGACTCAACGAGGAGTACCAGCGCATCTTCGCGCTGCCCGACCCGGCCTCGATCACGGACAAGCCCACGGCCATCAACGCCGTGGCGGACCTGTGCCAGCAGCTTCGCGAAGCTTTGGGCGAGAGCGCACGTCTGGTCCTGCTCGCCGATGAAGTCAACAAGGTCAACGAGTTCGGCGATGCCGCCGAGTTCCTTGGCGCCCTGTTGAACGACTACGCCCGGTCTTTCCGCCTGGTTGCCTTCGGCGTCCCCGGGGACTTCGGCCACAACGTGGACACGCTCAACAACAGCGGCTTTCCCCGCTTCCTCACCCAGCGCCGTTTCCTGCGCCCGTTATCCAATCAGGAGATTACGGCGCTGGCGAGCGGTCCCATCAAGGGCCGCTACGATATTGATCGCGGCGCGCTGGAGGAACTGGTCATGCGCGCCGCCGGTCGCCCCTTCGACGCCCAGGTCATGCTGCGCAAGGCCCTGGACCAGACCATTGAACAGAAGCGCACAACCCTGCGGGCCCGGGACATCGTGCGCGCCTTTCATGGCGAATTGGTCACGACCTATCAGTCCTATCTGATGGACGTCATGAAGGCCGCCGAGGCCGCATGCCCCGACGAGATCAATGACTGGAAAGAAGAGCTGGAGGCGGACTTTTGGGCCGGGGTCAAGATGATCAACGGCCTCGACTCAAAAAGCTCGGCTGCACACAAAGAGATCATGAAATACGGCTTCGTCCGCGGCGATTACGGCGAGTATCTGAACATCCCGCCAGCCATGCTCGCCGCATGGGTCGGGCTGGCGGAATAGACATGGGGGAAGGGGATGCCTGACATGCGTGATAATGGCCACTGCGCCGACTTGACCGTGGATGACGCCGTGACGCGGGCCACCACCGCAACGCCGATCGTCGGCTGGCCGATTCAGTCGGACACGGACTACCTGCGGTCGGACGGCCAGTTCATTCTGACCATCCTGGACAACCTGCAGCCGATCTTCAACATCGTGGCCCCGCGCCGCTGGGGGAAGACGTCCTTCCTGATGCGGGTCAGGCGTCACGCGGAAGCGTGCGGTCGGCCGGTCCTCCTGAGCGCCTTCAACAATGGCGTGGAAGGCTTATCCCTTTGCTTCCGGCGCGATCAACATATCGTAGGAGATTGGGCCTTTGGTGGTGGCGATGCCCAGGAG
>NZ_WIVE01000031.1 GCF_009601025.1 Roseospira navarrensis | reverse complement strand
AACGTGTCCCGATCCATGCCCGCCTCCCGCGTTCGGTATCCTTCATGATACCAAATCCGGGAATGCATAGCGAACGCTATTTGAGCCAAAACAATTTGGGGGGCCGGCGCCCTCGGCGCCGCATCGCGGCGCCGTTCTACAGATGGCCGCCCTTGGGCGGCCGGGGCGGCGGAGCCGCGCGCCCCAAAGGGGCGCTGCGGCGACAAAAACAAAGACTCATCCCGACAGGTCGCCAAGGCGAGCCTCCGTCTAAGGAGTCATCGTCATCGTCCCGCCGCACGCCCCTCACCCCGACGGATCCAGCACCCGCGTCCGGTCCAGGTCCAGCAGGATCAGGGTGCGGGTGCGGTCGATGTGCTCGCCCAGCACTTCGCAGGCCGCATCCACATCGCCTTTGCGCAGGCTTTGCAGCATCATGGTGTGCTCGGTGTAGCTGGTCTCGATCCGGTCCCGGTAGGGCGAGATCAGCGAGGTCCGCACGGCGGCGATGCGCGCCTCCGCCAGATCGTAAGCCTGGCACACCAGCCCGTTGTCGCAGGTGGCGAAAAAGGCCCGGTGGAACGCGGTGTCGGCGCGATTGTAGCCGGCATGGTCATCCGCCGCCCGGGCCGAGCGCATGTCCGCGACCAGACGCTCCAATCTGTCCAACAGGTCGTCCGGGCGGTGGGCCATGGACAGCACAAGGGCTTCGCGCTCCAGCATCTTGCGATAGTCGCACAGGTCGGCCACGTCCTTCGCCGTGGGCGAGAACACGTAGCTGCCGCGCTTCGGCCGGACCGTCACCAGCCCCTGGAACTGGAGCGCGGCCAGCGCGTCGCGCACCGGCGTCCGGCTGATGCCGTAGGCCGTGGCCAGCCGCTCCTCCGAGATGTTTTCGCCCAGCTTCAACTCGCCGTCGATGATGGCGGCGCGCAGGCGCGCGATCACCTGATCGGTCAGCGAGCGCCGCCGCCGGTCCGCGCGACCGGCGGACCCGGCGGCCTCCGGCGGACGCTCCGGTGACGTGTCAGACGAGTCATGCGGTTCGGCCATGCCCGTGCATCCCCAAGCGGCGCCGCCCGCCCATGCGGCGACCAGGACTCTCCCCACAGAATGCCACGGCCCGGCCCCTCGGCTCCAGTTCAGAAAGTCATCCGCCGACGGCGCCGCGCCAGCAGGGGCGCTGTCCAGGCCAGAGCCACCACCACCGCCAGCCCCGCCGCGATGGGGCGGTCCACGAAGGCCAGCGGGTCGCCGTCCGCCTTGATGAGCGAGGTCACAAGGGCCCGCTCCAGCACCGGCCCCATGACCAGCCCGAGCACGGCGGGGGCGACGGGAAATCCGGTCTCCTCCATCACATAGGCCAGCCCGCCCAGCGCAACCATGACCGCGATGCCGAACGCCGAGGCGTCGATGGCATAGGACCCGGCCACGCAGGCGGCCAGGATCAGCGGCGCGAGCGCCAGCCGGGGCGCCCGCAGCACCTGGGCCGACAGGGCGATCGCCACAAGACCCAGGGGCACGATCAGCAGGTTGGCCAGCACGAACACCAGGAAGATGGCGGTCATGGTCTCGGGCTGGGTCAGGAACACGGTCGGCCCCGGGTTGAGCCCCTTCAGCGTCAGCACGCCGATGACGATGGCCGTGATGCTGTCGCCTGGAATGCCGAACACCATGGCGGGCACATGCGCGCCGCACAGGGCGGCGTTGTTGGCCGCGCAGGCGTCGGCCACGCCCTCTTCGCTGCCCGCGCCGTAGGACTCGGGCCGGCGCGCCGCGCGCTTTGAGACGGCGTAGGCGATCCAGGCTGCGATGTCGGCCCCGGCCCCGGGCAGGATGCCCACGCCGGTGCCCAGGACCCCGCTGCGCAGCAGGCTGGCCTTGCGCCGCCACAGCACGCCCGGCAGGCCCCGAAACAGGCGGGCGGGGTGCAGGACGGGCGCGACGGGCGGCACCGCCGGCCGGTGGACCAGGGTGCGGATCAGCTCGGGCACGGCGAACAGGCCGATCAGCGCCGGCACCAGGGGAATCCCGCCCAGCAGCGCGGGCTCGCCGAAGGTGAAGCGCGGCAGTCCGGCCGTGGTGTCCAGGCCGACACAGGCCAGCAGCAGCCCGAGTCCCAGCGCGATCAGGCTCTTCAGCACCGAGCCCCGGCCCAGCAGCACGGCCGCCGACACACCCAGCAGGGCAAGCCACAGATACTCGAACGAGGTGAATTGCAGCGACACCAGCGCGAGGCGGGGCGCGGCCAGCATGAGCGCCAAGGCCCCCAGAACGCCGCCGAGCGCCGAGGCGGTCAAAGACAGCCCCAGCGCCCGGCCCACGCGCCCCCGCCGGGCCAGCGCCGACAGGTCGTCCACATAGGCCGCCGACGCGGGCGTGCCGGGAATGCGCAGCAGGGCGGCGGGAATGTCGGATGCGAAAATGGCCATCGCCGCCGTGGTCACGATGGCGGCCATGGCCGGCACCGGCGCCATGAACACGGTCAGCGGCACCAGCAGGGCCGTGGCCATGGTGGCCGACAGGCCCGGCACCGCCCCCAGCACGAGGCCATAGGCCGCGCTGGCCAGGATCACCAGCAGCACATCGGCGGTCAGCACCAGCGCCAACGCGCCCGTCAGCGTCTCCAGCGGGATCATGGAGTCACACCACACCCCGCAACGGTCCCGCCGGCAGCGGGACCTTTTGTTTGTCTTGATCGCCGCAGCGCCCCTTCGGTGCGCGCGGCTCCGGGCCTTCGGCCCGCCGGCGCCGTCGCGCCGGTCGGGCGCCGAAACGGTCCCCCCTCTTGCCGCACGGAGTCACATCACACCCCGCAACGGTCCCGCCGGCAGCGGAACGGACAGCAGGCGAGTCATCAGCAGGTGCAGGCCGAGCACCCCCATCAGGGCCAGGGCCGACCATCCCGGATGACGCATCCCCGACAGCCACAGCAGCGCCACCGCCAGGACGCCGACCCCCAGGGGAAAGCCCACGGTCTCGAACGCCGCCGCCAGCCCCAGCACCCCACCCGTGGCGAGCAGGCCGGCCGCCAGCCGCTCCGGCCGACGCCACCCGGGGTGGACCCGGACCCGGGGCCGATCGCCGGAACGTATGCCCGAGACCGCGAGCAGCGCGCCCCCGCCCATCAGCAGGACACCGAGCACGCCCGGCGCCGTCCCGGGGCCGATGGGCTGGCCGGGCAGGGCGGGCCAGCCCAGCGCCGTGACCAGCACCCCGCCGCCCAGCGCGGCGACCAGCAGGCCGAGCAGGCTGTCGGGCAGCGTCATCGGGCCAGTCCGACCGCGCGCAGGCTCTCGGCCAGGGTGGCGTCCGACTCCCGCATGAAGGCGGCGAAGTCCGCCCCCGGCACCCAGCGCGCGTCATAGCCCCGGGCGCGCAGGAAGGACAGCGTGTCGGGATGGCGCACGGCGGCCTCGACCGCCCGCGTCAGCGAGTCCGCGACGGCGGCGGGCAGGCCCTTCGGCGCGACCACCCCGCGCCACGTGCCCAGGGTGAAGGCGTGCCCCGTGGCCTCGGCGAAGGTCGGCACGGCGGGCGCACCCGCCTGCCGAGTCTCGGCGAACACGGCCAGCGGGCGGACCAGGCCCGCGTCCATCAGCGCCGCCGCCTCGGGCAGCGAGGCCACGGCGATGTCCACGCCGCCGGCGGCCAGTTCCTGAAGGCCGGGCGCGGCGCCCTCGGACGGCACCAGGCGACCCGCGCGACCGGCAGCCCCGCCGCCCGCAGCATGCCGGCGAGCGCCAGATGGTACACGCCCCCCTGGGTCGAACCCGAGGCCTTCAGGGCCCGGTCCGGCGCGGCATCCAGGGCGTCCAGCAGGTCCGCCGCCGTGCCGTGCGCCGAGTCCGCGCGCACGAACAGGGCCGCCGGGTCGGCGTTGTACAGTCCGATGGGGGTGTAGGCGGTGTGGTCCAGATCGGTCAGACCCATGGCGTGCATGGTGCCGATCTCCAGCGTGGCGATGCCGATCGTGCGGCCGTCCGGCGCGGCGTCCGCGATGGCCGCGTGTCCGATCACCCCGGATCCGCCGGTGCGGTTGACCACCGGCACGGGCACGCCCAGGTCGGACGTCAGCCGCCGGGCGATCAGGCGCGCCGTGGCGTCGGTGCCGCCGCCCGCGCTCCACGGCACGATCAGGGTCACCGGCCCGTCCGGGCGCCACGGCGTCTCGGCCCCGGCCATCGCCCCGGCGAGCGGCAGCCCCGCCAGCCCCAGCGCCAGCAGCATCGCGACCCCGCGCCGACTCAGGCCGCGGGCGTGTCTCCCTCGGTTGCGTGTATCCATGGCGCGACCCTCCCCATTCCGCGTCCGATCCTACGGGTACCGCAGGACGGTCCGGCCCACAAGAGGAGGCGCACCAGGGCCAGGGCGAAGGCCGCTAACCCGCTTCGCGCACGGCCTCCGACGGGCCGGCCACGGCCGCCGCCAGATCGCGGGCGAGGCCGGCCGCATCCAGGCCCTTCAGACCGATCACCACAAGATGGCCGTCGCGGGGCTCGTCGGCGCGCCACGGCCGGTCGTAGCGGGCCTGCACCCGGGGCCCCACCCCCTGCACCAGCAGCCGCATGGGCCGGCCGGGCACCGCGAGCGTGCCCTTGACCCGCAGCGCCCGATGGGCGGTCACGACCGGCGCCAGCGCCTCGGCCAGGGCATCCGGTCCCGCATGGCCGCCGCCCACGGGCGGCATGGGCAGGGCAACGCTCTCGAAGTCGTCGTGGTCGTGGCCGTCGGGGCCGTCGTGATGGGTCGGGCGGCCGTCCAGGTCCGATTCCACCGCCATGCCCATCCCCAGCAGCACCGCCGGATCGACCGCGCCGTGGTGCGCGGGCACGATCGGCACGCCGGCCCGGGCCCCGGCGCGCACCGTCTCGCGCGCGGCCTCGGCGGCGGGGGCGTCCATCAGGTCGGCCTTGTTGACGATCACCATGTCCGCGCACAGCAGTTGGTCGGTGAACACCTCTTCCAGCGGGTTGTCATGGTCCAGCGCCGCGTCGGCGGCCCGCAGCGCCTGCACCGCCGCCGGATCATCCGCGAACAGACCGGCCGCGACCGCCGGGCCGTCGATCACCGCGACCACGCCGTCCACGGTGACGCGCGAGCGGATCTCGGGCCAGGTGAACGCCTTGACCAGCGGCTTGGGCAGGGCGAGGCCCGAGGTCTCGATCACGATGTGGTCCGGCGGTTCGGCGCGGTGGATCAGGGCTTCCATGGTGGGCAGGAACTCGTCCGCCACCGTGCAGCACAGGCAGCCGTTGGCCAGCTCCACGATGTCGTCGTCGCCGCAGCCCTCGATCCCGCAGGCGGTCAGGATCTCGCGGTCCATGCCCCGGTCGCCGAACTCGTTGATGACCAGCGCGATGCGCCGCCCACCGGCATGGGCCATCAGGTGGCGGATCAGCGTGGTCTTGCCGGCGCCCAGGAAGCCGGTGACGACGGTGACGGGGATGGGGCGGGACAGAGCCATGCGGCGACCTCCTTCAGGCGCGGAACCGGGGGACGGGTGGAGCGCATGTAGGCACGGCCGCAGGGGGGGCGCAAGGCGGGGGGCGCAAGCGGGGGGCGTTCATGACGGCGCGGACGCCGGCCCACGCGCCATCGGCGCGGGTCGAATCCTCGACCGCGCTGGCGGCGTCAGGCGTATGGGAGTCCGGGGAAAAAATGGTGCCGCCGGGGTGAATTGAACACCCGACCCCACCCTTACCAAGGGTGTGCTCTACCCCTGAGCTACGGCGGCCCATCAAGCAAACCCGCCCCGTCGGCCCAAAGGGTGCCGGGGCGGCGCGGACGCATTCCTAGACCCTGGCCGGGCGGTTGGCAACCCCTTTTTCCCCGGCCCATTTTCCGGGCCCTTTTTCCTGGCCCTTTGGGATCGGCTTGGGTATGCAACGGTCCCCGGGCGCGCGCCCGGGGACCATTCAGGGGGAAGGCGGACCAACGGCATGACGCAGGAGATCTCGACCGACCAGTGGGCCCGCTACGGCGCTCTGGTGCAGCGCGCCCAGCGGCTGTTCGCGCGCGCCCAGGAGCGGGCGGCGGCCAAGGCGACGGGCGGCGAGTTCTCCATTGTCGATCTGAAGTCGGTCAACACGGCCTTCATGAAGGCGTGGGCCGACCTGGCGCAGCGCCCGGCCGATCTGGTGGCGTTCCAGCAGAACGCCTGGCTGAAGGTGTCGCAGGCGTGGTGGACGGCCTGGACCGCGCCCCCGCCCGAGAAAGACCCGGCCGCCCGCGACCGCCGCTTCCGGGATCCGGGCTGGACCGCCGATCCGTTCAGCCGGGCCCTGCGCGATGCTCATCTGGCGCTGGAGGACGCCACCCAGGCCATGCTGGAGACCCTGCCCAAGGGCACGAAGGAACAACTGCGGGTGCATTTCTATACCCGCCAGATCCTCAGCGCCCTGTCGCCCAGCAACATGCTCGCCCTGAACCCGGCGGCCCGCGCGCGCTTCCTGGAGACCGGCGGGGAAAGCCTGCTGGACGGCCTGGAGAACCTGCTGGACGACCTGGACCGGGGCGACGGCCGCCTGGACATCGCCACCAACGACCCGACGGCCTTCGTGGTTGGGCGCGATCTGGCGACCACGCCGGGCAAGGTGGTGTTCCAGAACACCATGATGCAGTTGATCCAGTACCAGCCCCGGACGGAAACCCAGCACGCCCGGCCGCTGCTGTTCGTGCCGCCGTGGATCAACAAGTACTACATCTTCGACATGCGGGCGAAGAACAGCCTGGTGCGCTACGCCCTGGACCACGGCCACACGGTGTTCGTCATCAGCTGGGTCAACCCGGGCTCGGAGCACGCGGACAAGGGCTTCGACGCCTACATGACCGACGGCCCGCTGGCCGCGCTGGAGGCCATCGAGCAGGCCACGGGGGCGCGGACCACCAACATCCTGGGCTTCTGCATCGGCGGCATTCTGGTGACGGCCACGCTGGCCTATCTGGCGGCGCGCGGCGAGGCCGACCGCATCGGCACGGCGACCACGCTGGCGACCATGGTGGACTTCACCGACGTGGGCGAGATCGGCGTGTTCATCGACAACGACCGGGTCAAGGTGCTGCGCGAGCACATGAAGGAGACCGGCTATCTGGAGAACCACCACCTGCAGGACATGTTCTCGATGATCCGCGAGAACGATCTGGTGTGGTCGTTCCATGTGATGAACTACCTGATGGGCAGGAAACCGCCGGCCTTCGACCTGCTGTTCTGGAACAGCGACTCGACGCGGCTGCCGGCGGCCATGCTGACCTGGTACCTGGAGAAGATCTACATCGAGAACGGCCTGCGCCAGCCGGGCTATCTGTCGCTGAACGGCACACCCATCGACCTGCACCGCATCGAGACGCCGTTTTTCGTGCTGGCGACCAAGGAAGACCACATCGCGCCCTGGCGCTCGGTCTATCCCACCACCGGCCTGCTGAGCGGCGAGGTGCTGTTCGTGCTGGGCGGCTCCGGACATATCGCCGGGGCCATCAATCCGCCGGCCGACCCGCCCAAGTACGGCTACTGGACCCGCGCGGACCATCCGGATACGCCGGAGGCCTGGCTTTCGGAGGCGACGTACACCGAGGGCTCGTGGTGGCCGCTGTGGGCCGACTGGCTGGCGGCGCACAACACGGACGCGCGCGTGCCCGCCCGCACGCCCGGCGACGGCGCGTTGTCGGTGATCGAGGACGCCCCCGGGGCCTATGTGATGATGCGATAGGCGGGGACGGTCCTTCGGCATGAACTACCGCCACGCCTTCCACGTCGCCAACGTGGGCGATGTCCTCAAGCACATGGTGCTGATCCAGGTGCTGGCGCACCTGCGCGCCAAGGCCAAGCCCTTCGCCGTGATCGACACCCACGCCGGCGCCGGAGCCTATGATCTGGCCGGACCGGCGTCCAGCCGCACCGGCGAATGGCGCGGCGGGCTGGGCCGCCTGCTGGGCGCGCCGGGCGCGCCGGACGCGGTGCGGGCCTATCTGGATCAGGTGGGCGCGGTGCAGGGGGAGTTCGGGCCGACCATGTATCCGGGCTCGCCGCTGCTGGCGGCGCGCCTGCTGCGGCCGGGCGACCGGCTGGTGGCGGTGGAGCGCCATCCCGAGGAGCATGCCGCGCTCGACGACCTGCTGGGGCGCGCCCCCGGCGTGACGGTGCGGGACGGCGACGGCTATGCGGCCCTGACCGCCCTGCTGCCGCCGCCCGAGCGGCGCGGGCTGATCCTGATGGACCCGCCGTTCGAGGACCGGGCGGAATATCAGGCCATGGCCGCCGCCCTGACGCGCGCCCACCGGCGCTTCGCCACCGGGGTGTTCCTGCTGTGGTACCCGATCAAGGACCCGGGCGCGGTGGCCATGCTGCACCAGATGCTGGAGGACAGCGGCATCCCGCGCGTGCTCGCGGTCGACCTGACGGTGCGACCCACGACACGGCTCGCCGGGATGGCCGGCTGCGGCCTGATCCTGGTCAACCCGCCCTGGCGTCTGGACGAGACCCTGCGCGACGCCCTGCCCTGGCTGGCCGCGCGGCTGGAGGTCGAGCCCGGCGCCGGTCGCTGGCAGGTGGACTGGCTGCGCGGAGAGGACTGAAACCGGCCGGGCTCAGCCCGCGCCGGCGGGCGTGACGTCCACCATCGGGCCGAGGCGCGGGGCCGCCTCCGCCTCGCCGGCGCCGGGCAGCGCCGGTGTCTGGCCCCGGGTCATGAAGGTCAGGCCGATGGCCAGCCCCAGCGGTCCGTCGGGATCACCCACCATCACATGGACCGGCCCCTCGTCGCGGGCCAGGGAGTCCCGCACCTGGGCGGCGACCTGTCCGGCGTCCTCGACCACCTGCGCGAGGCGGCCGCTCAGGGCGAACGGCGCCATGGCCGGCATCATGGCGAGCCCCATCATGGACGGGGCCATGCCGCCGAACGGCGTGGACCGTTCCCCGGCCTCCCCATCGTCGGGCGCCGGGCGCGGAAACAGACCGGCCATCGCCGCGAAGGGAAACAGGAACGGAACCGGCGGGACCGGCCCGAAAGGAAAGAAGGGAAACATGGCCATGGGCCTCCCACTGCGCGGGCAGGTGTCTGAGGGCCAGGGGCTCCATCAGCGGGCCGGCGTGTCGTTCATCCGGATGAGGTCCCCTCGAACGGACCCCGAAAACTCCCCCTAAGGTGCGCCCCGCGCCCCATGAATGCAAGGGCGGAATGGTCCGAAAGGGGGCCCCGGCGCGCGCGCACCGGCCCGCATGACACAGACCCGTCACGGCTTTTCGAGCCGTGAGGGGGTGACCTTGCGCCATCATTGCCGCTATGATGGCATATCTTCGTGGGTCGGCCCGGTCGCGGCCGATCCCCCCGCACACGACCGCGCGGACCGGACACGGGGTCACGCGCGGCCGTAATGTACGGTGTGTTCACTGTACGGTGTCCTCATGGGGCGCGGCCCGTCAGGACGGGCAACGCGCCCCCGATCCAGCAGGAAAGGGGCGTGATGACCCACCCCACCGCGCGGCCCTGGGACGGCAAGGGCTTCAAGGCGATCATCTGTGACCTGGACGGCGTCGTGACCGACACGGCCGCCGTGCACGCCGCCGCCTGGAAGTCGCTGTTCGACGGGGTGCTGAGGGCGCGCGCCGCGCGGGAGGGCACCCCCTTCGTGCCCTTCACCGAGCAGGACTACCTCCAGCACGTGGACGGCCGGCCGCGGTACGACGGCGTGCGGACCTTCCTGGCCTCGCGCGGCATCACGCTGCCCGAGGGCACCCCGGACGACGGTCCGGATGAGCAGACCGTCTGCGGTCTGGGCAACCGGAAGAACCTGGAATTCAACGCGATCATCGAGCGTGACGGCGCCACCCGCTTCGACGGCGCGGTGGAGCTGATCCGCCGCCTGCGCGCCGAGGGCCTGCGGGCGGTGGTGGTCTCGTCGTCGAAGAACTGCGGGCCGGTGCTGGCCAGCGCCGGCCTGTCCGATCTGTTCGAGGCCCAGGTGGACGGCATCTATGCCACCGAAAAGGGGCTGCCCGGCAAACCCGCCCCCGACACCTTCATCGAGGGCGCTCGTCTGGTCGGGATCGCACCGGCCGCCTGCATCATGGTCGAGGACGCCATCTCCGGCGTCCAGGCCGGCCGGGACGGCGGCTTCGGCCTGGTGATCGGGATCGATCGCGGCGCCGGCACCGACGACCTGCGTGACAACGGCGCCCATGTGGTGGTCAAGGATTTGGGAGATTTTCTTGGTGACGACTGAACCTCGCCTGCGCCCCGTGCGCGACCTGCCGCACGCCCTGGAGGCCTTCGACACCCTGGAGGCGGCTCTCAACGGACGCGAACCGGCGATCTTCCTGGACTACGACGGCACGCTGACGCCCATCGTCAGCCGGCCCGAGGACGCCATTCTGTCCGCCGAGGGGCGCGCCGTCGTGGACACCCTGGCCCGCAAGCGCCCCGTCGCCGTGGTCAGCGGCCGCGACCGGCCGGACGTGGAAACGCTGGTCGGCATCGACACGCTGACCTTCGCCGGCAGCCACGGATTCGACATCCGCACCCCGACCGACGGCGTGCTGGCGCTGGAGGGCGTGGGCGACTACACGGCCCTGATGGACGAGGTCGAATCCCGGCTCAAGGTCGGCCTGGACCCCATCCCCGGGGCGCTGGTGGAACGCAAGAAGTTTTCGGTCGCCGCCCACTACCGGCTGGTGTCCGACGAGGAATACCCGGTGTTCCGCAGCGTCCTGGACCGGCTGATGGGCGCCGTGTCGGGCCTGAAGGAAAAGCCCGGCAAGAAGGTGTTCGAGATCCAGCCGGCCATCGACTGGGACAAGGGCAAGGCGGTCGCCACCCTTCTGGGCACTTTGGGGCTGGACGATCCCGGACACGCCCCCATGTTCTTCGGCGACGACGTGACCGACGAGGATGCCTTCAAGGCTCTGCAGGGCATGAACGGCATCGGCGTCCTGACCGCCCCGGCCAGCGACAGCGACCAGGGCCGCGTTTCCGCCGCCGACTTCCGGGTGGATGACCCGGATCAGGTGCTGGACCTGCTGCGCCGCCTGACGCCGTGAGGGATCGCGCGGCGTTCCGGCGGCCGGCGCGCCGCCATCCGCCTTCCGACCGCTGACCCCCTGCGCGCACACGACCGCCCGAGTTTCCGGCCCCGCCGACGCGACGCCCGCGCCCTGACAGACCTCGCCGCGCCGCCGTCCTTTGCGGGGATCCCCGCGCCAGACGTGAAGAAAGGACCGACCGCCATGTCCAAATGGTCCCTGGTCTACGAAGAGTTCGACCCCAAGAACCAGGGCCTCCGCGAGGCCCTGTGCGCCACCGGCAACGGGTATTTCGTCACCCGGGGCGCCTTCAGTTGGGTGATGGCCGACGAGACCCACTATCCCGCGACCTATCTGGCCGGCGGCTACAACCGCGCCCAGACCGAGGTCGCCGGCCGCACCATCGAGAACGAGGATCTGGTCAACCTGCCCAACTGGTCGGCCATGACCTTCCGCATCGACGGGGGGGACTGGTTCAACATCCAGGCCATGACCATCCTGTCGTTCCGCCAGGAACTGAAGATGAAGGAAGGCCTGCTGGAAGTGGAGGTCCGCTTCCGGGACAAGCAGGACCGCGAGAGCACCCTGAAGACCCAGCGGCTGGCCAGCATGGCCGACATGCATCTGGCCGGCATCCAGATGATGCTGACCGCGCACAACTGGTCCGGCGCGGTCGAGATCCAGTCCGGACTGGACGGCCGGGTCATCAACGCGGGTGTGAAGCGCTACCGCGATCTCAACAGCTCGCACCTCAACCCGGTCGCCGCCGAGACGTTCCAGAACCCGGACACCGGCGAGCACATGGCCCAGATCCTGACGGAGACCAAGCAGTCCCGTCTGCGTGTGGCCCAGGCGGCGCGCACCCGCGTGGTCTCCAACCCCCACGCCTTCGAGGCCAAGGTCAGCGCCGACAGCGAGGAAGGCTACGTCCGCCAGCTCGTCAAGGCGCAGGTGGAGCACGGCGAGACCCTGGTGGTCGAGAAGCTGGCCAGCCTGTTCACCTCCCGCGACACGGCCATTTCCGAACCGGGCGTGGCCGCCCGCAACGCCGTGACCCACGCGCCGTCGTTCAACCGCCTCGCCCACGATCACGAACGCGTCTGGCGCATCCTGTGGGACCGCTGCGACATCGAACTGGACGACGGACGCAACACGCAGATGATCCTGCGGGTGCACATCTTCCACCTGCTGCAGACGCTGTCGCCCAACACCATCGACCTGGACGTGGGCGTGCCGGCCCGCGGCTGGCACGGCGAGGCCTACCGCGGTCACGTGTTCTGGGACGAACTGTTCATCCTGCCGTTCCTGAACTTCCGCCTGCCGCAGATCTCGCGCTCGTGCCTGCGCTACCGTCATCTCCGGCTGCCCGAGGCGCGCCGCGCCGCCTTCGAGGACGGCAAGAAGGGCGCCATGTTCCCCTGGCAGTCGGGCAGCGACGGCCGCGAGGAAAGCCAGAAGGTCCACCTCAACCCGCGCTCGGGCCGCTGGGTGCCGGACAACAGCTCGATCCAGCGTCACGTCTCGCTGGCCATCGCCTACAACGTCTGGCGCCACTACGAGATCAGCGGCGCCGATCACTTCCTGGAGCTGCGCGGGGCCGAACTGATCCTGGAGATCACGCGGTTCTTCGCCTCTCTGGCGCACCTGAACACCCACACGGGCCGCTATGAGATCCACCGGGTCATGGGTCCGGACGAGTACCACGAGGCCTATCCGGACAGCGACGAACCGGGCCTGCACAACAACGCCTACACCAACATCATGGTATCCTGGTTGTGCGGCGTCGCCCTGCGCGCCCTGGCGACCCTGGACGCCACCCACCGCGACGAACTGCTGGACAAGCTGGCGCTGGACGAGCGCGAGTTGACGCTGTGGGACGAAATGAGCCGCAAGATGACCGTCTGCTTCCACGACGGCGGCATCATCAGCCAGTTCGAGGGCTACGAGAACCTCATGGAGTTCGACTGGGACGGCTACCGGCAGAAGTACGGCGACATCCAGCGCCTGGACCGGATTCTTGAAGCCGAAGGGGACAGCGCCGACCGCTACAAGCTCTCCAAGCAGGCCGACGTCCTGATGCTGTTCTACCTGTTCTCGCGCGAGGAACTGTCCCAGCAGTTCCAGCGCCTGGGCTACGAGCCCCTGACCGAGGAGCAGTGGCAGCACAACATCGACTACTATCTGGCCCGCACCTCGCACGGCTCGACGCTGTCGTACATGGTGCACGCCGCCGTCATGGCCCGCAGCCACCCGGAGAAGGCGTGGCAGTTGTTTACCCAGGCCCTGCACAGCGACATCGACGACATCCAGGGCGGCACCACGCCGGAAGGCATCCACCTGGGCGCCATGGCGGGCACGGTGGACCTGGTGCAGCGCTGCTTCACCGGCCTGGACGTGCGGGACGGCACCCTGCACTTCGATCCGGTGTTCACCGACCGCATGGGCACGGTGACGCTCAAGCTGCGCTATCAGGGCCGCTGGCTGCAGGTGGTGCTGGGCCAGGACGAGATGACCGTCACGGCGCAAAAGGGCTGGACCAGGCCGCTGCCGCTGAACGTGCGCGGACAGGCCCGCGAGTTGCAGCCCGGCGAGTCCCTGACCTTCAACCTGGGCCACAGCGAGGCCGAAAAGCACGCCCCGGCGGCGGACTGACCCGGCCCCCGGATGCGGTCCCGGCGGGGACGGGTGGCGTTCGGATGCTGAATGCCTTAAGATCGAATTAACGCGAAAGGCGGCGCATCGCGGGCGCGGTGCGCCGTCCGTCATGACGAGAGGGGCCGCGCGGCCCCGGAGGAGAAGAACCCATGTCGCGTCTCGTGGTCGTGTCCAACCGGGTGGCCGTTCCGGATGCGCAGTCCGCCACGACCGGCGGTCTGGCGGTGGCCCTGCGCGATGCGCTGCAGACCAACGGCGGCATCTGGTTCGGCTGGAGCGGCAAGACCGCCGCGCACACCGCCGAACAGCCCACCATGACCGAGATCGGCCCGGTGACCTATGCGACCCTGGACCTGGGCCGCAAGGACTACAACGAGTACTATAACGGCTTCGCCAACCGCACCCTGTGGCCACTGTTCCACTATCGGCTCGATCTGGCCGAGTTCAGCCACCAGAACTACACCGGCTATCTGCGCGTCAACAGTCTGTTCGCCGACAAGCTGCGCCCCCTGATCGAGGACGACGATCAGGTCTGGGTCCACGACTATCACCTGATCCCGATGGGGCGCGAACTGAGGGCGCGCGGCGTCGGGCAGGCCATGGGCTTCTTCCTGCACACGCCCTTCCCCGCCATGGAGGTGCTGCTGGCCCTGCCCAGTCATGCCCTGCTGGTGGAATCCCTGTGCGCCTATGACGTGGTGGGGTTCCAGACCGAGAACGACCTGCGCGCCTTCCGGGACTATGTGATCCACGAGGCCAAGGGCGAAATGCTGGACGACCAGACGGTGCGCGCCTTCGGCCGGCTGGTGCATACCGAGGTCTTCCCCATCGGCATCGAGCGCGGCCAGATGGAGGCGGCGGCCGAAGCGGCGGTCGAGCAGGGCGCGGCCCGGCGCCTGGAACGCACCCTGAACAACCGCAACCTGATGATCGGCGTGGACCGCCTGGATTACTCCAAGGGCATCCCGGAGCGCTTCCGCTCGTTCGAGCGGTTCATGGAACAGTACCCGGCGCACCGGGGCCAGGTGTCCATGATGCAGATCGCGCCGCTGTCGCGCTCCGAGGTGCCGGAGTACAAGGCCATCCGCGATCAGTTGGAGGGGCTGGCCGGCTACATCAACGGCCGGTACGGCGACTTCGACTGGATGCCGCTGCACTACCTGACCAAGAACTTCCAGCGCGAGACCCTGGCCGGCTTCTTCCGCCTGTCGCGGGTCGGCGTGGTCACGCCGCTGCGCGACGGCATGAACCTGGTCGCCAAGGAGTACGTGGCCAGCCAGGACCCGAACTATCCGGGCGTGCTGGTGCTGTCGCGGTTCGCGGGCGCGGCGCGGGAGCTCGACGCCGCCCTGCTGGTCAACCCCTACGACCATGACGGCGTCGCCGCCGCGCTCAACAAGGGCTTGGTCATGTCGTTGGAAGAGCGCCGCGAGCGCTGGCAGAGCATGATGGAGAAGGTGCGCGAGAACTCGCTTGAGGCCTGGCGCGAACGCTTCCTGAAGGTGCTGCGCTCCGTGCCGACGCCGATGCCGGTCAAGGGCGCGCGGGCCGCCTCGGCGGGCGGCGCCTGAGGCGACGGCGGACCCGGCCCCCATGACCCTCCCCCCGTCGCGTCCCGGCCTGATCGCCGACATCGGCGGCACCAACGCCCGCTTCGCCCTGGTGGACGACGCGGGGCGGGTGCTGGCGTCCGAGCGGCTGGCCACGCGGGACTTCCCCGGTCCGGTGGAGGCCGCCCGCGCGGTGCTCGGCCGCCATGCCGGCGCCGCCGGCGGCAGCCCGGACCGGGCGGCGTGGTGCGTGGCGTCTCCGATTTCGGGGGACACCGTCAGCCTGACCAACCATCCCTGGACGTTCTCCATCGCCCAGGCCCGCGCGGCGCTGGGTCTGGAGACCCTGACGGTCGTCAACGACTTCGTCGCCAACGCCATGGCCATTCCGGAACTGACCCCGGCGGACTGGATCGGTGTCGGCCCGGACGTCCCGGGGCGGCCCGACCGCGTGATTGCCGCATTGGGGCCGGGCACGGGGCTGGGCGTGGCGCTGCTCATGCCCGACGGGCGGGGCGGCTGGCGGCCGCAGGCCACCGAGGGGGGGCACGTGACCCTGGCCGCCGCCGACGCCGACGAGGCCCGCGTGATCGCCGAGGCCTGGAAGACCTGGGACCACGTCTCGGCCGAACGGTTCATCTGCGGGCCGGGCCTGGTCACCCTGTACCGGATGCTGTGCGCCCTGGAGGGACGGGCCCCCGTCCACGACCATCCGCGCCGGATCAGCGCGGGGGCCGAGGGCGACGCCGATCCCCTGGCCCGGCGCACCCTGGACATGGCCTATGCGATGCTCGGCACCGTGGCGGGCAATCTGGCGCTCACGTCGGGCGCCCTGGGCGGCGTGTACATCCTGGGCGGGATCGTCCCCGCCACCCTGGACCTGTTCCGCGCCTCGCCCTTCCGCGCCCGGTTCGAGGCCAAGGGCCGCTTCCGGGACTACCTGACCGGCGTGCCCACCCGGGTGGTCACCCACCCCAACCCGGCCTTTCTGGGGCTGGTGCGGCTGCTGCGCACCCCACCGCCGGAGACCACCGCCCGGGGGGCGTGATTCCAGCGGCGGAGGCGTTCGGCTCACTCGCCGCTGGTATGAAGCCGGAACACCGGGCGGTCGCGCCGGGTGTCCCTGCGGGTCACCCCGATGTCCTCCAGGAGCCGGTCGCTGAGGCCGGCCAGGTCTTTGTGGGTTCGGGGGCGTCGTTCTTTCGACCCGGTCCGCTGCCGGGACCGTCCCGGCGCGGCCGTGTCCATCGCCGGCACGCGGGCCGCCTCCAGCAGGGCGCGCCCCAGAACGCTCAGCATCGCCCCCGCCTCCGGGCTGCGCGCAGACCCGCGCCGATCAGACCGTAAAGGCTGGCGGCCACGATCAGGAACGCCACGATCTCGTGCGCCGCGACGGACTCGCCCAGCACGACCACGGCCAGGACCATGGTGACCGCCGGCCACGGCGTGGTGATCGAGCTGGCCAGCGACACATCGATGGAGCGCACGGCGTGGAACCAGACGATCAGCTCCAGGGTATAGACCGCCCCCATCAGCAGCGCCCAGGCCTGGACGTCCCAGCGACACAGACCCGCGACCAGCGCGCCGGGGTCCACGGCGAGGGCCACGGCCACCAGCACGGCGGTCGAGACCGTGACCCGGAAAAACGTCACCTGGACCGGCGTGATCGGGGTGCGGCCCAGTTCCTCCTTGATGATGACGTGCGCCACGCTCCACAGGAACGGCACGCCCAGCGCGACCAGGAACCACGGCGAAAAACCGCCGATCCGCCACGTGCCGCCCGTGCCCAGATAATACAGGCCGACCATCAACACCCCCGTCAGCGCCAGTTCCAGCGGCGTCTTGGTGCGCTTCAGGAACAGCGCCTCCCACAGCATGGCGAACAGCGGGTAGGCCTGGATGGCGATGGCCGCGCTGACCGCGCCCGCCTTCTCGACGCCCAGCACATAGAGATAGGTCGAGGCCCCGAACATGGTCCCGGTCAGCAGGCCGACCCCGATCAGGCGGCGCCGCTCGCGCCGGTCCAGCCCGGCCGCGAAAATGCCCCGGTCCGGTCCCCGCAGTTCGCGCAGAAACAGGGGCAGCGCCACCACCGCCTGCCAGACCGTCAGGAACACGGCGAAGCCCAGCGCCCCGAAGTCGGCCGGACGGCTGGCGGCGATCACGGGCATGACGCCCAGCACGACCAGGCACACCAGCGCCAGACCGACGCCGGTGGCGGGGTCCCGGCCAACGGCCTGTGAGGGGTTCGCGGTTTTCTCGGTCATGACACGGCCTCCCGCCGGTGATAGCATTGAGCATGCACCGACCATTGATCCCATTATTGCGCTGATTCAAGGAGAACATTGATCTGATGGCAATGTGGGTGCCGGATCTGACCGGCCACCGAGGCCCGGCCTACCTGGCCATTGTGGATGCGCTGGCGGCGGAGATCGCGTCGGGCGCGCTGTCCCCGGGCACGCGCCTGCCGCCGCACCGCGCGCTGGCCTACGCCCTCGGCCTGTCGCCCAACACCACCAGCCGCGCCTATGCCGAGGCGGTGGCGCGGGCTTTGGTGCGGGGCGAGGTGGGGCGCGGCACCTTCGTGCGCGCCCCCGGGGCATCGGACGCGTCGGACACGGACGCCGATCTGCGCCGCACGATGGCGGGTCCGATTGATCTGTCGCGCAATCTGCCCAATCGCGGCGCGGCGGGCGCGCAATTGGCCCGGACCTTGGGGGCGCTCGGCCGGGGCGCGGATCTGGACGCCCTGCTGGACTATCAGGACGCGGCCGATCCGGACCGCGCCGCCGCCGTGGCCCTGGCGTGGCTGGCGCGCGTCGGCGTGCCCGCCACCGCGGACGAAGTCACAGTCACCGTGGGCGCCCAGCACGCGTTGATGGCCAGCCTGCTGGCGCTCACCCGGCCCGGCGACCTGATCCTGACCGAGGCCCTGACCTACGCCCCCCTCAAGGCCATGGCGGCGCGTCTGGGCCTGACCGTGCGCGGCGTGCCGCTGGACGCGGACGGGCCGTGTCCGGAGGCTCTGGAGGCGCTCTGCGCCGGGTGCGCGCCCCGCCTGCTGTACCTGACGCCCACCCTGCAGACACCGACCGCCGCCATCCTGCCGGAGTCGCGCCGCCGCGCCCTGCTCGCGGTCGCCGCCCGCCACGACCTGGTCCTGATCGAGGACGATGTGTTCGGCCCGCTGGTGCCCGACGCGCCGCCGCCGCTGGCCCGGCTGGCCCCGGACCGGGTGGTGTATCTCTCCAGCACCTCGAAGGCGCTCGCGCCCGGCCTGCGGGTGGGAGTCGCCCGCGCCCCGGCCACGCTGGCGGCCGCCCTGCGCGGGGCGGTGGCCCTGTCGTGCTGGATGCCGCCGCCGCTGACGGCGGAGATCGCCGGCCGCTGGATCGCCGACGGCACGGCGGATCGCCTGACCGAGGCGCAACGGGCCGTCGCGCGCCATCGGCAGGCGCGGGCCGCGCAGGTGTTCGCGGGGCTGGACGCGCGCGCCCACCCCTGCGGGCTGCATCTCTGGCTGCCGCTGCCGGAGGGCTGGACGGCGGATGCGCTGCGGGCGGCGGCGGCCAGCCGGGGCGTGGGCGTCACCGAGGCGGCGGCCTTCGCGGTCGATCCCGCCCAGGCCCCGGAGGCGGTGCGGCTGTGCCTCAGCCACGAGCCGGACGAGGCCCGTCTGACGCGGGGCCTGACCATCGTCCGCCAGATCCTCGACGGCCCGCCCGGCGGCGGCCCGCTGGTGCTGTAGGCGGGGCGGCGGCCGGACTCCCGATCCATGGACCGGGCTATGGGAATCACATGTTTTCAGGGCGAGCGCTGGATGATCCGGCCGCGCCGGATCATTCACCACCAAGACACGAAGACCCCCAGGAGCGCGGCGCAATGATCATGGGGCGCGCCCTCCATCATCGTGCGGGAGGGGACCTGCGGGTCCGTCAAGGCGCCAGGGCTCCGAATCCAGATGACAGGGGGTGTCATGGTTCGTGCCCCATCACGAGATCCTTCGCGCCCTTCGGGCGCTCAGGATGACAATCTCTATTAAGGGGGGTGGGTTCGACCCCATCAGTGGCACAGAACGGTCATCCGGGTTCGGAGCCCTGGTCAAGGCGGCGACCCCTTTGTGTCCTGGTGTCTTGGTGTCTTGGTGTCTTGGTGTCTTGGTGGTCCATCCTCTTGCCGAAGACGGCCGCTCTCGTTCGAAAACGTGTGAACGTGATGGTTCCATGGGGAGCGTGTCCGGCCGGCCCCTGGTGGACCGAGACTCCACCCCCAGTCATGGGGGAGGTCGGGCGGGGGTTCAGGTGTGACCCGCAACGCCGGAGAGGAGGGACCTGGACCGCGCAGCATGGCCCCCTCGCCGCCGTGAACCGTCCGCGCCCCGGAATTCCGCGATGAACCAAGAAAAAGGGCCGCCCACTCAAGATGGGCGGCCCAAGGTCCGGATCGGCGTCCGGTGAGGTTGCGTCCGATCAGCCGATCAGTGCGCGTCCTTCCAGATCTCGCGCTTGTAGGCGTACAGCAGCGCCGTCAGCACCAGCAGGAAGACCAGCACGTAGCGGCCCAGCGCCTTGCGGTCTTCCAGCTCGGGCTCGGCGGCCCACTGCAGGAAGGCCGTCACGTCATGCGCCATCTGCTCGGCGCTCGGCTCCGTGCCGTCAGGGTACTCCAGAATACCCTCGAACAACTGCTGCGGCATCGAGATGGCATAGCCCGGGAAGTACGCATTGAACGACTTGCCGGCCGGCAGTTCGAAGTTGGGATCGTGTTCCAGAACCCACTCCGGCACCTCGTCGCGGTAGCCGAGCATCAGGCTGTAGATGTAGTCCGCGCCGCCGTCACGGGCCCGGGCCATCACCGACAGGTTCGGCGGCACCACACCGCCGTTGGCCAGCTTGGCGATGGCGTCGTTCTCGTACGGCTTGGCGAACTCGTCCATCGGGGTGGCGGGACGCATGAACATCTCGCCCCACTCGTCCGGACCGTCCTCGACCTCGAAGCTGGCGGCGATCTCCTTCACCTCGTCCTCGGTGAAGCCGATCTGCTCCAGATTCCGATAGTGCATGTAGTCCAGCACGTGACAGGACTTGCAGACCTGGGCGTAGACCTCCCAGCCGCGGCGAAGCTGCTGTTCGTCATAGCCGCCGAAGACGCCCTCGAAGCTCCAGTACGGACGCTTCAGGCCGGGGCCCTCGCCACCGCCCGCCGCCTGGGCGCCGACGGCGCCCAGACCAAGGGTGAGGCCGGCGGCCACCGCGGCCGCCGTCGCGATACGGGTCAGGGTACTCATGCTGCGGCCTCCTTCTCATGACCGGCGGTCACGGCCGCACTGATGCTCTCGGGCACGGGCAACGGTTTCTCGAACCAGCCCAGCAGGGGCAGGATGACCACGAAGTGGAAGAAGTAGTACCCGGTGGCCCACATGCCGAGGGTGACGTAGATGCCTTCGGCCGGCATGGCGCCCAGGTAGGTCAGCAGGACGAAGTCGGCGACCAGCAGCCAGAAGAACCACTTGAAGATCGGACGGAACCGGCCGCTGCGGGTCTTGGACGTGTCCAGAAGCGGCAGGATGAACCAGATCGCAATCGCCAGGAACATCAGCACCACGCCGCCCAGCTTGTCGGGCACGGCCCGCAGGATGGCGTAGAACGGCAGGAAGTACCACTCGGGCACGATGTGCTCGGGCGTGACCATCGGGTCGGCCTGCACATAGTTGATCGCGTGGTTGAAGTAGTTCGGATAGAAGAACACGAAGAAGCACAGGACGATCAGGGCAACGCCCAGACCAAAGGCGTCCTTCATCGTGTAGTACGGGTGGAACGGCAGGGTGTCGGCCGGCTTCTTCACTTCCACGCCCGTCGGGTTGTTCGACTTGGTCGTGTGCAGCGCCCACAGGTGCAGGAAGACCAGCGCGAAGATCACGAACGGCAGCAGGTAGTGCAGGGCGAAGAAGCGCTTCAGCGTGTCGTTATCGACCGAGAAACCGCCCCACAGCCAGATCGCCAGATCGTTGCCGACCACCGGAATGGCGGTCACGAGGCTGGTAATCACCGTCGCGGCCCAGAAGCTCATCTGGCCCCACGGCAGCACGTAGCCCAGGAAGGCCGTGCCGACCATGACCAGATAGATCAGGACGCCGATGCCCCACAGCAGTTCGCGCGGCGCCTTGTACGAGCCGTAGTACATGCCGCGGAAAATGTGGATGTAGACGACCAGGAAGAACAGGCTGACGGCGTTCATGTGAATGAACCGGATCAGCCAGCCGAAGTTCACCTCGCGCATGATGCGCTCGATGGAGGCGAACGCCATGTCCTCGTGCGGGGTGTAGAACATGGCCAGGAAGATCCCGGTCAGGATCAGGATCACCAGCGCGATGCCGGCGAGGGACCCGAAGTTCCACCAGTAGTTCAGGTTGCGGGGGGTCGGGTAGACGATCAACTCCTTGTGCATCATGGAGAAGATCGGCAGCCGGCGGTCCACCCACTTGATGGTCCGGTTGCTCCAGACGGGACTCGGTGTGCTGCTCATGAACCTATGCCTCCTGACCGATCTGGATGGTGGTGTCATCCAGGAAGGCGTATTCCGGGACAGGCAGGTTCAGCGGCGCCGGACCCTTCCGGATGCGGCCGGCGGTGTCGTAATGCGACCCGTGGCAGACGCAGAACCAGCCGTTGTAGTCCCCCTTGGGATCGCTGGGCTTCTGACCCTTGGGGACACAGCCCAGATGCGTGCAGATGCCGATCATCACGAGCCATTCCGGCTTGTGGATCGCCCGCTCGTCGTCGGTGGCGGGGTCGGGCAGCGTCGCGGGGTCGACGGCCCGCGCCTGCTCGATGTCCTTCTCCGTGCGATGGCGCACGAACACCGGCTTGCCGCGCCAGACCACGGTGATGGCCTGACCGACCTCCACCGGCGACAGGTCCACCTCGACGCTGGCCAAGGCCATGACGTCCTTGGCCGGGTTCATGGAATCGATAAAGGGCCAGACCGCCAGCGCAGTTCCCACCGCACCCACGGTAGCCGTGGCGTACAGCAGGAAATCGCGACGGCTGTCGCCGTCAGCGTTCCCGCCCGGATTAACCGCTTGAGACATGGTGAAGCAACCTCTTCAATACGTTTGTAAAGCGCAAAAGGGGACGATCCACGCTCCCTCCCCCTCCGGATTGGCGTGCGCCAGACAAACTCAGTCGTGATGATCCGTTCGTGCTGGCCCGACCAGAACGAGAGCCAGGCAGCAACGACCTGGGAACGGATTAGGGTCCGCCATGTCTGCCCCACGTCGGCCCCCGCCAAGCGGGAGGACGCGGCCCATGGGCAGCGGCGGTTTTCGGGGTGTATAATCCAAATCCATAGCCATGAAAAGGATAAAAAACGTCGGCCTATTCCCATAACCCTCTCGCTATCCAGGCTTTTTTTATGCGACTGGCCCTTTTCCAACCCGACATTCCACAGAATGCGGCGGCCGCGATCCGTCTGGCGACGGGCCTCGGACTGGCGGTGGAGGTGGTCGAGCCCTGCGGATTCCTGTGGGACGACCGACGTTTACGACGCGTGGGCATGGATTACCTCGCCGTGACGCCGCCCCGGCGCCACCCGGATTGGGCGGCCTTTCGCGCGGCCCCCGGCGTGGCCGGGCGCCGGGTGGTCCTTCTGACCACGCGGGCGACTGTCTCCTATACGGCGGCGGCCTACCGACCGGATGATATCCTGCTGCTGGGACGGGAGAGCGCCGGCGTGCCGGACGACATCCACGCGGCGGCCGACCTGCGGGTGGGCATCCCCATGGCCGCGGGGGCGCGCTCGCTGAACGTGGTCACGGCGGCGGCGATGGTGGCGGGCGAGGCGCTGCGCCAGACGGACGGCTGGCCGGCGGTCCCCGACCCCGATCGGCGCTGACCCGGCCGGGACGGACCGGCGCCCGGACTCACAAATCCCCCGGACTCAAAGATCCATCGTGCCGTCCGGGTTCGGTTCGCCCCACGCGGGCGGCGGCGGCGGCGCGGCCTCGTCGTCCTCCAGGAAACCGCCGAAGAAGTCCTGAAGCCGCTCGGCCTCGCGCTCGATGAAGGGCCGCGCGGTCTCCACGCCGGCGCCCGCCTCGCAGGTGGCGCGGTCGATGGCGCACTTGCTCTCGCAGCCGGCGCGGCCGTAGGCGTCGTCATCATGGCGGATCTCGCAGCGCATCTCGCAGGAGTCGTGGCGCGCCGCGCAGGACGCCTCGGCCATGGCGCCCCCGTCCGATCCCCCGTCCGAGCCGTCCTCGTCGTCCGGGCTCCGGAAGCCGTCCATGAAGCGGTCCATCCGGTCCGCCTTCTCGGACAGCCAGGGCTCGACACCGGACAGGCTGTCGCGGGTGTCGCAGGCCGCCCGCTCGATGGCGCAGCGGGCCTGACAGGCGGCGGCGGCCGCGCTGCCCGGCTCGGTGGAGTCGGCGCAGGACGCGCCGCAGTCGCGCGCCACGGCGGCGCAGTAGGCCGCGCCGGGGGCGTCGTCGGCGCCGGACTCCGGGTCGGAGTCGGCCCACACCGGCATCGCCAGACCGAGTCCCACTATGAGAACCAGGACGGGCAGCAGGGCCTTCGGGGGCAAGGGAGTCAGGGCACGCATGATCGCGGTCTCCTCTTCTGTCAGACCAACGGCATCCGAGGATGCCCGTTGAAGCCCGTGGCCGGCCCGCTCCCCCACCCGGCCACCCACGACAGTATCCCCAAGGAAAAGGATGGGGGGTGGCCGGGTGGGGGAGCGGGCCGGTGCGGCTCGGCGGGTGAGTCACACTCACCCGCCGCTGGTATGAACCTACCGCGAGACTGTGACGTCGGCGCGGCGAAACCCGACCGGCCGACCGCCCACCAGGGCCAGCAGCCCGAACGCCAGCGACCCGGCCAGCCCCGCGACGTGGAACACGATGCCGGTGGCCAGCGCCTCGGCCTGGCTCAGGCCGGCCGGGACCAGGGCCAGCATCCAGGCCGCCTCGAACGTGCCCACGTTGGCGAAGGTGCTCACCGGCAGCACCGAGGCCAGCGCCGTGGCGCAGCCGCCCGCCACGCCGCCCGCCAGCCCCACCACGGCCGGGGTGGCGTTGGCGCACAGCCACGCCATCAGGAAGATCTGGGCCCAGATCACCGCCGTCCAGGCCATCTGGATCAGCACGCGGCCCGGCGTCTGGCTGGCCATGGCCTCCATCAGCGCCTGCCACAGGCGGCCCAGGCGGCCGCCACCGAACGGCGTCAGTCCGGCCAGCCGCCGCGCCACGGGCGGCGCCACCGCGAAGCCGCCCAGCAGCGCCAGCACCACCGCGCCGGCGATCGGCGCCGCCTCGGGCACGGCCGCCCGCGCCCCCGGCAGCAGCGCCAGCGCCACCAGCCCCGCCGACAGCACCACCAGCAGATCGATCATCCGCAGCAGGATCAGCAGCGCCGAGCCCGCCGTCATGGGCGCGCCGGCCATGCGGTGGAGCAGCGGCACCAGCGACAGCTCGCCCAGCCGCATGGGCGCCAGCGAGGCCAGCACGGAATGAAACGCCGCCACCCGCACCAGGGTCCACAGCGAGGCCTCTGGAATCGGCGCGCCGCCCCGCGCCATCAGCCGCAGGGCGACCCGGAAGCGCTGCGCCCGACTGACCGTGATGAAGGGATAGACCGCCATCGCCAGCAGCACCATCACGGGATCGGTGGTCGCCAGGGCCTCTACGAAATCCCCGGTCGCCCCTTGCGCCAGCAGCCAGCCGGCAAGCCCGGCCACGACCACGGCGGCCAGACCGACCCGCCAGGCGATGGCGCGCCAGGGACGGGGCTCACGCGCCGACTCGGTGGACATGGGCGGGGCACCTCCGGACTGTGGGCTGACGTGGCGAGCGGGTCGCGCCGCCCCGATGGACCCGGACCATGTACCGCGCGCCGGGCGGCGCGAAAACCCCCGGCGCGCACCCGAATCGCCCGGCGGGTCTATGGACGCCGCCCCATGTCGGCCCTAAAGTGACCACATGGGTGGGAGATTGGTTGCGGATCGGGAGTCGCGCCTTCCGATCGCGCCGGTACGGGACCGGACCGAAGACGACGGGAGCACGCCGATCATGGACACGGGGGCACACGGAAAAGCGGGCGGCAGACCTCGTACGGCCCGCACGCCCCCGGGCGGACCGCGGGTGCGGCGCTGGAGTCTCCGCGCCCTTGCCCTGGCCGTGGGTCTGACGGCCGCCGGCGCCGCACTGGCGGGCCTGGTCGCGGGGGCCGCCGGACTGGTCCCGCCGGCCCGGGCCGCCGGCCCGGATGCCGTGGTCATCGACGGCGACACCATCCAGCTACCCGACGGCGTCTATCATCTGCACGGCATCGACGCACCGGAACTGGGCCAGCGGTGCCGCCGCGCCGGGCGCTGGATGCCCTGCGGCAAGGATGCGGCGTTCGCGCTGCACCGCCTGCTCGGCCTGTCCCTGACACCGCCGATCTGTCGGCAAGTGGAGTCCACGGCCGCCGATGGCGGCGACAAGCGCTTCGCCAACTGCGCCCTGGACGAGAAGAAGGATCTGGCGCTGGTCCTGCTGGCGCAGGGGCTGGCGGTCACGCTCGCCGATGCCCCGGCGCGCTACCGCGAGGCGGAAGAGAGCGCCCGCGCCGGCGGCCTGGGCGTGTGGGGCACCGACTTCGTGCACCCGCACGGCTGGCGCAAGGGCGGCCGGCTGCCGGACGACCCGGTGGCCGAGGCCGCGCCGCCCTGCCCCATCAAGGCGCTGATGAACCCGGACGGCCACGGCATCTACATGGTGCCGCTCGACCCCGGGTACGCCGACATTCCGGACGACGCGGTGGTGACCCGCTATTGCAGCGACGACACGGCCGAGGCCAACGGCTGGCGCCGGTCCCCCTTCACCGTGTTGATGGGAGAGGATTAAGCCGGGGCGTCAGGGATCACCCCGCCCAGGCGCAGGGTCAGCGCCCGCGCCGCCCGGCCCACCAGCGCCCCCAACGCGGGCACGCGCGCATCGGTGATGCGCGCCGCGGGACCGGACAGCGAGACCGCCGCCATCGGCGCGCCGTGCTCGTCGCGGATCGCGGCCGCCACACAGCGCAGGCCGATGGCGTGCTCCTGATCGTCGATGGCGTAGCCGCGCGCGCGCGTCGCCTCCAGGTCCGCCAGCAGCCGGCCTTCGTCGGCCAGCGTATGCGCGGTGGCCCGCACCGGCGGTCGCTCGGCCAGCAGGCGGCGCACCGTCGCCCCGTCCGTGGCCGCCAGCAGCGCCTTGCCCACGCCCGAGCAGTGCAGCGGCACCCGCGCGCCCGGCTTGGCGAAGGCGCGCATCATCTCCCGGCATTCCACCTGCGCGAGATAGGTGGCCTGGCCGTCGTCCTCGACCGCCAGGTTCACGGTCTCGCCGCTGTCATACATGAGCTGACGCATCTCCGGCCGGGCCATGGCCACCAGATCGCGGGCGCGGAGGAACCCGTTGCCGACGCTGAACGCCTCCACCCCCACCGACCACAGCCCGGTCGCCGGATCGACGCGGGCGAAGCGCTCGTCCTGCAGCGTGGTCAACAGACGGTGCGTGGTGGAGGCCGGCAGACCGACCCCCTGGCAGACCTCCGTCAGGGTCAGGCCCTCATCGGCGGTCGCCAGCGCCTTCAGCACGGCGATGGCGCGGCGCACGGACTGCACGCCGCCGCCCTCGCTCCTCCGGCCGGTCCGGGGCGCGCCGGTCACCCGAGGCCCCCTGGAGCCTTTCCGCAGTGGCGGACTCTGTGATAGTCAGGCGCGTTTTGGCAGTGCAGCATGGGCAGTCCTTCCGTCTCTGGCGGCGGGCGCCCAGCATAGGCGGAGCGGACCCGGGTCCGATGCCGTCATTTCCATATGGTGGAAAAGCCATTCATATTGGTTTGCCTTGATCCTGACCCGTCAGGATCAAGGCGTGACGCGGCTGCGCCGCGCCGGCCCGGTCGGGCCGGCTGCATCCCACCCGTCCCAACGGGTCGGATGCAGAGTCATACCAACGGCATCTGACGATGACCGTTGTAGTCCGTAGCCGGCCCTCTCCCCCACCCGGCCACCCCAAGGATACTGTCGTGGGTAGCCGGGTGGGGGAGAGGGCCGGTGCCGCTGGGCGGGTGAGTCACACTCACCCGCCGCTGGTATCATTCAAACAGGGGACCGGAGGCCGACCGGCGGCCATTCCGGCCCGCCAAGAACTTGGAGGTCCGTCATGAGTTTCACCGTCTTCGAGCAGGCCCCCGCGCGCCTGAACCGTTCCGAACTGGCGGTGCCGGGGTCCAGCCCCCGCTTCCTGGAAAAGGCCGCGCAGAGCAGCGCCGACGTGGTCTTCCTGGACCTGGAGGACGCCGTTGCGCCGGACGAAAAGGCCAAGGCGCGCAAGAACGTCATCCAGGCCCTGAACGATCTGGACTGGAGCGGCAAGACGATCTCCATGCGGATCAACGGCCTGGACACCCATTACATGTATCGGGACCTGGTCGAGGTGCTGGAGGGCGCGCCCGACACGCTGGACCTCGTCATGATCCCCAAGGTGGGCACCGCCGCCGATGTCTACACGGTGGACTGCCTGATTTCGCAGATCGAGGCCGCGACCGGCGCCAAGAAGCGCATCGGCCTGGAGATGATTATCGAATCGGCCCTCGGCATGGCCAACATCGACGCCATCGCCGCCGCCTCCAAGCGCAACGAGAGCCTGCACTTCGGCGTCGCGGATTATGCGGCCTCGACCAAGGCCGCCACCGTCGGCATCGGCGGGCCGAACCCCAATTACGGCGTGCTGACCGACACCCTGGAGGACGGCAGCCGCGCCTATCACTGGGGCGACATGTGGCATTACGCCATCGCCCGCATGGTGGTGGCGGCGCGCGCCCACGGACTGCGCCCGGTGGACGGCCCCTTCGGCGACATCAAGGACCAGGACGGCTACACCGCCCAGGCGCGCCGGGCCATGGTGCTGGGCTGCGAGGGCAAGTGGGCCATCCACCCGACCCAGATCGACCTGGCCAACGACATCTTCTCGCCGTCCGAGGCGGAGATCGGCAAGGCCAAGGCCATCCTGCAGGCCATGGAAGACGCCAAGCGCGCCGGCCAGGGCGCGGTGACCCTGGATGGCAAGCTGATCGACATCGCCTCGATCAAGCAGGCCGAAGTCCTGGTGAACAAGGCCGCGCAGATCTCCGGCGGCTGAACCGGAGCGGCGCTGAGCAGAGGGGCGGCTTTATACCAACGGCGGGTGAGTGCGACTCACCCGCCCCGGGCGCCCTTGGGGCGCCCATTCTTCAAATCTGGCACCGCGCGCAGGTCTCCGACCCGCTGCAAAGACCTGGAAGAGCGATGCCGTTCCCCTGAGCCCGTTGCCCTGGGTGCCACCCCGGCGGATCGACCCCACCCGAACGAACCCCGCGCAAACGAAAAAGGAGGAGCCGAGGCTCCTCCCTTCCGGTCGGGGATCCCGAAGGATCCCCGCAGATGTCCATCAGCCTTAGAAGTACAGGCCGATCGCCATCAGAGCACCCGTGGTCTCACGGTCGGGACCGGCGCGCTCCTCGTTGCCGTGGAACACGGCGGCGCCCAGGTCGATGCCCGGACCCAGCGCGTAGTTGCCGGAGAACTGGAAGCTGTCCTGATCCACGTTGCCGGCGTCGTACCAGCCGCTCTGGTAGACGAAGGCCACGCCGTACGGGCCGTTCTGGTAGCTGGCGCCAGCGTTCCAGAACTCGGCGTCGTTGTCGGTGCCGTCAACCAGCCAGTGACCGTACGCACCGCCGACCTCGAAGCCCATGTAGGACACGGCCGCGCCACCACGGACCAGCTGGCGATCGTTGGTCGCACCCGGGCCGAACTGGTAGTTGTAGGTCACGTCCGCGTGGATGCCGACGCCGCTGAACTCGTTGTCGAAGGCGAGACCGACGGCCATCAGGTCCTTGTAGGCGGAACCCGTGGTGTTCCACTCTTCGAAGGCGCTGTCGTCGTTGTTGGAGCTGTCCGGGGCGTAGGTGCCGGCCGCGGAGAAGCCGAAGAACGACGGGGTGACGTACGACACGCTCAGGTCGTCGTCGGTGTAGTAGTTGTCACCGACGTTGCGGCTGAACTCCAGCCAGCCTTCGTAGTCGTCCCAGCCCACGACGCCGCCGGCGTTCGGGGAGGTGTACTGCATCTGGCCGACGTAGCCCTGACGCTGACCGATCTGCAGGGCGCCGAAGCCGCCGGAGAGCTGGATGGCCTGCTCGTCGGCGTTGCGGTCGCCGTTGTCCTCGGCCTCGAGCTGGATGATGGCACGCACGGTGATGCCGTTGTCCAGGGTGGTCGAGCCGGTGAAGTACAGCTCGGTGTCGGTGGCCATGCCGGTGTTGGACCACTCTTCACCGGCGTTGTCGTTCACGTCGCCGAAGCCGAAGAACATTTCCTGCTTGCCGCCGATGCTCAGCTCAATCGGCTGCGCATAGGCCGAGCCCGCGAAGGAGGCAGCGGCAATCAGGGCCGTCGTGCCGAAAAGGACCTTTTTCATGACTTCTCCTCTCACTCTCGCCTGACTGTTGCGGCCCAGTTTATCTGGGAGCTGGACCGAAAGGCAGAATTCCCGCCGGTCTCGCCGGGTTCGCATTCGGATAAAGCCATGCGGCAGCCGGTTTCGTCAACGCTGGTGCTGCCGAGGAAGCACGCAAATGCAAGGGGCGTGGCGGCGGCGCAACACTTCGTATCGGGTCTTGTGCACGCCGCCGCGCCTGACGGCGATTTCGGCAGCGGAATCAGAGGGCTGGCGGTGTGCGCACAGAAGCCGCCTGAGCCGGCCCCGCGGCGACGCCGAACCGCCCGCCGCCGCGCGCCGGTCCGGCGGGTCTTCCGCGGGGTCGGGGCGGGGCGATCAGCCCGCGGAGTCTCCGCCCAGCAGGCGATGCACCAGCCGCACCCAATAGGTCGCGCCCAGGGTCAGGATGTCGTCGTTGAAGTCGTACCCGGTGTTGTGGAGCATGCAGCCCGACTGGCCCGGCCCCGCGCCCAGGCGGACGTAACAGCCCGGCTTTTCCTGCAGCATGAAGGCGAAGTCCTCGCCGCCCATGGTCGGCAGGCCGTCCGGATCCACGTTGTCGTGGCCGACGATGGAGCGCATGACCTCGACCGCGAGCGCGGTCTCGTCCGGCCAGTTGACCGTCGCGGGGTAGCGCCGCTGGTAATGAAACGCGCCCTTGACCCCGTGCGCGGCGGCGATGTGGTGGACCATCTCGCCCATGCGCCGCTCGATGGTGTCCTGGACGTCCTGCGTCAGCGCGCGCGCCGTGCCGCCCAGGGTCATGGTGGACGGGATGGCGTTGAAGGCCTCGCCGCCGTGCATCATGGTCACCGAGACCACCCCGGCGTCGATGGGGCTGATGGCGCGCGAGACGATGGTCTGCAGCGAGCCCACCAGGGCCGCCGCCGCCGCCACCACGTCGGTGCCCAGATGCGGCATGGCGCCGTGCCCGCCGTGGCCGGTCAGGGTGATCTTGAACGTGTCGGTGGCGCCCATGATGGGGCCGGGCCGCACGTCGAACCTGCCCACGTCCAGGCCCGGCCAGTTGTGCAGGCCCCACACCGACTCCACGGGGAAGCGCTGGAACAGGCCGTCCTCGATCATGGCGCGGGCGCCGGCCTCGCCCTCCTCGGCGGGCTGGAAGATGAAGTGGACGGTGCCGGCGAAGTCGGGCGCCTCGGCCAGCGCCTTGGCCGCGCCCAGCAGCATGGCGGTGTGGCCGTCGTGGCCGCAGGCGTGCATCCGGCCGTCATGGCGCGAGCGGTGCTCGAAGGTGTTGGCCTCCTGCAAGGGCAGCGCATCCATGTCGGCGCGCAGGCCGATGGCGCGGGCGCCGGGCTGGCGGCCCGTCAGGGTGCCGACCACGCCGGTCACGCCCAGGCCGGTGTGGACCTCCAGGCCCCAGGCGCGGAGTCGCTCGGCCACGAACCGGCTGGTGCGTTCCTCCTGATAGGCGATTTCCGGGTGGGCGTGGATGTCGCGACGCCAGGCCTGCATCTCGGGGCGCAGGGCCTCGATGCGGTCGATCGGTCCCGTGTGGGTCATCGGGTCCCCTCCTTCGGGCTGGCGGGCGCGTCCTCTGCCTCCATGGCCTCCATGCGGTACCGGAAATCGCAGTGGGAGGCGCCCTTCATGATGGTCTGGGTGCGGGTCAGGGTCATGCGCGGATCGTAGCCGCAGATGAACTGCCCGTCGCGATTGCACGACAGGATGTCCCCGATGCCGCGCACGCCCAGGTCCTCGTACAGCTCGGCGTAGCGGCAGCGCACCACATTGAAGTCGAGCCGGTCGGGTGCGCGGTCAAGGACCTCCAGCGACAGGGCGTCGTCCTGCTGCCAAAGCTTCAGGCGCTCGGCGAAGGTTTCCAGGGTGACCGGCCCGTGCGCGCGGTCCTCGGCCGCCATGGCGGCGCCGGTGCGCTCGGCCATGCGGGTGACGGCATCGGTCAGGATGGCCCGGGCGGCCTCTTCGCCCACGTGCGCGACCATGGAGTCATGGATCTCGCGGGCGAACTCCGCCTCGATGCGGCGGCGCTCCAGGATGGACAGGGCCGGGCGGGACTGGGTCTCGGTCATGGCGGGGCCTTTCCGGATCGGAGGAACAGGCCCCGATCCGGCAGGCCCGTCCGCGTCAACTCAAGCCCTGGCGTCCGATGGCCAGGAAGCGGGCGCGCCGGCGCGCCCGGATCACGTCGCCCGACAGCGGCATCAGCTCGGCCAGATGCCGTTCGAAGGCCTCGCCCACGGCGTCCATGGCCGCCTCCGGGTCGCGGTGCGCGCCGCCCAGGGGCTCCTTGACGATCTCCTCGATCACGCCGAGCGTTTCGAGATCCTGCGCGGTCAGCCGCAGCGCCTCGGCCGCGTCCTGGGCCTTGTCGCCGCTGCGCCAGAGGATGGAGGCGCAGCCTTCGGGGGATATGACGGAATAGATGGCGTGTTCCAGCATCAGCACAACGTTGCCCGCCGCCAGGGCGATGGCGCCGCCGGAGCCGCCCTCGCCGATCACGCAGGCGATCAGCGGCACGCGCAGGTCCAGGCAGGTCTCGGTGGAGCGCGCGATGGCCTCGGCCTGGCCGCGTTCCTCCGCGCCCTTGCCGGGGAAGGCGCCGGCGGTGTCCACCAGCGTCAGCACGGGCAGCCCGAAGCGCTCGGCCATGCGCATCAGGCGCTGGGCCTTGCGGTAGCCCTCGGGGCGCGGCATGCCGAAGTTGTGCTTCACCCGGCTTTCGGTGTCGTGGCCCTTCTCCTGGCCGATCACGACCACCGCCTGACCCCGGAAGCGGCCCAGGCCGCCGACGATGGCCTCGTCCTCGGCAAACGAGCGATCGCCGGCCAGCGGCGTGAAGTCGTCGATCAGCCGCTTGATGTAGCGCAGGCAGTGCGGCCGGTCCGGGTGGCGGGCCACGTGGGTCTTCTGCCAGGGCGTCAGCCTGGCGTAGGTGGTCTGAAGCTGGCGCTCCACCTTCTGCTGGAGGCGCGCGACCTCCTCGACGATGTTCATGCCGTCGGCGTCGCCCAGATGGCGCAGCTCGGCGATCTTGCCTTCCAGCTCGGCGATGGGGCGTTCGAAATCCAGGAATCGCATGGGGGCGTCCCACGGTGCGGTCAGGGAACGGGTGGGCCGCGCCGGCGGGCCGGCCGGCGACGCGGCCGCCCCCCGAAGCGGGACCCAGCGTCTATCACGCCGCACCCGCCGCCGGAACCGGAAAATGGTCTGCTGCGGGAACAAGGCGGGCCCCGGCGACCCGGTCGGACCGATGCCCGGTTGACGCGGGGGACTGTTGCACCAAAACCACGCCTCCGGGACCCTGTGGCCACGGAGTCCCGGCTACTTTTGCCGTCTTGGGAAATCCGGGTACCATCCCGGTGTTGTCCGGACCACCCCCCGGCGCCGCGCGCACTTCGTGCGCCCGGGGACCGCGCGGGAGAGCGTTGTCGGTGAAGAGGCTGCTTCTGATCCTGGGGATCCTGCTGGTCGTGGCGCTGGGCGCCGCGCTGGTGGCCCCGTCGTTCATCGACTGGAACCCGTGGCGGGAACGGATCGCCGATCGCATCGCCGCCGCCACCGGCCGGCCCGTGGGCATCGACGGCGATCTGTCCTTCCGGATTCTGCCCGCCCCCACGCTGTCGGTGGAGGGCGTGCGCCTGGGCAACGTCCCCGGCGGCTCCACCCGCGACATGGCCCGCATCGGCGCGCTGAAGGTGGCCGTGGACCTGGCCCCGCTGCTCTCCGGCGAGATCCGGGTGCGCTCGATCCGGGTGATCGACCCGGTCGTGCTGTTCGAGCGGCTGCAGGACGGCCGCGCCAACTGGACCTTCGGCGGACCGGGCAACGGCGCGGCCATCGCCGACCCGGCCGTGCCCGGCTCCTCGGGCGCAGGCTCGGGTGAGGACGGCGCGGCGCCCGGCCTCTCCGGTGGCGGCCTGACCGTCCGCCTGGACAGCGTGCGCATCGAAAACGGTCTGGCGGTCTTCAAGAACCAGGCGAGCGGCGCCGAGTTTCGCGCCGAGGCGATCCGCATGGACCTGTCGGCGGAAAGCCTGCGCGGGCCGGTGCGGCTGTCCGGCGATGCCGAGGTGGCGGCCACCCCGGTGGCCTTCGACATCCTGGCCGGCACCGTCTCCCCGGGCCGGGACACCTCGCTGCAGGCCAATCTTCTGCTGCCCGATACCGCCGCCACCCTGGAACTGAGCGGATCGGTCGCCGGCCTCGGCGGGTCGCGGCCCACGTTCTCGGGCGAGGGTCTGGCCGCCGGCGACTCCCTGACCGCCACCCTGGCCGCGCTGGGCGGGGGCGACGCCCTGCCCCCGCGCGTGGCGGCGCTGGCGGGGCGGCCGTTCTCGGTCGAGGGCGCCCTGACCCTGGCCGTGGGGTCGGGCGGGCCGGAGGGCACGCTCTCCGACCTGCAGGTGGCCCTGGGCGAGGCGGAGGCGCGCGGCACCCTGTCGGTGGCCCTGGAGGGGACCGGCGGCGGTCCCGCGATCGACGCCCATATCCGGCTGCGGGCCCTGGATGTGGACGCGTGGCTCGCGGCGGCCCCGGACCCGGCTCCGGAAACAGCCGAACCGGATGCGGCGCCATCCCTGGAGACCACTCAGCCGCCGGAGGCCCCGACAGACGAACCCGCCTCACCGCCGGCGGGGACGGCCTTCGCCCTGCCCCCGGCCCTGAGCGCGCGCGTCAACCTGACGGCCGACGCCCTGACCTGGCGCGGCGAGGTGGTCCGCCAGATCAGCCTGGACGCGCGCCTGACCGACGGCGTGCTGACCGTGGCCGAGGCGGGCGCCGCCCTGCCCGGCGCCTCGCGGGTGGGCATGGACGGCACGCTGACGGCCCGGGACGGACGACCGACGGTCTCGGCCACCGTCTCCGCCACGGCCGGCAACCTGCGCGAGGTGCTGGCGTGGCTGCGCGTGCCGGTGCAGGACGTGCCGGACGACCGCCTGCGCGCGTTCTCCCTGTCCACCCAGGTGGAGGGCGACCCGGCCGCCCTGCGTCTGAACGACCTGGACCTGACGCTGGACACCACCAGGGCCACCGGCGCGCTGGCGCTGCGGCCCGGCGACCGGCTGGGTCTGGGGGTGAACCTGTCGGTGGACACCCTGAACCTGGATGCCTATCGCCCCGCCACGCAGCCGGCGGCGGCGGCGGAACCTGCGGAACCTGCGGAAACTGCGGAGGCTGACCCGGCGGCCGATGGCGCTCCGGCAGAGACCGCCCCCGCCCAGAGCGCCGCCCAGGCGCTGGAGGCCGCGTTCGCGCCCCTCGCCCCGCTGAACGACGTGGACGCCAACATCCGCCTGTCCTTCGGCACCCTGACCGTGGACGCCCTGCCGCTCACCGGGGTGCGGGCCGAGGGGTCGCTGGTGGATGGCCGCCTGACCCTGGCCACGTTTGAAATCGAGCGGGTCGCGGCCGCCCGCGTGACCGCCAGGGGCAGCCTGTCCGGCTTCGGCGGCACCCCCCGGGCCGACGCCCTGACCGTGACCGTGGCGGCGGACGACCCGACCCGCTCGGCGCGTCTGCTGCGCACGGAGCTGCCCCCGGCGCTGCGCGACCTGGGGGCCATCACCCAGTCCGTCACCCTGACCGGCACACCGCAGGCGGTGGACATCACCACGGCGACCCGCACGCCCGACGGCGGCCTGGACACCAACGGCCGGATCGAGGACCCGTTGGGCGCCGCGCCGACCTATGACCTCGCCATTGATCTGCGGCACCCGGAGGCGGTGCGGCTGGTCCGCCTGTTCGCCCCCGCCTACGCCCCGGCCGGGGCCCCGCTGGGGCCGGTGGCGCTGACCACCCAGGCGCGCGGCGACCTGGACACGGTCACGCTCGACGGGTTGGACCTGCGCGTGGGCGACACCCGCGTGACCGGGCAGGCGCGGGTGACCCTGAGCGGCGGACGGCCGCACGTGGCGGCGGGCCTGAGCACCACCCGGCTGCCGATTGACGCCTTCCTGCCGCCCCGACGCGAAGCCCGCCGGCCGGAGACGCCCGCGCCCGGCGCCGCGCGGGTCATCCCGGCCGCGTTCGTCGGTCGGGCCGCCGTCCCCGCCCCCTCGGCGGACGCCGCGGCGCGGCCCGTGGCGTGGTCCACGGCGCCCATCGACCTGTCCGCCCTCACCCTGCTGGATGCGGACATCGCGCTGCGCTCCACCGCCCTGGTGTACGCCGGCACGGCCCTGGACAACGCCGACATCACGGCGCGGCTCGCCGACGGCGTGTTGCGGGTGGAGCGCCTGACGGGGCAGCTCTATGGCGGCGATGCGTCCGGCACGCTCACCGTGGTGGCGGGGTCGCCGGCCTCCTACGACCTGGACCTGGAGGTCTCCGGCTTCGATGTGGGCCGCCTGCCCGGCCTGGACGGCGCGGTGGGCTCGGCCGGCACCGGACGGCTGGTGCTGGATCTGGCCGGCGCGGGCACCAGCATGGCCGATCTGGTGCGCGCGGTGACGGGCGACGGCACGCTGTCCCTGGCCGACCTGGACGTGCGCGCCGGGCAGGTGCGCGGCACCGCGCTGGCGGGTGTGCTGGAGCCGATCGGGGCGCTCAACGACCTCGCCGGGTCGGTGCTGGGCGACCTGGACCGCGCCCAGCGCCTCGCCGACCTGGATGGCCGCTTCACCATCGACGACGGGCGGCTGGCCTTCGATCCGCTGCGGCTGGTCAGCGCGCTGTATGAGGGCGAGTTCTCCGGTGTCGTGGACCTGATCGGCTGGACCGTGGACGCCTCGGGCGTGGCCGACCTGTCGGACAGCCCGCTGCAGAACGCGCTGGGCCGGGTGATCCGCCTGCCCGACACCCTGCCCATTGCCGTGCGCGGCGATCTGGATGCGCCCACCGTGACCCTGCAGACCGGGCGGCTGCGGCTCGACCGCGACACCCTGGAGGACGAGGCCGGCCGCCTGCTGCGCGGCCTGCTGCCCGAGGGAGGGGACGAACCCGGCGGAGACGAACCCGCCGAAGCCCCACCGACGGACACCCAAGCGGCACCGGCACCGGCCGAGCCACCGCCGGCCGCCCCGACGCCCGACCAGATCATTGATGACCTGCTGCGCGGCCTGATCCCGCGGGAATAGTCCTCGCACGATCGGACGACGGCCGCCGCTCTCACCCCACCCGGTGCAGCGCCGCGCCGTGGTCGCGCAGCCAGTCGCGGGCCGGGCCGCGCAGACCGGGCGCCAGCGTTTCCACATGGCGCCAGAAGGCGGGCGAGTGGTTCAACTCGCGCAGGTGGGCGACCTCGTGCGCGGTCACGTAGTCCAGCACCCAGTCCGGCGCCATCACCAACCGCCACGAAAAGCTCAGCGCGCCGGAGGCCGCGCAACTGCCCCAGCGGGAGCGGGTATCCTTGACGGTGATGCGTCCGGGGGTGACCCCCAGCGCCTCGGCATGGACCGCCACGCGGGCCGTGATGGCCGCGCGGGCCTGCCCCTTCAGCCAGTCGCGCAGCCGGCGGGGCAAGTGTTCCGCCTGACCGGAAACGCGGATCTCCCCGTCCTCCAGCCAGACCCCGCGCCGGGCGTCCGGGCAGTGGCGGACGGTATGGGGCACGCCACCCAGCGGCACGGACGCCCCATCGGTCAGCGCGATCGCCGGCGGCAGGCGCTCCAGCGCGGCGTGCAGCCAGTCGGTGCGGCTGTGCAGGAAGCGGCGCGCGGCCTTTTCGTCGCGCTTGTGCGGGATCACCAGCACGACCCGCCCGGCGGCGGCATCCACCTTCAGCGCCACGCGCCGGGCGCGCGGGTTCACCCGCACCACCAGCGGCACGGCGCGGTCGCCGACCACCACCGCGTCCGGTTTCGGATCGGGCGCCGCCCGCGCCGGCCACAGGCGCACGGCTACAGGTCCTCCCAGTCCACGACGTGATCCTCCAGGTCATCCACCGAGGTCTCGCAGACCACGCGCCCGCGCACCGAGATGCCCGCGCGGTGCACGCTCTCCGGATCGCCGGTCAGCAGCGGATGCCAGGACGGCAACGGCTGGCCCTCGTCCAGCAGGCGATAGGCGCAGGTGGAGGGCAGCCACGCCAGCCGCCCGACCGACGACGGCCCCAGCTTCACGCAGTCGGGCACGAAGTCCCAGCGGTTGGCGTAGTCCGAGCAGCGGCAGGACTGCCGGTCCAGCAGCTTGCAGGCGGCGTTGGTGAAGGCCAGCGCGCCCGTGTCCTCGTCCTGGAGCTTGTTGAGGCAGCACTTGCCGCAGCCGTCGCACAGGCTCTCCCACTCCGCCTCCGTCATCTGGCGCAGGGTCTTGCGCTCCCAGAACGGGCGCGACGGGTCGTCCGGATGCAGGGGCGCGGCCCGCCTGGAGGGGGCGGGGTCGCGCCGCTCTCCGAGCAGGCAGCGCAGGCGGCGCAGGCTGTGGGCGGGTGCGGTCATGGCGCCATTCCGCCGTATCGCGGGCCCGGGCGCAAGAGCGATCACGCGCCCGCCAGGGCAACAGGGTCCGGTGAAGGGGATCGCTCCCGCTGGTCTGGTCTTTGCGCCCGGTTGGAGACCCGCGCTCGAGATCCTTCAGCCGCGTCGCGGCTTCAGGATGACATCCTACCGTTTTGTTTCGTCATCCCGAGCGAGCGGAGCGAGACGAGGGATCTCAAGAGGCGGGCTCCGATGGTGAGGAAAGCGCCGTCTTGTAACCGTGAGCGTGTGCCCCTGACATCCCCGGGTCCTCCCTCGCGATCAGGTGCATGAACGAGCCCGCCACCGACCCCACCCGACGGCCGACCGTGCCCAGATCGCGGCCGCGCGCGTCGCGCACGGCGAACACCGCCCCGGCGGCGGGATCCTCCTGGACCGCCCGGGCGTAGTGGAACTCATGCGCCCGCACGCGGGTGCCGACGGGCCCGAACGGCGTTTCGGCGAGGGTGACGGCGGCCCGATAGCCCAGATGCAGGCGCGGTTGGGCGAAACTGGTCTCGACCGGCAGCAGACCCGCCATGGCGTGGCGCCGCCCATCGGCGTCTTCCAGGCCGCGCCCGAGCACCATGTAGCCGCCGCACTCGCCGAACACGGCCGCGCCCCGGTGGGCGGCGGCGCGCAGACCGCCCAGGAAGCGGGACGCGCCGGCGAGACGCCCGCCGTGCAGCTCCGGATAGCCGCCCGGCAGATAGACCGCATCGGCGTCGGCGGCCGGGGCCTCGTCGGCCAGAGGCGAGAACGGGACAACCTCGGCCCCCTCGGCCCGCCAGCCGTCCAGGAGGGCGGGATAGACGAAGGCGAAGGCCTCGTCCCGGGCCATGGCGATGCGCTGGCCCGGCGGCGGCAGCAGCCGCGGCGCGCGGTCGGGGACCGTCGAGGGCGACACGGCAAGCCGCGCCAGCGCCCGCAGCGCCGCCAGATCCACATGCGCGGCCGCCAGATCGGCGGCGTGCTCAAGGAACGCGTCCAGATCCGGATGCTCGCCCGCCTGCACCAGCCCCAGATGCCGCGACGGCAGCGCCAGCCGCGCGTCGCGCGGGATCACCCCCAGCACGGGCAGCCCAGGGGCCAGCGCGGCCACGGCCGCCCGCAGGGTGTCGGCGTGCAGCCCCGGCCCGGCCCGGGTGAAGATCACGCCGGCCACGGTCACGTCCGGTCGGACATCCCGGAAGCCGCGCACCACCGCCCCGGCCGAGGCCGCCATGCCCCTGGCGTCCACCACCAGCACCACGGGCCAGCCCAGGCGGGCCGCCAGCGCGGCGGTGGAGCCGTCCGCGCGCGGATCGTGGCCCGGCTGCCCCGGCGCCACGGCCCCGTCCAGCAGGCCCATGACGCCCTCGCACAGCACCAGATCGGTGTCGGCCGCCAGCCGGGCCGCCAGCGCCTCCAGCAGGGGATCCGGCATGGCCCAGCCATCCAGGTTCACGCAGGCCCGGCCGCCGGCGGCGGCGTGAAAGGCCGGGTCGATGTAGTCCGGCCCCACCTTGGCGGCCCCGACCCGCACGCCCTGGCGGGTCAGGGCCCGGATCAGAGCCAGCGTCACGGTGGTCTTGCCGGACCCGCTGGCGGGCGCGGCCAGCACGAGACCCGGGGCGGAGGCGGGAGAGGACGGGGACAGCGACACGGAACCTCGATCACAACGACGATGGGGCGACGGAGAGGGAGACAAAAACGGTCACGGACCGACTTGACGGCGTGTTCGCCCGATGTTCTCATCCTCGGAGCAGAACATAGGAGGAACAGGATCGGCCGGTCCCGACCGATCCCCCAACCGGGAGGCTCCAGTATGACTCTGACCGCCATGATCGGGGAAGGGCTCGCCCTCGCCATGCTGTTCGTCGTTCTGATCCTGTGGTCCGTGCTCGGACATGCCCTGGTCGGATAGACCCGCGCCGGCCGGCCCGCCCGACCCCATTCCGGTCGGTTCGCCTCCGGGATCGTTGGACGCCCGCTCCGCCTTGCGGTAGGGTGCGATCAGGACATGGGTGCCGGTGCGTGGGATGCGGGCCGAGCCGGCCGGTCAGGGACCGCCCGGCCCGACAAGCCTCCTCCGGCCGCATGACCGGATCTTGACGCGGGTCGGAGGGAGTTCCTCGGTGCGGGGAAAAGCCATTGAAGCCGCCTGGCGGGGTCAGGTCGAATGCCTGGCTTGCGGCATCCGGGAATCCGCGCTGTTCGCGGACCTCCAGGAAGACGACTTCGCCCACATCCACCTGCCCATCGACGAGATCGATTTCGAGACCGGCACGGCGCTGTATCATGTGGGCGATCCCGGGCAGGCGGTGTTCACCGTCCGCTTCGGGCTGGTCAAGCTGGTCAGCTATTTGGCCGACGGCGGCCAGCGCATCGTGCGTTTGCTGCGGCCGGGCGACACCGCCGGCATGGAAAGCCTGCTCGGCCTGAACTACGAGCACACGGCGATCGCGCTGCGCCCCACCGGCACCTGCCGCATTCCGCGCGAGATCGTCAACCGGCTGGCGGAGCGCACCCCGCGCATGCACGCCCAGCTCATGCAGCGCTGGCAGCGCTCGGTCCAGCAGGCCGACGCCTGGCTGACCAGCCTGTCCACCGGCAACGCCAAGGCGCGGGTGGCGCGCCTGCTGCTGCTGCTGCTGGACGGCACGGACGGCAGCGACTGCACCCTGTTCGGCCGCGAGGACATGGGCGCCATGCTGGGGGTGACCACCGAGACCACCAGCCGCATCGTGGCCGAGTTCCGCCGCACCGGGATCCTGAACGAGACCGGCCCCAACCGTTATACCTGCGACGTCGAGGCCCTGACCCGCATCGCCGGAAGTTAAGGACCCGTCGCCACGCAAGTGGCCCTGAACCGTGAGCCGGTCCAGGGCCTTTGCCATGTCTGGACTCGAAGATGCCGTTGGGGGTTAGAGCATTTTGCACGACTCCTGGGTCGCGCAAAATGCTCTAGAATATTGATATTGAAGCAAATCGTCGTCGCGATCTGGTCCAGATCGCTCGGGATTTGCTCTTCGAGGCTTTTGGTGCGCCGGACTGACACGTTGGATGATGCCGGGCGGCAGTTGTACTCCCGCCCGGAGCGTTATCATCCCCATCCCTTGGGCGAAACGGTCCGGACGGGGCTGCAAGACCCGTCCGGCACATTGGTGTCTTGGTGGTCCATCCTCTTGCCGAAGACGGCCGCTTTCCTTCGAAAAAGTGTGAACGTGATAGCTTATGAATGAGGGAGGAGTCCGGGTATCGCAACCCTACGGCCTCGCAATGCAGCGATGAACCGCCATCCTGAAGTCGCGGAGCGGCTGATGGATCTCGGGCCGGCGTGTGCGAATCCCGACCCTGAGTCACCTCGCCTCTCCAGATCCTTCGCCGCCTTCAGCGGCTCAGGATGACGCGAGAGGGGCCGCGACCGTCATACTGGCCGGCTTTTGTCCTGACTCGTCAGGGCAAAAGCCAGACGCCGTTTCGCGGCGCCGGTGCAGTCGCACCAGCCGCCCGGCCTTTCAAGTCACGTCATAGGCCGGGCGGTATCAGACCCTCTCACCATTGATCCTAGAACGGCCGGACGATCACCATCGGGATGATGATGAGCATCATCAGCGTCGGCACCTCGTTCCACACCCGATAGAACTTGTGCGAGTGCTTGTTCTGATCCGCCGCGAAATCCTTGCGCCAGCGGGCGTACAGGCCGTGGCAGGCCAGCAGGCCGACGACCATCAAGAGCTTCACGTGAAACCACCCCTGGGTCAGGAACTGTCCCCACAGCAGCAGACCCGTGACCACGGCCACGATCAGCGACGGGTTCATGATCGCCTTGAGCAGGCGCCGTTCCATCACCTTGAAGCGCTCGGAGATCGCCGTTCCGGGCTCTTCCATGGCATGATAGACGTACAGGCGGGGCAAATAGAACAGACCGGCCATCCAGGTAATGATGGCGATGACATGCAAAGCCTTGATCCAGAGGTAATAGTCCCACAGCCCGAACAGGGTCATGAAATCCAGAAAGTCCATTCGCCGCGTCCTTCTTCTGCCTCTGGCTAAGGGTATTGGTGTCTAGGAATCCGTGGTCTTGTTCGGCACGTGCGGACACTGCGCCCATTTCCCGTCGCACACCCGCGCGCCCACCTCGGAGCACAGGCGGCCCCGGGCCGGGCCGGCCTCGATCAGGCAGCCGTCGCCCTCGGCCGGACGCACCGCGCGTTCGACCAGATCGGCCAGCCCGTCGATGAAGGCACCCCGCGCCTGCACCGTCGGCACGCGCACATAGCCGGGCACGCCCTTGGACTCGGCCAGCTCGCCGTATTCGATGTCCAGTTCCACCAGCGTCTCGGAGTGCTCCGAGACGAAGGCCAGCGGCACCACCACCACCGGCACGCCGTCGTGACCCGCGCGCTCGATCTCCGAATCCGTGTCGGGTCCGATCCACTCCAGCGGGCCGACGCGGCTCTGGTAGCACACCACCCAGTCCAGGTCGGGCAACCCCATTTCCTCGACGATGGCGGCGGCCGTCAATTCCACCTGGCTCTGATAGGGATCGCCGCGCTCGATGCTCACCTTGGGCAGGCCGTGGGCCGAGAACAGCACACGCGGTCGCACCGCACCCGTGGCCTTGGCACTGGCCTCGATGAACCCGGCGCGGGTCAGCTCGGCCAGCGCGGTGACGAACCCGCGCTCGGTCGGGTAGCAGCACACGGTGTGGGTCTCGGCCTTGAGCCCGCGCCGCTTCGCCGTCTTCACCCACATGTTCAGCGATGACCCGCTGGTCGAGGCCGAGTATTGCGGGTAGAGCGGCAGCAACACCACCGTATCCGGCTTGAACGCCTTGACCTGGTCCACGGCCTCGCGGGTCAGCGGGTGCCAGTAGCGCATGGCCATGAACACGCCGACCTCGCTGCCCAGCTGCCGGGCCGTGAGGGTCTCGGTCAGGGCATCGGCCTGGGCCTGGGTCTGCGCCACGAGCGGGGAACGCCCGCCGATCTGCTCGTAAATGGCGCGCGCGATTGGCGCGCGCCGCCCCGAGATCAGACGCGCCAGCAGCCAGCGCACCGGCGCCGGAGCGCCGATGATCGCCGGATCATTGAACAGGTTGAACAGGAAGGGCTTGACCGCATCAAGGCTGTCCGGCCCACCCAGATTGAACAGTACGACCGCCAGTCGGCTCATGACCTCTCCCGCGCCATCGTGCCGGGTCTCCGGTCCGGACCCGGCCGTATGGCCGTCTGTTTACGCCTCCACCGGACGGGCGGCATTGCGAATTCGCTCCATCAGACGCGCGACATTCTCGGGCGGGGTCTGGGGTACGATGCCGTGACCGAGGTTGAAGATATGCGGATTCTTTCCGCAAAGCGTGCGCAGGATGTGATCCGTCGCGGCATCCTGGGCGTCGCCCCCGGCCACCAGATGGATGGGATCCAGGTTGCCCTGGGTCACGGCCAGCGGCTGCACGGCCTCCACCGCCCAGTCGCAGGGCACGCTGGTGTCCAGGCTGACGCCGACCACGCCGGTCTCGCGCACGAAGGTGGGATACAACACCCCGGCCCCTCTTGGGAAGCCGATCACGGGCACGCCCGGCCGCTCGCTGCGGATGCGCGCGGCGATGCGCCCGATCGGATCCACCACCCAGCGCATGAAGTCGGCCTCGGGCAGCGCCCCGGCCCAGGTGTCGAAGATCTGGATCGCCTCGGCGCCGGCATCGATCTGCGCGATCAGGTAGTCGCCGGTGGCGGTCACCAGGGTGTCGATCAGGCGGGCGAACAGGTCCGGCCGGCCATAGGCCCAGGCCTTGGTGGTGGCGAAGTCCTTCGAGCCGCCGCCCTCGATCATGTAGGTGGCGACGGTCCAGGGCGCGCCGGCGAATCCGATCAGGGCCGTGGTCTCGGGGATGGCCTTCGACAGGCCGGCGACGGTCTCCAGCACGGGCCGCATGTGATCGAGCACGCGGCCGGTGTCCAGTTTGGCCAGATCGGCCTCGTCCTTCAGGGCATCCAGAACCGGCCCCTCGCCCTGCTTGAAGGCGACGTGCTGGCCCAGGGCGTGCGGCACCACCAGGATGTCAGAGAACAGGATCGCCGCGTCAAAGTTGTAGCGGCGCAGCGGCTGCAACGTCACCTCGACCGCGAAATCCGGCGTGTAGCACAGGTCAAGGAAGCCGCCGGCGTCGGCCCGCGTGGCGCGGTACTCCGGCAGGTAGCGGCCCGCCTGCCGCATCAGCCACACCGGGGGCGGCCAGACCGCCTCTCCGCCAAGGGCACGCAGGAACGGTTTGGAGGACGGCGCGGCAGGGGTCTGGGACACGGTCTCAACTCCGGAAAGCGGGACGATCGATCGGAATGCGGGGCCCGGCCGGTCCGGTCCGGGCGTTCGCGTCGGCCCCTCCTTCTAAACAGTTAAGGAAATAAAGAAAAGGGATGGAGAGGTTGTTGGGCGGTGGAAAACCGGGGATCCCCGGCCATCCCCATCGTCATGCCCAGCCGTGGGGGCATCCGGACGCCCGGTTCGGCGTCCGGGGGAGAACCCTGGGGATAAACGGGGGAGCATATTCGCGTAACGCCCTGGTCTGAAACGGTTTTAGCGCATCCGTCGGGCTGTGCCCGAATGGCGGGGATGGCGGGCCCGTGGCGGCGGGTTGTCCCCGGGATGCCCGCTCTTCGTCGGGCGTCATCCCCATGGGGACAGGCAAGGGGTGACCCGCGCTCCAAACCGGGGTAAAAAACACGGGCGCGGACCGATCGGCCCGTTATCCCCACTTGGCCGGGAGTCGTCCACAGGGATGTCCCCGGTCCCGTTCCCGGACTCTCTCGGGTTGGCCGTCGCGGCCGGCCGGCGCGGTGGGCCTCCCGCCGCGTGGTGTCCCTGTCTTGCTCCGTCCCGCTTTATGGGGTCCGCCGTGACCGAATATCATCTGCACCTGGTTTCCGACGCGACGGGCGAGACGGTGAGCAGCGCGGTGCGCGCCTGCCTGGTGCAGTTCGACTCGATTCCGCGCGTCAAGCAGCACATGTGGTGGCTGGTGCGCACGCCCGGGCAGATCCGCCGCCTGATCGAGGGCATCGAGGCCAACCCCGGGGTGGTGCTGTTCACGCTGGTGGACCCCGAGGTGCGCGCCGTGCTGGAGGATTCCTGCCGCGAGCTGGGGGTGCCCTGCGTCTCCGTGCTCGATCCGGTGATGGAGATGCTGAAGCACTACTTCCAGGCGGAGTTCCGCACCGATCCCGGCCGGCAGCACACCCTGGACGACGCCTATTTCAAGCGCATCGACGCCATTCACTACACGCTGGCCCACGACGACGGGCAGCTTCTGGAGGGACTGGCCGAGGCCGACGTGATCGTGCTCGGGGTCTCGCGCACCTCCAAGACGCCAACCTGCATGTATCTGGCGAACAAGGGCTACAAGGCGGTCAACATCCCGCTGGTTCCGGGGATTCCGGTGCCGGAAGTGGTCATGGCCATGCCCGGCACCAAGCCGCTCATCATCGGCCTGACGCGCGAGCCGCGCAGCCTGGCCGACATCCGCCGCACCCGCCTGCGGGTGATGCACGAGCCCATCGACAGCGACTACGCCAACGAGGAGCTGGTGCGCGACGAGGTGGCGCGGGCGCGGCGGCTGTTCGCCTCGCGCGGGTGGCAGGTGATCGACGTCACCCGCAAGTCCATCGAGGAAGTCGCGGCCGGCATCATGCAGCGCATCGAGCAGGCCAAGAGCCAGCGGGGATGAGACGCGGATGAGTCCGGCCCCGATCCTGGCGGCCGCCGACGGGCCGCCCCTCATTCTGGCGTCCGGCAGCGCCACCCGGCGCGCCATGCTGGCGGCGGTCGGCGTACCGCTCGCCGGGGTTCATGCCGCACCCGTGGATGAAGCCGCCATCCGCGACCGGGCGCGCCGCGCCGGCACACCCACCGACCAGACGGCCCAGGCCCTGGCCGAGGCCAAGGCGATGGCCGTGGCGGCGGATCACCCGGGCGCCCTGGTGCTGGGCGCGGACCAGATGCTGGAAACCGAGGACGGCGCCTGGCTGGAAAAGCCCGTGGACCGGGCGGCCGCCCGGGCCCAGCTTCTGGCGCTGGCGGGACGGCCGCACCGGCTGGTCAGCGCGGCGGTGCTGGTTCGCGACGGCCGGGTGGTCGGCGCGGTCGCGGACGCGGCCACGTTGACGGTGCGGCCTCTGTCGCCGGCCTTTCTTGACGCCTATCTGGAGGCCGTGGGAGACACCGTGACAACCAGTGTCGGCGGCTATCGGATCGAGGGTCCGGGCCTGCAGCTCTTCAGCGCGGTGACCGGCGACCATTTCACGATCCTGGGCCTGCCGCTGCTGCCGCTGCTGGCCCTGCTTCGAACCGAGGGATTGTTGTGCGCATGACCCTGGCCAACGACAACGCGCCCCTGGCGGGCGTCGCCGCTCCCCCCTTCCTGACCGGGCGAACCCGGGTGGCGGGCGTGGCCGGCTGGCCGGTCGCGCATTCACGCTCGCCCCGGCTGCACGGCACCTGGCTGCGGTGGTACGGCATCGATGGGGCTTACGTGCCCCTGGCGGTGCCCCCGGATCGGGTGGCGGCGGCCTTCGCCGGTCTGCCGGCCCTGGGACTGGTCGGGGCCAATGTGACGGTGCCTCACAAGGAAGCCGCCCTGGCCGCCTGCGAGACCCTGACCGACCGGGCGCGGCGCATCGGGGCCGTCAACACGCTGGTGGTGCAACAGGACGGCACCCTGCACGGCGACAACACCGACGGCTTCGGCTTCCTGGAGAACCTGCGCCAGGGTGCGCCCGGCTGGCGGGGCTCGCGCGGACCGGCGGTGGTGCTGGGCGCGGGCGGCGCGGCGCGGGCGGTCTGCGTGGCGCTGCTGGATTCCGGCGCACCGGAGATTCGCCTTCTCAACCGCAGCATGGACCGGGCCGAGGCGCTGGCCGGGTCCCTGGACGGACGGATCGTCTGCGCGCCCCTGTCCGAAAGCAGCCGGGCCATGATGGATGCGGGTCTGCTGGTCAACACCACCTCGCTGGGCATGGCGGGGCAACCGCCGCTGGATGTGGATCTGGAGCCGCTGCCGACGGACGCGCTGGTGACCGATCTGGTGTATGCGCCCCTGGAGACTCCGTTGCTGGCCATGGCGCGCGGCCGGGGCAACCCGGTCGTGGACGGCCTCGGCATGCTGCTGCATCAGGCCCGGCCGGGGTTCGAGGCCTGGTTCGGCGTGGCCCCCGAGGTGACGGACGATCTTCGCCGGGTGGTGCTGGAGGACGGCCCGTCATGAGGATCGGCGCCGCGCGGCGGTCCCGGCGGCATCAGCGACGTCCGGCGGGGCCGCGCCTGGGCGGGCGGCGCATGGTGGTGCTGGGTCTGACCGGCTCGATCGGCATGGGCAAGAGCACCGCCTCCCGCATGATGCGGCGGCTGCATGTGCCGGTCCACGACGCGGATGCCACCGTGCACGCGCTGACCGGACCGGGCGGCGCGGCTGTGCCGGCCATCGCCGCCGCGTTCCCGGACGCCGTGCGGGATGGCCGGGTGGACCGGGCCGTGCTGGCGCGCCAGGTGTTCGGCGATGATGCGGCGTTGCGTCGGCTGGAGGGCATTCTGCACCCCCGCGTGCGAACGGCGGAACACGCCTTTCTCCGTCGACAGGCCCTGGCGGGGCGGCGGCTGGTGGTGCTGGATGTGCCGCTGCTGTTCGAGACCGGCGGCGAGCGCCGCTGTGATGCCGTGCTTCTGGTGACAGCACCCGCGTTCCTCCAGGCGCAACGGGTGCTCGGCCGACCCGGCATGACGCCGGAGCGGCTGCAACAGGTGCGGGCGAAGCAGATGGCCGAGCCGGAGAAACGCCGCCGGGCCGATGTCGTCGTGAACACCGGGCGGGGCATGGCCCCGGCCTATCGGCAGGTGCGCGCTCTGGTGCGGCGGTTGAGAGCGGAGGGCGAAGCATGATCCGCGAAGTGGTGCTCGATACGGAAACCACGGGCTTCAATCCGGACGAAGGCCACCGGGTGGTCGAGATCGGCGCCCTGGAGCTGGTCAACCACATGCCGACCGGGCAGACGTTCCACGTCTATCTGAACCCGGAACGGGACATGCCCGAGGACGCCGCCCGCGTCCACGGCCTGACCCTGGACTTTCTGGCCGACAAGCCGCTGTTCCACGAGGTGGCCGAAGAGATGCTCGCGTTCTTCGGCGATGCCCCGCTGGTGATCCACAACGCGGCCTTCGACATGAAATTCCTGAACGCGGAACTGACCCGCATGGGGCGCGATCCGCTGCCCTTTGACCGCGCCATCGACACCGTGCAGATGGCCCGGAAAAAGTATCCGGGCGCGCCCGCCTCGCTGGATGCCCTGTGCCGCCGGTTCGGGATCGAAAACGCCCACCGCACCCTTCATGGGGCGCTGCTGGACAGCGAGCTGCTGGCCGAGGTGTATCTGGAGCTGATCGGTGGGCGGGAACCGGGGCTGCGGCTGGCCGCCGATCCGGCGGACGCCGGGGGCGGAGCGGTTGGCGGGCTGTCGGGCGGCATCCCCCGGCCCTATCGCGAACCGCGCCCGCACCGCGAAACCGACGCCGAGCGCGCGGCCCACGTCGCCTTCATCGCCGGCCTCAAGGACCCGATCTGGATGCGGGACGCGGCGGGAGCGGAGGGCGCGTGACCGAGCGTCCCGCCAAACCCGGCAAGCTGCGGCTCGACCAGCTTCTGGTCGATCGCGGCCTTGTGGAGAGCCGGGCGCGCGCCCAGGCCCTCGTGATGGCGGGCCTGGTGTTCTCGGAGACGCGCCGCCTGGACAAGCCCGGCCAGAAGGTGGCCGAGGATCTGCCGCTGACCCTGAAGGGCCAGGATCATCCGTGGGTCTCGCGCGGCGGGCTGAAGCTGGTCGCCGGGCTGGACGCCTTCCGGCTCGGCCCGGCGGAGTGCGTCTGCCTGGATGTGGGCGCGTCCACCGGCGGGTTCACCGACGTGCTGCTCAGTCGGGGGGCGGCGAAGGTCTACGCCGTGGACGTGGGCTATGGCCAGTTGGCCCACACACTGCGCACCGACGCCCGCGTGGTGGTGATGGAGCGCACCAACGCCCGCCACCTGACGGCCGAAACCATCCCCGATCCCGTCGATCTGGTGGTGTGTGACGCCAGCTTCATCGGCCTGCGCACCGTGCTGCCGGCGGCCCTGGACCGTGTGCGGCCGGGCGGCGCGCTGGTGGCGCTCATCAAGCCGCAGTTCGAGGTAGGCCGGGAGCGTGTGGGCAAGGGCGGCGTGGTCCGGGACCCGGCCCTGCACGCCGAGGTCTGCGACACGATCCGCGCGTGGCTGGAGAGCCTGCCGGGCTGGGCGGTGCTGGGGATCACCCAAAGCCCGATCACCGGCCCCGAGGGCAACGTGGAATTCCTGATCGGCGCCCGGATGGATCGGGATATGTGATCTCGACGATCACCAGGTCGTCGTCGAGATCTTGATGCCGCGCGAGAAGAATCCGGCCACCCGATAGCCCACATAGAGATAAAGAATCGCCAGCGCCGCGCACAGCGTGGTGCGGATGTTCTCCAGGCTGAGGAAGGACATCCGGGACTCCCAGATGGTCTGCAACGAGGTGGCGGCGGCCAGCAGATACAGAATGACGAACAGACTGAGAAAGCCGATCTTCTCCCACCGGCCGACCTCGCGGTTCTTTGCCTCCGCCTCCAGCCAGCGTTCCCAGCCGGGGACCTGAGGAAAGCGGGTCTCGACATGGTGGGCGATGAAATAGCCGGCCCGGATGACCGCATTGCGTTCGGCCATGTAGTTGAGGGCCAGGGCCGCAATGATGAACGGCAGCGGGATCAGGATCACGATATAGTCCCGCTGGACCGAGAAGAAGTTCAGGGTCGGGACGATGATCGCCGTGCCCGAGGTCAGGCCGAAGATGCGGTGCTTGATGGCTTTGATTTCCTCGCGCAACGTCCTGTACTGTTCCAGCAGGAACTGTTTGTCCAGATCGTCGAGCGGGACCGGCGGTCCGCCCTCGCAGGGCGTGTCGGACATGGTGGAGGATCCGGGCGTGGCGGGTGAGACCAGCTTGTCATACCGCTCCCGGAATGGCAATCGACCGGGCGGTGGCGTTCAGGGCTGCGAATCCGGATGACAGGGGTGTCATGGTTCGTGCCCCATCACGAGATCCTTCGCGCCCGTAGGGCGCTCAGGATGACACTCTCTATTAAAAGTGTGTCATCAACTCAGTTTGTGGCGGGTTCGGGCTGAGGCCGGAGGACCGCGTTTGCGATGGTGACGAGCTTTCTGGCAACGGCGAGGAGTGCGCCTTTTGGTGTCTTTTTGTTTCCGATAAGCCGTTCGTAGAAGGCCTTGAGGTCGGGGTTGTATCGCACGGCGGAGAGCGCGGCCATGAAGAGCTTGGATCGCAAGGCGC
>NZ_WIVE01000030.1 GCF_009601025.1 Roseospira navarrensis | reverse complement strand
GCTGGAATTCGAGCAGGGATCGAGGAAACTTGCTCATGGTCGGGCTCCGGAAATGGCGTGCGTTCACGTTATGTTCTACGCCGTTTCAGGCCACCTGTCACCACATGATGTGGTCCCGGACTCAAAGGGATAAGCCCTCTCTGCCTTTTCGGCCTGGGAAATTCCCTCGGGAAACGGCAAAAATACGAACCCGAGTGTGATGAAGAAGCCGAAGAACAGGACGGTCAGGACGATCATCAGGCGGACGAACGACCCGCGGCTGCGTCGCCCACTCAATGTCATGTAGTTCAGCATGCGCCGCCCTCCGCCGTTGGGTGCCAATCCGGTCATTATACCCGCATTGACGGTACGGATTTGCCCCTGATTGATCCACCAAAAAGCGCTTCCTCTCGTGAAAAAAGCCAAAGCGGTGTATGGCGGTGCGTCCCCTTGCCGCCCGACCCGGGCGATGCTATCCCCGCCGTGCCCCCGCTGCCCCAACCGGAGACCCGCCCGTGAACCCGACCCTGTTGATCGCGGTTGCGGCCGGTGGAGCCGTGGGCGCCATCGCCCGCTACACCGTGACGTCGGCGGTGCCGCGCTGGCTCGGCCACGGGTTCCCCTGGGGCACGGTGGTGGTCAACGTGGCCGGGTCCTTGCTGATGGGCCTGCTGATCGACATCATGGCGCGGCGCTGGTCCGCTCCGCCCGAGGCCCGGGTGTTCCTGGTCACCGGCGTGCTGGGGGCGTTTACCACGTTCTCGACCTTCTCGCTGGACGTGGTCACGCTGTACGAACGCGGGGCCCTGATGGCGGCGGCGCTGTACGTGGCGGGCTCCGTCATCGCCGGTGTGCTCGCCCTGTTCGCCGGGATGTGGCTCGGCCGGGTTCTGCTTTAAAACCAACGGTCTTTGCCGAAGGCCGGTGCCGCTGATACAAGAGAGGGCCGCTCATGAGCGGGGTTCAGACCATTCAGGTGACGCCGGACGAGGCCGACCAGCGACTCGATCGCTGGTTCCGGCGGCGCTTCCCCGCGCTGTCGCACGGCCGGCTGGAAAAGCTGCTGCGCACGGGGCAGGTGCGGGTGGATGGCGGCCGGGTGAAGGCCAGCACCCGTCTGGCCACCGGGCAGACGGTCCGCGTGCCGCCGCTCGATCCCGCGCCGGACGCGCCGCGTCCGGCGAAGCCCGCGCCCGAGGTTCGCGAGTCCGATCTCAAGGACCTGCGCAAGACCATCCTGCATCAGGACGACTGGCTGATCGCGCTGAACAAGCCGGCCGGCCTGGCGACCCAGGGGGGCAGCGGCCTGACCCACCACCTGGACGCCATGCTGGACGGCCTGAAGCGTCATCCGAACGACGAGCGGCCGCGCCTGGTCCACCGTCTGGACAAGGACACCTCGGGCGTCCTGCTGCTGGCGCGCACGGCCAAGGCGGCCAAGGCGCTGGCCGAGGCCTTCCGGCGGCGCGAGACCCGCAAGGTCTATTGGGCGTTGGTGGTCGGCACGCCAAAGCCGCGCGCCGGCACCATCCGCGCCGGGCTCGCCAAGGAGGGCGGGGCGCGCGGCGAACGCATGGTGCATGACGACACCGAGGGCAAGCCCGCGATCACTGACTTCCAGGTGGTGGACGACGCGACCGGCACCGTCTGCTGGCTGTGGATGGAGCCGCGCACCGGCCGCACCCACCAATTGCGCGCCCATGCCCTGGTGCTGGGCACGCCGATCCTGGGCGACGGCAAGTACGGCGGGCAGGGGGCGTTCCTGCCGGGGGCCGAGGTCGCGCGGCAGATGCACCTGCACGCCCGCCTTCTGTCCATGCCCCATCCCGCCGGTGGCACCCTGACGGTCGAGGCGCCGCTGCCCCGCCACATGACGGAGGCGTTCCGGTATTTCGGGTTCCAGCCCAAGGACGCGCCGCCCCTGGAGGAGATCGCGTGAGCCCGAACCGCATATCCTGGATCGCCGCGGGCCTGCTGACGGTCGCCCTCGGCGGGCCGGCCCTGGCGCTGGAAGACACGCCGGAGAACCGGCGCGCCCAGGCCATCCGCTACGAGGCCGCCATGCCGGTGCGCGACACGCTGGAGACCAGCACGTTGCGGGTGGCCCGCATGCTGCCCCGCGAACACCGCCAGGACTTCATCGACTTCGCCATGGTTCGGCTGGATCACGCGGAAATCCGGTCCACGGTGCTGGTGGTGCTGACCGAGACCTTCACCGCCCGGGAACTCAAGGCCATGGCCGATTTCTTCGGCTCGTCCGTCGGCCGGTCCGTGGCCGGCAAGATGGGCGTCTACACGGACCGGATCATGCCCCTGATGATGATGTCGGTGCAGCAGGCCGCCACCGCCTATGCCCGCGACCATGGAGCCGCGCCCGAATGACCACGCTGTGCCTCGCCGTCTTCGACGTGGACGGCACGCTGGTGGACAGCCAGCACAACATCGTCGCGGCCATGGCCATGGCCTGCCAGGCGGCCGGCGTCACCGTCCCGTCCGACGACGCCACGCGGGCGATCATCGGGCTGTCGCTGGACGAGGCCGTGGCGGCCGTCACGCCCTCGGCCACACCGGATCAGCAAGCGCGCGTCGCGGACCTGTACAAGCAGGCGTTCGTCTCTCTGCGGGCGCGCCCGGATCACGACGAGCCGTTGTTCCCGGGTGTGCACGCCATGCTGGATCGGTTGGAGGCGGACGGCGTCCTGCTCGGCATCGCCACCGGCAAGTCCCGCCGGGGCGTGGATGTGGCCCTGGAGCGGCACGGGCTCGACGGCCGCTTCCTGAGCATCCAGACGGCCGACGACGGCCCCGGCAAGCCCCATCCGGGCATGCTGCTGCGGGCGATGGCCTCGCTGGGCACGGACCCGGCGGGCACCGTCATGATCGGCGACACCACCTTTGACATGCAGATGGCCCGCGCCGCGCGGACCGACGCCATCGGCGTGGCCTGGGGCTATCATCCGGCGGCGGCCCTGCTGGGCGCGGGCGCCCGTGTGGTCGCGGCGGACTGCGATGCGGTGCCGCTGCACGTGGGCGGCGCGCGGGCGGTTGCCGCATCCTGACGCGGGTTTTTTCTCGCCGGGCGTGGCGCGCGCGCCCAAGGACAGCCACATTTGAGGCATGAGATCGCTTCGGTTGCGGCGGGCCACGGGGGCTCGGGGCACCGACCGGGCCGGGCCCGGAGCATGCGGACCGTGGGGAGGACCGTTCCATGAAACTCTCGACCATCCTGAAGGTGCTGGTCGGCCTGATCCTGTTGATCGTCGGGGCCATCGGCGTGTTCATCGCGACCCTTGACGTCAGCCAGTACAAGGGCCGGATCGTGGCCCTGATCGAGGAGAACACGGGCCGGTCGGTGGCCATCGACGGCGAGATGGACCTGGCCATCGGCCTGACGCCCGCCCTGGTGGTGGAGGGCGTGACCATCGGCAACGCGCCCTGGGCGCAGGACTCCGACATGGTCACGGTGGGCCGCCTGGAAGCCCAGGTGGAACTGATCCCCCTGATCTCCGGCGACATCAACGTGGTGCGTCTGGTGCTGGTGGAGCCGGTCGTCAACCTGGAGACCAATGCCGAGGGCGAGGGCAACTGGGTCCTCGCCGGACCCACCGACGAGGCCGCCCCAGACGAGGATGCGGCCGAGACGGCCGCCGAGGACACCGCGGACGCCACGGAAGAGGGCGGTCCGGGCGACACCGGCGCCGCGCCCAATCTGCAGATTCAGGAAGTCCGGCTGGAGAACGGCGCCCTGGTGTACCGCGACGGCGTCTCCGGCCAGACCATGTCGGTGGCGCTGGAGCGGGTCTCGCTGACCGGCGGCGGCCTGACCGATCCGCTGACCCTGGACATCGCCGGCGCCTACAACGAGGCGGCCTTTACCCTGGCCGGCACGGTCGGCGCGCTGACGGCGCTCAACGATCCCGGATCGTCCGGCTGGCCGCTGGACCTGGAGGCCACGGCCGGCGGCGCGACCGTCACGGTCAACGGCTCCATCGCCGACCCGGCGGCCGCCAAGGGGATCGACCTCGCGGTTACGGTGCGGGGATCGCAGGTGGCGGATTTGGCCGCGCTGGCGCAGGCCGCCGGGCAGACGGTGGACATCCCCGCCCTCGGTCCCTACTCGGTCGCGCTGAAGGTGCAGGGGGATGCGGATGCGCTGTCCGTCAGCGACCTGGACGCGGGCCTGGGCTCCCCCGATGCCTTCCGCGTCGCCGCCACCGGCGCCATCGCGAACGCGCTCGCCCCCTCGGGTCTGGACCTGACCCTGTCGGTGAACGTGCCCGATCCGGATGCGCTGGCGGACCTGGGGGCCACCCTCCCCGTGCCGCTGAAGGCCAACGCCTCGGTCATGGACATCGAGGGCGGATACGGCCTGCGCGATCTGGCGGCCACGCTGGGCCGCAGCAGCGTGACGGGCTCCCTGGACGCCCGCCTGGACGGTCCGCGTCCGGCGGTGTCGGGGCAGTTGTCGTCGCCGCTGCTGGACCTGAACGAATTGTCGGGGAGCAGCGGGCCGGGCGCGGACTCCGGGTCAGGATCGGACGGGGGCGCGGCGACGGGCAACCAGGCCACGGCCGGCGGTCCCATGATCCCGGACACGCCGCTGCCGCTTGATGCGCTGACCCTGGCGGATGCCGATCTGACCATCGGCGTGGACACGGCGGTGCTGCCGGGCGGCGCGGAGGTCTCGGGCCTGACCCTGGGCATCACGCTCAATCGCGGCGCGCTGGCCATCAGCCCGATGCAGGCGACCGTGGCCGGTGGATCACTCTCGGGGTCGGTGGGTCTTGAGCCCGTGGGCAACGGCGCGGCCAGCGTCGCCGTGGAGCTGAGCGGCGAGGGCGTTCGCCTGGGTGATCTGGCGAAGACCTTCGGCGGATCGGACGCCCTCACCGAAGGCCCGTCCACCATTCGCGTGCAGTTGACCGGGCGGGGGGCCACGCCGCACGAGATCGCCGGCACGCTCGACGGGTCCGTGCTGCTGCACACGGTCGATGCCCGCATCAACAACGGCGCGGTCAACTGGGCCGGTGGCGACGTGTTCACGCAGTTGGGCAGTCTGGTCAATCCGTTCGCCCAGAAGGAGGACACCACGCCCGTTCAGTGCCTGGTGTTCAACATGTCGGCCGCTGATGGCGTTCTGACCAACGACAACGGGATCGCCATGGAGACCGACAAGATGGTGGTCGGCGGCGGCGGGGCCATTGATCTGGGCGAGGAGCGCCTGAGTGTCCGCATCGCGCCGCGTCCCCGTCCGGGAATCGGCCTGGAGACCGGCTTCGGCAAGATCGTCGAACTGTTCGCCGTGACCGGCCCCTTCGCCAATCCCTCGCTTGAGCTGGACGCCGAGAAGGCCCTGGAAACGGGCCTGAGGACCGCGGCCAGCGCCGCCGGGGCCGTGGCCACGGGTGGTCTGTCGTTGCTGGGCGAAAGCCTTCTGGTCAGCGAGGACGGCGAGATGGAACCCTGTCTGGTCGCCCTGGGCGAGAAGGAGCCCGGCACGGGCGGCGGCGGGGCGGCGGACGCCGGCTCCGGCGAGGCTGCGTCCGACCCGGTCAGCGGGGCGGCCGAGGACATCGGCCGCGCCGTGGAAGGGATCATCGGCGGCGGCAGCGGCGGGGGATCGTCCGACGGCGGCGCCACGGACGGCGGCTCCGACGGTGGTGGCAGCGACGATGTGGGCGGCGCCATCCGCGAGGGCATCGGCGGTCTGCTGGGGAACTGATCGGGCGGATGCCGCGGGCCTCCGGAGGCTGGTCCGGGGGCCCGGTCCGTGGTACCGCAGGGTCGCATTCACTCCCACGCACCCGATGCCTGATCTGACCATGACCGAGAGCAAGTCCATCGATCCCGTCGCCGCCGCGCGCGCCAGCCAGGCCGCCAAGCGCGCCCGCCGCTTTTATGCCGCCGCAACGGCCGCGCCGCTGGGGGACGGCGGCCACGGCGTGTGGCTGGATGGCCGCCCCGTCCGCACCCCGTCGCAGGGGCCGTTGCGCCTGCCCACGCCGGCCCTGGCGGACGCGGTGGCCGTCGAATGGAACGACCAGGGCGAGTCCATCGATCCCACCACCATGCCGCTGACCCAGCTTGCGAATACGGCGCTGGAGCGGGTGGCCTCGGGCCGGGCCGCCGTGGTGGCGGAACTGGTCCGCTTCGTGGATGCCGATGGGCTGTGCTATCATGCGGACCATCCGCCGGAACTGGCCGCCCGTCAGGCCGAAGCCTGGCAGCCGCTGCTGGACTGGGCGTCGGCGGACCTGTCGGCGCCGCTGGTCGCCACGCAGGGTGTCATGCCGCTGCGTCAGCCGCCGCAGGTCTCGGCCGCCCTGGAGGGCGCGCTGTCCGATCTGGACGACTGGGGCCTGACCGCCGCCCAATGCATCGCGGGCGCCGCCGGTTCGCTGGTGCTGGCTCTGGCGGTCATCCACGCCCGCCTTGACGGCGCGACCTGCTTCGCCCTGTCCCGGCTGGACGAGTCGTTCCAGATGGAGACATGGGGCGAGGATGCCGAGGCGATGGCGGCCCGCGAGGTGGTGCGCCGCGACATCCTGGCGGCGGAAACGCTGTGGCGCCTGAGCCGGGCCTGAGCCGGGTCGGGGAGGGGCCGGCGTGCGGGCGGCCTTGCGCCGGGACCCGGAGCGCGCTACCACCCGGGCATGACCACGCATTCCGATGGCGCCGGACCGGGCGGCGCGCTCCGTTTTCCCCACGCCGACCCGCCGGCCCCCGGCACGGTCGTCAGCGTGGCGCCGGGCGTCGGCTGGCTGCGCATGCCGTTGCCGTTCGCGCTCGACCATATCAACCTGTGGGTCCTGGAGGACGGCGACGGCTGGACCCTGGTCGATACCGGCATCGCCAACGACCACACCCGGGATCTTTGGCGGACGCTGATGGAGGGGCCGTTGGCCGGTCGGCCCGTCAAACGGCTGATCTGCACCCACTTCCATCCCGACCACATGGGGCTGTCCGGGTGGCTGACCGACTGGCTCGGCGTGCCGCTCTGGGCGCCGCTGGGCGAGTGGGCCTTCGGGCGCCAGCTTCAGGCGCTGTCCGATGCGGACTTCGCAGGCATTTCGCGCGACCTGTACGCCCGCGCCGGCGGCGGACCCGACCTCATGGCGCTGGTGGACCGGCGCGGCAACCCGTACCGCAAGCGCACGGTGGCGCATCCGCTCGCCTTCCGCCGCATCCGCACCGGGCAGGACGTCCGCATCGGCGATCACGACTGGCGCGTGATGATGGGCCACGGTCACGCCCCGGAACACGCGGGGCTGTGGTGCCCTGGCCTGGGGGTTCTGATCTCCGGCGATCAGGTGTTGCCCCGGATCAGCCCGAATGTGAGCGTCTGGCCGTCGGAGCCGGACGAGGACCCTCTGTCGCTGTTCCTGGAGAGCCTGCGCCTCTGGCACGACGTGATCGACGATCCGGACGTGCTGGTGCTGCCCTCTCACGGGCTGCCCTTCCACGGGTTCCACGCCCGGGTCACGGAGCTGCTGCACCATCACGACGCCCGGCTGGAGGAAACGCGCGATCTGTGCCGCGCCGCGCCCCTCAGTGCGATGGCTCTGCTGCCGCGCCTGTTCAATCGGACCCTCGACGATCACCAGATGTTCTTTGCGCTGGGCGAGACTCTGGCGCACCTGCACCACCTGGAGCGAACCGGGGCCGTCGTCCGCCACCGGGGGCCCGACGGCGTGGAGCGGTTCGCGGCCGCGGAATGACACCAGGGCGCGCACGCCGGTTGGCCACCACCGTGCGGGCGGGTATTGTCCTCCGGACGGGGCAGCGGGGGCGATCGGCCCCCGGTCTTGACGGTGGTATCCCGGAACAGAACGGCATGAGGCATCCATGAGCGCGGGCAACGGCGACGACACGGGCGAGATCGAGGCCATCGGCGGGCAGGGGCCCTACCGTCTGGTCACGCGCGCGGATCTGGACGGCATCATCTCGGCGGTGCTGCTGCGCGAACGCGGGCTGATCGGCGATGTCGCCTTCGCCTCGCCCAACGCCATGCAGGGGGGGCGCGTTCCGGTCTCGGACCAGGACATCACCTCGAACCTGCCCTATGTGGAGGGCGTGCATCTGGCCTTCGACCATCATGTGTCCGAAGTGACGCGGGTGGGGGCGCGCGAAAACCTGGTGAACGACCCGGAGGCACCGTCGGCGGCGCGCGTGATCTACAATCACTATGGCGGAGCGGAGGGCTTCCCCGGCATAAGCGAAGAGATGATGGCCGCGGTCGATCAGGCCGATTCCGCCGACTATACCGAGATGGACATCCTGGCGCCCGACCGCTGGACGATGCTGAACTTCGTCGTGGATCCGCGCACCGGGCTGCACCGCTTCGGGGATTTCGAGATCTCCAACGAACAACTGATGCACGATCTGACGCGCTACTGCCGGCGTCACTCCATCGAGGAGATCCTGCGCATTCCCGACGTCGAGGCGCGCGTTCACCTCTACCTGGAGCACAAGGAGAAGGCCGAGCATCAGGTGCGCCGTTGCGCCACCCGGCGCGGCCCCCTGCTGGTGGTGGATCTCCGCGAGGAGCCGGTGCTCTATCCCTGCAATCGGTTCATGATCTACGCGCTCTATCCCGAGACCACCGTTTCGCTGACGCTGGCGCGCGCCTCGCGGCCCGGGTTCACCGAGATCGCCCTGGGCCGGTCCATCCTGAACCGGGCCTCGCGGACGGACGTGGGCACCCTGCTGCTGGACTTCGGCGGCGGCGGGCACGCCACCGCCGGCACCTGCCAGATCGAGGAGTCGCGCGCAACGGAGGTTGCCGAAACGCTGGCCGCCCGCATCCTGGCGGACGGCTGATCGACCGGGCGGCCGCCGCCGCGCCGTCACACCTGACACACCCAGACGAGCAATCAATCGGAGCAAGGCATGACCAATGTGGCCGTGGTCGGCGCCCAGTGGGGCGACGAAGGCAAAGGCAAGGTGGTGGACTGGCTGTCGGAGCGGGCGGACGTGGTCGTGCGGTTCCAGGGCGGCCACAACGCGGGCCATACGCTGGTCGTGAACGATGCCGTGTACAAGCTCAGCCTGCTGCCGTCCGGCGTGGTGCGCGGCAAGCTGTCCGTCATCGGCAACGGCGTGGTGATCGATCCGTGGGCGCTGTTTGACGAGATCGACCGCGTGCGCGCCCAGGGTGTGGACATCACGCCCGAGACCCTGCGCATCGCCGACAATGCCTGCCTGATCCTGCCGATTCACGGGGAACTGGACCGGGCCCGCGAGGAAGCCGCCGGGGGCGGCAGGATCGGCACCACGGGGCGCGGGATCGGCCCCGCCTACGAGGACAAGGTGGCCCGCCGCGCCGTGCGCGTCTGCGATCTGGCCGAGCCGGAGACGCTGCGCTTCAAGATCGACCGGCTGATGACCCATCACAACGCCCTGCGCAAGGGCCTGGGCGCGACGCCGCTGGACGGCGAAAAGCTGTTCGAGTCGCTGCAGGCGCTGGCGCCGCGCTTCGCGCCCTATGTGGCGCCGGTCTGGCGGGTGCTGGACGAGGCCCGCCGCGCCGGCAAGCGCATCCTGTTCGAGGGCGCGCAAGGCGCGATGCTCGACGTGGAACACGGCACCTATCCCTATGTGACCTCGTCCAACACGGTCTCCGGGCAGGCCGCCGCCGGCTCAGGCATGGGGCCGGGCGCGGTCGCCTATGTGCTGGGCATCACCAAGGCTTACACCACCCGCGTCGGCAGCGGCCCGTTTCCCACCGAGCTGTTCGACTCCGTCGGCGAGGGACTGGGCGAGCGCGGCCGCGAATTCGGCACCGTGACCGGCCGACGTCGGCGCTGCGGCTGGTTCGATGCGGTCATGGTCCGCCAGGCCATCAAGGTGGGCGGCGTGGACGGCATCGTGCTGACCAAGCTGGACGTGCTCGACGGCATGGACCAGTTGAACGTTTGCGTCGGCTATGAACTCGACGGGCAGGTGCTGGACCACTTCCCGGCGGGCATGGACGCGCAGGCGCGGGTGACCCCGGTCTACGAGACCATGGAGGGCTGGGCCGACAGCACGCGTGGGGCGCGCACCTGGGCGGACCTGCCGGCCACCGCGATCAAGTACATCCGCCGGGTGGAAGAGCTGATCGAAGCGCCGGTGGCGATCCTCTCCACCGGGCCGGATCGCGAGGAAACCATCCTGGTTCACGATCCTTTCGCGGATTGATCCAGTCGATCGCGACCGTGAGCGATTGTGGGGCGGTGCGCAAGGTCGTATCGTGTGACGGGGACGAAGGGGTGGTTGGCCCGGCCAGAACGGCGGCGGACGGATGGCACTGACAGCGCAGAGCAGCGACAGCGGCAAGCAGGCCGACAGCGGCGCCACGTCCGGCACGCTGACGGGCCAGACCACCATGCTGCGCGATCGGTTCGCGATCTATTACGAAAGCCCCATCCCCGACCTGGACACGGCCAACGCCACCGCCTTCGCCGCCGAGGACCGACGCCAGCGCGGCCGCCCGCTGTTCGCGCTGGTGGTGACGGGGCCGCTGCCGGCCCGCGTCATGATCATGAAGCACCTCAAGGGGGTGCGCGCCGCCGGTCTGATGCCGCTGATGGAATGGGGGCCGGTGGACTGGCCTCCGCAGCAGGCCATCCGCCTCGCCCTGATTTACGAAAAGCCGGCCGGTCGTCGGATCGTGCGACGCATGGGCGACGTCATCAAGGCCCACCAGGACCAGCAGTTCGCCAAGACCCTGCTGCGGCCGCTGGTCATGGCGCTGGGGGAACTGCACAACAACGGTGTCATGCACCGGGCCGTGCGGCCCACCAACCTGTTCTACGCCGATGCGGCGGAAAGCCGCATCGTTCTGGGCGATTGCGCGACGGGTCCGGTCGCGCTCGACCAGCCCGTGGCCTGCGAGACCATCGAGTCCGGCATGTGCCAGCCGGAAGGGCGGGGCGCCGGCAATCTGGCCGACGACTTCTATGCCCTGGGGGCCAGTGCGGTGATGCTGCTGACCGGGCGCAACCCGCTGATCGATGTGGCCGACGACGAGATCGTCAAGCGCAAGCTGACCCAGGGATCCTACGCGACCCTGGTCAGCGACCAGCGCGTGCCCCTGAACATGATCGAGGTGCTGCGCGGCCTGCTGGCCGACGACAAGGAACAGCGCTGGGACTTCGAACAGCTTGATCTGTGGTTCAACGGCCGCCGGATGTCGCCCGTGCAGGCCAAGCCGCTGAAGCGCGCGCAGCGGGCCTTCGTGTTCATGAACCAGGAGTTCCTGAGTCCCCGCCATCTGGCCCACGAGATGGCCACGCACTGGGACAAGGCCGCCCCCATCGTGCTGGAGGGCAAGCTGGAAATCTGGTTGCGGCGCGGGTTGGAGGACAACCAGTTGGCCGACCAGGTGGCCATGGCCATCCGGAACGCGGCGGCGGGCAGCCAGCACAGCCGGGGCGGCATCAACGACCTGGCGCTGGCCAACGTGCTGATCGTCATGGACCCCGACGCGCCGATCCGCTTCCGGGGCTTCCGCGCCCACATGGATGGGTTCGGCGGGGTGCTGTCCGCCGCCATCGCGCGCGGTCAGGACACCAAGCCCTTTACTGAAGTGATTCTGGCCGAGATTCCCAAGATGTGGCTGGGCGTGCGGGATCATTTCTCGCCCGAATACGTGCAACTGGACGGCACTTTCCGCGAGCTGCGGGAATTTCTCATCGACGGGGTCAACAAGGGGTCCGGACTCGAACGCTGCCTGTACGAGATGAACGAAAGTCAGCAGTGCATGAGCAAGCTGTTCGAGAAGGACCTGGTGCTGACCATCCGCGACGTGCTGCCGGCCCTTGATCGGCTCGGCGCGCGCATGGACAGCAAGACCCATCCGCTCGATCGGCACGTGGTCGCGTTCGTCGCGGCGCGCTTCCCGAAGGAGATCGGCCCCCAGTTGCTGGCGCTGAACGAGTCCGATCCCAAGCGCTCCACGCTGGGCATGCTCAGCCTGCTCGCCGTGCTGCAATGGCGCCTGGGGCCGGAGGCCGTGCACGGCCTGTGCAGTTGGGTCGGCGGCCTGATGGGACCCATCATCAACAGCTATCAGAGCCGCGAGCGGCGTCGCTGGCTGGAACGGGAGATCCCCCGGCTGGTACGCAAGGGCAGTCTGCCGGAACTCTACAATTTCGTGGACGATGCCGAGGAGCGGAAATCGGATTTCGACGAGTACCGGCGGGCCCGGGCCGAATGGAGCGCCGCCAACCACCAGATCAAGGCGCTGGAAAGCGGGCAGGTCGGGGCCGACGAAAATGCGGAACGCATGGGCGAGAAGGCGGCCGCCACGGGTTCGGTGGGCATCGCCATCGTGACGGTCGCCATCGTTCTGGCGGGATATTTACTGTAACGGCCGGCAGATCATCGGAAGGCGGACGAGGAGACGACGCACATGGGATCGGGCATGGCCCTCAAGGTCGGCGTGGTGCTCATGCTGGCCGTCGGATTGTTTCTGTTCCTGCCCACGGTGCTGGTGCTCGTGGTCTGCATGCTGCCCACGGGTGTGGCGCTGGTGGTGGACCGCTCCGCCAGCCGCAGCGGCTGGCTGTGTGTGGGCGGGCTGAACTTCGCCGCCATGGCGCCCAGCCTGTTCGAGTTGTGGTTCGAGGACCACTCGCTGGAGTTTGCTACGTCCGTCATCAGCGATGTGTTCGCCCTGATGCTGATCTACGGGGCGGCCGGGATCGGGTGGCTGGTGTACATGACCACACCCCGCATCATCTCCAGCGTGATGGAGATGACCTCGTCCCACCGGATCGAGAAGCTGAAGGCGCAGCAGCAGCGCCTTGTGGAGGAGTGGGGCCCCGAGGTCACCCGCGACGACAGCGGGTCGGGGGAGGGCAGGGGACGGGCGTCGGCCGCCGGGTGATCCCGCCCGCCAACCGACGCCCGAGGGTCGGGGTCAGAGCGCCCCGGCCATGATGCTGCTCATGCGCCGCGCGAACTCGACCGGATCGGCCGGCGGCTCTCCCTCGACGATGCGGGCCTGATCCAGCAGCAACTGACCCATGTCCGCCAGCATGCCGGAGCCCGCGCCCCCATTGGCCGCCTTTGCCGCCATGCCCTTGATGAGCGGGTGCGACGGATTGATCTCCAGGATCCGCGCAGCCCCCGGGCCGAGGCCCATGCCGGACTGCCCGGCGTTCTTGAGCATGCGCTCCAGGTGCAGGCTCATGCCGCCATCCTCGGCGACGAGGCACACCGGGCTTTCCTTCAGGCGCGAGGAGGGACGGACCTCCTTGACGGACTCGCCCAGGGACTCCTGAAGCGCCTTCGCCAGCGCCTCCACCTGATCGGCCGGGGCCTTCTCCTCGTCGGTCTTGTCGGCCTCGTCCTCGGCGTCGGCGACCGCATCCAGGCCCTCGGCGCTGCTGGCGGCCGACTTCAGCGGCTTGTCCTGATAGGTGGGCACGCTGTTGATCCAGAACTCGTCCACCGGATCGGTCAGCAGCAGCACCTCGACACCCTTGGCGCGGAAGCCCTCAAGCTGCGGCGAGCGCTTCAGCACCTCCGGATCGTCGCCGGTGATGTAGTAGATCGCCTCCTGCCCGGTCTTCATGCGGGCCACGTAGTCCGCCAGCGAGACCCACCCGTCGGCGGTGGTGGAGCGGAACCGGGCCAGCTCCAGCACGTCCATGCGCCGGTCCTGGTCCTCGTAGACGCCTTCCTTCAGCACGGCGCCGAAGGTTTCCCAGAACGTGGCATACTCGTCGGCATTCTCGGCCCGCTTCTTCAGGTCACCCAGGATGCGCTTGACCAGACCGTTCTGGATTTTGCGCAGCACCGGGTTGTGCTGGAGCATCTCGCGGCTGACGTTCAGCGGCAGATCGCTGGAATCCACGATGCCGCGCATGAAGCGCAGGTAGGACGGCAGCACGTCGGGCGCTTCTTCCGTGATGAACACCCGGTTCACGTACAGCTTGACGTGCGTCTTGCGCTCGGGCTGGAACAGGTCGAACGGCTTCTGGCTGGGGATGAACAGCAGGCCGGTGTATTCGATGGCGCCTTCGGCCTTGAAATGCACGGTGTGCCACGGCTCGTCAAAGGCATGGGCGGTGTGCCGATAGAATTCCGTGTACTGCTCGTCGGTGATCTCCGAGCGGGGCCGGGTCCACAGTGCGGAGGCCTCGTTGAGAGTCTCCTCCGTGTCCTTGGTCTCGCCGTCCTGCTCCTCCGTGCCCAGCAGCACCACCGGGATGGCGATGTGGTCGGAGTAGGTCTTGATGGTGGACTTGAGGCGCCAGGGCTCCAGGAACTCGGCGGCGTCGTCGCGTAGGTGCAGCACGATCCGCGTGCCGGGCGCCGACACCTCGGCCTCCCCGATGGTGAACTCGCCGCCACCGTCGCTCGTCCAGTGCCAGCCCTGGGTGTCGCCGGCGCGGCGGGTGTAGACCTCGACGTGCCCGGCCACCATGAACGACGAATAGAACCCGACGCCGAACTGGCCGATCTGGTTCGCGTCACCCGTCTTGCCGGCCGCCTGGAGTTGCTTGACGAAGGACTCGGTGCCCGATCGGGCGATGGTGCCCAGGTTGTCGATCAGGTCGTCCCGGGTCATGCCGATGCCGTTGTCGGCGATCTCGATGGTCTTGGCGTCGGCATCGACCCTGAGCGTGATGCGGAACTCGCCCGCGCCCTCGCGCAGGGACGGGTCGGTCAGGGCCTCGTAGCGCAGCTTGTCGCAGGCGTCAGAGGCGTTGGAGATCAGCTCGCGCAGGAAGATGCGGCGATCCGAGTACAGCGAGTGGACGACGATATCCAGCAGCTTGGCGACTTCGGCCTGGAAGGAAAGCCGTTCTTCGGTCATGGGGATGGAACCCTGTTCTGTCTTGAGGTTGAACCGGGGCGGCGGGCGATGGAATGCACCATCCACCGTTCGCGCGGGGCGCTTCGGCGAAGCGATATGGGCCACGCCGGGGGCGCGCGCAACCCCGCGTGGCGGCCCGGAGCCCGGACGCGATGCGAGTCTTCGCGACAGAGCCGTGAGGTCCCTGTTCGCGCCGTCAAAAATGGGTCATGATGATGAAAGGAGGGACGGCTGGCCCGCCGAATGCGTGCCAACGGTCGTGTCTCCGGCTCGACGGGGAGGGGACGGACCGCCCTTTCGCATCCGGCGCCCCGTCCGGTCCGCCCGGACACCTCGCTCGTGGGCTGTGAACCTTTTGGCGAGTAGGAGACGTCTATGCAGACTCCGCTGCAAATCGCTTTCCATGGACTGGACCATTCCGACGCCGTCGAGGCGCGCGTCCGGGAAAAAGTGGAGAAGCTGGAGCAGTTTTGCGACCGGATCACCAAGTGCCGCGTGGTGATCGAGGTGCACCACAAGAATGTCTCCAATCTGCATCGCAAGGGAGAACCGTACCACGTCTCCATCACCTGCTCGGTGCCCGGCGACGATCTGGTCGTCAAGCGCGATCCCAAGGAGCCGAAGGCCCATGAGGACATCAACATCGCGCTGCGTGACGCCTTCGCCACGATGGAACGCCGGGTGAAGGACTACATGGCCCGCACCAAAGTGAGCTGAGTCCGCGCGAGCCCGACCGGCTCCGGCGCCCGCCCATGCGCGGCGCCGGGGTCGGTCGGGCAGCCCGCCCCCTTGCCATTCCGGTCCCGACCCCCCATCCTCCGGGGTGCCATGACACCCATGACCGACTGCGCGCGGGTGTGGGCGGCGCTCGGGCCGACCAACACCGGCAAGACATTCCTGGCGGTCGAGCGGATGCTCGGCTACCCGTCGGGCATGATGGGGTTCCCCCTGCGCCTGCTGGCGCGGGAGAACTACGAGCGTGTGGTGCGCGCCAAGGGGCCGGACCACGTCGCCCTCATCACGGGCGAGGAAAAGATCATCCCGCCGAACGCGCGGTATTTCCTCTGCACGGTCGAGAGCATGCCCATCGGCCGGCCCGTGGACTTCCTGGCCATCGACGAGATCCAGCTCTGTGCCGATCCGGACCGCGGGCACGTGTTCACGGATCGCCTGCTGCACGCGCGCGGGCGCGAAGAGACCGTGTTTCTGGGCGCGGCCACCATGGAGCCGCTGCTGCGGCGGCTGTTGCCGGACTGCCTGTTCGAAACCCGGCCGCGCTTTTCCAAATTGACCTACACCGGCCCGCGCAAGCTGACCCGCTTGCCCCGGCGCAGCGCCATCGTCGCGTTTTCGGCGGCGGATGTGTACGCCATCGCCGAGTTGGTGCGGCGCCAGCGGGGCGGGGCGGCGGTGGTGATGGGGGCGCTCAGCCCGCGCACCCGCAACGCGCAGGTGGATCTCTACCAGAGCGGCGAGGTGGACTATCTGGTGGCCACTGACGCCATCGGCATGGGCCTGAACATGGATGTGGACCATGTGGCCTTCGCCGCCATGGAGAAGTTCGACGGCACGCGCCAGCGCGCGCTTCGCAGCACCGAGGTGGCCCAGATCGCCGGCCGGGCCGGGCGCTACATGACCGACGGCACCTTCGGCGCCACCGCCGACGTGGGGCCGCTGCCCACCGAACTGGTGGAGCGGGTCGAGGGCCATCAGTTCCAGGCGGTGCGCCAGATCCAGTGGCGCAACAGCGCGCTGGACTTCGGCTCGGTGGCGGCCCTTTTGAACAGCCTGAACGCGCCGCCCGTGCTGGATGTCCTCCGGCGGACGCGGGACGCCCCCGACCACGTGGCTCTGGAGACCCTGACCCGGGACGAGGACCTGCGCCGGCGGGCGCGGGGCCGCGAGGCCGTGGCGCTGCTCTGGGATGTCTGCCGGGTGCCGGACTTCCGCAAGATCCACGAGGAGTCCCACATCCGCCTGCAGGGCCAGATCTTCCAGCATCTGACCGGCCGCGCCGGACGGCTGCCGCCGGACTGGATCGCCGGGCATATCAAGCGCCTGGACAGCACCGACGGCGACATTCACGCCCTGACGGACCGCATCGCCAGCATCCGCGTTTGGACCTATGTGGCGCACCAGAACGACTGGCTCAGCGATGCCGAGCACTGGCGCCAGCGCACCCGCGCCATCGAGGACCGTCTGTCGGACGCCATGCACGAGCGCCTGACCCAGCGCTTCGTCGATCGGCGCACGGCGGTGCTGATGCGCAAACTTCACGACCGGGAGGCGTTGATCGCGGTGGTGGACCGCGACGGCGCCGTGCGCGTCGAGGACCATCATGTGGGCCGGCTCGACGGGTTCGTGTTCACGCCGGTCAGCGGCGGGCGCGGGCGGGGCGACAAGGCTGTGCTGAACGCCGCTTTGAAGGCCCTGCACGGCGAGATCGGCCGGCGTCTGGTCGCACTGGAAACGGCCGACGACGCGGTGATTTCACTCGCCGATGACGGCACGGTGCAATGGGACGGCGCGGCGGTGGCGCGTCTCGGCCGCGGTCCGGACTGCCTGCGGCCCGCCGTGGACCTGCCGGTGAACGACCTGCTGTCGGGCGAGCGGGCGCGGCGGGTGCGGGACCGGCTCTCCGCTTGGCTGGACCGGCTGGTGGCGCGCGATCTGGCCGCCCTGCTGGCCCTGCGCGCCGACCACGGGCTGTCCGGCGCCGGACGCGGCCTCGCCTATCAGATCGGCGAGGCCCTGGGCACGCTGCCCCGCGCCGCCGTCCAGGATCAGATCGCCCGCCTGACCCCGGCGGACCGGAAGGTGCTGGCGCGGCTGGACGTGCGCATCGGCGTGGAGAGCGTGTTCATGCCGCCGCTGCTCAAGCCCGACTCCCAACGGCTGCGCGCGCTGTTGTGGGCGACCGCGCGGGGCGAGACTGCCCCGGCGCCGCCACCACGGGGGCGCGTGTCGTTCGCGGTTGCGCCCGACGATGCGGCGGGGCAGGGCGGCGAGGCCGACCGCCTGGACGCCTATCACCGGGTGCTTGGATTCCGCGTGGTGGCGGGCCGGGCCGTGCGCGCCGACATGCTGGAACGGTTCACAGCCGCGCTGCGTCAAGCGCAGCGGGATGCCGCGCGGGCGGAGCACGGCGAAGGGCAGGGCGGCGCCGCCCTGCCGCCGGCCCTGTGCTCCATGCTGGGCGTGTCGGTGGAGGAGGCCGAAACGCTGTGCCGCGCCCTGGGCTACCGCACGTGGCGGGATGACGCCGGCGGGGTGCGATTCCGCGCCGGCCGACGTCGGCCTCGCGCGTCCGGCCACGACCGCGCCGAGACGGCGGCGGAGCGGCGGCGACGGCTCGCCAAGGGCGCGGCGCGGGCTTCGGACTCGCCGTTCGCCGTGCTGGCCGAGAAGGTGCGCGCATGACCGAACCCGACGCCGGACAACGCCTCGAGAAGTGGCTGTGGTTCGCCCGCTTCCGCAAGACGCGGGGGCTGGCCCAGGACCTGTGTACCGGCGGGCATGTGAAACTGAACGGAGCGACCGTCGCGAAACCCAGCACGACCGTGCGGCCGGGCGATGCGCTCGAACTGATCCTTGGCCCGTATCGCCGCCGGCTGCGCGTGGTGGCGCTGGGCGAGCGCCGGGGCCCGGCGCCCGAAGCCCAGGCGCTCTATGAAGAGACGGACCCGCCGGAACGCCTGCGCGATCCCGTCATGGCGCCCACGCCGGTGCGCGAGGCCGGCGCGGGTCGTCCCACCAAACGGGACCGCCGGGTCATGGACCGGCTGCGAGGCGGATCGGTCTAGGACCGGCGCGGTTCGCTGCCGATCCCGAAAACTGCGTCATTGGAAGCAGGCTGCCCTCCTTTGGACAGCTTGAGGAACCGCGCCGCCCCGTGCTACCCGAACATCAGCAGTCTGCCGCAGTCTTCAGGGCCGCTTTGTCCTTGAATCTCTCGAAATCCATGGTGACCATGCGGGATCGGCCGTTGCGCCGCCGGTGCCCCGTGGGGCCGTCTGGCCGGCCGCCGGCCCTGGCCCCGGCCGCCCGTGCGTGCGCTTCCTTCAAGCGCTTCCTTGACCCAAGCTCAGTGAGGACCTGACCTATGCCCGACCGCGTTGCCTCGCCCCGGGTTGCCGCCCTCGTCGGCCCCTACCTGTCCGGCAAGACCAGCCTGCTGGAAAGCCTGCTGATGGCCTGCGGGACGGTCCACAGGAAGGGGCGCATCGAGGACCGGAACACGGTCGGCGACGCCAGCCCCGAGGCCCGCGACCGCGCCATGTCCACCGAGGTCAACGTGGTCGAGACCGAGTATCTGGGCGACCGCTGGGCCTTCCTGGACTGCCCGGGCTCGGTGGAGTTCCGTCAGGACGCCGTGGACGCGCTCATGGTCGCCGACGTGGCCGTGGTGGTGGTCGATCCGGACCCCGCCCGCGTGCGCATGGCCATGCCGGTCATGAAGCTGCTGGATCAGCGCAGCATCCCGCACATGATCTTCATCAACAAGATCGAGACCGCCCAGGTGGGCCTGCGCGAGCTGATGGAGGCCCTGCAGAGCGTGTCCGACCGCCCGCTGGTGCTCCGCGAGGTGCCGATCAGAGAGGGCGACAAGGTCACCGGCTATGTGGACCTCGTCAGCGAGCGCGCCTATCGCTACAAGCCGGGCGAGCGCTCCGATCTGATCCAGATGCCCGAGACCGTGCGCGACCGCGAGGAAGAGGCCCGACAGGAGCTGCTGGAAAGCCTGGCCGACACCAACGACCACATGCTGGAGGAACTCCTTGAGGATGTCGTGCCGCCCAAGGAGGAGGTGTACGAGACCCTCGCCAAGGATCTGGCCGACGACCGCGTGGTCCCGGTGTTCTTCGGCGGCGCGCTGGAAGACAACGGTGTCGTGCGTCTGCTGAAGGCGCTGCGTCACGAGACGCCGTCGGTGGACGAGACCATGGCCCGCCGGCTCGTGGACCCCGGCGAGGACGGCCCCCTGGTCCAGGTGTTCAAGACCGTGCATGCCGCCCACACCGGCAAGATGTCGCTGGCCCGCGTCTGGCGCGGCCCGGTCAAGGACGGCACCCAGGCGGGCGGGGAAAAGATCAACGGCCTCTATGCCTTCACCAACCCGGGTCAGCCGACCAAGATCACGTCGGCCGAGGCCGGCTCGGTGGCGGGTCTGGGCCGTCTTGAGTCCGTGACCACGGGGGCCCTGCTGGACGCCAAGGGCGCCCGCGAAGCCGACTGGCCCGCGTCCATGTCGCCGCTGGCCGCGCTTGCCGTGCGTCCGGCCAAGCACGGCGACGACGTCAAGCTGACGGGCGCGCTGGCCAAGCTGGCCGAGGAGGACCCGAGCCTGCGGGTCGAGCAGAACAGCGAGACCAACGAGCTGCTGTTGTGGGGGCAGGGGGACATCCACCTGCAGGTCGCCCTCGCGCGCCTCGCCCGCCAGTACAACGTCGAGGTGGCCTCCGAGAAGCCGCTGGTGCCCTATCAGGAAACCATCAAGAAAAGCACCAAGAAGCAGGGCCGCTTCAAGCGCCAGACCGGCGGCCACGGCCAGTTCGGCGACGTGCACATCGAGATCGGGCCGCTGTCGCGCGGCGCCGGCTTCGCCTTCCACGACAAGATCACCGGCGGCGTGGTGCCGCGCCAGTACATCCCGGCCGTCGAGCAGGGGGTCAAGGAATGGGCCCGGCAGGGGCCGCTCGGCTTCCCGGTCGTGGACTTCGAGGTGACGCTGTACGATGGCTCCTACCACACCGTGGACAGCTCGGAGCAGGCGTTCAAGACTGCTGCCCAGTTGGCCATGCGCGAAGGCATGCCGGACTGTCAGCCGGTGCTTCTGGAACCGATCCTGAAGGTCGAGATCAGCGTGCCCAACGACGCCACCAGCCGCGCCCAGCGCGCCCTGTCCACCCGGCGTGGCCAGATCCTGGGCTTCGACCAGAAGGAAGGCTGGGACGGCTGGGACGTGGTCCATGGCATGCTGCCGCAGTCGGAGATCCACGACCTGATCGTGGAATTGCGCTCCGCCACCATGGGTGTGGGCACGTTCTCGTGGGAATTCGACCACCTGCAGGAACTGAGCGGCCGCGAGGCCGATCAGGTCGTGGAACGCCGCAAGACCTTGCTGGAGAACGGGTAACTCGTGGGCGGGCGGGCCGGTGTCACCGGCCCGCCTTGCGGACCCAGCATGTCGACGCTCATGCGAAGCTACAGCCCCCGACAACTTCGGTTCCTTATGAAATCTTGGGCCCTGTCGTCGCCAACCGCTGACAAACTGTGCAAGTTAAACTACATTCAAATAGTCTCTTTTCGAGGAGTCGATTCGAATGAAGGACAAGGTTGTCACGTTTGTGCCGATTCGGACGGCGCGCGACTTCGCAAAGTACGTTTCGAAAGCGCACGTCGCTGGGGATGCGTCTGAAGCCCACGATATCAGCGCCGAAAAATTGCGCGGGCGGAGCAGGGGTCTCTCTGTCGATGATGAATACGTCACTCATAACTCTCTCGCACAGCGCAAGCGAGCGCATCAGGCGGCTCTGAGACAAGCCAATTCGTTTCTGAGGAATATGAGAGGCGAATAAAGGGCGTGATGGCGCTTATGTCTACTAAAGACCAAAACGGACAAGAAAAATATAGTACAGCTTTTGAAAAATTAGCTGGCGAGGGAAATGATCTCGTCGGATTGGTGGCGTATGCCCTTTATAAACGACATAAACGGGCTTGGATTATAGACTGTTGTCCGGATGAGGTCGCCATCCGCGATCATCACAAGCTACTTGTTCAGCCTTACATTGATACACTCATGGACTCTGCGAATAATTTACTTCAGGAGTATGGTGACGGCCGAGTTGAGCAAGAGCGGGACCGGCTCCTCGCGGCAGGATACGATCTTCAGGTTCAAAATATTTCGGATCAGATACAGATTCATTCTGATCACATTTTAAACACGGTCGTTAAAAAAACTAACCCGTGGGCTACTTTTTGGCCTGGTCTCACAGTATGGTTTGTTGGGGTATTTGTTTCTGTCATCATTGTCACATCAAATCTCATTCCCACCCTAATAGAGCACTTGAAGAGCTTAATTGATAGTGCGCCGCAGTGATTAAACGGCTTTGAACATTATGTTGATAATACGGCCTTCTTCTCAAAAATACATGCGGCAAGCGCAATCAAGATACGTCATAAATTCTAGATGAATTGATCGATATCACACCTCCCGCACATCCAGCACGCCGGGCACGCCGCGCAGGGCCATGATGGTTTCGGCCGTCAGGCGGTGGCGGCGGCCCAGTTCCACCTCCACGTCCCGGTCGGGACTGCGCGGCACCACGAACACCTTCTTCTGGCCGGGCGGGTCGCCGGCCAGGATCTCCTTGACCCGGGCGAGGGGACCGGCCTCGCCCACATAGACCTTGAGCTGCGCCACCGTCTTCGCCGCGGCGACGTCCAGACTCTCCACCGCCTGGACCATCAGCCGCACGTCGTCGCCTTCGCCTTCGACGCGGGCATCCACGCTCACCAGCAGGGGTTTCTGGGACTCCAGCAGGTCGCGGGCGGTGTTCAGGACCTCGGAGAACACGACCGCTTCCAAGGTCGCCGTGGCGTCGGACAGTTCCACGAAGGCATAGCGCTTGCCGGTCTTGCCCGTGCGCTCCTTTTTGGCGCCGGCGATGACCGCGATCCGGATCGCGCCCCGGCTCTCGCCCCGCCGCACATGGCGGGCGAGGGCGGACAGCGGCACCACGCTCAGCCGTTCCAGGCTGGTGCCGTAGCTGTCCAGGGGATGGGCCGAGAGGTAGAAGCCGATCGCCTCGCGCTCCTTGGCCAATCGATCCATGGAGTTCCAGTCCGAACACATCGGCAGGGGCAGGGCAGGGGCCCGGTCCTCGCCGCCGAACAGGTTGACCTGGTTGGAGGTGCGTTCCTCCGCCGCGCTCTGCGCGTGGCGCATGATGGTGTCGATGGCCCCGAACACGCGCGCCCGGTTGGGCTCCAGGCTGTCGAAGGCGCCGGCCTTGACCAGGTTTTCCAGCAGCCGCTTGTTGACGGCGCGGGTGTCCAGGCGGCGAGCGAAGTCGCTCAGGTCCCTGAACGGCCCGTTCTGGCGGCGCTCCGCCACCACGGCCGCCATGGCGGCCTCGCCCACGTTCTTGATGCCCGCCAGGGCGTAGCGCACGGCGCCGTCCTCGACCGAGAACGCCACCTCGGATCGGTTGATGTCCGGTCCCAGCAGGGCGATGCCCAGGCGCTGCAACTCGACCTTGAAGGCGCCCAGCTTGTCGGTGTTGTGCATGTCATAGGTCATGGTCGCGGCCATGAACTCGACCGGGTAGTTGGCCTTCATGAACGCCGTCTGATAGGCCACCAGGGCATAGGCGGCGGCGTGCGACTTGTTGAAGCCGTAGCCCGCGAACTTGGCGATCTGGTCGAAGATCTCGCTGGCCTTGCTGGCCGGAATGCCCTGCGCCTCCGCGCCCTCGCAGAACATGGACCTCTGCTTGTCCATCTCGGCCTGGATCTTCTTGCCCATGGCGCGGCGCAGCAGGTCGGCCCCGCCCAGGGTGTAGCCGGCCAGGACCTGCGCGGCCTGCATCACCTGTTCCTGATAGATCATGATGCCGTAGGTCTCGCGCAGGATCGGCTCCAGCTTCTCATGCATGAAGTGCACGGGCTCTTCGCCCTGCTTGCGCTTGATGTAGCTGGGGATGTTGTCCATCGGGCCGGGCCGGTAGAGGGCCACGACGGCGATGATGTCTTCCAGCGTGTCCGGCTTCAGGTTGCGCAGCACGTCGCGCATGCCCGTACTTTCCAACTGGAACACGCCGGCGGTCTCACCGCGGCCGAGCATGTCGTAGCTGGGGCGGTCATCCAGGGGCAGGGCGGACAGGTCCACGGTGATCTCGCGTGGCCGCAGCAGCTTGACCGCCGTATCGAGCACGGTGAGCGTTTTCAGGCCCAGGAAATCGAACTTCACCAGGCCGGCCTGTTCGACCCATTTCATGTTGTACTGGGTCACCGGCATGTCCGCGTTGGGATCGCGGTAGAGCGCCACCAGCTCCGACAGCGGCCGGTCGCCGATCACCACGCCGGCGGCGTGGGTGGAGGCATGGCTGTACAGCCCCTCCAGCTTGACGCCGATGTCGAGCATGCGGGCCACCTGCTCGTTCTCGCGCTGCAGTTCCTGCAGGCGGGGCTCACCCTTGATGGCCTCGGGCAGGGTGACCGGCTTGGCCGGGTTGTTGGGGACCATCTTGCAGATCTTGTCCACGAACCCGAGCGGCATCTGCAGCACCCGGCCGACCGAGCGCAGCACGGCGCGGGCCTGCAGCTTTCCGAAGGTGATGATCTGCGCCACCTTGTCGCCGCCGTAGACCCCCTGGACGTAGTGGATCACCTCGGCCCGGCGGTCCTGGCAGAAGTCGATATCGAAGTCCGGCATGGACACGCGCTCGGGGTTCAGGAAGCGCTCGAACAGCAGGTTGAAGCGGATGGGGTCCAGGTCGGTGATGGTCAGCGCCCAGGCCACGACCGAGCCCGCGCCGGAGCCGCGCCCCGGTCCGACGGGGATGTCGTGCTCCTTGGCCCACTGGATGAAGTCGGCCACGATCAGGAAGTAGCCGGGAAAGCCCATGGACTCGATGATGCCCAGCTCGTAGTCCAGCCGCTCGCGGTAGGGGCGGGCGGTCTCCTCGCGGTCCGCGTCGCTCTGGCTCTCGGTGAAGACGTGCTTGTGCAGGCGCTTGGTCAGGCCGTCGTGCGCCAGATCGCGCAGCGCCTCGGTCTCGGTGCGGCCGCTGGCCTGGTGGGCGTGCGGCAGGATCGGCTTGCGCCGTTCCGCCATGACCGCGCAGCGCCGGGCGATCACCAGCGTGTTGTCGCAGGCTTCGGGCAGGTCCTTGAAGACCTCGCGCATCTCGGCGGCACTCTTGAAATAGTGCTCCGCCGTCAGGCGGCGGCGGTCCGGCTCATCCACAAAGGTCTTCTCCGACATGCAGATGAGCACGTCATGGGCCTGGAACATCGCCCGGTTGGGGAAGAACGGTTCGTTGGTGGCGACCAGCGGCAGGGCCTGGGCATAGGCAAGGTCGATCAGCGCCGGCTCGATGCGGTCTTCGGCGGCCATGCCGTGGCGCTGGATCTCGACGTAGCAGCGGCCGTCGAAGGCCGCCGCCAGCCGGGCCAGCATGGCGGCCGCCTCGTCCGGGCGTTCCTCGGTCAGCAGGCGGCCGACCGGGCCCCCGACTCCGCCGGTCAGCAGGATCAGGCCGGCATTGCGGGCCTCCAGGTCCGTCACGTCCACCTGCGGCTTCTCGCCGCTCGGCGTTTCCAGAAACGCCTTGCTGAGCAGCGCCTGAAGGTTGGTCAGCCCCGCGTCGGACTGCGCCAGCAGCACGACCGAGTCCGGGTCGGGCCGGCGCAGATCGCGCGGGCCGACCCCGCGCCGCCGCGCCGAGGGGTCGTCGGGGTTCCGGACCGCGACCTGACAGCCGACGATCGGCTGCACGCCGGCATCGGCGCAGCCCACCGAAAACTCAAGCGCCCCAAACAGGTTGCCCGTGTCGGTGATGGCAACCGCCGGCATGGCCTGGCCGGCGCACAGGCGGACCAGATCCTTGACCTGGATCGCGCCCTCGGACATGGAATAGGCCGTGTGGACACGGAGATGAACGAAATCGGCATGGGCCATGGAGCGTGTGCGCCTTGTGGTTCGGTCGGTTCGGCGATCGGGAAAGGGTAGGGAATGGTATCGAACCGGGGCGGCTTTGTCCCCCGTTGCGGTCGTGGCGTGGCGGTGCTTGTGGTGGCCGGCGGACTGGCGGTGTCTCCCGCCCGGGCTGCGACGGACGCGGTGGACGCCGCCGGCGAGGACGACACGCCCGCCCGCCCGATCACCCTGTGCACCACGCCATGGTCGCCGTTCGTCGAGGCGATCCCGCCCCTGGTCCCGCCCTGGCCGAAGCCCGACGCGCTGGCTTTGGGGTTCGCCGGTCCCGCCCTGACCGATGGTGCGCTGGCCGAAGAGGACGGATCGGGGGGCGGGGACACGGACGGGCCCGCGGCGGACAGCGCCGCGCCCGTGGCGCCGCCCCCGGTGCCGCCGCTGCCCGCCGTGACCGCGGGTGATGAGACCCCCTCCCCGGACGGCGATGCCGTCGGAGGCCCCGCCGCCGACCTTGAGGTGCTCGCGGTGGCGCCGGCGTCCGAGGCCGAGGTGCTGCCGCCCCCCGCGCCGTGGGAAAAGCGGATCGCGCGCATCGCCGTGGCCAACGCCATGACCCGGCAGCGGATGGACGCGTCGGTGGTCCAGCCGAACGACGCCGAGGCGCCGGACGAAGAGACCCCCGCACGGATCGCCGACGCCACGCCCGATGTCCAGACGGGGGCCGGCGACGCGGCGGCCGTCGCCGAGCCGGAGTCCGCGCCCGACGATCCGGCCGATGATGTGGCCGCCCCGGAGCCGGCGGCGGGCCCGACCACGGCCGAGGACGCCCTCCAGGCCCTGAGCATGCCGGCCGCGCGCGCGCTCATGCCGCAGGGCAGGGCAGGCGGTCCGATGCCCCGCGCCGTCATGGCCGCCTGCCGCGAGGGCGGCCTGGACTGCCGCATCTCGCTGGTGCCCTGGGTGCGGCCCGGCAGCCAGTTGGAGAGCGGCCCGTGCGACGCCGTGTTTCCGGTTGAGGACACGGCGGACTCTCGGTCCTACATGCGGGCCTCGCGCCCCATCGTGGACAGCCGTCTGGCGTTCTTCACCCTGAACACGTCCATTGATCGGGTGGCCGACCTGACCGAGTTCGTCGTGTTGGCCAAGGGACCGTCGGATGTGGCGCGTCGCCTGGAAGCGACCATCGGCACTCTGGACAAGACCGCCCTGGTTCTGGGCCCGGACCTGACGTCGCTCATCCGCCGGCTGATCGGGTTGCGACCGACGGACCGCGTGGCGCTGTACGGCAATTATCACGTCGTCACCCGGGCCATGGAGGAGGTCGGCGAGAGCGTGCCGGCTCTGGGCGTGGTGCCGCATCGGAACCAGCAGTTCCGGGTTGGGTTCTCGCGGGCGCGGGTTCCCGGGCCCGTGATCGAGGCGTTCAACGCCGGGCTGAAGCGGATTGAGGACACCCGGGCGCTGCGGGAAATCCTGGACGAGGGCAACATCCGGCCGGTCAACTGACCGGCCGGGCGGCGCTGTGTTTCCGATGGGACATCAAGGGGTTGCGGCTGGCCTGCTGTGCCGTTTGTCGCATAATGTATATTATGAATAGTAATATTTGGCGGTGAGAGGCGCCGCGGCGTCCTGGTCCGGTTCGGTTCAGGACGCGGCCGTGCGTTCGGACGAATGTCTACTAGTAGATCCCGCCGCCGCGGTCGCGGGCACGTCCAGCACCATGCCGTCATAGGCCGGCTCGGCATCTGCCGGCAGCGCCCGGCGCAGGGTCTCGTAATCCAGACCGATGCCCAGATGCGTCAGGATCAGCCGCCGGGGCTGGACCCGCTCGGCCCACTCCAGAACCTTGTCCACGTGGGCATGGGTGGGATGCGGCTTCCAGGACAGGCAGCCGACGACCCAGGTGTGGACCCCCGTCAGGGCGTCCAGCGCCGCCTCGTCCATGGTCACGACATCCGTGCTGTACGCGAACCCGGGTCCGAACCGGAACCCCAGCGTGGGCATGACCTTGTGATCCTGCGGGATCGGCGTGACGGTCAGGCCGGCCACGGAGACCGGACCGTCGATCCGGTGCGGCACCAGGAGCGGCCGCCCGATCCAGCGCGGCTCCGGCGGCGGAGGCTCGACGGCGTACGGAAACCGCGCCGCGATCACGGCCAGGGTGTTTTCGTCGGCGAAGATGTCCAGCGGCCCGAACATGGCGCGATTGACCTCGCGCAGGTCGTCCAGACCATGCAGGTGGTCGGCATGGGCATGGGTGTAGAGCACGGCGGACAGGCGGTTGACCCCGGCGACCAGCAACTGGTCGCGGAGATCCGGGCTGGTATCCACCAGGATCGGGTCGGGGACCGCCGGCGGCCCGCCCTGCCCTGCCCCGTCCTCGGACTCCCCGTCCGGTGCGACCAGGATCGAGGCGCGGCTGCGCCGGTTGCGCGGGTTGGCGGGATCGCAGGCGCCCCAGCCGTTGGCGATGCTGGGCACGCCGGGCGCGGCGCCGCTGCCGAGAATGGTGATCGTCAGGGACACGCGCTACTCCGCCGCCATGCTGGCCGGGCGGCGGGCCTTGGTGAACAGGCGGTAGAAGTTGGCGGTCGTCGCCTCGGCCAGTTCGGCCGGGGCCATACCCTTGACCTCGGCCACCACGGCGGCGGTGTGGACGGTGAACGCCGGCTCGTTGCGCTTGCCGCGTTTGGGCACGGGGGCCAGGTACGGCGCATCCGTCTCGACCAGCAGATGGTCCAGGGGGACGGCCCGGATCGTGTCGCGCAGCGCGTCCGCCTTCTTGAAGGTGGCGATCCCGGAAACGGATATCATCATGCCCATTTCAACCGCTTTTTCAGCGAGTTCCGGGCCGGAGCTAAAGCAGTGGATGAGCCCGGGGAAGGGGCCTTTCGCCTGCTCCTCCTCCAGGATCCGGATGGTCTCGGGGTCGGCGTCGCGGGTATGCACGATCACGGGCAGGCCCATCTCGCGGGCGGCCCGGATGTGCTCCCGGAAGCTGCGCGCCTGGGCCTCGCGCGGGCTGTGCTCGTAGAAGAAGTCCAGCCCGGTCTCGCCGAAGCCCACCACCTTGGGATCGCGGGCCATCTCCATCAGGGTCTCGGCCGCGGTCTCCGGCTCGGTGCCGGCCTCGTGCGGATGAATGCCCACGGTGCAGTCCACCGTGTCGAACCGGCGCGCGGTCGCCAGCACCCGCTCGAACCGGGTGACGTGGGTGCAGATGGTCAGCATGTGCCCCACGCCGGCCCGATGGGCGCGCGCCACGACCTCGTCCAGGTCCTCGGCAAGGTCCGGGAAGTCCAGATGACAGTGACTGTCCACCAGCATGAGTCAGGCCTCTTTGTCAGGCTCCACATATCGCGGGAAGATGCCCTGCGGCTTGGGCAGCGCCGTGCCGGGCACCAGCGCCCCGCCCTCGCCCAGGGTCTCGAACCCGCGCGCATCCGGACCCAGCGCCAACTGGTCCAGCATCCGGGCCGCCGAGTCCGGGACCACCGGCTGCATCAGAATGGCGACATGGCGGATGGTCTCGGCCAGCACGTACAGCACGGTTGCCATGCGGTCCGGGTCGGTCTTGCGCAACGCCCACGGCGCTTGATGGTCCACGTAGGCATTGGCCGCGCGCACCACAACCCAAACGGCCTCCAGCGCCTCATGGAAGGCCTGGCGATCGAGGGCATCGCGGACCTGACCGAGCAGCCCGTGCGCCTGCCCCAGCAGGGCGACGTCCTCGTTCGAATGGTCCCCCGGCGTGGGCACGGCCCCGCCGCAGTTCTTGCCGATCATGGACAGCACGCGCTGGGCCAGGTTGCCCAGATCGTTGGCCAATTCTCCGTTCATGCGGCCGACCATGGCGCGGTGGGAGAAGTCGCCGTCGTTGCCGAACGGCACCTCGCGCATCAGGAAATACCGCACCTGATCGAGACCGTAACTCTCCACCAACTCCAGGGGGTCGATGACGTTGCCGAGGGACTTGGAGATCTTCTGCCCCTCGTTGGTCCACCAGCCGTGCGCGAACACGCGCTTCGGCGGCTCCAGACCGGCGGCCATCAGGAACGCCGGCCAGTAGACCGCATGGAAGCGCAGGATGTCCTTGCCGACCATGTGCAGGTCGGCCGGCCAGTGGGTGGCGTACTGGCCCGTTTCCGTCTCAGGATACCCGACGGCGGTGATGTAGTTGGTCAGCGCGTCCAGCCAGACGTACATGATATGGGCATCGTCGTTCGGGACCGGCACGCCCCACGAGAACGTCGTGCGCGACACCGACAGGTCGGTCAGGCCGCCCCGCACGAAGCTCATCACCTCGTTGCGACGGCTGTCGGGGGCCACGAAGTCCGGCCGGGACTCGTACAGGTCCATCAGCCGGTCGCCCCACTGCGACAGGCGGAAGAAGTAGCTGGGTTCCTCGACCCACTCCACCTCGGCGCCGCTGGGGGCGCGGCGCACGCCGTCCGCGCCTTCCGTAAGCTCGTCCTCGCCGTAGAACGCCTCGTCCCGCACGGCGTACCAGCCGGCGTAGCTGCCGAGGTAGATCTCGTCGCGCTTGATGAGTTCGTCCCACAGCTTCTGGCAGGCGCGGGTATGGCGCGCCTCGGTCGTGCGGATGAAGTCGTCGTTGGAGAAGTTCAGGGCGGCGGCCAGGTCGAAGAAGTTCTTCGACACCATGTCGGTGAACGCCTGCGGGTCCATCCCCTTGGCCTGCGCGGACTTTTCCACCTTCTGGCCGTGTTCGTCGGTGCCGGTCAGGAACTTGACGTCGAAGCCGTCCAGCCGCTTGAACCGCGCCATCACATCGCAGGCGAGCGTCGTGTACGCATGCCCGATGTGCGGGCTGTCGTTGACGTAATAGATCGGCGTCGTGATGTAGAACGGGGGGCGGCCCAACATGGGAACGGCTCCGGGACAGAGGGTTGTCGGGACCGGCGCGAGGGAGGAGTCAGGCGCGACCGGCGGCCCGCTCGATCAGCAGGAGGGTCGCCAGCACAGCCTGTTTGCGATCCAGATGAACGGCCTCGGTCCGGCCCAGCAGGTGGATGGTCTTTTCCCACACCGCGACCCACCGATCAAGGGGCGCCGCCCGGCTGAGGCGGGCCATGGCGGCCCCGGAGGGCGTTTCGTCCCCCGGGGGCCTGCCCGTCGCGCCCAGGCGGGCCATGTCCGCCAGCCAGCCCGGCAGCAGATCGCGGAACAGGGCCCAGGTGTCGTCGTCGCGCGCCACACGGTCGCCGAGCGCGTGGCAGCGGGCCACATCCATGCGCGGGGTCTGGCCCAGCAGGTCGATCAACTCGCCGTAGACCTCCAGCCCGCCGGTGCGGGCCAGCGTCAGGGCGCGCCCGATGCTGCCCCGGGCGAGCCCGGCGAGGGTGGCCCGGTCGCTCTCCGTCAGGTCGGGGCGGAGGCGGCCCAGCAGGGTGGTGATGTCCGCCGGCGCCAGAGGGCGCAGCGGCAGCCGCCGGCAGCGGGACGGAATGGTGGCCGGCAACCGGGCCGGATTGTGCGCAACCAGCAGCAGGATGGCCCGGCGGGGCGGCTCTTCCAGCACCTTCAGCACGGCATTGGCCGCGTTCCGGTTCATCTGGTCGGCGGCGTCGATGACCACCACACGCCACCCGCCCTCGGCGGGCGTCAGGGACAGGAACTGGCCCAGCCCGCGCACGTCGTCCACGACGATTTCGCCGCGCCGACGCGGGGCGCGGCCCGCTTCAAGGTCGCGCTGGGCCTGTTTGGCGTCGGAAAAGCCCGGTTCGATGACCCGCAGGTCGCCATGGCTGCCCGCCTGGACGCGATGGAACACCGGATCCGACGGCGGCACGGCCAGATCGGTCGGCGGCGGCGGAGCGCCGAATAGAGTGCCGCCGGCCTCGTCCGGCGCCGGCTGGGAGAGCACGAACCGCGCCATGCGATACGCCAGCGTGGCCTTTCCGATGCCTTTGGGGCCGGTCAGCAGCCAGGCATGACTCATGCGGCCGCCGGTCCAGGCGCGCAGGACTTCGGCTTCCGCCGCCGCCTGCCCGATCAGGTCCGGATTGGCGCGCGGGGGCGGGACCGCGTCCGCGGCGGCGTCCGGGGCAGGGGCCCGCGCCATGCCGCCTCCCCTACCCGTCCACGGGCGCGGCGCCGTCCACCACGTCCGCGTCCGCCGTCCATTGGGCCATGCGGGCGTCCATGGTGGCCATCACCCGGGCCGCCACCGTGTCTTCGTCCCCCATGGCGTCGATCAGCGCGCATCGCTCGGGGTCGATGGCCGCGATCTCGTGAAAGCCCAGGTGGACCCGCTCGTGGAAGCCCAGGTCCAGGCCCTCGAACCGATTGACCACCCCGCGCGCCGCCGCGCGGGACAGGCCGAAGCGGGCCGGCACATCCAGGATCAGCGTGAGATCGGGCGTGAACGGCCCGGCGGCCAGATCATACAGCATCTCCAGCGTTTCCAGCGAAACGCCGTGGCCGTACCCCTGATAGGCCGTCGTCGAGTCCGCGAACCGATCGCAGACCACCCACGCGCCGCGTTCCAGCGCCGGCCGGATGGTGTGGCGGATGTGGTTGCGCCGGGCCGCCGCGAGAATGAGCGCCTCGCTGACCGCGTCCCAGCGGTCGCCGGCGGGGTCCTCGAACAGGGCGGCGCGCAGATGCTCCGCGCCCGGCGCGCCGCCGGGCTCGCGGGTCTCGATGACCTCCAGGCCATGACCGCGCAGGGCCGTGGCCAGACGCCGGGCCTGGGTGGACTTGCCGGCCCCCTCGCCGCCTTCCAGAGTGATGAACCGCCCGCGCCGCATGGATCCGTTACCCTCCGCTGGCGCCGTCAGCCGCCTCCGGCTCGCCGTCGAGGCCGGTTTCGGGCAGCGCGAGACCCAACACGATGTGCTGCAGGGCCGCGAACATGCGGTTCACCATGCCCATGCGCTCCACGTCGGTGCCGGCCTGGAGGGGGAAGGTGAGCGGCTGCATGTCCGGAGCCTCGATGGACAGGGTGGCGACCTCGTCGCCCCGCGCGATGGGGGCCGGGATCGGGCCGTCGTAGCGCACGGTCACGGTCATGGTCCGTCGGGCGTTGCGCGGCAGCGTGACCGTCAGTCCGTCGGGCAGCACCAGCGGCACGGTCTCCGTCTGGCCCAGCCAGACCTCGGCATCCGTGACGGTCTCGCCCGGCTTGAACATGGCCACGTTCTCGAACGTGCGGAAGCCCCAGGACATCAGGCGCTCGGACTCCTCGGTCCGCGCCCGCGTGCTTTCCAGGCCGTTCAACACCAAAATCAGCCGCCGCCCGTTCTGCTTGGCCGAGGCGGTCAGACCGTACCCCGCGACCGAGGTGTGGCCGGTCTTGAGACCGTCGGCCCCGATGTTCTTGTAGAGCAGCGGGTTGCGGTTGTGCTGGGTGATGCCGTTGTAGGTGAATTCCTTTTCGGAATAGAACGGATAGTATTCCGGGAAATCCCGAATGATGCGCTCGGCCAGCGTCGCCAGATCGCGCGCCGTCATCAGGTGTTCGGGATGGGGCAGCCCGGTGGAGTTCCGGAAGGTGCTGTCGGCGAGCCCGATCTCCGGCGCGCGGCGGTTCATGGCGTCGGCAAAGGCCTGCTCCGTCCCGGCCAGATGTTCGGCGACCACGATGCAGGCGTCGTTGCCCGACTGCACGATGATGCCGCGCAGCAGGTTTTCGAGCGTGACCGACGAATTCGGGTCCAGGAACATGGTCGAGCCGCCGCTGGCCGCCCCGCCCTTCTCCCACGCGTTCTTGCTGACCGTGAACGTGTCGTCCAGCGACAGACGGCCGGCCTTCAACTGTTCGAACACCATGAACACCGTCATGAGCTTGCTCATGGAGGACGGCGGCATGGGGGTGGTGGCGTTCTTCTCCAGCAGCACGGTGCCGGTGTCGATGTCCACGAGCAGCGCTTCGCGCGCCGTGGTTTCGATGCCGGCGGCGCGGGCGGCGGGCGCCGCGACCAGGACAAGCGCAACGCCGAGCAGGACCGCCCCGGCGCAGGCCCGGGCGAAAGAACGGAGCGTGGCGACCCCCTGATCGGAATCGCGTCGGTCTGAACGGAACATGGTGGACCTGCTGATACGACGGCGCACGACGGGACCCGCCCGACCCGCGGCGCCGGCCTTGATGGGACACGGCCCCAGGCGCGGGGCCCCCGGTTCGGGGGTCAGTTGGCCACGAGACGGGCGTCAGGATACCCCGAGGCCTGAACCGCCTGCAACAGGCGGGCGGCCTGACGGCCATCGGTGACGGGCCCCACCCGCACCCGCGTCAGGGTCCGGCCGTTGCGCTGGACAGAGGTGATCCGCGTCGGTCCGACGCGGGAGAGGTGGTCCGCCACCTCGCGGGCGTTGCCCAGGTCGCTGAACGCCCCGGCCTGCACGTACCAGCCGGTCGCCCCCAGCGTGACGGCCGGGGCCGCGCCCCCCCGACGTGGCGGCACGGGCACGGGGGTATGAGTCGGCGCCCGCGCGACCTCGGTCGCGGTCGGGATGAAGGCTCCGGCCGGTCGGGTGGACGCCAGCCGAACGGTCTCGGACCGGACCTCGGCCGGGTCCCGGCCCTCGCGCAGGGCGAGGCTCTGCTCGGGCAGGATGATGACCCGGACCCGGGCGGTGCCCTGGCGCCGGAAGCCCAGCAGCTCCGCCGCCTGCTTGGACACATCCAGGATGCGGTCGTTGGCGAACGGCCCCCGGTCGTTGATGCGCAGATCCACGGTGCGACCGTTGTCCAGGTTGGTCACCCGGACCATGGAGGGCATGGGCAGCGTGCGGTGAGCCGCCGTCAAGGCGTTCTGATCGAAGCGCTCGCCGTTGGCGGTCGTCCGACCGTGGAACTTCGGCCCGTACCAGGAGGCCATGCCGACCTCCTCGTACTCATAGTCCTCGCGCGGCGTGTACCAGCGGCCCGCGATCTCGTAGGCGGTGCCGACCTTGTAGCGACCCTCGGCCCAGGGATCCGTCGGGCTGTCCGTCACACTCTTGGCGGCATTCACGGTCACCGCCGTTTCGGCGCATCCGGCGAGCGCAACCACACCGGCCACCACCAGGGCACGGACGGCGAGCGCGGCGGGCCGTTTCCGGATCGTCATCGGTATCGCCTTTCCCTGCTTGCGAACACTGCGCCGTTTCAGCCGGGCCTCTCGAATCGACCCCGGACATCTCCCCACATCAGGTGCCGCCTTCGCGGTGAACCCCGAGATGTTGACACGACACCAGCACTCTACCCCGCGGCGCCCCCTGTCGCAAGACGAGCCGTTCCGGGCCGGATCAGTTCAGGGACCCGCCCGCGGCCCGGACCACGCGGGCATAAAGAGCCGGGTCGGCGAAGCCATCGGCGGGCAGACCCACGGCGGCCTGGAAGCGCCGGATGGCGCCCCGGGTGCTCGGGCCCACCAGACCGTCCACGCCACCGGCGTCGTATCCCAGCCGGTTCAGCAGCGTCTGCAACTGCTCCACCTCGACCCGGCGGAGGGGGCGGGGCGTGCGGTCGAAGGATCCGATCAACGCCCCCTGCCCCGCGATGCGGTCGGAAAGATGACCGATGGCAAGGGCATAGACGCTGGAGTTGTTCCAGCGCATGATGATCCGGAAATTGTCGTAGACCAGGAAGGCGGGCCCGTCGTGACCGGCGGGCAGCAGCAGGGCCGCCTGCATGCCCTCGACCACGGGCAGCGGGCCGCCGTCTGCCCGGCGCAGGCCGAGCGCGGCCCAATCAGACAGCGGCTTGCGCAGGTCCAGGTCCGACTGACTGTAATCGAAGCCGGCCGGCACCAGGACCTGCCGACCCCATCGCTCGTCCGCTTTCCAACCCAGATCGGCCAGGAATTTTCCCGCCGAACCGAAGGCATCGGGCAGCGTGCCCCAGATGTCCTTGCGGCCGTCGCCGTCCCGGTCCACGGCGTGGGCCGTGTAGGTGGTGGGCATGAACTGCATGTGGCCCATGGCCCCGGCCCAGGAGCCGGTCATGGCCTCGGGCGTGATATGGCCCTGGTCCACGATGCGCAGCGCCGTGAGCAACTGCGTGCGGAAAAACGCGCCCCGGCGCCCTTCCCACGCCAGGGTCGCCAGGGCCTCGATGACGTTGAACCCGCCCATGTTGCGGCCGTAATTGGTCTCCAGCCCCCAGAAGGCGGCGAGCACGGCGGCGGGCACGCCGCTCTCTCGGGAGACGGCGCCCAGAAGGCCGGCATGGCGGGCCAGCCGCTCCCGGCCGTCCGCGACCCGCCGGTCCGACACCGCCTTGTCGAAGTAGCCCCAGAACGTGCTGGTGAACTCCGGCTGGCGGCGGTCCAGTTCGATGACGCGGTCATTGGGTTCCACGCCCGTGAAGGCCCGTGAGAGCGTGCCCGCGCGGATGCCCTGGTCCAGCGCCTCCGCCTTGACCGCCTCCAGCCAGGTGGCGAACGGAACGGCCGGGGCCGGCATCGGCGCCGCACCCGACTCCATCGCCGGCCCTGATGACGCCTCGACCTGGGCGCGGGCCGCCGTGGCGCTCCCCAGCGCCAGACTCAGAGCGAGACCGCCCACAATGAAGCGGGCGCGGCGCACCGCGTCGGACCCAAGCAGCATGACGAGACTCCTCTGTCGTGGTCCACCAGACGTGCCACACTTGTCGCGCCCGCACAACGGCGGGCGACGACCGGATGGTCCGTGCGAGAATGGGGGATCAGAGCTTCTTCGCGAAGTCGCCCGGCGATGACTTGTAGGCCTGGAAGATGAACGGCAGACGCTTTTCGAAATCATCCGGGTCGGAGGGATCCAGGCGGATCGTGGCGGCCTTCTCCGCGAACACCTTGGCCAGCCGCTGGTCACCGGGCACGCCGAAGATGGCGTCGAACTCGGCCGCCGGCAGCACCTGCTCCGCGACCCTCAGGAACGGCGCGATCTGCGGGCGCTGCAGGTGGGCGATCAGATAGTCCACCGTGGACGGGCTCATGCGGTCCAGGTGCGACGCCATCTCAACGATGTCGGCCGTGGTCTTGTGCTGCAGGCTGTCCAGAAGCTCGGTGCCCGTGAACACCTTCCAGAACCGCGCCCCCATGGTGTGGTAGAGGCCGTTCAGAAGCCGTTCGTATTCCACCGTCCCGGCATGGGAGACCCCGACGGTGGCCCGGGGATCGGTCTTCAGCATCTCCTGGGCCAGGTCCCCGGCGATCTGCTGGGCCTCGTTGAAGTTGCTGCGCCCGATGCTGAGCAGGAATTCCAGGTCCTCCGGCCGGCGCATGCTCAGCAGCCCCTCGTCCAGCTCCTGGATCAGCGAGCGCGGCAACGCGGCGTAATACGGGATCAACGGCACCTGCCAGCGGTGGCGCAGCAACGGGGCGATGGTGTCGTAGAAGCGGTCGGCTCCGCTGTGCCGGTTGGCCGCCGGCTTGGCGCCCCGCGCTCCGGTGGACGGCCCGCCCGACCACATCCGGGACACGGCATCGAACAGGCGTTCCAGAAGCGACACGTTGACCTTGGAGTCCGCCCGTTTGGCGTGCTCCGACACGTCCTTGAAGCGGTCGCCGTGGGTGCGGAAGTACTTCTTGGCCGTGGTGCGGATGACCAGCACGCGCACGTCCTCCACCGACCGCCCGCACCACAGGGGAGCATCGTCGGTGGTCACGGGCTGGCCGTCCTTGTCCTTCAGCAGGGTTGCAAACAGGGCGCGCTGCTTCTCGAAGATCAGCAGGCACCCGTTGACCAACTCCGGCGAGGCAAGAATGTCGGTATAGGTCAGGGAGTTAAGGTTCGGCAGAAGGGTCCGGTAGATGTCCAGGACCGGACCGCCGAGCTGCTCGTTGATGGTGTGGATCTCGCGCGCCTGCTCGGCCGAGCGGGCGGCGGCCCCGCCGTCGGACTCGGGCGTGGCCGGATCACGCCCGGACGCCGCCGCGCGCTTGTGCGTGGCCCCCGCCTTCCCGGCCGGCCTGCCGCCGGGGGTCGCCGTCGACCTGGCGCTGGATTTGGATTTGGCACTGGGTTTCGCCGCCATGATGCGCCGCGCGCTCCCTGGCTGTCCTTGCGGCCGTCGTCTCGCAATAGGGTTCCGCACCCCCACGGCCCGCCCACTCGGAGCGTGAGGTGGAGAGTGTATCGGATCGCAACTGCGCCGCAAAGGGCGCCCACAGAAAATCTCCTGTCGATGGGCACGCCTGCATCACGGCGAGAGAACCGTGACGGCATCCTCAATGATGAATTGTGGCTGGGTGCGCCCCTGCCACCGATCAACGCGCAGCGTGCCGGCGAGATGCATGGTGCGGCCCTGCCCGGTCAACAGGGCCTGCCCCAGGTCGTTGTCGGCGGCCTTGAACGCGATGGCCTTGAGCTGGCCGCCGCCGCGCCCACCCAGGCGGCAGCGGACATGGCCCATGCCGACCACATCCGCGAACAGCACGCGGGCGTCCGTCAGCATGAAGCACGGTTCGGGATGGCCGGAGCCGAACGGGGCGAGTCGCTCCAGATGGGCGATCAGGTCCAGCGTCACGCCCTCGACGCCCAACGCGCCGTCCAGATCCACGCGGGGGTCCAGGGTGCCGTCGCCGAGCTGGTCGGCCAGATGACCGGCCAGGAAGGCGCGCAGGGCGCCGATGCCCTCCGGATGCAGACTGAACCCCGCCGCCATGGCGTGCCCGCCGCCCAGCGTCAGCAGCCCGGCCTCGCGCGCGGCCAGCACCGCCGCGCCCAGGTCCAGGCCGGGAACGGACCGCCCGGAGCCCTTCGCCTGGTTGGCCTCGATGGCCACGACACAGGCGGGCAGGTCGTAGCGCTCCCGCAGCCGGCTGGCCACGATGCCGATGACGCCGGGATGCCAGCCGTCCCCGGCCGCCAGCACCAGCGGCCCGTCGGCCGGCGCCGCCTGCCCTTCCACCTGCTCGATGGCTTCCATCAGGACCTGGGCCTCGATCTCGCGCCGGTCCATGTTGAACCCGTCCAGAGCCTCCGCCAGCCGTCGCGCCTCGTCGGCGTCGGCCGTGCTCAGCAGACGCATCCCCATGGGCGCCTCGCCCACGCGGCCGCCGGCATTGACGCGCGGCCCCATGACATAGCCGAGGTGGAAGGCGCCCGGCGGCTCCTTCAGCCCAGCCACGTCGGCCAGGGCGGCCAGCCCGGCATTGCCGCGCCGCGCCATGACCCGCAGGCCCTGCGCCACGAAGGCCCGGTTGAGCCCGGTCAGCGGCATGACGTCGCACACCGTGCCCAGCGCCACCAGATCGAGCAGCGCCATCAGGTCGGGCTCGGGGCGGTCCTCCGAGAACCACCCGGCCGCGCGCAATGCCCGGTTCAGCCCCACCGCCAGCAGAAACGTGACCCCGACGGCCGCCAGATCGGTGTGCGGCGAGGTTTCGTCCGCGCGCTTGGGGTTGATGACGGCCAGCGCGTCCGGCAGCCGGTCTCCGGCGGCGTGATGGTCCACCACGATGACGTCGAGGCCGCCCGCCCGCGCGGCCTCCAGCGGCGCGAAGGCGGTCATGCCGCAGTCCACGCAGACGCAGACCGAGGCGCCCTGAGCGCGCAGCTCCAGCAGGGCGGGCGCATTGGGGCCGTAACCCTCCGCCAGGCGGTCGGGAATGTAGACCAGAGGCGGACAGCCGACCGCCTCCAGATAGCGCCTCAACAGGGCGCTGGAGGTCGCGCCGTCCACGTCGTAGTCGCCGAACACGGCCACGGTCTCGCCGTCGGCGACGGCCGCCGCAAGGCGCGCCACCGCCCGATCCATGTCGATGAGATGACTGGGGTCCGGCAACTGCTCACGCAGGCGCGGGGCCAGGAAGGCCGGCGCGGCATCCAGGCCGATGCCGCGCATCGCCATCAGGCGGGCGACCACGTCGGGCAGGTCATGGCGCTGGGTCAGGGCCTGGGCCAGCCGGTCGTCGCTCTCCCGCAGGCACCAGCGCCGTCCGAGCACGGACCAGAGGGCCCCGTCCGCTGCCGTCATGCCGACCCGTCGCCCGGGGGCGGCAGGCCGTCCTTGCGGCCTAGATTGTGCCTTGCCTCGATCCGGCGCACGGTGCCGGAGGTCGTGCGGGCCACGATGCTGTGCGTGACCGCACCACCGGGCCAGCGGCGCACACCCTGAAGGATGGCTCCATCCGTGACCCCGGTGGCGGCGAACATCACATCGCCCTTGACCATGTCCTCCATGGAAAGGAGGCCGTCGGGCTGGCGGAGCCCGGTGGCGCGCAACGCGGCCTTTTCCGAGTCCGATCGGGCGATCAGCCGCCCCTGCATCCACCCGCCCAGGCAGGCCAGCGCGGCGGCGGACAGCACACCCTCGCGCGCCCCGCCCGATCCCATCAGCATGTCCACGCCGCTGCGCGGATCGGTGGTCGCCATGATGCCGGAGACGTCACCGTCCTGGATGAGCTGGACCCGCGCCCCCGCCGCCCGCACTTCCGCGATCAGCGATTCGTTGCGGGGCCGGTCGAGGATGCACACCACCAGATCGTTGGGTTGCGCGCCCCGCACCCGGGCCAGCGCCTGGATGTTCTCCGCCGGCGAGCGGTCGAGACTGATTTCGCCCTCCGGCACGCGTGGGCCGACGGCGATCTTTTCCATGTACAACCCGGGCGGCACCTGCAGGAACCCGCCGGATTCGGCCAGCGCCAGCAGCGACAGGGAATTCGGCATGCCGGTCGCGCAGATGGTCGGGCCCTCCAGGGGCTGGGCGGCGAGTTCCACGTTCGGCCCCTCGCGGGTGCCCACGGCCACGCCGTCGCCCATGCCGGGCCCGTCCTCGTCGTCCTCACCGCCGGGATCCGCATCGCCGAAGACCACCCGGCCGGCGATTCCCACCCCGCTCAGCGCCGTGCGCATGGCCCGGCTGGCGGCCCGGACGGCCGCGCGTTCGTCTCCGCGTCCCAGGTGCATGGCGGCGGCCAGCGCGCTGGCCTCCGTGACCCGCGCCATCTCTAACGCAAGGTTGCGTTCGAGCACGTGATACTCGTCTTCCGGAATCATGCCACTTGATCCTTGACCTGCGCCTGCGGCATGGCCGCATTGAAGGCGGAGGGCCCGCCGATCCGGGCCCCGGTCCTTCCTTCGAAGGACGCTCAATCCCTTCGGTTCTGATCCTAACACAGGAACGCGGCGTCGCGGCCCCTCCGGGGGCTGCCAAGGTCAGAGGTCTTCAATGCGGATCATGCATGGCGGCTCCACCACCGCATCGATGTGGGCTATGCGGTCGATGGCCCGGGTCGCGGCGGCCTCCACAGTCGGGTGGAAGGTCATGACCACCTGGACAACCTCGCCGGGGTTGTGCCCCCGCTGCAGAATGGATTCCATCGAGACCTGGGTGTCCCGCAGCGCGGTTGCGATGTCGGCGAATACACCGGGCCGGTCGAGCACCATGAGGCGAACGTAATAGGCCCCCACGTGGGTGTCGATGGAGGCCGCCGGTCCGGTCTCCAGCCGGTCCACCGGCACGCCGAACGTGGGCGCGGTGCGGCCGGCGGCCACGTCCATGATGTCCGCGACCACGGCCGAGGCCGTCGGACCGGCGCCCGCGCCCCGCCCCTCCAGCTTGGCGCGGCCCACGTAGTCGCCTTCCGTCACCACGGCATTGAACACCCCGTCCACGGACGCAATGGGGCCCTGCTTGGGCACCATGCAGGGATGCACGCGCTGCAGGATGCCGTGTTCGGTTTCCTCGGCCACGCCGAGCAGCTTGATCCGGTAGCCCAGTTCGTCCGCCTGCTGGATGTCCATGGCCGTGACGTGGCGGATGCCCTCCATGAACACCGCGCCGAAGTCCACGGGCCGGCCGAAGGCGATGCTGGTGAGCAGGGTCAGCTTGTGCCCGGTGTCGATGCCGTCCACATCGAAGCTGGGATCGGCCTCGGCATAGCCCAGGTGCTGAGCCTCCTCCAGCACGTCGTGGAACTCGCGGCCGGTCTCCTCCATCGTCGTGAGGATGTAGTTGCAGGTGCCGTTGAGGATGCCGTAGACGCGCCGCGCCCGGTTGCCGGCCAGCCCCTCGCGCAGCGCCTTGACGATGGGAATGCCCCCCGCCACCGCCGCTTCGTAGGCCAGCGGCACACCCGCCGCTTCCGCCGCGCGCGCGAGATCCGTGCCATGCTCGGCCAGCAGGGCCTTGTTGGCCGTCACCACGGCGCGCCCGGCCGAAAGGGCCGCTTCCACCGTTGCCCGGGCGACGCCGTCCGATCCGCCGATCAGCTCCAGCACCACGTCCGCCTCGGCCTCGCGCGCCATGACCACCGGGTCGTCATACCAGGTCGCCATGGACACGTCGCAGCCCCGGTTGCGGTGCCGGTCGCGGGCGCTGACGGCGGTGACCTCCACCGGGCGTCTGCAGCGCACCGCGATGGCCTCCGCGTGCTCCTGGAGGAGCTGGACCGTTCCGACCCCGACCGTGCCCAGGCCGGCGATGGCTATCCTCAGCGGCGCGCCCATGCGACTCAAACCTCCGTGCGTTTGCGTTCAGATTCTTCAAGCACCGCGTCATAATTCGACAAGAAGGCCTTGATATTCCTTGCGGCCTGTCGGATGCGCTGGCGGTTTTCCACGAGCGCGACGCGGACATGCTGATCCCCGTGCTCGCCGAAGCCGATGCCGGGCGAGACCGCCACCTTGGCTTCCTGCAGCAGCAGCTTGGAGAACTCAAGCGAGCCCATATGGGCGAAGGCCGGCGGCAGCGGCGCCCAGGCGAACATGGTGGCCGGCGGCGACGGGATCGGCCAGCCGGCCTGCTCGAACGCCTCCACCATGGCGTCGCGCCGGTCCTTGTACATGGCGCGGACCTCGGCCACGCAGTCCTGCGGACCGTTGAGCGCGGCCGTGGCGGCCACCTGCACCGGCGTGAAGGCGCCGTAGTCCAGGTACGACTTGATGCGGGTCAGCGCCCCGATGAGCTGGCGATTGCCGGCCGCGAAGCCGATGCGCCAGCCGGGCATGCTGTAGCTTTTGGACAGCGAGGTGAACTCCACCGCCACCTCGCGGGCCCCCGGGACCTGCAGGATGGACGGCGGCGGCTGGTCGTTGAAGTAGATCTCGGAATAGGCCAGATCGGACAGGATCCAGATGCCGTGGTGCCGGCAGAAATCCACCACCTGACCATAGAAATCCAGGTCGGCCACCAGCGCCGTGGGGTTGGACGGGTAGTTCAGCAGTACCGCGATGGGCTTGGGCACCGAGTGCTGGACGCCGCGTTCCAGCGCCTCCAGGAAGGTGTGATCCGGCTGGCAGGGAATGTGCCGCACCGAGCCGCCGGCGATGATAAACCCGAAGGCGTGGATGGGATAGCTGGGGTTGGGGGCCAGCACGATGTCGCCCGGACTGGTGATGGCCTGGGCAAGGTTGGCGAGGCCCTCCTTGGACCCCAGGGTGACGATCACCTCGGAGTCCGGGTCGAGGCTGACGCCGAAGCGGCGCTCATAATAGGCCGCATGCGCGCGGCGCAGCCCGGGAATGCCGCGCGAGGCCGAATAGCGGTGGGCGCGCGGGTTGGCGGCGGCCTCGGCCAGCTTGTCCACGATGTGCTTCGGCGTGGGCTGGTCGGGGTTGCCCATGCCCAGATCGATGATGTCCTCGCCGGCGGCGCGGGCGCGGGCCTTCATCGCGTTGACTTCGGCGAAGACGTAGGGGGGCAGCCGCTTGACGCGGTAGAATTCGGAGTCTGGCATGGTCCCGGGGTCCCTGGGGAACGGCGATACCCCGCCCCGCGCGGGCGCGCGGGACGGGAAGCGCGAGACAGTGGCGCAGCCGCCGCCCGGGGTCAAGGTTTCGGTCGGTGGCTGCAGCGGCCGTCCCTGCCCTACAGCTTGAACGGCAGGTACAGCGCCAGGTCCGGCACCAGGTAGAGCAACGCCGCCGTGCCCAGCATGAACAGCACGAACGGCCAGACCCCGCGTGCCACGTCGGTGATCTTCGCTCTCGCCACGGCCTGGATCACGAACAGGTTCAGCCCGACCGGCGGCGTAATCAGCGCGCATTCGATCATCACCACGAAGAAGATGCCGAACCACACCGGGTCCAGGCCCATGGGCATGAGCGACGGATACAGCACCGGCACCATGACCAGCAGCATGGACAGGCTTTCCAGGAACAGGCCCATGATCAGCAGCACGCCGGCGACCACGGCGACGAACAGCATGGGCTCGGAAATGTTGGTGGTCAGGAAGGTCGAGATGTCCTGCGGGATGCGGTAGAGCGTGATCGCCTTGCCGAAGATCTTGGCCCCGGCCAGGATCAGCAGGATGCTGACCGTGGTCTTCATGGAGTCCATCACGGCCTGTTTCAGGCGCGCCCAGGTCAGGCGCCCCAGCCCGGCCACGATGACGAGGGAGAGCACGAAGCCCGCCCCGGCGGCCTCGGTCGGGGTGAAGATGCCCTGGTAGATGCCGATCAGGATGAACGCGGCCAGACCGAAGCTGGGCAGCGCCACCAGGGTCGCGCGCAAGCGCTCCGCCGGGGCGGCCTTGGGCACGGGTGTGAACCCGCTGCCGAAGCGGGCGAGCAGGATCGAATAGACGATGAAGATGGTCGCCAGCAGCAGCCCCGGGCCGACACCGGCCAGGAACAGGGCGCCGATGCTCTCCTCGGTGATGACGCCGTAGATGATGAGCGGGATCGACGGCGGAATCAGGATCCCCAGCGTGCCGCCCGCCGCCAGCAGGCCATAGACGAAACGGCGGTTGTAGCCGCGCTCGATCATCTCCGGGATGGCCACCGTGCCGATGGTCGCGGCGGTGGCGACCGACGAGCCCGAAATGGCCGAGAAGATGGCGCAGGAAATAATGGTGGCCACACCCAGCCCGCCGGGCCAGTGGCCGACCCAGCTTTGCACCGCCGCGAACAGGTCCCGCCCCACGCCGCACTTCAGCAGCACGTTGGACATCAGCAGGAACAGCGGCACGGCCACCAGGATGAAGTTGTCCATGGTGCTGTACAGGCCCTGGGGGATCATCACCAGGTTGAAGTCGGCCAGGTACAGCAGCGCGAGGCCCAGCATGCCCAGCGTGAAGGCGATGGGCACGCCCAGCGCCAGCAGCGAGACCAGGGCGCCCAGGATCAGGAGTGTGGTCACGACCGCCCCTCCCCGTCTCCGCGTCCGCCCGCGTCCTCAAGGGAGTCGCCGGTCTCGGTCTGATGGCCCACGGGTCGGGGCGCCTCGCCCGTCCAGGCGCGCGCCAGCTCGATCAGGGCCTGGGCGAGCAGCAGCGCGAAGCCCACCGGAATCGACAACTCGGTCATCCACTTCGGCACCTGCAACATGGTCGAGGTGCGTCGCCCCTGCTCCACCGAGTCCACCAAGACGTCGATGCCGTGGACAACGGCCACGCCGGAAAAGACCGCGATGATGGTCAGGGAGACGGTGTCGAACAGCCGTCGGCCCAGCGGCCCGACCACGTCATACAGCAGCGTGATGCGGATGTTCTCCCGGTGTCGCAGCACAGAGGCGGCGGCCAGGTACGTGGCCCAGAGCAGGAAGAACTCCGAGATCTCCAGCGCCCACTTGGTCGGGGCGGTGAAGACGTAGCGCATGGTCACGTCATACGAGACCATCAGGCCGATGGCGACGAACATCCAGGCGGCCACATGACCGAGGATATCGCTCGCCCGGTCGATGCTGCGGACGAAGGCGGGCATGGCGGCGGCGCTCTCATTTGCGGTGTCCGGCCGAACGACCGCCGCCCCGCCCCGGAGGCCGGGACGGGACGGCGAAGACGGTGGAGCGGCGTTCTAGCGCAGGGCGAGGGCCGCGTCGAGAAGCTGCTGGCCCATGTCCCCGGCGGACTCGATGTAGCCCTGGCGGACGGGCTCGACCGCCACTTCCCAGGCCGCCAGTTCCTCGGGGCCGAGGATCACGACGTCGGCATGCTTCTTCGTCTCCTCGATGGCCGCGGCCTCGATCTCCTGGATCCGGCTGTTGACCCACGCCTCGGCCTCGGCCGCCGCCTCGGTCAGGATGGCCCTGTGCTCCTCGCTCATGTCCTGCCACAGGTCCTCGTTGATGAGCACCAGGAACTCGATGGCGGCCACGTTCGCGACGGTGACGGTGTTCATCACCTCCCACAGCTTGCGGCCGGTCACGCCGGTGATGCCGGTCAGGCCGGCGTCCACGGTGCCGCGCTGATAGGCCATGTACTGCTCGGACCCCGAGGTCAGGGTCGGCACGCCGCCCACGGTCTCGACGAAGTCGCCGAGGGTCTTGCCGAACACGCGGACCTTCATGCCTTCCATGTCCGCCGGCGTGCGCAACGCCGTGTCGTTGGACAGCATCACCGCGCTGCCGTAGGCCTGCCACCACAGCACGCGGGCCCCCGTGCCCAGAATGGCCTCGTCGATGGGACCGCGCACGGCGCTGTCCTTGGCGGTGGCGGCGAACAGCGTCTCGTAGTCGGGGAAGGTGAACGGCACATAGAAGATGTCCACGGCCGGAATGGTGCCGGCGAAGCGGGTGATGGAGGCCACGCCCATCTCGATGGCGCCGGAGGCCACGGCCTGCGGCACTTCCTTGTCCTTGTAGAGCTGGGCCGAGTCATAGATCTCGACCGTCAGGTCGCCGTTGCTCTTCTCCTCGACGATCTCCTTGAAGACCTGCAGGTTCTGGCCGAGGTGGTGCTTCATCGGCAACTGAAGCGTGACCCGCAGGGTCTCCGCCTGGGCCGTCGAGGCCAGGGCGCCGAGGGACAGGGCGCCGGCCATGGCGGCGGCGGTGAACGCGCGCCCGAAGGCGCGGGGTGTCATGGTCATGGATGCATCCTCCCGAGGAGACGACAGGCCCGGCCCGTTGAGTCGGACCGGGGCGGAACTTTTGAGACGGATCGGCGATGCCCCGGACTCGTCCGGTTCATCGCCCGGATAGACCTGTTCGCATACGCGCAGATCAGGGTTCTCGGAAGCAGGGGCGCAAGTCAACCCTGGTCGGCGCGGCCCAACGGCAAAAGGGGCCGCCCACCGCCGTGGACGACCCCTTCCGTCGGATCGGGCAGAGCCCGGACCGGATCAGCGCTTGGAGAACTGGAAGCTGCGGCGGGCCTTGGCCTTGCCGTACTTCTTGCGCTCCACCACGCGGGAGTCGCGGGTCAGGAAGCCCTGCGCCTTCAGCGGCGGGCGCAGCGACGGGTCCCAGCGGCCCATGGCGTGGCTGAGGCCGTGGCGCACCGCGCCGGCCTGGCCGGACAGACCGCCGCCCTTGACCGTGCAGATGACATCGAACTGGCCCATGGTCTGCGTGACCACGAAGGGCTGGTTGATGACCATGCGCAGCACCGGGCGCGGGAAGTAGGTGGTCACGTCACGGCCGTTGACCGTGATGCGGCCGCTGCCGGCCTTCACCCAGACGCGGGCGACGGCGTTCTTGCGCCGGCCGGTCGCATAGGCCCGGCCGAAGGAATCGCGGATCGGCTGGCGGGCTTCGGCGGCAGAGGTGGCAGGGTCGCCCGCCGTTGCGGCGGCCGCCGCCGGCTGGGCGCGCATGGCGTCCTTCAGGCCGTCCAGGCCCGTGCGCTCGTCGGCCATGGCTTAGACACTCCTCTTGTTCTTCGGGTTGCGCGCGGCCAGGTCCAGAACCTCGGGCTGCTGCGCTTCGTGCGGATGCTCGCCGCCGGCATAGACCCGCAGCTTCTTCATCTGGGAGCGACCGAGCGGGCCCTTGGGCACCATGCGCTCAATGGCCTTCTCGACCACGCGCTGGGGGTGCTTGCCGCCCAGGATCTGCTCCATGGTCTTGCTCTTGATGCCGCCCGGATAGCCGGTGTGCCAGTAGAACCGCTTCTGCGTGATCTTGCGGCCGGTCAGGCGCACCTTGTCGGCGTTGATGATGACGACGTGGTCGCCGGTGTCGATGTGCGGCGTGTACATGGTCTTGTGCTTGCCGCGCAGGATGTTCGCCACGGTGGCCGCAAGCCGGCCCAGCACGACGCCCTCGGCGTCGATCAGGTACCACTTGCGCTCCACCTCGCTGGGCTTGGCGGAATAGGTTTTCATTCGGCTCTCCGTCCGCGAAGGATCGCTGGCGCTTTCTGGAAGGAAGCGGGTGGGACGGCAGGTCCGTCCCGTCCTGGGCGCGCACTATGCCACCGGCCCGGCCGATGTCAACGCAAAAACGGGTGCCAAATCAGAAACCTACGGAGACGGTATCAGGATACCGCCGACCAGTCCCCGGCCTGGATGGCGCGTTCGACGGCGCTTCGGTCCGGCAGCGGCGGCGCGGAATAGGTCCCCACCGTGTGCGCCACCAGGGCGCGGCCGTCCGGGCTGTCCGCATCCTCCGAGAACAGTTCGACCTCCACCACGATCAGGCGTTTGCCGCCCTTGAGCGTGTGCGCCTCCGCCACGATGTCACCGGGGGCTGGCTTGCGCAGGAAGTTGATCGACAGGTTGGTGGTCACGGCCAGTTCCACCGGCCCCAGCAGGCTGAGGACGACCGCGTACATGGCGATATCCGCCAGCGCCATCATGGCCGGGCCGGCCACCGTGCCCCCCGGCCGCACCAGATCGGGATTGTAGCGCATGCGCAGCCGCCCGCTGCCATACGCGATGCTCTCGGTTTCGATGCCGAGCAGGCGCGTCATGGGCAGTTCGCGGTCCAGGATGGCGGAGAATTCCGGCAGTGAAATGCGGGACATGGGTGGGTATAGTTCCTGTCTGAACCTTCCGATGGGGGCAGTCTATCTCCAAACGGTGGCGTATGGAACAGAACGGGAAGGGACCGTCAGCATGCATGGGGGACAGGGAAGAGCGGGCCCGCGCCCGCGTTGGGCGCCGGTCTGCCTGATCGCACTGGCCGTCGGGGTATCGACGTCCGCCCGGGCCGCCGAGGAAACCACCGACGCCGAGGCCCGCGCGGCGGTGGACCGCGCGGCGGAGAGCGTCACCGCGGGAGAGCCCGCCGCCGCCGTCGAGGCGCTGCGCGAGGCCATGCTCGCCGTGTGGACGGCAGCGCCCTTCGCGCTCACCCGGATCGAGCCCAGCACCGAGGCCGCCACCGGCTTCCGCGCCTATACCCCGCGAGAGGCCGCACCCTACCCCGCCGGTACGCCGCTGCACCTGTACATCGAGCCGATCGGCCTGGATTACACCCTTGAGGACGGCCGTTACGCGATGGGCCTGAAGGCCGACTTCCTGCTGCTGGACACCAAGGGGACCATCCTGGGCGGCCAGCGGGATTTCGCCGACGTCCCGTTCCGCAGCCGTGTCCCCTCGACCGACGTCTTCATGACCATGTCCCTGGGCACGGAGAGCCTGCCACCCAACGACTATGTGCTTCAGGTCACGGTGCGCGACGGCCTCGGCGATGACTCCGTGACGGAAGAGGTCGCCTTTACGGTGGTCGCACCCTAGGGGCATGCCCACGTAACGGGGTGCCCGAAAGACCCAATTCAGCGAGGACCGCGATCATGGACACCGTGACCGATGCCCCCCTGCTCCTGCGCGAGGACGCCGACGGCGTCGCCACACTGACCCTGAACCGGCCGGCGGCGCGCAACGCCCTGTCGGTGGACCTGATGAGCGCCCTTCTGGACGGACTCGCCGCCGTGGCCGACGACGACAGCGTGACGGTGGTGGTGCTGGCCGCCGGCGGTCCCGCCTTCTGTGCCGGCCACGACCTGAAAGAGGTGCGGGCCAACCCCACCCGGGGCTTTTACGAGGACCTGTTCCAGCAGTGCTCGAACCTGATGCTGGCCATCACCCGCCTGTCCAAGCCAGTGATCGCCCGGGTCCACGGCATGGCCACGGCGGCCGGCTGCCAGTTGGTGGCCACCTGTGACCTGGCCGTGGCGACGGAAAACGCCAAGTTCGCCACGCCGGGGGTCAATATCGGCCTGTTCTGTTCCACGCCCATGGTCGCGCTGTCGCGCAACGTGGGCCGCAAGCAGGCCATGGAGATGCTGTTGACGGGCCGGCCCATCACCGCGCACGAGGCCCAGGCCGCCGGCCTCGTCAACGATGTGGTGCCCGACGAGGCCGCGCTGGACGCCCGCGTCTCCGAGCTGGCGCGCACCATCGCGTCCAAGTCGCCACTGACCCTGGCCATCGGCAAGGAGGCGTTCTACCGCCAGCTCGATATGCCGCTGGCCGACGCCTACACCTATGCCAGCGATGTCATGACCACGAACATGCTGGCCCGCGACGCCGAAGAGGGCATCGACGCCTTCCTGGAGAAACGCAAGCCCGAGTGGCGCGGCGAGTAGCCGCGTCGCGCGGCGCGCACTAAGGATCGCGAGCCTTGCGCGCGCCGCCGGGCGTTTCTGCCGGGGCCGAGACCGCGCCCGGGTCGACGGGATCGTCGGGAGGTCCATCTTGCTCGCCGCTGAAGGCCAGGCCCAACAGGACCACGGCCACCGCCAGCGCGGTCATGTACAGTCCGGCCACGGACAGGCGGGTGGGTGCGGCCCGGCGCGGCAGCACCCACCGTGGCTGCACCATGCCGACCAGGAACGCCACCGGCGCGACCGCCAGGGCCAGCAGCAGCGTAATGGCCAGCATCCCCTTGAAATCGTAGTAGAACCCGGTCAGGACCAGAACGCCCAGCAGGTCGATCCAGAACAGGCCCAGGATCTCCAGCACGCGCGACGTCTCCCGGCCCGCCGGAGGGGACGGCCGGTCCGGCCGGACCCGTGGCAGACCCGTTCGTGCGGCGGGGGGTGAGATACCGCCGTCCCGCGCCGGCACCAGCGATCGCGATCGCGACCACGTCGCCACCCCGAACAGCGCGAGCACGTCCGCCAGGGAGCGCGCGGCGTCCGCCCCATCCCGCACCGCCGCGATGTCCGTGAACCGGAAGGTTCGGGACCGGCCCTCATGCCAGCAGTACGCCTGGAGCGCGTGGGGCGGGCTTCCCCGGGTGCGCTCCAGCGTGACCCACCGTGGATCGGGCAACGCGCCCGGGCGGGCGGCATACTCCAGACACAGAGTCAGGCCGCTCAGAGACTCCAGCGCCAGAGGCGCACCCGCCTCCAACGCCGCGAAGTCGGCCATGCGCGAGCGGCCGGCCCGGGCGTCGGCCCGCGCCGCCGCCTCCGGAGAGCCGGGCCGCGCCGGATCACTGTCGTGCGTGTCCCCCATGCCTGTGCCGTCCCCCCATCGCCCTTCCGCATCCCCAGCGTAGCAAACCGGCGCATGGCATGCAGCCACCGCGCGCCCGGACCTCGGTGTCTGCGCAGCCAGGAATCGAGACATGGCTCCGAACCCGGATTGCCGTTCTGTGACACGGGTGGGGTCGAACCCACCTTTCGAGATCCTTCGGTCGCTTCGCTCTCTCAGGATTGTCTGTTTGATTTGTGGCATTGTGGAGATGCCGGGTTGCGGGGCCCCGGGTGGCCACCCGGGGCCCCGCACCGGATCGTGTGATCGTCTCAGGATGGGGTCTTTGCCCGTTGTCATCGTGATCCGCGATCCGG